>JAXMDE010000009.1:0-142784 GCA_046349015.1 Bradyrhizobium sp. | reverse complement strand
CTCGATATGAATCGAGGTGAAGACGTCGTCCTTGACGATCCGCTCGGAGAGCAGGATCGAGTCTTCGAAGTTGTAGCCGTTCCACGGCATGAACGCGACCAGCACGTTGCGGCCGAGCGCGAGCTCACCGAGATCGGTCGAGGGACCGTCGGCGATGATGTCGCCCTTCTTGACGACGTCGCCGACCTTCACCAGCGGACGCTGGTTGATGCAGGTCGACTGGTTGGAGCGCTGGTACTTCATCAGCCGGTAGATATCGACGCCCGACTTGGTGGGGTCGAGATCTTCGGTGGCGCGGATGACGACGCGGGTGGCGTCGATCTGGTCGATCACGCCGGAGCGGCGTGCGGCGATCGCAGCGCCGGAGTCGCGGGCGACCACGCCTTCCATGCCGGTGCCGACGAACGGCGCCTCGGCGCGAACCAGCGGCACCGCCTGGCGCTGCATGTTCGAGCCCATCAGCGCGCGGTTGGCGTCGTCGTTCTCGAGGAACGGAATCAGCGCCGCCGCCACCGACACCAGCTGCTTCGGCGACACGTCCATGTAGTCGACCTTGTCCGGCGTGATCGGCAGGACTTCGCGGGCGCCGCCGTTGCGGCAGATGATCAGCTCCTCGGTGAACCGGCCGCGGTTGTCGACGGGCACGTTGGCCTGCGCCACCGAATAGCGGCCTTCCTCGGTTGCCGAGAGATAGACGACATCGTCGGTGACGCGGCCGTCCTTCACCTTGCGATACGGCGTCTCGACGAAGCCGTACTTGTTGACGCGCGCGAACGTCGCCAGCGAGTTGATCAGGCCGATGTTCGGCCCTTCCGGCGTTTCGATCGGGCAGATGCGGCCGTAATGCGTCGGATGCACGTCGCGGACCTCGAAGCCCGCGCGCTCGCGGGTAAGACCGCCCGGGCCGAGCGCCGACAGGCGCCGCTTGTGGGTGATCTCCGACAGCGGGTTGGTCTGGTCCATGAACTGCGACAGCTGCGAGGAGCCGAAGAATTCGCGAACGGCGGCCGCGGCAGGCTTCGCGTTGATCAGGTCCTGCGGCATGACCGTGTCGATATCGACGCTCGACATGCGCTCCTTGATCGCGCGCTCCATGCGCAGCAGGCCGATGCGGTACTGGTTCTCCATCAGCTCGCCGACCGAGCGGACTCGGCGGTTGCCGAGGTGGTCGATGTCGTCGATGTCGCCCTTGCCGTCGCGCAGATCGACCAGCGTCTTGATGACGGCCAGGATGTCTTCCTTGCGCAGCGTGCGGTGGGTATCGGGCGCATCGAGCTCGAGGCGCATGTTCATCTTGACGCGGCCGACCGCGGAGAGATCGTAACGCTCGGCGTCGAAGAACAGCGACTGGAACATCGCCTGCGCTGAATCCAGCGTCGGCGGCTCGCCCGGACGCATCACGCGATAGATGTCGAACAGCGCGTCCTCGCGCGTCATGTTCTTGTCGGCGGAAAGCGTGTTGCGGATATAGGGGCCGACATTGACATGGTCGATGTCGAGCAGCGGCAGTTCCTTGTAGCCGTGCTCGTTCAGCACCTTCAAAAGCTTCTCGGTGATCTCTTCGCCGGCTTCGGCATAGATCTCGCCCGTCTTCATGTTGACGAGGTCTTCGGCGAGGTAGTTGCCCGCCAGTTCCTCGTCGGACATGCGCAGCGCCTTCAGGCCCTTTTCCTGCAGCTGGCGCGCGGCACGCACGGTGAGCTTCTTGCCGGCTTCCAGCACGACCTTGCCGCTGTCGGCGTCGATCAGGTCGTTGACGGTGGAGTAGCCGCGGAAACGGTTGGCGTCGAACGGCACGCGCCAGCCTTCCTTGGTGCGCTTGTAGGTGATCTTCTTGTAGAAGGTCGAGAGAATCTGCTCGCCGTCGAGGCCGAGCGCATACATCAGCGACGTCACCGGGATCTTGCGGCGGCGGTCGATGCGCGCGAACACGATGTCCTTGGCGTCGAACTCGATGTCGAGCCAGGAGCCGCGATAGGGAATGACGCGGGCGGCGAACAACAGCTTGCCGGACGAATGGGTCTTGCCTTTGTCGTGGTCGAAGAACACGCCGGGCGAGCGGTGCATCTGCGAGACGATGACGCGCTCGGTGCCGTTGACGATGAAGGTGCCGTTCATGGTCATGAGCGGAATGTCGCCCATGTAGACGTCCTGCTCCTTGATGTCCTTGACCGAGCGGGCGCCGGTCTCCTCGTCGATATCGAACACCACGAGGCGCAGCTTGACCTTCAGCGGCGCGGCAAAGGTCATGCCGCGCTGACGGCACTCGTCGACGTCGTATTTCGGCGGGTCGAACTCGTAGGAGACGAAGTGCAGCTCGGAGGTGTTCGAGAAATCCTTGATCGGGAACACCGACTTGAACACGGCCTGCAGGCCTTCCTCGGGCCGGCCGCCCTGCGGCTCGTCCACCATCAGGAACTGGTCATAGGACGCCTTCTGAACCTCGATGAGGTTCGGCATCTCGGCGACTTCCTTGATGTGTCCGAAGAACTTGCGAACGCGTTTGCGACCGGTGAACGTCTGCTGCGCCATCGTGGCCTCTCATCTGCGTCGCCCCCGGCGGAGGGCGAACCTTCCGGACGCACGGCTTGCGGCCGCCATCCGGGTTGAATTTTCCGAACCGTCCCTACGGTCCCAAGCCCGCTTTCGGGAATTTCGTCCCGATTTCGTTCTTCGGACCTTCAAAACGCAAAACGACGCGCGGGGCGCATGACCGCACCCGCCCGTCACAACCATTCATTTCACGGACTGCAAAAAGCCCGAAATCTGACCGTCTCCCAACGGCTTGCGCCGGGAACCCTGCCGCCCCCGCCACCGCGCCGTGTTTTCCTGCTGCCGCCCCGATATGGGGCGGCTGACGTGGGAATTCGAGGGTTAAGTCCGCGAATCCCCACACTTTTCCGTGTACGCCGTGCCCCGAGGTGTCCCGAAGCACGTTTCTTGCACAATCCCGAGGTACCCGGCCCCGGGTTTAAGCCCTTACTTGAGCTCGACCTTCGCGCCAGCCTTCTCCAGCTGGGCCTTGATCTTGTCGGCCTCGTCCTTGTTGACGCCTTCCTTGACCGGCTTCGGCGCGCCTTCGACGAGGTCCTTGGCTTCCTTCAGGCCCAGGCCCGTGATGGCGCGGACTTCCTTGATGACCTCGATCTTCTTTTCGCCGGAAGCGGCGAGCACGACCGTGAATTCGGTCTTCTCTTCGGCGGGCGCCGCGGCACCACCGCCACCGGCGGCGGGGCCGGCCACCGCGACGGCGGCAGCGGCGGACACGCCCCACTTTTCTTCCAGGAGCTTGGCGAGTTCGGCCGCCTCGAGCACGGTGAGGCTCGAGAGGTCGTCGACGATTTTCTGCAAGTCAGCCATTGATCTGTTTCCTTAAACGTATGGTTCGAACCAGGTTGATGTTTTGCGAAGGGTCAGGCCGCTTCGCCCTTTGAGGCATGAGCCTGAATGACGCGCGCGAGCTTGGCCGCGGGAGCGTTCGAGAGCTGGGCGAGCTTGGTCGCAGGCGCCACGATGAGGCCCACGAGCTTGCCGCGCAGTTCGTCGAGCGAGGGCAGCGAGGCAAGCGCCTTCACGCCATCGACATTCAGGACGGTTTTGCCCATCGAGCCGCCGAGGATGACGAACTGTTCGTTCGCCTTGGCGAATTCGATGGCAACCTTCGGCGCCGCGACCGGATCGTTGGAAGTAGCGATCACGGTCGGCCCCTTCAGCAAGGGGCCGATGCCGGCGACGTCAGTGCCTTCAAGAGCAATTTTGGCGAGACGGTTCTTCGAGACCTTTACCGAGGCGCCAGCCTGCCGCATCTGCATGCGCAGCTTCTGCATCTGGGCCACGGTGAGGCCGGAATAATGGGCGACGATGGCAACGCTGGTGGCCTTGAAGACCCCGTTCAGCGCTTCGACCGCGTCCTTTTTTGCCGCTCTTTCCACAGCAAGCTCTCTCCGGTTGGCGGTCTTTGCCCACTTGGGGCAGGACCACCGGGTTGCACCCGCCGTCCCGCCCGTCACCCGATTCCGGCGCAAGTCCGGAAGCGACACAAAGGGCAAGACGACATATTAAAGCCTGCCCTCCCGAAGGCCTTATCGGCCCGCGGGGTGTCGAGGTTCGAACCAAACTCAAATCCACGCCGCCCCGTGGGGCCAGCGCAGAACGAAATCCGGTCTTCACCCGTCTATGCAGGCCATATGATTAAGCCGTTGAAAAACGTAACGTTTATCGCGGGCGCCTGCAGTCTCGGACAGGATCGAGGTCGTCGGTCAGACCGACGGCCCCTGCCCGATTCCACCGAGACGAAGGTTCCTCTTCCTTTCGAGCGAGCCAAATGGATCGTCCGGAAAGGAACTTTCTCCTGTCGTTTCAGCATTTTGGAATGCGAGCACGGACGCGCCAGCAACAGCCAGCCCGTCCGGAGGCGGCTGTTTATCCGCTCTCGCCCCGCTTGCCAAGAGCAAAAATCGGGCCGGAGCGAGGGGCTCGCGGGAGGGAAATTCCGGCCTCCGGCGGTTCCCGAAGGGTCGTGTTTCCGCCGAAACACCGCCGACCCGAGGCTCAGCCGGACCCAACCGGGCCTTGGGGGTGGCAGGAAACCAGTCGTCGCCCGCCGCCACCAATTTCACCCGGGCGCGGACGGCAAATTTCCGTTTTCAAGAATTAGTGAGTGAAATTCGGCTTTACAGAATATTCAACCTGTGATCTAACCTGCTTTAGCCCGCGCCGCCATGAGGGACGATACGCGTTCGTCACGTAGCGTGGTTCGGGTTGCGATGGACGCTGCGGCGTCAGGCGGCTTCGGCCGCCCGACGAAACGTTTGCAGCGTACGGCAAAGTCGTGTGGTCCTGGCGCCGCGACCCTGGCGTCTATCCGCCCCGCCCGTGCGGGGACGGCAACGGTGACAAAAAAGGCCGCTCACCGGGGAGAGCTCGAAGTAAGCCGTAAAACCATTGCGCGGGGAAAGCCGGGATCGCTCGGCTGTACCTGTGGTGACTACCACTCGTTTGCTTTTTTTTCATTGCAAGCGAGGCTACGGGTGCGGCAAGCGCCCGGCTTTCCCTGCGCCCTCTGCTTAACGAGAGGGACAACGAATTTGCACAACTCGGGCGAAAACCTGCCGCGGGAACGAGATGCTGCGTCTGCCTTCTTCGGCCCATCCTTCGAGACGCCGCGCAAGCGCGGCTTCTCAGGATGAGGGAGAGCAAGCTGCCAAACCCTCATGGTGAGGAGCACGGCGACGCCGTGCGTCTCGAACCATGAGGCCCAGAGAAATGGTGCAGTGTTAACCCGCCCTCACCGCATACGGCAGCGGCTTGCCGGCAAAGAACGCCTGCAAATTCGCGATCACACAGTCCTGCATCGCGACATGGGCTTCCCGCGTGTGGCCGCCGGTGTGCGGGGTCAGCACGACATTAGGCAGCGCGGTCAACTCGTCCGGCGGCTGCGGCTCCCTGGCGAACACATCGAGGCCGGCGCCGGCGATGGCTTTCTCCGTCAGCGCGGCAATCAGCGCCTGCTGGTCGATCACCGAGCCGCGCGCGATGTTGATGACATGGCCGTCCTCGCCGAGCCGCCGGAAGATATCGGCGCCCACGATATGATGCGTCTCGGGGCCGGCGCGCACCGCGATGATGAGTACGCTGCACCAGTCGGCCAGCGCCTCGAGGCTTTCGAAATAGCGGTAAGGCACGTCGTGGCGGCTGCGGCTGAAATAGCCGACCTCGCTCTCGAAGGCGGCTGCGCGCGCGGCGATGCGGCGGCCGATCTCGCCCATGCCGTAGACGCCGACTTTTCGGCCGCCCATGCCGCTCGGCGCCCGCATCAGCGGCGTCGGCTTCAAGGCGGCCCAGCTGCCGTCGCGGATGTAGCCGTCGGCGACCAAGAGGCGCCTGACGCTCGCAAGCGTCAGGGTCAGCGCCATGTCGGCAACGGACGACGCGTTGGCACCGGGACTGTGGCCGACCGCGATGTTGCGGGCGGCGGCTGCCGCAAGATCGACGCCGTCATAGCCGGTGCCGTAACAGACGATGGCGCCGAGCTTCGGCAGCATGTCCATCATGTCGGCGCCGAACCGCGAGCCGCCGGCGGCGATCGTGGCGCGGATCGATCCAAGCTGTTCGGGCGGCAACGCCTCGGTGAGCTTTTTCCCTGCTGCCTCGCTCAGCTCGAAATGCTGCGCCAGCCGCGCCATCTGCGATTTCGGGAAGCGGTGGACGATCAGCACTTTCTCGGGCATCGGGCGCCTCTTCTTGATTCAAACGAAAGGGGCGGAACCGGTTGCCCTGTTCCGCCCCGAAACTTCATCGCGCGCAGCCGCGCATCAGTCGTGCAGCGAGCCCGGCTCGACCTTCACGCCTGGCCCCATGGTGGAGGAGACCGCGACGCGCTGGATGTAGGTGCCCTTGGCGCCGGCGGGCTTGGCCTTGGTGACCGCATCCGCAAGTGCTTTGACGTTCTGCACCAGCTTTTCCTCGGAGAACGAGGCCTTGCCGACGCCGGCCTGCACGATGCCGGCCTTCTCGACGCGGAACTCGACCGAGCCGCCCTTGGCGCCCTGCACCGCGGTCTTCACGTCCATGGTGACGGTGCCGATCTTCGGGTTCGGCATCATGCCGCGGGGACCGAGCACCTTACCGAGGCGGCCGACCAGCGGCATCATGTCGGGCGTGGCGATACAGCGATCGAAATCGATGTTGCCGCCCTGCACCTTCTCCACCAGGTCTTCCGCGCCGACCACGTCGGCACCGGCGGCCTTGGCTTCTTCCGCCTTGGCACCGCGCGCGAACACGCCGACGCGCAGCGTGCGGCCGGTGCCGTTCGGCAGGTTGACGACGCCGCGGACCATCTGGTCGGCGTGGCGCGGATCGACGCCGAGATTGATCGCAATCTCGATGGTCTCGTCGAACTTGGCCTTGGCGCGCGCCTTGACCATCTTGATGGCCTCCGCGATCGGGTAGGCCTTCTCGACATCGATGCCTTCGCGGGCGGACTTGAAACGCTTTCCGATTGCCATGGCGCCTTACCCCGCAACTTCCAGACCCATCGAACGGGCGGAGCCCTCGACCATCTTCATGGCCGATTCGACGGTGTCGCAATTGAGATCCTTCATCTTCTTCTCGGCGATCTCGCGCACCTGCGCTTTGGTCACCTTGCCGGCCTTGTCGCGGCCCGGCGCTTTCGAGCCGGACTCGATCTTGGCGGCCTTCTTGAGGAAGTAGGACATCGGCGGCGTCTTCATCTCGAAGGTGAAGGAACGGTCCGCATAGATGGTGATGATCACCGGGATCGGGGTGTTCTTCTCTTCCTTCTGGGTCTGGGCGTTGAACGCCTTGCAGAACTCCATGATGTTCAGGCCGCGCTGACCAAGCGCGGGGCCGATCGGGGGCGACGGATTCGCGGCCCCCGCCGGCACCTGAAGCTTCAGGTATCCGGTCACTTTCTTTGCCATGGTTCACTCCTGTTGTGCCGGCAAGCCGGCGGTTTCAGGTTGCGTGGTACGGATCGAGACGGCTGGCGACCGCCCTCTCCTCCCACGACCTCTCACTCCGCACGAAGACACACTCCGTGCTTATGCTGCACGAAGATCGCTCTCCGTGCGCTCCGGTCAGACCTTCTCGACCTGACCGAATTCCAGTTCGACCGGCGTGGCGCGGCCGAAGATCGACACGGCGACCTTCACGCGCGAGCGCGCCTCGTCGATTTCCTCTACCACGCCCGAGAACGAGGCGAACGGTCCGTCGGCCACGCGGACGTTCTCGCCGATCTCGAACGAGACCGATGCCTTCGGCCGTTCCACGCCCTCCTGCACCTGGTGCAGGATGCGCATGGCCTCGGCTTCCGAAATCGGCATCGGCTTGTTTTCCGCGCCGAGGAAACCGGTCACCTTCGGCGTGTTCTTGATCAGATGAAACGCCTCGTCGGTCAGCTTCATCTTCACCAGAACATAACCCGGAAAGAATTTCCGCTCGGCGTCGATCTTGCGGCCGCGGCGGACTTCCGTGACCTTCTCGGTCGGCACCAGCACCTGCTCGAACAGATCCTCGAGCCCGCGCTGCTTGGCCTGCTCGCGAATGGATTCGGCGACCTTCTTTTCGAAGTTCGAGTAGGCGTGAACGATATACCAGCGCTTGTCCATCAGTTGAGTGTTCATCAGTGGATGCCCAGTACCAGGGTAACGAGATAGCGGATCGCCTGATCCGCCACGAAGAAGAAAATGGACGCCAACGCCACCATCACGAAAACCATGATCGTCGTAACCGTCACCTCACGGCGGGTCGGCCAGGTGACCTTGCCGGCCTCCGAGCGCACTTCCTGCAGGAATTTGAACGGGCTGAAAGCCATTTACTGCCGATCCAGAGACTGTCGATCCAAGGTCCGTCGCGGGACGATGTCTGATTTTGCGGGAATCCCGAGCAGCCGATATCGGCCCAGCCCTCGTCGGAAGGATGAGCCGCTGGCGCAGGCTCGGTTGTTCGGGGGAATTCAATGCCGCGCCGGAGATCCGCATCTAGCGGGCCGGCAGCAGGTGGCGGCTATCTACTCGCTGCCGGGGCAAAGGTCAAGGCACAGGCCGGACGGCCCGTTCACCGCAGCGCCCCCGGATCCCGGCGATTTCAAGGGCTTAACTGCGGGAACGGGCCCCACCGGGACGCCCGCCGCCGGGCGGCGGCGTCCCGCGGCGTTCGGGGCGCTTCAGGCCGCCGACTTGATCTCGATCGGCTTGCTCTGCGCGGGCGCCGGTTTCTTGACGGTCACCTTCAGCACGCCCTTGGCGATCTCCGCCGAGACGTCCTCGGGCTTGACGCCCTGCGGCAGCTGCACCGAGCGCGAGAACGACCCGAAGCTGCGCTCGACCAGATGATAGTCCTTGTTCTTCTCCTCGCGCTCGCTCTTCTTCTCGCCCCGAATGGTCAGCACATTGTCGGCGAGATTGATCTGCACGTCCTTGGTCTCAAGGCCCGGCAATTCGGCCTCGACCTCGATGACCTTGTCGGTCTCGCTGACATCCATCCGCGGCAGGTTGGCGCTGGTTCCGGCGAACGCCGGGAAATTCGGAAAGCCGCGCGCCACGCCTTCGAACAGACGGTCGATTTCCTGCTGCAGGAAGGAAAACGGATTGGTGTCGCGGCGGACGACAGGACGTTCGGATCCAACGGGAATCAGGGACTTGTTCATGTACATGCCTCCTATTTGAGCCCCCTCAGACGCGCGCACGGTAGGACCGCACGCGATCTTCGACGTTGCGCGAGATCAAACCGCCTTTGCCGCGGCGCGCAAGATTGGCCATGCTGGGCTGTCAGGAAGTCTGCAATGCATGCCATGACTCTCATCGCCCCCGGGGTGGAACTTACGATGCAGGCGCGGCCCGACCCGGCGCCGGGCACAGGCGAAGTGCGCGTGAAAGTAAGCGCCTGCGGCGTTTGCCGCACCGATCTGCATGTCGTCGACGGCGAATTGCCTGACATCAAATATCCGATCGTGCCCGGCCATGAAGTCGTCGGTCGGATCGATGCGGTAGGACGCGATGTCGCCGATCTTGCGCCGGGCATGCGCGTCGGCGTGCCCTGGCTCGGCTGGACCTGCGGGCATTGCGCATTTTGCGAGAGCGGCCAGGAAAACCTCTGCGACCGCCCGCAATTCACCGGCTACACCCGCGACGGCGGCTTCGCCACGCATCTCGTCGCTGATGCGCGCTACTGCTTTCCGCTCGGCGAAGCCGGCGACGATGCCTCGCTCGCACCCCTGCTCTGCGCCGGCCTGATCGGCTGGCGCTCGCTGGTGATGGCGGGAAACGGCAAGCATATCGGTATCTACGGCTTCGGCGCGGCCGGCCACATCGTCGCGCAGGTCGCGCGCTGGCAGGGCCGCTCGGTCTATGCCTTCACGCGCAGGGGCGATGAAGAGGCGCAGACCCTGGCGCGCACGCTCGGCGCGGTCTGGGCGGGCGCATCGGAGGATGTGCCGCCGGCCGCGCTCGACGCGGCGATCATCTATGCCCCCGTCGGCGCGCTGGTGCCGCTGGCGCTGCGCGCAGTCCGCAAGGGCGGCCGGGTGGTATGTGCTGGCATCCACATGTCGGACATCCCGACATTTCCGTACAGCATTCTCTGGCAGGAACGGCAGCTCGTTTCCGTCGCCAATTTGACCCGGCAAGATGGGTTCGACTTTCTGAAAGTAGCGGCACAGGCCGACATCAAGACACACACGACCGTGTTCCCCCTCGAACGCGCCAACGAGGCGCTGGCGCAATTGCGCGAGGGCAAGCTGGTTGGCGCGGCGGTGCTGCAGCCGTGACCGCGTCAGCGCAATCCAATTCGCCTGCTGCGGACCAGGACGAAGTGCTGGCGTTTCTCGCCGAGGGGGCCGGCACCGGCGTGCCCGCCCGGCGCATAGACACCCATATTTCCATCGTGTTCCTCGCAAGGGATCGCGTGCTGAAGATCAAGCGTGCGGTCAGGCTGCCCTTCCTCGACAACTCGACCCTCGATCAGCGCAGGCACTGCTGCGAGGAGGAGCTTGCCGTCAACGCTCGCAATGCGCCCGACATCTATCGCCGCGTCGTGCCGATCACGCGCGAAGCGGATGGCCTGGCGCTCGACGGCAAGGGACCGCCGATCGAGTGGGCGGTGGAAATGGCGCGCTTCGACGAGAACCGCACCCTCGACCATCTCGCAGCAGTGCACGCTATGCCGCCCGATGCCGCCGACGCGCTGGCGCAGACGATGCTCGCCGCTCATGCGCGCGCGCCGGTCGCGCACAGCGCACCCTGGCCGGCCTCGATTGCAACCATCATCGATCGCAACACCGAAAAATTCCGCGAGCAGCGAACGCTGACACCCACTGATGTCGATCGGCTGCATGAACTCAGCCGGCAGCAGCTGCGCGAGCACCTCGCGCTGATGCAGGGGCGCGCGGCGCACGGAATGGTGCGTCGCTGCCATGGCGATGCGCATCTCGCCAACATTGTGATGATCAGAGAAAAGCCGGTTCTGTTCGATGCCATCGAATTCGATGCGGCGATGGCGACGACCGACCTGCTCTATGACCTCGCCTTCCCCGTGATGGATTTCCTGCATTTCGACGAGCCTGCGGCTGCGAACCGCCTGTTCAACGGCTACCTGCAAGCAGGCTGGCGCGACCATGGCGATGCGCTGGTGCTGCTGCCGCTGTTTCTCTCGCTGCGGGCGGCGGTCCGCGCGCTCGTTTCCTTCACCAAGCATGAGCTGTGCCCGGGCGATCCGGCTTGTCTTGCCGACGCACAATCCTATTTCGCACTGGCGCTGCAATTGGCCGCGCCGGCGAAGCCGTCCCTGCTGGCGATCGGCGGACGGTCCGGGACCGGCAAGAGTGTGCTGGCACGCGATATCGCCGGCTACATTGCGCCGGCTCCGGGCGCGGTGTGGCTGCGCTCGGACGTCATCCGCAAGGAGCTTGCCGGCGTTGATGCGCTGACGCGGCTACCCGCGGCGGCCTATACCCGCGAAAGCTCGGACCGGGTCTATGGCGAGATGTTCGAGCGCGCCCGCAAGGTGCTGGCGCAGGGACATTCCGCGATCATGGACGCAGCCTTTCTGACCGTGGCTGAACGGACGGCCGCTGCGACAACCGCCCGCGCCGCCGGAGTCCCGCTCCACGGGGTCTTCCTCAATGCGGCGCCGGAAGTTCGCATGCAGCGCATCGGCCTGCGTCATGCCGACGCCTCAGATGCGACAGAGGCCGTCGCGCTGGCTCAGGAAACCATCGATCCCGGCCTGATCGACTGGCCGCTCATCGACGCATCGGGAACGCCGGCACAGACCCTGGCCCGCACCAAGGCAAGTCTGTCCAAGGCATGTCTTCCGCCATGCTAGGGTTGCAGAACATAGTCGCCGGGTGCATCCGCCAGCATTTCCTGCTTAGCTCCGCCAATCGGCGGCGGCGCGGCAGGTACGCCGGAATGCGTAACGAGAAAACGCACCCATTCCGGCCACCACGATCCCTCGTGCTGCGGCGCATGGCGCAGCCACTCGTCCGGGCCGATGTAAGGTGTCTCGGCCTTCTTGCCCAGCACCTGATAGGAATGACCTTGATCGCCCGGCGGCGCGACAATGCCGGCATTGTGGCCGCCGCTTGCCAGCACGTAGGTGATGTCGGCGTCCGCGGCGAGATAATGGATCTTGTACGTCGAACGCCACGGCGCGACGTGATCGCGCAGCGTGCCGACCACGAACATCGGCGCGTGCAAGTCCGACAGCGCCACCGGCGTTCCCTCGACGCAATAGCGGCCCTCGGCCAGTTCGTCGTTGAGGAACAATCGTCGCAAATATTCGGAATGCATCCGATATGGCATGCGCGTGGCATCGGCATTCCACGACATCAGATCGTTCGGCATCGAACGCTCGCCCAGCAGATAGGTGCGGATCGCGCGCGACCACACCAGATCGTTGGAGCGCAATATCTGGAAAGCGCCTGCCATCTGCTCGGTGCCGAGCACGCCGCGCTCCCACATCATGTCTTCGAGAAAGGCGACCTGGCTCTCGTTGATGAACAGCGTCAGTTCACCGGCTTCGGTGAAGTCGGTCTGCGCCGCCAGCAAGGTCAGCGAGCGCAGGCAGTCCGGCCGGGCAGTGGCAAGATGCGCCGCCGCGATCGAGAGCAGCGTGCCGCCGAGGCAGTAGCCCACGGCATGGATCGGCGCTCCCGGCACGATCGCATTGATGGCGGCAATCGCCGCGTCGACGCCAAGCTTTCGATAATCCTCCAGGCCGAGATCGCGGTCCTCCGGCGTCGGATTGCGCCAGGAAATCATGAAGACCGTAAATCCCTGCCCAACGAGGTAACGGACCAGTGAATTATGCGGCGAGAGATCGAGAATGTAATACTTCATGATCCACGCGGGCACGATCAGCACCGGCTCCGGCCGCACCTCCGCCGTCTGCGGCGCGTACTGGATCAGTTCGATCAGCCGGTTGCGGTAGACGACCTTGCCGGGCGCCGTCGCGACATCCTTGCCGACGACGAACCGCTTGTCGTCGCCGAGCCGGCCCGACCGGAGCAGCGAACGAGCATCTTCCAGCCAGTTGTGCAGGCCGGCGGCGAGATTGCTGCCTCCTGTCTCCACAGTCTTGCGCAGCACCTCCGGATTGCTGGCGGCAAAATTCGATGGCGCAGCCATGTCCAGGGCCTGGCGCATCGCAAAATCGGCGATCGCCGAGTTGGAGCGCGACACCCCGCGCACGCCGGTCGTCGCCGAATGCCACCACTGCTCGGTGAGCAGGAATGCCTGCGCCATCATGTTGAAAGGCGGCAGCTGCCAATCGGGCGCGGAGAAGCGGCGGTCGGCCGGCGCAGGCTCCACGACCGACCACGGGGTGAACTTCGCATCCGGCAGCGCCAGCGCTTCGGCAAAGCGATAGATGCTGCGTGCGGCCTCGTCTGCGAGCGCGAGCTGCTTGCCCGGCGACGCCGCCAGATGCAGCTGCCAGTCGGCGAAGGCCAACGCCAGCGCCGCAGGCGACACGCCGCCGGTCAAGTGCGCGATGCTGGCATGGACCGCGCGGTCGATCACCTCCGGCAGGGGTGGCTTCGGATCGGTCGTCGGCGTACAGGACGATGACTGCTCTGCCGGTACGATCTCGCGGGATAATGGGTATGAAAGAAGCTGAGAACTCGATGCCGATGTTGTCATAGTTGAATTCTAGCCGCCGAACGAAAACAGGGTTTGCGTTATCTCAACCGACCGGGGTGTCGTCCCGGCCAAGAAGCATGCTTATTGCAACCGATCCTGCGAATCGCGCAATTGCCATGATGTCAGAATCGTCATCTTCCGGTCACATAAGTCCACCGTTCTGGTGCAAGCCCACCGGGGCCCTGTTGGCGTCGCTGCAGACTCAAGCTGGCGGGTTGTCGCAGGCCGAGGCAGAGCGTCGGCTGATTGAGTTCGGGCCCAATCGCGCCGTAACTGCGCAGAGCCGCTCCATCCTGCGCAAGCTTGGCCGTCGCGTGCTCAATCCGCTCGTGGCGATCCTGCTGGTTGCGGCCGCAATTTCCGGCTTCAGCGGCGATGTCGGCAGCTTCGTCATCATTGTAACCGTCGTCGCGATGTCGCTGATCCTCGACATTGCCCAGGAGCACCGCGCCGAGATTGCTGCCGAAGCGCTGCGCCAATCGGTCGCCATTCACGCCGACGTCGTCCGCAATGGCGCGATCGTTGCCGTTTCCGTTGCGGCTGTCGTGCCGGGCGACATCGTGCATCTGCGCACCGGCGATCTCGTGCCCGCAGACGGCGTGGCGCTCGAAGCCCGCGAATTGCAAGTCAATGAAGCGCTGATGACGGGAGAGCCCTTCCCGGCCGCAAAGCGAACGGAGCCCAGCGCATCGACGGAGCCGGCCGAGGCCGGCAACGCGTTGTTTTCGGGCACCAGCGTTGTTGGCGGCGACGGCGTGATGCTGGTCGTGGAAACCGGAAGCCGGACCCGTTTCGGTGCGATTGCCGCAGCACTCGCAGCCAATGCGCCACCGACTGCGATTGAGCAAGGCGTACAGCGCCTCGGGATGCTGATCCTTCAGCTCACGCTGTTCCTTACCCTGTTCGTGCTGGTGGCCCATATCGCCGCAGGACGCCCGGCCATGGAGTCGTTTCTGTTCGCGGTAGCCCTTGCCGTCGGGCTGACGCCGGAATTGCTGCCGATGGTCATGACCGTGACGCTGGCCCGTGGCGCGGAGCGCATGGCGGCGCGGCAGGTCATCGTCAAGCGCCTCTCGGCCATCCACGATCTGGGCGCCATGGACGTGCTTTGCGTGGACAAGACCGGCACACTGACCGAAGCGAGGATCACGCTCGAGGGATATATCGATGCCGAGGGAAAAAGCAGCGCGCGCGTGCTCGAGCTGGCTCGCCTCAACGCTGCCTTCCAGGCCGGTGTGCGCAGCCCGCTGGACGATGCACTGCTGGCCGGCGCGGGCGAACCGCCAAAGGATTACGCCTGTCTGTCGGAAGTGCCCTTCGATTTCCGGCGCCGCTGCCTTTCCGTGCTGGTGGCAAGAGGCCCGGACAAGCTGTTGATCGTCAACGGTGCTCCCGAAGCGATCCTGTCACGCGCCGTCGCCATCGAAATCGACGGCGTGACGCGCCCGCTCGACGGCGACCAGCTGGGCAAGATCGAAGCGATGCTGAACAGATATGCCGAGGAGGGTTTTCGCCTGATTGGCGTCGCGGCCAAGGCTGCCCCCGGCCAAAAAAACGAGGCCGGTCTTGCGGACGAGAGCGAGTTGACGCTCGCCGGCTTCTGCGTTTTCGCGGACCCACCCAAGCGCGACGCCAGCGATACAATCGCGAGCCTCGCCGCTTCGGGCATCCGGCTGAAGATCATCTCCGGCGATCATGTCGCCGTGGTCAGCCACGTCGCCGCGGCGGTCGGCCTGCCCTCGCGGGGCATCCTCACCGGCGCCGAGATCGAGCAGCTCGCCGACAGCGCACTGCTGGCCAAAGTCGATGACGTCGACCTGTTCGCGCGCATCGACCCGGACCAGAAGCGGCGCATCATCCATGCACTGCGCCTGCGCGGCCATGTCGTCGGCTTTCTCGGCGACGGCGTCAACGACGCGCCTGCCATCCACGCCGCCCATGTCGGAATTTCCGTGTCGGGTGCGACCGAAGTGGCGCGCGCCGCTGCCGACATGATCCTGCTCGCGCAGGACCTCTCGGTGCTGGAAGCGGGCGTACGCGAGGGCCGCAGGACCATCGCCAACATCCTCAAATATGTCCGGATGGGCACCAGCTCGAACTTCGGCAATATGCTGTCGATGGCACTGGCCTCGGTCGTGCTGCCATTCCTGCCGCTGTTGCCGCTGCAGATCCTGCTCAACAACCTCTTGTACGATCTCTCCGAGATCGGAATCCCCTTCGACGAAGTCGACGCCGAGGACGTCGCCCAGCCGCACGGATGGGACATGGCAAGCATCCTCCGGTTCACGCTGGTGATGGGCGCGGTGTCCTCCCTGTTTGACGCCGCGACTTTCCTGGTGTTGCTGAAATTCTTTCACACCGATGCGGCGCTGTTCCAGACCGGCTGGTTTCTGGAATCGATCGCCACGCAAATACTGGTGATCTTCCTGATCCGCTCGCGCCGACTGCCATGGCGCGCCAACCTGCCGCACCCGGTCCTGATGGCGACCTCGCTGGGCGCACTGGCCATCGCGATCGTGCTTGCCACGGGGCCGTTACGGGAGTTGTTCGGATTTGCGGCGCTGCCCACCGCGTTGACGGCAGGAATTGCGCTGATCACTCTTGCCTATCTCGCGGTTGCGGAGGCGGCCAAGCGCATCGCGCTGGCTCCCCGCCGCAACCTGGACGCAACCGGCGTCAGTCGAGGCCGAACCGACGCCGGCCGAGTGCGATGATCTCGCGGTCAGACGGATGGTCTGCAGCCTCGGCATGGAGCTGCGTCTCGGAAAGATCCTTCCTGGTGTCCTTCAGATAGTGCAGCAGTTTCGATTTCTCGGTGCCGGGCCCGACGATCAGGATTTCGCGGCAGAATCGCAGCGCTTCCGCCACTTTCGGCAGAAAATGCTTGTCGTCCCCGGCGTGACCCGAACCGACGCTATTGGCCTTGTGATGGAGGTGACTGGAAGAAGGATGCGCATGCACGATCACCTCTCCCACCCCAGCGTGTCCCATCGGAAAGACCTTTGCGGTCAGATGATCAATCCAGACCACGGCGTGGGCATGTTCAATGTCCGCTGGATTGGCATTCGCCTTTGTCATAATTCCGTTCCCAAATTCGCGCCGCAGGAGGCGTGCGCATCATATTTTCGAAGCCTAAACTGCTACCGCCGCCAGCGTTTGATTTGGCTCAACCCGCCGGAATCCTGGCGGAGTTAGAAACATACAAACTTCCTCCGATGGAGAGGTAAATGTACAAGAGCCTGCTGGTCAGCATTCCCACCGAACGTTTGCCACAGCCCGTGATTGATGGTGCGATCTCGCTTGCGGCGCACTGCAAGGCCCGCCTCGACGCCGTGGCAGTCGGCTATGAAACCTCGAGCCTGCCGCTGGTCGCCGAAGGCGGCGCGGCAGTTGCCGCGATCTTTGAAGTCGAGCGCGAAAAGGCGCTGGAGCGCGCCCGCGCCGCACTCGCCGTGTTCGAGGCGGAGGCAAAGAGCGCAGGGCTAACCTACTCCAGCCGCGCCATCGGCGCGCTGCAAGGCGAGGCTGCCGCAATTGTCGGCGCCACGGCGCGCCTCTATGACCTCTCCGTCGTGGCGCAGCCGGAATTTGCCCGCGACACCTTCGACAACACGCTGGCACAGGAAATCCTGTTCCAGTCGGGCGGCCCGGTTCTGTTCATGCCCTACACGTTCAAGGGCGCGTTCCAGGCCAAGCAGATCGGCATCTGCTGGGATGGCAGCCGGCTCGCCGCGCGGGCGGTCCGCGATGCCATGCCCATGCTTGCACAGGCCGAGGCGATCACCATCATCACCATCAACGCAGGCGGAATTCCAGCCGAAGCCTCCGCTTCAAATCTGGCGCGCTACCTGTCGCAGCTCGGAGTGCCGACCAAGATCGACAGCCTGGAGACGGAAAAAGCCAACATCCAGTCCAGCATCCTTTCGCTGGCGGCGGACGAAAGCCTCAGCCTTCTGGTCATGGGCGGCTACGGCCATTCCCGCCTGAAGGAAACCGTGTTCGGCGGCGTCACCCGCGAGATGCTGGAATCGATGACAGTGCCGACCCTGATGTCGCATTAATCGCGCGCACGCCGCATTAAGGGCGACGGCATCCCGGCTTGATCCGTTGATCCAGAGTTCTATGCTAAGTATTTGAAAAGATGGCAGGAGTGGCAGGGCTCGAACCTGCGACCCCCGGTTTTGGAGACCGGTGCTCTACCAATTGAGCTACACTCCTGCAGGGAACAGGCGTCACCGCCGGTTCGCGCCGTTTCAAGCATAGGCCATGCCCGGATTGCAAGTGCGAAGCGCCTAAGCTGCCCTATTCATTCGATTCTTTCTGCGTCACACTCTCCTTCAAGCAACAAGAGCAACGGGAGAGACCATGAACGCGCAGACCGCCGCCCTCAAGACATCCGCCCCGCAGACGCCGCCCCTGCCCACCGCCAGGCCCGAGGCGATCGGGCTCTCGTCCCAGCGGCTGCAGAAATTGTCCGATGCGTTCAAGCGCGAGGTCGACAAGGGTACGCTTCCGGGTGCGACCGTGCTGGTTGCGCGCAAGGGCCAGATCGGCTGGTTCGACGCGATCGGCCGGCAAAGCCCGCTCGCCGCCGCGCCGATGGCGCATGACACGATCTTCCGCATCTTCTCCATGACCAAGCCGATCGTCTCCATCGGCATCATGCAGCTGCTCGAGGACGGCCACTTCCTGCTCAACGACCCCGTCGCAAAATTCATTCCGGAATTTTCCGAAACCAAGGTCGGCGTCGAGAACAACGGCAAGCTCGAGCTCGTGCCCGCCAAGCGCCAGATGACGGTACAGGACCTGCTGCGGCACACTTCCGGATTGACTTACGATCACACCGGCAGCGGCCTCGTGCAGCAGCTCTACCAGCAGTCGCGGCTGCGCAGCCGCAAGATCACCAATGCCGAGCACGCCACCATGCTCGCCGCCATGCCGCTGATCTGCCAGCCCGGCGCGGAATGGAACTACAGCCGTTCCACCGACATCCTCGGCCGCATCATCGAGGTCGTCAGTGGCAAAACGCTCGGCGCCTACCTTACGGAGTGCATCCTCGCGCCGCTGCAGATGGCCGAAACCGCCTTCTACACCGGCGAGCAGAACGCCGGGCGCCTTGCCGAGCCCTTTGCCAAGGATCCCTGGAATGGCGAGGACGTGAAGCTGTTCAACATGCTCGAAAAGCCCGTGATGGAATCCGGCGGCGGCGGGCTGGTGTCGACCACGATGGATTATGCGCGCTTCTGCCAGATGCTGCTCAACGGCGGCTCGCTCGACGGCGTCAGGATCATCGGGCGCAAGACGCTGGAATTGATGGCCTCCGATCATCTCGCGGCGGATGTGGTGATCAAGGGCGACCTCGTGCCGGCGGGCCACCGCTTCGGCCTCGGCTTTGCCGTGCGCACCGAAGCCGGCATTGCGCCCTTCCTGGGTTCTGCCGGGCAATTCTTCTGGAGCGGAATGGCGGGCACCTTCTTCTGGATCGATCCCGCGGAAGAGCTGTTCGCGGTCTTCATGATGCAGGGCCCCGGCCAGCGCCAGCACACCCGCTCGCTGGTGCGCAACCTGGTATATGCGGCGGTGGAGTGACCTCCATTGCGGCGTCGGTCCCGGGTTCGCGCCAAGGCGCGCCCCGGAATGACGTCGTTGGTCAACTGATCGTAGCGCCTCCGTCGATCACCATGGTCTGGCCGGTCATGAAGTCGCCCGCGCTTGATCCCATGAACACGGCGGCGCCCGCGATCTCGTCGGGGACGCCGATGCGCAACAGCGGCGAACGCGAGGTCGAGGCCTTCAGGTTCTCCGGATTGTCCCACAGCGCCTTGGCGAAATCGGTCTTGATCAAGCCGGGCGCGATGCAGTTCACGCGGATATTGTGCTTGCCGTATTCGCAGGCGAGGTTGCGCGCGAGCTGCATGTCGGCGGCCTTCGAAATCGCGTAGGCGCCGAGCGTGGTCGAGCCCTTGAGGCCGCCGATTGAGGAGACGATGATGATTGAGCCGTCCTTGCGCGCGATCATCTGCGGCACCACCATCGAGATCAGCCAGTTGTTGGCGACGATGTTGTTGTCGAGGATCTTGCGGAACTGGTCGTCGGAGATGCCGCCGAGCGGCCCGTAATACGGATTCGACGCGGCGTTGCACACCAGCACGTCGATCTTGCCGAAGGCGCGGTTGCTCTCATCGACGAGGTTCTGCAGGTTTTCCTTCGACGAGATGTTGGCCGCGATCGCGACCGCCGTGCCCTTGCCGCACTTGTCGTTGATCTCCCTCGCCACCTGGTCGCAGACGTCGGCCTTGCGCGAGGAGATCACCACCTTGGCGCCGTGCTCGGCCATGCGCTCGGCAATGGCCCGGCCGATGCCGCGCGTCGAGCCGGTGATGACGGCGACCTTACCCTTCATGTCGAACAAACTCATGCGTTTCTCTCCCAACTTTTCTTCCGGCGATTTCGCCGGCTTTCATACTTGTTGTCATTCCGAGATGGTCCGAAGGACCAGACCCGGAATAACCCGCTAGGCAAGCTTGCTCTGTACAACCTCCGGTCCGGCCGGCTGATGCATCGCGGCATGCGCGGCATCCGCCATCCACGGCTGCTGATTGACCATCGGCAACCGCCAGACGCTGCGTTCGGCATTTGCGATGTGGTCGAGCCGCGTCACCGAGCAATTGTCGATGTCGAAGGCAAGCCCGTGCTCCGGCGACCCGCCGAGCGCAAGACCGACCGCGGCCCGGATTGTGCCGCCATGGGCAACGGCAACGATGTCCCTGCCCGCTTCAGCCGTCGTGATGCGCTGAATAGCATTGCAGGTGCGATTGTAGAGGTCCATGAAACTCTCGCCGCCTGGCGCCGGCTCGTCGACTTCGGTGAGCCAATGGCGGCCGAGCGGCAGGCTTGCGATGAACTCCTTGCGATTCATGCCCTGCCACTTGCCGAGATTCTGTTCGGCGAACAAGATCTCATGCGTCAGGTTCGCAGGCTTGGGAAACCCGGCGTCCCAGATCGCTTCCGCGGTCTGGTGCGTGCGCCTAAGATTGCTCGAATACCACACCGCGTTACGCGGCAGGATCTTCGCGACCGCCTCGAACACCTCGCGATCGCTGCAATCGCACTCGATGTCCTTCTGGCCGTAGATGTTGCCGCCGTCGCTGCGCACCGGCGCGTGACGTATCCACCACCAGCGCGTGGTGACGACACCGGGCTTGTTGCCATTGGACATCCAGATGACCCTTCTTTACTAGTGTCGTCCTACGTCAGAGCACTTGCCGTCTCAAGTGGCTTTGCCGTTTGAAATTGTGTTTGAAATTCCGCTGCGCGGCAAGCGTGCGGTATGGTGTCAGGGAGAAACTCATGGGCCGCCTCGAGGGCAAATCCGTCCTGATCACCGGTGCCGGAAGCGGTATCGGGCGCGCCGCGTCGCTGCTGTTCACCAAAGAAGGCGCAAAGCTGATCGCGGTCGACAAGACCGAAGGCGTCAAGGAGACGGCCAAGCTCGTCAGCGATGCCGGCGGCACGGTGGAAGCCGTGATGGCGGATGCCGGCAACGAAGCCGACGTGAAGGCGTTCATCGCCAAGGCGGTGTCGAAATACGGCAAGCTCGATGCGATCTGGGCCAACGCCGGCGTCAGCGGCGGTCTGGTGCCGCTGTCGGAACAGACGCCGGAACATTGGCAGGAGGTGCTTCGGGTCAACCTGATCGGGCCGTTCCTTGCCGTGAAGCATTCGATCCCGCACATGACCAAGGCCGGTCGCGGCTCGATCATCTGCACCGCGTCGGTCGCGGGCCTCAAAGCGGGCGCCAGCGGACATCCCTATGGCGCCAGCAAGGCCGGCGTCATCAGCCTCGTGCAGACCACCGCCTACTCGCTGTCCGGCACCGGCGTGCGGATCAATGCGATCTGCCCCGGCCTGATCGAGACCGGCATGACCAAGCCGGTTTTCGACCGCGCCAAGGAACGCGGCACCCAGGACAAGATCGGCCAGCTTAATCCGCTCAAGCGCCCCGGCCAGCCGCACGAACTCGCCGCGATGGGATTGTTCCTGGCGAGCGACGAGGCGAGCTACGTCAACGGCCAGGCGATTCCGGTGGACGGCGGTCTCACCGCGTCGATGCCGTATACCGGCAAGCCGATTTAGGGGCAATTTCGTCAGCCCCGGTGAAGTGACCGCTCAACATTGGGAAAAGGCCGGGGTTCACACCGCTTCGATAGATCGGGGTTCACTCATCGGCCTGCCTTGCATGTACAACTTACCGGCATGCAAGCGGACAATCACACTTCCAGCCATTCCTTGCGAACGGCGGCGTTAGCCGACAGCTCGGCGGGCGTGCCCTCGAAGACGATGCGGCCGTGGCCCATCACATAGAGGCGGCGGGAAATCTTCAGCGCGATGGTCAGCTTCTGCTCGACCAGCAGGATCGCCATGCCGCGACGCGAGATTTCATCGAGCAACTGGCCGACCTGCTCGACCAGTTTCGGCGCCAGCCCTTCGGTCGGCTCGTCGATGATGACGAGATCGGGGTCGCCCATCAGCGTGCGGCACATCGTCAGCATCTGCTGCTCGCCGCCTGACAGCACGCCGGCCGGATTGTCCTGGCGCTCGCCGAGATTGGGGAACAGCGAGAACACGTCCTCGAACTTCCAGCGTCCGAACACGCCGGCGCGCTTCAGGCCGAGTTCGAGATTCTGCCGCACAGTGAGACCGGGAAACACCTGGCGGTCTTCGGGCACATAGCCAACGCCGAGATGGGCGATCTGGTCGGGTCGCAGGCCCGCAATCGAGCGGCCCTTGAACGATACGCCGCCCACCGGAGGCACCAGACCCATGATGGTCTTGCACGCAGTCGAGCGGCCGACGCCGTTGCGCCCGAGCAGGCTGACGATCTCGCCCTGATCGACCTTGAGGTCCACACCCTGCAGGATATGGCTTTTGCCATAAAAGGCGTGGAGATCGCGGACCTCGAGCATCATGCCGCCACCGCCCCGAGATAGGCTTCCTGCACGGCGGCATTGCCGCGGATGGCGGCCGGCGTGTCGGAGGCGATCACCCCGCCATAGACCAGCACCGTGATGCGGTCGGCGAGGCCAAACACCACGCTCATGTCGTGCTCGACCATGATCAGCGTCTTGCCCTCCGACACCTGTCGGATCAGGGCGACGGCATTTTCGGTCTCGGTGTTGCTCATGCCGGCGGTGGGCTCGTCAAGCAGGATGATCTCGGCGCCGCCGGCGATGGTAATGCCGATCTCCAGCGCGCGCTGCTCGGCATAGGACAAGAGGCCGGCCAGCAGATCGCGGCGGTCGGTGAGTTTGAGCAATTCGAGCAGGCGCTCGGCAGCCTGGTTAAGTTCGGACTGTCGCCCGAGCAGGTTCCAGAACGAATAGCGATAGCCGTGCGACCACAGCAGGCCGCAGCGGATGTTCTCGAACACCGTCATGCGCGGGAAGATCGAGGTGATCTGGAAACTGCGCGACAGGCCAAGATGGTTGATCTGCTGCGGCGCCAGGTTGGCGATCGATTTTCCGTTCACCGCAATCGAGCCCGAGCTGATCGGAAAGCGCCCGGAGATCAGGTTGAACAGCGTGGTCTTGCCGGCGCCGTTGGGGCCGATGATGGCATGGCGCTCGCCATGCGGGATCGAGAGGTTGACGTTGCGGATGATCTCGGTTCGGCCGAAGGCCTTGCGGACATCGACGAGTTCGACAGCGGCCTTGGTCATGCCAGAGCCTCCTGCCGCTTGGAACCGGCGATCGATTCCTCCCGCTTGGCGCCCTCGATCAATTCATCCCAGCGTTGACGGAAGTTATTCGCCTCGCGCCGCAGCCACAGCCCGCCGAGCACGAGGCAGCCGATCGCGATGACCCAGGGGGCAGGCGCGTTGGTGTCGATCACATTGCCCATGATGGTGAACTTCTTGCCCTGCGCCGCGCCGATGGTGGTGAAGGAAGCGAGTTCGACCAGGAACACGAAGCCGACCAGCACCAGCAGCGCCGCCGGAGCCGCCCGCGCATAAGGCACGGCGAGTTCGCGCAGCCGCCCTGCCCGCCAGATCGGCATGTGCATGTAGATCAGCCCGATCAGGCCGCCCGGCGCATACATCACCATGACGATGAAGAGCACGCCCACATAGAGCAGCCAGGCGTTGCTGAGCAGGCTGACGCCGCTTTGCAGCAGCACTACGACGATGGTGCCGAGGATTGGTCCGAAGAAGCCGCCGGCGCCGCCGATATAGACGGCAAGCAGCGCATTGGCCGATTTCGCCGCCGACACGGTGTCGAAGGTGACGATTTCATAGATCAAGACGTACAGGCCGCCGCCGATCCCGGCGAAGAAGCCGGACAGCGTGAACTGCAGCAGGCGCACCATGCGCGGGTCGTAGCCGACGAACTGGGCGCGCTCGAAATTGTCGCGGGTCGCGTTCGCAATACTGCCAAGCGGCGTCTGGGTCTGCAGCTTCATCAACCCGGCGGCAATGAACGCCCAGGCCAGCACGAGGCAATAGACCTGCCAGGGCGACGTGTAGCTCACGCCGAAAACGCTGGTGCCCATGACGCGATCGATGTTGATGCCGCCTTCGCCGCCAAAGAACGCCATGAACATCAGCGCGGACGCAGAGACAAGTTCGCCCAACCCCATCGTGATCATCGCAAAGGCGGTGGCGCGCTGCTTGGTGACGAGCCAGCCGAAGACATAGCCGAAGAACATCCCGCCGAGTCCGCCTGCAAGCGGCACCAGTTCGGTCGGCAGCCAGATCGTGCCCGCCTTGACCATGTTCACGACATGCGCGGCGCAATAGGCGCCGAGGCCAAACAGCACCGCGTGTCCGAACGACAACAGACCCGCCTGCCCCATCAGCATGTTGTAGGACAGCGCAAAGATCGCCATCACGCCGATCTCGCTGAGCAGGGTCAGCGCGAAGCCGGAATGACGTCCCTTCGACCAGTCGAAGAACAGAAACGGCAGCGCCAGCAACACGACGAAAGCGAGGAGCCAGGGCCAGTTCCGACGCAGCATGCTCATGTGTCTCGCGTCCCCATCAGACCGCGCGGCCGGAACACCAGGATCAGCACCATCATCAGGAACGGCAGCAGCGCACCGATCCTGGGCAGGGTCACCGTCAGCAGCTCGGAAAACGGCGTGCTCGACGTCACCGTGACGCCGAACTTGGCGAGGAGATCGGCGAACGAGACGTCAAACACTACTGCAAAGGTCTGGATCAGCCCCATCAGTATCGAGGCGATAAAACAGCCGGTCAGCGAGCCGAGGCCGCCAAACACCACCACCACGAACACGATCGGTCCCATGGTAAAGGCCATCGCGGGCTCGGTGACCTGATAATTGCCGCCGATGACGCCGGCGAGTCCAGCAAGCGCCGTGCCGGCCGCGAACACCAGCGTGAAGATGCGCGGCACGTTGTGGCCGAGCGCGGAGGCCATGTCGGGATGGGTGAGCGCGGCCTGAATCACGAGACCGACGCGCGTGCGGGTCAGGCCCAGCCAGATCGCCCCGAACATCAGCGCCGAGATCAGCAGCATGAAGGCGCGATAGGCAGGAAACTGCGTGCCGTAAACCTTGAACAGCGGGAAATCGAGCAGTTCGGGGATGCGATACGGGACCGGTAACAGGCCCCATGTCATCTGCACGCCCTTCTCGATCAGAAGCGCAAGGCCGAAGGTGAACAGGAGTTCGGCGACGTGACCGTTGCGATGGACCCTCCGCAGTCCCCACATCTCGATCACCGCCCCGATCAACCCGCACAACAGCGGCGCGATGATCAATGCCGGCCAGAAGCCGACATAAAGGCTGATGGTGTAGGCGAAATAGGCCCCCAGCATGTAGGCGCTGGCGTGGGCAAAGTTGAGCACCCCCATCATGGACAGGATGAGCGTCAGGCCGCTCGCCAGCATGAACAACAGCATGCCGTAGACGAGGCCGTTCAACAGCGAGACGACAAAGACTTCCATGCTACCGAGCCCCCACCCGCGAGCCGACGCCCGCTCTCCCGGAGGGAGAGCGGGCGCTGATCGTTACGATGCGCTCGGGCGCTTCATCTTGCAGGTGTTGGGCTGATCGACGTCCTTGGCGAGAATCGTCGCCGAGGTGGCCCAGCCAAGACCGGTTCCTTCGGCGTCATACTTCACGCCCTTCTTGAAGGTGCCGACGAAATATTCGCCAATCAACTGGTGGTCATCCTTGCGCATCTTCGTATCGAAGCCAAGGAAGTCCTTGATGGAGAGATCCTCCATGGCGGTTGCGATCTTGGTGGCATCAACCGCGCCGGCCTTGTTCACCGCGGCCTGCAGATATTCGAAGATGGTGCGGAAGCCGGCGGCGGAGAAGTCGAACTTGTGCTTCTCGCGGAAGCCCTTGGTGAACTCCTCGGCCTCCTTGTTGCCGATCTCCGGCGCCACGTTCTCGCTGAACGACATCACCGACAGCACGCGGTTGTCGCCGCCGACGCCGATCGCGGTCGGCCCGCCCGCAAGATGGGCGTAGAAGGTGTAATAGCGGAGGTCAGCGCCGGCATCGACGCCGGCCTTGATCAGCAGGTTCATGTCTGGGCCCCAGTTGCCGGTCATGACCGCCTGGGCGCCTGCGGCGTTGATCTTGGTGATGTAGGGCGCGAAATCCTTGACCTTGCCGAGCGGAATCAACTCGTCGCCGACCACCTGCACATCCGGCCTCAGCTTGGCGAGATAGTTCTTCACCTCACGCTGCACCGACTGGCCGAACAGATAATCCTGGTTGATCAGGTAGACCTTCTTGGTTTCCTTCGGCAGCGAGCGCACCATCACTTCGGCCTTCATGCCGACATGGAGGTCGAAGCGGAAGTGCCAGAAGCTGCACTGCTCGTTGGTAAGCTCGGTCGCGACTGCACCGCAGTTCAGATAGATGATGCGGTTGTCGGGGTTACGCTCGTTGTGCTTGTTGACGCCGTCGATCAGGGCAGCGGCGATGTTGGAGCCGGAGCACTGCATGATAAAGGGCATATTCTGGTCGGTCGCGCTCTTGAGCGCAATCAGCGCGTCCGAGGGCTGCGACTTGTTGTCGAACGGCACCAGCTCGAATTTCTTGCCGAGCGCGCCGCCCTTGGCGTTGATGTAGTCGATGATGTACTGCATCTGCTTCAGGTTGGCGTCGCCGACCTGCGCAAACGGCCCCGACAATGGATCGGTATAGGCCACCTTGATCGTCTGCTGCGCCGACGCCTGACCGCCGATGGCGATCGCGCACGCAACACCCAAAAACGCCGTCAACCACTTGCCTGGCCGCATGTCCGTTCCTCCCTGTCCGCCGATTGTTCCGCGGTGATGGGGGAACCGTAACATGGCTCCTGCGGGAATCGCCACCACGAACTCGTCCGTCGCATGACGTCCGTTAGGGGGTCGTGCCCGTTTCGGAGGCAGGCGAAATAATTCCGCGAAATGGCAAACCCGGCCCCGGCCAAGGTCCGCTCGGCCATTCCGGCAGCGGCTAGACGCAAAACGGCGCCGGCCTTGTCTCCTGCGGCTGGTCGCGCACCTCCTTCACCCGTACGCGCCATTCGGTCGCGGGAATGCGGACGACCGCCTCGTCTTTTTCTTTGGAAACCCTTCGCGCCGTCTTTCGCCGTGCCTTGCCGGCTGTCAGATGCCTTCCGGCGGCAATGCGGAGGCGCGCGCTGCGACCGGCCGGGCAAGCCTTCGCTCGCGATGGAACGTGTAGAGACCAGACAGCACGATGATCGCCGCACCCGTCGTCATCATGGAGTCGGGCACGTCGCCGAATACGAGATAGCCGAGCAAAATGGCCCATAGCAGCGCGGTGTAGCGGAACGGCGCAATGGCCGAGATGTCGCCGCTGCGCAGCGCGATGATCACACATTGATAGCCGATCAGCACCAGCACCGCCGCGAGCGCCAGCAGCGCAACGCCCTTTGCCGACAGCGGCGTCCAGCCGCCGAGCGGAAACAGGATCAAGCCGCCCATGACCATCACGGCCAGGGTAGTTACGAAGGTGACAAGGGCCGACGGCACTTGCGCCGGGATTCGCCGGGTCGCGAGATCGCGTACCGCAAAAAATACCACCGACAGCAGCGCATAGAGCGAGAACTGGCTGAAACCCGCCAGGCCCGGCCGGATGATCACAAGCACGCCGACGAAGCCGGCCGATATCGCGAGCCATCGCCGCCAGCCCACCGGCTCGCGCAGGAACACCGCCGCTCCCAGCGTCACCGCCAGCGGCAGCGCCTGAAAGATCGCCGACGTATTGGCCAGGGGCAGATGCACGATCGCGGCAAGGAAGGAGATCGTTCCGGCGACTTCGGCGGCAACACGCCATGCCACCGGCTTCACCATCGCCGACCCGAGGGAACGCAGCTTCGGCCGCCGGACGAGCAGCGCCGCCATCAACAGCATGGCGAACAACCCTCGCACCAGCATGATCTGGCCAAAATTCATCTCCGACGACATCTCCTTGGTAATGGCGTCGTTCATGGTGAAGCTCGCCATGCCGACGGCCATGAACAGGCTTCCGCGGAGATTGGAGTGGGGGTGCAATTTAACAACCAGGATTGACTCCCTCGCCCCGCTCTTGCGGGGAGAGGGTTGGGGTGAGGGGCTGCCTCAACGGACACAGTGAGAGATGGACTCGCGGAAACTCCCCCTCACCCGGATCGCATCTTGCGATGCGATCCGACCTCTCCCCGCGAGCGGGGCGAGGTGAAGAGCTCACACCGCGCCGGCCTTCTGCGCGTATTCCCACGACTGCTGCGACAGCGGTACCGTGCGCGCGGCCGATTCAAGCGCCCTGGCATTGGCCGCGGTGCCGTCACGAACACGGCCGGCGATTCCCTGGGTGATGCCGGCGAGGCGGAAAAGATTGTAGGAGAAATACCAGTTGAGGTCGGGCACGGCCATGCCGGTGTAGTCGCAATAGATCTTCGCCGCCTCCTGCTGGCTTGGAATGTTGAGCGCCTTGAGATCGGCGTTGGCGAGACCGGGCATGGTCCATTGCATCAGGAGATAGGTGAAATCGGCCATGGGATCGCCGAGCGTCGACAGCTCCCAATCCAGCACTGCGAGCACGCGCGGCTCGACGGGATGGAAGATCATGTTGTCGAGGCGATAGTCGCCGTGGACGATCGAGATACGTTCCTGCACCGGCACGGTCTTGGGCAGCCATTCGGCGAGCTTCTCGAATTCCGGAATGTGCTGGGTCTCGGAGGCCCGGTATTGCTTGGTCCAGCGGTCGATCTGGCGCGCAAAATAATTGCCGGGCTTGCCGAAGTCGCCAAGCCCGATCTTCTCGGGATTGTACATGTGCAGCTTCGCCAGCGTCTCGATCTTGCTGGTGAAGATCTTCCGCCGCGCCTCCGGCGGCTGGCTCGGCAGCGTCGGATCCCAGAACACCCGGCCCTCTTCCATCGACATGATGTAGAAGGCCGAGCCGATCACGCCATCATCCATGCATAGCGCATAAGCGCGCGCGACCGGAAAGTCCTGCTTGCCAAGCGCCGAGATGACGCGGAACTCGCGGTCCACCGCATGGGCCGACGGCAACAATTTACCGAACGGGCGGCGGCGCATCACGTAGGAGCGGCCGGGCGTGTTGAGCCGATAAGTCGGATTGGACTGGCCGCCCTTGAACTGCAGGACCGTCAGGGGGCCCTTGAAGCCTTCGACATTCTCCGACATCCACTTGGCAAGGTTGGCCTCGTTGACGCGATGGCGCTCCTCGACTTCCCGGGTCCCGGAAAATTCCTCGTCCTTCCTGACGCCGTCGTTCACGCTGACGCTCCCTCAAGAGTTTCTTGGAGGTTTTTGAGGGAGCGCCGCGTGCAGGGCGTTCCCCTAATGCCTCGGAGCGTTTTGATACTTCCGAAGTTCAAGTCTGGCAATGGCGCGGTTATGCACTTCATCGGGGCCGTCGGCGAGCCGCAGCGTGCGGATCGAGGCATAATCGCGGGCAAGCCCGGCATCGTCGGAAACGCCGCCGCCGCCATAGGCCTGGATCGCCTGGTCGATGATCTTCAGTGCCATGTTGGGCGCCGCCACCTTGATCATCGCGATCTCGAGCTGCGCGGTCTTGTTGCCGACCTTGTCCATCATGTCGGCGGCCTTCAGGCACAACAGGCGGTTCATCTCGATATCGGTGCGGGCCTCGCCGATGCGCTGCTCCCACACCGAATGCTCGATGATCTTCTTGCCGAACGCGGTGCGCGAGGACAGGCGCTTGACCATCTTCTCCAGCGCCTCCTCGGCCTTGCCGATGGTGCGCATGCAGTGATGGATGCGGCCCGGACCGAGGCGGCCCTGCGCAATCTCGAAGCCGCGGCCCTCGCCGAGCAGGATGTTGGAGGCCGGCACCTTGACGTTCTCCAGGAGCACCTGCGCGTGGCCGTGCGGCGCGTCGTCGTAGCCGAACACCGGCAGCATCTTCTCGACCTTGATGCCGGGCGTGTCGAGCGGCACCAGGATCTGCGACTGCTGCTGATGCTTGGCGGCGTTGAAATCGGTCTTGCCCATCAGGATCGCGATCTTGCAGCGGGGATCGCCGACGCCCGACGACCACCATTTGCGGCCGTTGATGACGTAGTGGTCGCCCTGCTTCTCGATGCGGGTCTCGATGTTGGTGGCGTCCGAGGAAGCCACCGCCGGCTCCGTCATCAGGAAGGCGGAGCGGATCTCGCCGTCCATCAGCGGACGCAGCCATTTGCGCTTCTGCTCCTTGGTGCCGTAGCGCATCAACACTTCCATGTTGCCGGTGTCGGGCGCGGAGCAGTTGAAGACCTCCGAGGCCCAGGAGATGTGGCCCATCTCCTCCGACAGCAGCGCGTATTCCAGATTGGTCAATCCCGCGCCGCGGAATTCGTCGTCCTCATGCGGGTTCGGCGGCATGAACATGTTCCAGAGGCCTTCGGCCTTGGCCTTGGCCTTCAGCTCCTCCAGAACCGGGATCACCTTCCAGCGCGCGCCCTCCTCGTCCTGCTTGCGGTAGACCGGCACGGCCGGGCGGACGTGCTTGTTCATGAAGGACTGAACCCGGTCGAGCCATTCCTTCTGCCTGGTGGATAGGGTGAAATCCATTGGACGCTCCTCGCTTTTTTCACTTCCCAAAACGGTGGGCCGCACCGTCCACCTGCCGCGTGCTGGCGCAAATCACAAAACTTGCGAAGCGCTCGCAGCAGCATTGACATCCGGCCGCCTTCAAACGATAGTTTCATACAAGTGTTTGAATTGCAACTCCCGATCCGGGTGCGACCCATGGCGTCAGATCAGACCCGCTCTGCCATTCTCGCCGCAGCCGAACGGCTCTATGCCGACCGCGGCTTCGGCGACGTGACGTTGCGCGACATCGTCGCCGAGGCGAACGTCAACCTCGCGGCGGTGAACTACCATTTCGGCTCGAAGGACGAACTGATCGCCGAGCTGTTCGTCACCCGCTCGATCCAGACCAATCGCGAGCGTCTCAACGAGTTGAAGGCCGCGGAAGAAAAAGGCGGCGGCCGCGCCAGCATCGAGGAAATCCTGCGCGCGCTGGTCGGCCCGACCTTGCGCGGCTGCCTCGGCCCCGACCGCGAGGGCTCCACGGCGGCGCGCTTCATGATCCGCGCGTCGATCGAGTCGGTGCCGCCGATCCGCCGCATCAAGAACCGCGAGATCGACCACTTGCGCAAATTCGCCGCCGCGATGCGCCGGGCGCTCCCCGGCCGCGACGAGGCCGAGCTCTATTGGGGCCTGCACTTCGCGCTCTCGATGGCGCATCACACCATCCGCGAAAAAGAGCGGCTGGCAAAACTGTCGGAAGGCAAGTGCGACCTCAACGATGTCGCAGCGATCGTCGAGCGCGTGGTGAGCGTGGCGACGATGGCGCTGACGGGGAGCGAAGCTCAGGGCAAGCCGGCGGCGCGGCCTCCGGTGCTGCACGGACGGCTGACCCGACAGGACCTGTAATCATTTTGGTTGCCGGGCGCCGCAACCGATAGCGCGCCCGCCTACTTCACCTCCCGGATCGTCATCGCGGGGCTGGTCGCAAAGAAATTGTGCGGCATCAGCGTGAAGCCGAACCAGTGGGTCGGCATGACAGGCCAATCCTCCATCCGCGTGATGTGGTGGAAGCCGACGGTGTACCAGGCGACGATGTCGCGATTGCCGATCGGCCGGTCACGCGCGGTCCAGGCGCCGAGCGTGTCCGACCCGTCGCTCATCATGGCAAATCGCCCGCCGGCATAGCGCTCCGCAGGCGCCAAAGGCGTCACCGACAGCTGATGGTGCAGATAGGAATTGCGCCGCACCGGCGGATCGTCGGCGGCCAGCAGCGGATGCACGTAGCTTCCTTCCGGCATCAGCATGTAACCGGGATGATGGCCGAGCGCGCTTTCCACATTGTGATTGCCGAAATGGTAGAGCGCGGGCGATGCCGGATCGATGCGGCTGCGCGCCGCCTGTTCGGTCGCCGGCATTTCGGTGCTGACGGCATAGATCGATCGCCGCGGCGAGGCATCGGGGAGCTGCTGCTGCACCAGCCGTTCGCGCATGAAATCGTTCGCGGTGCCGTCGATGTCGAGATCGAGGCGGAAGTTGAAATAATGGCTGTGGTACGGCGCGACCAGGCCCGACGCGATCAGCGTGCCCCAGCGGGTATCGGCCGCGGCGGTCGCGTCTTTCATCGACTGGCTCGCCACGCCCTTGGTGGCGTCGATCCCGGTCGCCCCGATGGCGATGCGGAGGGTACCGTCCTGGCGGAAGATATAGTCGACGAGGTAATCGTAATTGCCGATCGAGGATGCCGAGCGCACCACGAGTTCGCTTGCGGGACGGCCGACGGTCGGTTTCGGGTTCTGCGGCGAAGCGCCGACGACTTCGAAATGACGCCAGGCGGGATCGCCAGTGGATCGTTCGAACAGGCAGATCGCATTCGGAATCGGCATCGGTTCGCCGTCATCCATCGGCATCGTGACGGCAACGAAGCGTGCATAGGAAGGACAATCGACGCCCGGACGCAGCGGGCTCAGCAGGTTGCCAAAGCCATATTCGCCGCTGTCCATATAGGTTCGAAAGTACCAGGCCTGGTCCGGGTCCATGTAGGGCACGAAGACTTCCGACAGGTGCATTTGGTAAGCGAGCGAGCGCCAGCGCGCGCCGTCACGGACCTCGACCATCGAGACCACCGTCCCCGGCCGCATGTCGGCGCGCAGATGGAAGCGCCAGATGTCCCAGACGTAGCGGCCGTCTTCCGTGGTGATGTTGTCGCCGCCGGGCTGGGACAGGCCGGCAGCCTTCGACTCCGGCCGCAGCGCACCGCGCGCGGCAATCTCGGCCTCTTCATAGCCCCAACCCTCGGGCGGAACCGGGACGACGCCGCTATCGATCACATCGATCACCTTGCCGCCTTTGAGATCAACGGTGGCGAACAGGCCTTCGACCGGGCGGGCCCACACGTTGGACCCTTGCGGCTTCGCGTAGCACGGCACCTTGAGCAGGCGCTGCCCCTGCTCTTCCTTGCGGCCGAAATTTCCCGTCGTGAGCGGCAGGCAGTAGACTTGGTTGGGGCGGAAGCCACGCTTCGCCAAAGCCTCGGCCATGCGCGGGTCAGCTGTCGCGATATTGCCCGCGCCCATCATCTCACCGTACAGCAGGGCCGGCTCACCCGCGACCGCCCGCCATCCGGTCGTGCGGCCGGTCGAAAGATCAATGGCGGCTTCATGCACGGTGCCGGCCTCGCTCACCACGGCGACGGCGCGCCGCGGCAGCGTCGTGCCCGGCCGCCACGCCAGCACCGCGGTCTTTTCGGGCTCGTCGAGATCGATGCTGTGAAAACGCGCCTGCGGCCCGATCTTGCCTTCCGCTGAGAGAATGGCCTTGACCCGGCTGAGCTCGGCGCCCGTCAAGGCATCGAGCGGGTGCGCGGGCTTGGCGTCCTGGGCGAAGCCTGCAAACGGTGAAAGCGAGAGCGAGAGCGCGAGCACCAGCGCCAGTTGCGCCCAAATCCTCGCCCGATGCGTCGATCCAGTCATGCGCCGATCTCCGTGCAGGAAACCGCCTGCGCTAGAACATCTGCGCAAGCTCCACGGCGAAATCTAGCCCAAGCCAGGCGATCCACCAAAGGAGCGGCAATAAAAGGATCGTGTCGCAACGGGCGTCAGATCACCTTCCGCTCCTTCAAGCCGGCCACCTTCGCCTCGTCGTAGCCGATGCTGGCCAGTACTTCGCCGGTGTTGGCGCCGAGCAGCGGCGGCGCGCGGTATTCCTTCACGGGAGTTCCCGAGAAAGTGATGGCATTGCGGATCAGCGACAGATCGGGCTCTAGGGGATGATCGACCTTCACCCGCATGCCGCGCGACTGCACGTGCGGATCGTTGAAGACCTGCGAGAAATCGTTGATCGGCCCCGAGGGCACGCCAGCCTTCTCGAGCTCGGCCAGCCAGTGCGCGACAGGCTTCTGCAGGAACAGCCCGGCGAAGATCGCCATGATCTCCTTGCCGTGGACGACGCGATCGTTGTTCTTGATGAATTTCGGATCGCGCGCGAGCTCCGGCCGGCCCAGCACTTCGCAGGTGCGCGCGAACTGGCCGTCATTGCCGACCACCAGCATCAATTCGCCGTCGGTGCAGCGGAACACGCCGGCCGGCATGCCGCCATTGCCCCAGGTGCCGCGCCGCGGCGGGGTCACGCCGTTGACGAGGAAGATCTGGGCGTAGTGCGACAGCGAGGCGATCACGGTGTCGAACAGGCAGACATCGATATGCTGCCCCTCCCCGGTGTTCTTGCGATGATAGAGCGCGGCCAGGATGCCGATCGAGGAATTCATGCCGGTCATGTAGTCGACGATCGACGGGCCGACCTTCATCGGGCCGGCGCCGGGCTCGCCATCGAGATGGCCGGTGACGCTCATCAGGCCGCCCATCGCCTGCAGGATCGCGTCATAGCCGGCCCGCGTCGCGTAAGGGCCGGTCTGGCCGAAGCCGGTGACGGAGGCGTAGATGATGCCGGGATTCATCGCCTTGATCGACTGATAGTCGAGGCCGTAGCGCTTGAGGTCGCCGACCTTGTAGTTCTCCATCATCACGTCGCAGCTTTTCGCGATCTCGCGGATGATCTCCTGCCCCTCGGGATCGGCGATGTTGACGGTGACCGACTTCTTGTTGCGGTTGGCGCAGAGGTAGAAGGAATTGTTGTTGTTGGCCTTGCCTTCCGGGTCCTTCAGGTAGGGCGGGCCGAAGGCGCGGGCATCGTCGCCGCCGCCCGGACGCTCGATCTTGATCACCTCGGCGCCGAGATCGGCCAGCATCTGGGCCGACAGCGGCCCGGCAAGCACGCGCGTGAGATCGAGAATCTTGATGCCGGTAAGCGGCAGGGCCGACATGATGCGTCCTCCAGAGTCTTGTCTTGTGGCGCGGGAACTCCCGCGGCGTTCTGAGGAAGCCGAATATACTATTTTTCGGCGACGAGCACTGCACCGGCGGCATGAAGCCATACGGGATTGCCGCGCCGTGGTAATCTCGGCAGCGCGATGGTTCGGGAGTCGGCATGAAAGCTTCGAATACGGCGGTCGGCCTCGCCATTGCGGCCGCGCTCGGCACGCCCTTTGCCGCAGGCACGTCGCAGCCACGCGCCAATGCGCAAAGCTGGATCGCGCTCACCGCCGAGCAGCGGGCGGACATCATCACCAGACTCGAGACCTCGAAGAACTGCCGCTATTTCGAGACCCAGGTCGAGGCGCGCGACGTGCTCGGGCTGAAGGTCGACAGCAAGGACATCGACGATGCCATGCAGTGCCACCGCGACCAGGACGCGCTGCGCGACGGCGGCGTGATGCAGGCCACCTTCTCGCTGCCGCGCTATCTGGCGGTCAATGGAACAGTCTCGATTGCAGGCGGTCTTGTCGTGATTGCGTTGGCCTCGGTATTTGCGTCACTTTTTCTCCGCAACCGTCCACGGCCGAGAAACTAGAGCACGCCACCGAGCCGAGAGCCGCGCAGCTATCGCGGGGCATTCTGAATCTGCAAGTTCTGAAGCGTGGTCAACTGAGTATTGATCGAACTTGTGAGCATCTGTTGCAGAAGACCGTATGCTGCTGGATTAAATCGGCCGCGCCGAACTGGCGCTATTCCTGCGATCTTGCGGTTCCAGAGATAAGTTCTGGGCAGAACCATTTTCTTTCCGACGTTCGGGCCCTCTGCGAACGCCAACGTTATCTTGTTCGTGCTGACTTGCGACAGGTTGACCAAGCCGCCCGGCCCCTTGAAATGCACAAGCGACCAAGTCGGACCGAGAGCACTGACATTCTTGGTGATAAGAAACTGGATTGACCCGCCGAAGACCTTCTCGGACGTGGTCGTGAGACCTTCGGAATTCGCCGCCATGGCTACAAAATCGACGATGCCCAACGTTCCCGATAGATTGGCATCAGGGGAAGGACAATCGTGGGCGACCAGGCCGTAGTCCAATGGCTCCTCTACTCCGGCAAGTTTGGCGAGCCGCCAAGTGTACCAATCGAGATAAATATCTCGCACCGAGAACTGCAGATTTTGGGTAAAGGTGTGATCGCGCGACCCGCTCAACGTACCGCTTCCGCTGAATGTGAAGGACGTGAGCGGATTAAGCTGCGTCAAGTAGGATAGGGTTGGGTTCAAGCCGCCGGTGTTGTTCACCTCGATGGACATCGAAACCGCCACGTCGAAGTCCTGGTTGAGAAGGAATGCCCGATAAAACGCCTCCGGCCCCGTGGAGTCGTCCCGCACCATGTCTCTAATTTCGCATTGAATGCGCGCGACGATCGACTTGACGGTCGGCTGACCAGCTTCGGTGTAAGGCACGTCGTAGCGGGGAACGCCGCATCCCGCCAACATAAGCGCGCCCGCGACGGCGATGCATGGAAGGTACGGAGATTTCACAGCCGTAAACATGATTGGCGGCCCAATCGGTTAACCGCAGAAATATTCCCCTTGCCCCGGCCTCAAGCACATTCCCCAGGGTTCCATTGGCCGACGCCCCCGCTCGCGCGCGCCAAGCGGGTGCAATCTGCCCGACTGACATGAGGGATCGACTGACTCGGCCGGTCATTGAAAACGATCGTGCAGCAGCCCAGCGACGCGGCCACACCTCGCCTCTTCGCCACAGCCTTGGCTTTTTTTGCCTTTTTTGCCTTTTTTGCTTTTGCAATCTTTTCTGCTTTCGTACGCGCGACCTTCGCCGTCTTCTTGGCGTTCTTCCTCGTGGCTCCCTTTCCCGTCTTTCTGGCCCTCTTCATGACGGCATCCCCTCGCATCGGTGCGGCAACTCAATTCAAAGTACAATTTGCGACGATTGCAACCGGCGGAATGGCAATGCTGGCGATTTGGTAGAATTGTTGCATCCATACAACTATGGAGGAAGCGCCAAACCGCCGGCTGGGTGCAGTCAGCCCCTACGCGGCCTGCTTTTCCCGCCAAGCATCCGCTTGAACACTGCGGTAAACGATGACCAATAATGCCGTTGGGGATCAGCGGTTACCGCATCGTCGCGAGCTGCACCGCCAGCGCGCAGGCCCGGTCGTATTCGTCGAGATTGATCCACTCGTCGATCGTGTGCACCTCGTTCTGGCCGGCGCCGAAAGTCACCGTCGGCACGCCGTGGCGGACCATCCAGTTGGCGTCGAGGCCGCCATTGGCGTGGCGGATGTTCGGCGTACCGCCGATTTCGGACACCGCGGCCATCGCGCGCTTGACCACGGGCAGGCTCTCCTTCTGGCGGAAAGGATAGTAGTCGGTTTCGGACTTGAACTTGACCTTGCCCGTCTTGCCGTCACTGTTCTTGACGCGCTTGGCCGCGCTCTCGAACGCGGCCTTGTAGGCCTTGGTGATCTCCTTGAAGAACTTGGCATCGTGGCTGCGGCTTTCGCCGCGCACATGCACATAGTCGGTGACGACATTGGTGGCATCGCCCGCCGGCCTGCCCTCGCCGCCGGTGACGGGGCCGACATTGCTGGTGCCTTGCTTCGCCGCCTTGCCCTTGCCCTTCACCACCTTGCCGAACCAGCCGCCGGCCTTCACCTCCGATAGCGCCAGCGCCAGGATCATCGTGGAGGAGATGCCGCGCTCGGGCGCGACACCGGCATGCGAGGCGCGGCCGAAAATCTCGACCTGCCAGCGATCGGCGCCGACCGCGCCGATGGTGACATTGGAGGCAGAGCCGCCGTCATAGTTGAAACAAATCACGGGCGAGCCGAGTTCTTCGGTCTTCACATAGCGCGCACCGTAAAGCCCGCTCTCCTCGCGCACACAGAACATCAGCGTGATCGGCGGATGATCGAGCTTCTGCTTTTCGAGTTCGGCGGCCAGCGTCACCAGCACGCCGCAGCCGCAGCGGTTGTCGCCGCCGAGCGCGGTCTTGGCCTCGTTGACGATCTTGCGGCCGGAAATCTTCGGCCTGGCGCCGGCGCACAACGGCACGGTGTCCATGTGGGTCATGAACAGGAGGCGCGGCTGGTTGTGCATCGCCCCGCGCCCGGGCAGATCGACAATAAGGTTGCCGGTCTCGGTCGGCACGGGAATCCGCGTATTGGCATCGTCGAGCCGGATCGCGCCCGCGGGCACGCCGCTCTCCCGCAGCGCCGCGGCAAGCTCGCGCCCGATCGCCGCTTCCTTTCCGGTCACGCCCTCGATGGCGAGAAAGCGCATGAGGCGGTCGGTGGCGGCAGCGGTGTCGACGGGCATGGGGAGTTCCTTGGCGAGGTCTGGAAGTGCGAGGTGAGGAAGTCGAGAGCATCCGTCGAGATGCCCGGCTTCGCAAGGGTCGCATTTTTCGCGCGAAGGCTGGAGCGGGTGAAGGGAATCGAACCCTCGTATTCAGCTTGGAAGGCTGCTGCTCTACCATTGAGCTACACCCGCATCGGCTGTGACCTAACACGGCCTACAGCCAGCCTCAACCGCCCCGGCCGCCGCAAATTATTCGTTGTTCCCCAGACCTTTGTCGCGGGTGGAAGTCTTAACGGCGGTCGATTCGGCGCCTATATTGCGATTCCCATCAACAACGAAAGGAGGTGATCCAGTGTCTTATCTTGAGCGCTGTCACCTCGCTGGGATCGCCCGCTAAGGCCTGACAGCCTGGCAACGGGGCGTTCTCAGCCCTGGTACCAGCGAGACAACAGTTGGGGCGCGGCGGGAGCTTTCCCGCCGCGCCTTTTTTGTCGGTAGGATCATATAGGATCGCGCCGAAAACGTTCGCAGAGGCCGACCGTCGCGATGGTCATGCCGAGCGCCCAGGGCAACACGGACCGGGCGGGCTCGACGCTCAGCAGGATCGCAAGAGCGCTGCTGACGAAACAGATCGCTTTTGGCTCTTTGCCGCGAACGGCAAACGACAGCAGCAAGGGAAGGCAAAGCAGCAGATAGAACGCTGTCATCATGCTGGATCAGAAGCCGCCGAACCTGGCGGTGCGCGGCCCGGAGCCGCTGCGGCGCTCGACGATACGCTCCCCTCCGTTGAAGGCGGAACTGCCGTAATAGCGGTGATGGCGGGGGACATCATGCCAGTCGCCACCGGCATCGGCCGCAGCCATCCCGCGGGCGGTGTCGCTGATGATAATGCCTGATTTCCGTGACATGACCCGCTCCCGTTGCGCAGTGCCTGCGTTCTGCCCATCAGTCGTGCCGCGACTTCGCCACGTTCAGCCGCCTGCCCCGAAATCGTGTTTCAATTCGGTTTCATGCCGTCATGGATTGTCGGATATGGCGCCGCATCCACGTCTTCCACGGGTGCGAATCGAACAGAAAAAAGAGGATCTTTATGCTCTACGCCATTCTCGCCTATCACGTCGAAACCGAAGTGAACTCCTGGAGTGCGGAAGAGGATGCGGCGCTGATGGCCAATTTGCGGAAAGCGCACGACCGGCTCAACCAGCTGGGCCGACTCGGTCCCGCCGCCCGGCTCGGCGAGACGCGAAAGGCGCGCACCCTGCGCGGACCTGGCGATGGCATGATGATCGACGGCCCGTTTGCCGAGACCAAGGAGCAACTGCTGGGCTTCTATGTCGTGGATGTTCCGGACGAGGCTGCCGTGGACGATGCTGTGCGCCATCTGCGACGGGCCAATCCCGGCGCGGTCTACGAGGTGAGGCCAATCCGGCTGTTCATCCCCGGCGTCGCCTTTCCGGAGACTGCGGCCGAAAGTTGACGCCGAACACCTCCAGTTCGCGTTTTCGTCAATGGCAGCAGGGCGTTGCGCGCTTGCCAACGCTGTTCCTCCCGCCTAGCCTTCGCGCGGCGCTTCGGGGGTGGTGTTGCAACCATATCAACGTACCTTTGCCCGATCCGGGCAATTAATGAGCCGGAGGAAATTGATGGCTGATCCAAAACGACGTCCCGCATCCCTTCTCGTCGCGGCATCTGCGGCGGTGGGGCTGCTCGCTGCTGCGGCTGCACCGGCGCAAGCCGCGCCGCTGGCGCCGACAGGCTCTCTCAAGACGCAGGTCAACGAGGCGTCCGACGTCAGTGAAGTAGCCGTGGTCGTACGCCGCGGCGTCGCGGTCGGACCGCGGGGCGGCGTCTACCGTTATCGCGGCGCCACCGTGGTGCGCCCCGGTGTCGGCTGGGCACGTCCGGGCTGGTACCGCTGGGGTCCTGGCGGCGCCATCGCCGCCGGCGCTGCGCTTGGCTTCGTCGCCGCGGCCGGTGCGGCCGCCTACGCCACGGCGCCGGCACCTGCGCCGGGCATGTGCTGGTACTATACCGATCCGTATCGCCGCGCAGGCTTCTGGGATTACTGCCCGTAGCCGATCCGCGCAGCGGCGCGACCGTCGCAGCGGCGCGACACTTCAGGCGGAAGGCGCAAGGCCTTCCGCCTTTTTCATTGCGCAACGTCAGGGCAGGATTGCGTTGTTCTGCTTCTTCAGCAGTCGCCTTACCGCATTGAGCAGCGTCGCAATCAGCGCAATCGTCAGCGTGACGGCGGCGACGGCGAGCTGCAGCAGCGCGCTCACCAGATCGACCGCGACGTCGGCCATGTCGAGATAGGCCAGGACCAGGGCCGCAACCAGAATGACGATCCCGGCGATGACAAGTAGATCAAGCATGGTGCTTCTCCGCGACCTTGGACGGCGCAGGCAGGCACCGGGTTCATCCTGCCGGTGCGGAATCCTCCGCGTCCTTTGGCGCGGCAAAGCGGCGCACCAGTAGCGCCAGGAACGCAAGACCCCAGAAATACTGCGCATATTGCGGATGGAACGCCGCGATCACGGTGCCCGGCACGAACACCAGCACCGGAAAGATCGCACCGGCGACTTCCCGCCAGCCTTGGCTGCGGCACAGCCACCACAACAGCGCGTTGAGCCCCGCGATCACGGTGAGATGGGCTCCGTAGGACACCGCGACGGCCGGAGAGAGGCGATAGTTGCCATAGAGCCCGTTGGTCACCGGCAGCAGGATGATCGACAGCAGGAAAAGAAGGTTGAGGATGACGATCCCCGTGCCCGCCTCCGGCTGCCGCGCCAGCCGGCGATGATGGCTGAACCAGAACAGCCCGGCGATGATGAAGGACAACGCCAGCGCCGACAGTCTTGCGGCATAGAGGTTATAGAGATCGGTCCAGTCCGGCAGGCGGTCGAACGCACCGGTCTTCGGCAGGTCGTAGGCCAGGAGCGTCATCGCCACACCGAAAACAGTGTTGGAAAGCGAATCCAGCCGGCGCATTTCGAAGAGATCGGGATGGGGTGCGGTCATCGTTTACATTGATACGATGGAATCAGCGATGCTGCCCAGCCTCAAGCCAGCAAGACAATTGCCGGTCCGCCTTCGCCCTTGCGGGCTTCGGCGAGACAGCCTTCGCTCGCTTCGCTATGGAGAGAGTTGAGCTGGCCTGCCCAGCCGTAGCTCGCAAGACAACTGCCAGTCCGCCTTCGCCCTTGCGGGCTTCGGCGAGACAGCCTTCGCTCGCTTCGCTATGGAGAGAGTTAAGCTGGCCTGCCCAGCCGTAGCTCGCGAAGCGAGCGAAGGCTGGTGGGGGAGGCAGGACTCGAACCTGCGAAGTCGTAAGACGGCTGATTTACAGTCAGCTCCCTTTGCCACTCGGGACACTCCCCCGTCCCAACAGCGTCAGTCATTCGTCCGCTAGAAGTGGCGGCGGACAGAACCATCGATATGGCGCTGGGCCCGCGCCTGCCGTAACGGAGCGCGGTCGGGCGCGTTTATGGGTAAGCGGACCCGCAAAGTCAACCAAGGGAAGCCGCCAAAACCCAGCCCAAACCGCCGAAAACGGGAGCTAAATTGCCAGAATCCGGAACCCGTGACACAAGCCTCTTCATGAATGATCGCGACCGCAGGCCGCCGTTCCGCAAGGGCGGCGGCAAATCCTACGAAAAGGGGCGGAAATCCTCCCCCCGCCCGGCCTGGCGCGACCGCGATTCCAGCGGAGATGAGCCGGCGATCCTCTATGGCTGGCACACGGTCTCGGCGGCGTTGGCCAATCCCCGGCGCAGGATCCGGAAATTGCTGCTGACCGAGAACGCGGCGCGGCGGCTGGCGGAGGAAAACATCGATAGCCGCGTGACGCCCGAGATCGTGCGTCCGCAATTGATCGACCAGCGGCTCGGGCCGGACGCCGTGCATCAGGGCATGCTGGCGGAAGCCGATCCCCTGCCCTCGCCCGACATCGACACCTTGCAGCAGGAAGGCATCGTGCTGGTGCTGGACCAGATCACCGACCCGCACAATGTCGGCGCCATCCTGCGCTCGGCGGCAGCCTTTGCGGTGAAGGCAATCGTCACCACCGCGCGGCACAGCCCGGAGGCGACCGGCGTGCTGGCGAAATCCGCCTCCGGCGCGCTGGAACTGGTGCCGCTGGTGCTGGTGCAGAATCTCGCGCGCGCGCTGACCGCGCTGAACGAGCGCGGCTTTCTCACCGTCGGCCTCGACAGCGAAGGCAGCGAAGATCTTTCCAAGGTGGCGTTGCGCGAACCGCTGGCGCTGGTGCTCGGCGCCGAAGGCAAGGGCTTGAGGCAATTGACCCGCGAGACCTGCGCCACCGTGGCGCGGCTCGACATGCCCGGCGAGATCAAGAGCCTCAACGTCTCCAACGCCGCGGTGCTGGCGCTCTATGTCGGCGCGAGCCGGCTGGGGCTGATGGGCAAATAAGCGCGCTTACCCGCGAAAGTGGATACCGGTCTTGCGAAGGATACGCGCCCAAACAAAACGCCCGCTCGAGAACGAGCGGGCGTCCGGCTCGCAGATCTCGATCGGATCAGTAGTAGCGGCTCAGCACCGGGCGGCCGTGATGCATGCCGTGATGATGATGGTGATGCATGTGATGCGCACCGTAGCCATAGACGCGCGGTCCCCAATAGCGCGGCCGCGCGACATAGCCGTAGGCGTAAGGACGGCTGTAGCTGCTCCAGCCCGACACTGACGGTTCGTAATAGGTCGGCTGCGGCGCCCAGGCGCCCGGGCCGCTATAGGTCGGGCCCTGGTTGACGTAATAATATTGAGTGGTCGGCTCGGCGAGGCGCGCGGCGACATAACCGCCGCAGGCGGTGCCGCAGCCATAGCCGTAGTCGAAGCTCGCGACCGGCGCGACATAGCGCGGCTGCACGCAGGGGCTATAGGAATAGCAGGGCGTGGCGCACGACGCGTAACCGCAGGCCATTGCGGGCGCCGCGGCCATGACGGCAAGTGCGGCTACAACTCCTGAAATCAAATGACGCATTACTCTCTCCTGTAGGGGGTCTTCGCTTGGGCGCGATCTACTTCAAGGTCTGGGCGGAAACGGATGCGGCCGCGGGTGACGGCCGTGCTGCCAGTCGTAGTCAATCTGCGGAGCGACGATCACCGGCGGTGGATTGGCGGGGACCTCGAGCTGCGGGGTCGACTGCGCCGACCATGAGCGATAGTAGCTCTCGGCCTCCGTCGGCAATTTGCGCTCGCCGGGCGGCTCGATTTCAAGTCGGCCATAGCCGGGCGAGTGGCCCGCGCTGGGATAATAGTGCCCGACATGCGGCACCGGATCGATGTAGCGGCCACCGTAAATCGTGGGCTGCACATGCACGCCCTTGCCGAGACCCCAATCGCCTTCGACCACCGCATAGGATGCATCGATACCATTGATGATCACGGGCACGCCCGGCTTGCCTGGAATCACGATGTCGAAGCCATCGCCGGCCAAGGCCTGCGATGTCATCGCCATCAAGAATGCCACTGCCACGCCGACGCGCATTTTCCCGTACCCGCCTTGTCTTGCCCGCAGCGTAGTCGAATGCGTTCGCACAAAGGTTAAGGGCCCGCGCGAAATTTCAGGTAAGCCTAACGTGCCAGGATCGCCGCCGGCGCAAATGCGACCGAGTGCCATCAGGAAATGTTAACGGGCGGAACCCGCCCGTTGAGCCGGCGTGAGCGGACGCAACCCTGGGGCGTCGCCAGGTCCGCGCGCGCCTCAGTCCAAGGAAAATCAAGGAAACCTCAAGGGTAAGACAAGGAAGCGACAAAGCGCGGCGGCGACGCCCGATTCATATTGCGTTCCAGGAATCGTCGGCCGGAAGCGTCATGGCTGCGATCGATCCGAGAAACCTGGAGGTCGTCGATGCCTTCGCACCAACAGGCGGCGTTGCCGGAATTTGCCGCCGTCGCGCTCCCGTCGCCGACGCGAGCCGCACCGTGGTATGTCCGCTCTTGCCGCGCCGTGCTGCGCGCCATGCACGAATCGCGTTCCAGAGAATCCATCCGGGTCATTGCCCGGTATCGCCATCTCCGTTTGACGTCGCCCGAGGACGCCGGGCTTTCGAGCGGCGCAGGGAGTGAGGCGGAATGAGCAAACCCGTCATCATTGCCCTGCTCGTCAGCTTCGCTCTGCTCCACGGCATGGCCGCGCACATTCTGGCCTCGGCCCCGCCGGGCGCCGATCCGGATTCGGCTGCAATCTCGTTCACGGGAGACTGACGACAGCGCATCGGACCGACCGTGCTCTTGGGACCGCGCGCGTCAGGCGGGCACATTCTCGACCAGGGTCACGATGCCGATGCCGATCGTGACAATCCCCACAACGCCCTGCAGCGCATGGTTTGCCGCGGTAAGAAAGCGCGCGGAAACCGCCAGCGGAACGGCGATCACGGCGGACAGCGCGCCCATTCCGAGCATCGAGCCGATGCCGAACAACGCGACATAGCCGAGCCCCGCCGCCGCGCTCGGGGCCTGCGTCACCGCCAGCACCAGCAGCGCCGCGGAACCGGCCATGCCGTGCATCAACCCGACCAGCAGCGCGCGCCAGCGGAATCCGTGCGCGTGGTCGTGACGGGCGCGGCGATGCGGCAGCGGGTCCGCGGCATGACTGTGGGCATGGAAATGCACGGTGCCGTCGGCATGGCCGTGGCGATGGAAATGCACTCGGTCGCGCCACAGCCGCCACAGCACATGGCCGCCGAGCCCGACCAGCATGAGGCCGACCGCGCCCTCGATCGGCCTGGCTACCGCATCGGGAATAGCGCGGCCGAGCACGATGGCGGCGCCGGCAAACACAAACAGCGTCAGCGTGTGGCCGAGGCCCCAGGTCAGCCCATGCTTGATGATATCGCTGGCGCGGCTATGGCGGGCCGCGATGCTGGAGACGGCGGCGATATGATCGGCCTCGAGCGCATGCTGCATGCCCAACAGGAAACCCAGACCCAGAATTCCGAACATACGCGCTCCGCCCGCCTCTCAACGCCGCATCAAATACCGAACTCAAGCATTTGTCAGGTCTTCCTCCGATCGGCAAAGGCAGATAGCCGCACATGGCCACGCCTGCGGCGGCATTGTCCAAGGCGAGTGTCCGCATTTTTTTCGGATTCTTCCCGACCCCTTCGGAAGGAAATTCACCTCGCCGGCGCGCGCGCACAACGGGAAAATCGGGCCTGTTGAGGGTGGTTCTTTGAGGCCAAGTCTGGTATTCGACGCCGCGAGCGAACGAGCGGCATCGGGCGCGTGTTCCGCCGTCCGCCGTCCCCTTCAAGTTGCCGGTTTAGCTCAGCGGTAGAGCAGCGGTTTTGTAAACCGAAGGTCGGGAGTTCAATCCTCTCAACCGGCACCACCCGCTTCCGTGTGCCAGATTCCGAGCCATCGCACGAGAACGGGGCAACAGGGAACCCGCACGGAACCTCTGCGGTGGCCCGACACCGGCGAAAAGCTCTTGTGTGTCACTGTTTTGTCACCTTGCGCGAAAAACAAATCGCTGCACTATCCGCGTGCAAGCGTGCTCTTGATTCCCGGCAACCCTGTGCTGGAATGAGAGCGAGGCGTGGGGTAGCGTCATGAAGTGGATGCGTGAACGCGATCTGTTGATCGCGCAAACAATGGCGTTCGTGCAGTCGGTCACCGGCAAGCAGCCCGAGGCCGAGATTTTTGCGCAAGCCGATCTTCCGGCAGTGACCCCCACCCGACTGCCTGATGTCGAGGCGATGCTGGCCGATACCGTTGCGACTCCCGAACCGCAAAGGGACGTGCCGCTGGCCCGCCCGGTGGGACGCGGCGACTATCCGAATGAAATCCGGGCACGCGTCGAAAAATTTCGCGCCCATCAGGCGAGGCTCGACCGGGAGCGCGAGGCCTATTGCAGCGCGACCATGGCGAAGATGCAGGCCAAGCTCGATAAGACGCCGCGTCCGAAGTAGCCCCTCGATCCCGGCGCATGAGCTTTCCGGAAAACCGGCGCCCGCGTTTCCGGATCATGCCCCATGCGCGGCGATCTTCTCCAGCACCGGCAGCAGGTGGTTGAGAAACACCTGCGGATCCTCGCTCATCGGAAAATGGCCGAGGCCCTTCATGATGGTGGCTTCGCAGCCCGCGACGCTGTTTGCCACCGCCATCGTCTCCTCCGGGGTGCAGGAATAGTCATATTCGCCCGACAGCAGGAACAGCGGGCAGCGTCTGGTGTCGATCCCGGCCACCCGGCTGCGAATGTCGCCGTCGATCTTGTAGAAATAGAGATCGCCTTTGAACACGCCGGGGCCGCCCTGCATGTAATGCCACAGCGTTTCCCAGCGCTCGCTGTCGGGTGCATCGGGCCCGACCAGGCCGGAGACGATGGCACCCGCCATCTCGCCGCCGTGGACATCCGGCCGGTGCAGGAAGTTGAGGTCGTAATAGGGATCGACATGGGCGCCGGCCTGCAGGCCGATGATGGCGCGAAAGCGTTCGGGATGTTCGAGCGCCAGATGCAGGCAGATGCGCCCGCCGATGGAGCAGCCGATCAGGATCGGCTTGTCGAGCCCGAGCGCTGCCATCACCTCCAGGATCATGGTCGTGTATTGCGCCGAGGTGAGCTGGTACTCGACGTCCTGCCAGCCGGCGGGCGGCGACGACTTGCCGTGCCAGGGCATGTCGAAGGCGATGACGCGGTGTCTTGACGTCACCCGCGGATCGTTCATCAGGCCGCGGTACTGCCGGCCGTCGCTGCCGGCGGTGTGCAGGCAGAGCAGCGGGGTCCCCTCGCCTGCCTCCTCGACATAGAGGCGGTGGGGCCTGCCGAGGAGATCGAGATGCATGTAGCGGCCGACGATCGGCTCGAAGCGCACGCTCATACAGATTCTCCCGCGCGCAGCTTGCCCAGCGTCTCCTTGAAGTAGCGCAGGTTGGCCATGAAGACCTGCAGGTCGCCCTCGGTCTTGAGCACGCGCCGCCTGATCAGCGCCATCAGGTCGTTGGAGCCCGGCGGCGGCCGCCTCCTCCAGAATTTTTCCCATTCCTCCGAAGGCGCGCGCAGCACAAAGGCCGACGACGGCATCACGAACGGCCCTTTGGTCACGGCCACGATGCGGCCCTCGAAGATCGAGATCAGCCAGGCGGTGGAGCCGACTTCCAGCAGGAAGGTGGTAGTGAGATAACGCCCGCGGCGAACCAGGCCGGCGTCGCCGTTGACCTTGTCCTTGAGCGTTTCGATCATCGCTGCCTCTCTTCGTTCGCACCCTCTTTCCGGGGCATCTGCAGGCTCAACATGATGGCGGGCGTGCGGCTTGCGTCAATCGGCGAGCCATGAAGCGGCGAGCAGGCGCGCTACAGCCAGGCGCATACCAGCGCGACATTGGTCACGCAGGCAAGCAGCAGCGTCACCGTCAGCGTCAGCTGCAGACGGGCACAGGCACAGGCGCTGGGAAGGCGGGCTCGCATGGAAACCAGCATCGGGCGATTCTACGCGTAGAGTCCCGGGGTTTCTTTTTTCGACGATTCACTACTTGTTAGGGACTCAGAGACACCCGGAAAACGGCCCGAAACGGGCCGTTTTTTGCCCTCACCGGCCCGTGATGTCCCGATCACCATCCAGATCGAAACCGCAAGCGGCCGCAAGGCGTTGCAGGTTTTTGATGGAGCCAGATGCAATGCCCTATGCCCTGTTTTCCAACGACGCCAAGCTGAGCAAGGCGTACCCGACCGAAGCCGATGTCTGGAAACTCGCCAGGCGGTCGGGCCTCGTGGTCGACGTGGTTTCGGAGGACGGGATTATCGGGCCGCGGCCGGTTCTCGACAACGACTACGAAATCCGCCCCTGCAACTGCGAGGCCAACGAGGATCCCGCCAAGAACAAGGCGGAGGCCGAACGAGAGGCGCGGCTCGAGCCCGAATTTCACTGAAGGCGGAGACAGCAGGGGTCCAAGCGACCCGCGCGTGGCAGGCGCAGTTCTCAGAACGGCATGATCCGACCCTTACGGCGTCGCGCTCACCAGCGAGGCCTGCGCCGAACCGAGCGGCACGCACGATTTCTTGCGGTGCAGACCGCGGATCGCGCCGGTCACCTTGAGCACTCTGCCCGCGCCGCAGGAATTGTCCTGCACGAAGGCGATCTCATAGGGCGCCAGAACGAGCGGTTCGGATTTCAGGACGGTTTGAGCGACGCACGGCGTAATGAACGCCGAAAGAATCAGCCCTAACGCAAAAGCGCGCATGATTGTTGTCCGCCAGCCCCCGACGACGGGCATAATAGCGCATGGTTGGTGAAAGTTTCATGCACGGCAAAAAATATTTTGCCGCACGTCGTGTTGGCCGCGGCACGACACAGCCGAATAACAAAAAGGCCGGCTCGCGCCGGCCTTTTTCAAGAGTCCGAACCCGTTGGCTTCAATATCTGGAGGGGGTGGGCCCGCCCCAGCCAAAGCGGTAGTTCACGCCGACCTTCACACTGTGCTCGTCGTTGCGGAATCGGGTGCCGACCACGTCGGCGGGAGCCGCCGTGAAGGTGGTGTTGCCAAAATTGTAGTACTGGTACTCGGCCTTGGCCGACCAGTTCGGGGCAAACAGGTATTCCAGGCCCGCGCCGACGGTGTAGCCGTCCTTGCTGTTGCCGGAAGTGGCGAACGGCTGCGGCACGCCGGCGAAGCTCACGCCGATATTGTTGCCGTCGCGCCAGGCGTAACCGCCCTTGGCATAGAGCAGCGCAGGACCCCAGGTGTAGCCGAGGCGGCCGGTCACCGAGCCGATCTGGTCGGCGACCCTGCCGGTCACGACGGTGCCGGCCGGGAAGACCGTGCTGGTGCTGTTGCCACCACCAAGCCAGGAATACTGCGCTTCCGCGCCGAGAACCCAGTTGGGGGCGAACTGGTAGTCGAAGCCGGCCTGCACGCCACCGAGAAAGCGGGCGTCACTGCTCTGCAGGCTGTTGTCGCCCGCAAAGGCGCCGCCGACGTGACCGCCGATGTAGAAGCCGGTCCAGTTATAGACCACCGCCGGCGCGGTGTAGGCCGGCGCCTTGGCATAGGGACGGGACGGCATGTCAGCGGCGAAGGCCGGGCCCGCGAGGGCAGCCAGAACGACGGTGCCGAGAATGGTCTTCTTCATTGGTGATCCCCGTTATTTTGAACGACACTCATCAAACAACGTGGCTCGAGTGGGGTTGCCCTGCGGCATTGAAGTTTCACGACTGTGACGAGGCGGCCACAAAGCCCTTTTGTTCCAAAGGGAAATAGGGATTTTTTCGCCCGTCACAATACGATTTGCGCCCGGAGATTGGTCGTTTGCCATCACAATCCGGTTCGGGCCGCTCGCCGAAACGTGATCGGTCCATACCGAGCTGGAACGCCGCCAGGGTGCCGGATCCCCTGCCCTCAGCGGGTCAGCTTCTCCAGCTCCGGAAAGGCGGCATAGGTGGCGCCGGCGCAGGCATCCCCGGGGTTTTCCATCACGCGGTCCAGGCGGGCATCGACATAGACCACGGCCCGCTCCCGCGGATCGCGGTAGCTGCCGTCGGACTCGCGGGCGGCATAGCGCAGGCAGCTGACATAGCGCAGCCGCCCGCCGACCGTACGCTGCACCGGCTCGGCCATGGCGGCCTCCCGGACCCCGGCCGGATTGTTCAGATAGGTCCGCATGAACGCCAGCACTTCGTTTTTGTAGTTGCCGGGATAGGGCTGGTTGGAATAGCCGCGGTCGTCGGTGAAGGAAATGCTCCTGCTCTCCTCACCCGTGCTGAAGCAGGCGGTGAGCGAGAGGGGCAGCAGCATCAGGGCTGCGCGAAGTAACAGCTTCATCAAGTGCGAACGCCCGGACATTGGTCGGCTCGCGGAAATTAGACCTTCGCGGTGCAAATGGGAATTCGCAAGGCCGATCAAAAAGCGCCGGCCCGCCGCCATTGGGGAAGCAATGGCAGGCGGGCCGGCCTGGTACCCGTTGGACGCAGCGGGGCAATGTGGATCGGACGGCGTCCTGCGGGATCAGAGTGTCAATCAGTGATGGTGGTGGCGGTGATGATGACGATGGTGGACGTGCCAACGGTGGTGACGATGATGACGCCCCCAATGTGCATTGGCATTGAGCACCTTTGCGCTGAAGGGAGCGGCCTTGATCACCGGCGCATCAGCCGACTTGTAGGGCGCCGCGAGCGCCGGAGCCGCCAGAACGGAAACAGCGAGCAACGCCGCGGAAATCGTCTTGAACATCTTTCGTCTCTCCTCCTCCAAGGGGTCCGGGAGTTCCCCACTAGGGGCTCGCCGATCATGGAGGAGAGGCTAATGGCGACGCACTGAACCGACGCTGAAGCCGACAATGGGACTTCGTTCATCTCGATGACATGTTTGTTATCTGCCGCCGGGACCGGAACGACGAATGAGCCAAATTATGCCAGACTGGCCGGGGAATATCCGGATGGTCGGGATGTTCAATGGGTCAGGCCCGACGACCGGGCCGACGGGAATCGGGAGAAATGCATGCGCAAGTCGACGGTTCGGTTCATGTCAATTGCAGTCACGGCGATGTTCCTTGCTGCACCGGCGCTTTCCGCGTTTGCCGCGGGTGGCAACGATCCCTCACCCCCGCCCCCTCCGTCCGACACCAGCAAGAACACCAAGAAGAAGGGCAAGAAGAGTTCGGCGATCGAGGAGCAGCGCTTCCTCGCCGGCTATCGTTCCGCCTATGACACGATCTACGACCGCCAGGACTTCGCTGCCGCGATCGAGCAGCTGAAGGCGCTCGGACACGAGGACCGCGCCGATGTCGCCAATTTGATCGGCTACTCCTACCGCAAGCTCGGCGACTACAGGCTGTCGCAGATCTGGTACGAGCGCGCGCTCAAGGCCGATCCAAACCATGTGCGGACATGGCAATATTACGGCCTTTGGCAGGTCGAACAGGGCAACCGCGACCAGGCGCAATATCACCTCAGCCGTATCGCCGCGATATCGGGCACAAGCAGCGCGGAGTACCGTTCGCTGGCCGAAGCGCTGGAAAAGCCGCCGGGCACCGGACTGGTCTACTGACGTCACGACGTGAACGGGAGAACTGCATGAGGAAATACGCGAAGCTCTTGACGCTCGGTCTCTTCTCGATGGCACTGGCGGCCGGCCCCGTCGCGACGTCGGTCCATGCCGCAGCCGACGATCCACCGCCTTCCGACAGCGCCAAGAAAAAGAAGAAGTCCAGCGAAGTCCGCCCCGGCGAGCGGACCGGTTTTGCCGAAGGCTATCGCGCGGCCTATGCGGCCATTTACGAGCGTGGCGAATACGCCTCTGCCATCGAGCAGCTGAAGGGGCTGCACCGCGACGACGTTGCCGCGGTCGCCAACCTGATCGGCTACTCCTACCGCAAGCTCGGCGACTACAAGGTCTCGCAGATCTGGTACGAACGCGCGCTGAAGTCCGATCCCGGCCACGTCAAGACCTGGCAGTATTACGGACTGTGGCAGGTCGAACAGGGCAATCGCGACCAGGCGCAGTACCACCTCAGCCGCATCGCCGCGCTCGCCGGCACGTCGAGCGAGGAGTACCGCTCGCTGGCGGCCGCGCTCGAAAAGGCGCCCGGCAGCGGCCTCGTCTACTGATCGCGCCTCGTCTACAGATCGCGATCGACGCATCAACCGGCGCGGCGGCAACGTCGCGCCGGTTTTGGTTTGTTCGCGCCGTCACTTCATCAGCGCCTGCACCTCGTCGCGGAACGCTTTCCGCGCGCCATCGCGCGAATAGAACATGTGACCGCCCGGATAGACCACCAACTTGACACGGCTCGGGCTTGCATAGGCCGGCAGCTGGTCGAGCGCGATCCTGGTCCCGAAATAGGGCGTGGCCAGATCGAACAGGCCATGCGCGATCAGCAGCTTCATCGTGGGATCGAGCGCCAGCGCTCGCCGCAGCTGCGAAATGGACTCGGCGGGCTCGCGGCCGCGGCCGAAATTCCAGGCATTGCCGACGGCCTCATTGAGCAGCTGATAGGAGCCATCCGGCCGCCAGTTCAGCTTCCGCGCGGTGAGGTCGACGATGGCACTCGTCATCGGCGCTATCAGCGGATCGCCGGAGGGATCGCCGAACTGGCCGTAGTTCGAATCCGGATAGGGATCGAAACCCGTCACCGAGGCGTCGTAGCGACCGGTGACCTTGCCGCTCTTTCGATCGAACTCCCTGCGAAACTCGCCGACACTGAACCGTGCCGCAAGGCGGCGCGTCACGGCAACGTCGATGCCGGTCAAGCCTGCGACCTTGTCGGCGGCGCGGTTGGTGGCCTCGACATCGGCTTGGCCCTTGACGAGATCGGCCAGATATTCGCCGCGCGCGTAACGCTCGACATCGGCGAGATCCTTGTGCGTCACCGGTCCCTTCGCCTCGCGCGCCACCGCGGCCATGGTCGGCAGGCGCGCGACGAATTGCAGAAGGCTCGATCCCGACCAGTCGCGGAAATCGAGCACGGGCGAGACCAGGATCAGTCCGCGAACGCCGATGCCCTGCCTGGTCTGCAAATTGTTCACGACCTTCGGCCCGCGAATGCCGCCATAGCTTTCGCCGGCGACATATTTCGGCGACAGCAGGCGGTCGTATTTTTCCAGCCAGCGGCGGATCACGAGCGCCATCACGTCGACATCGCCGTCCACGGAGTAGAAGTGTCGGCGCACGTCCTCGCCGCTCGCGACGAAGCGGCTGTAGCCGGTGCCGACGGGATCGATGAAGACGAGATCGGTGAAGTCGAGCCAGGTCTCGGCGTTGGGCAGAATATCCGGCGTGGCGGATGCAACCGCGCCCTCGCCCGCAATCGACAGCCGCCAGGGGCCGGCATCGCCGAGCTGCAGCCAGGCCGACGAAGCGCCCGGACCGCCATTGAACAGGAACGTCACGGGCCGCGCGCCCCGGTCGGCGCCATCGAGCTGATAGGAGGTATAGGCGATATCGGCCTGCGGCTCGCCCTTGTCGTCGAAGACGCGGATCGATCCGGCCACTGCCGTAAAGGACAGCGTGCGGCCCGCCAGTGCCAGCGTGTGCTTGGTCGTGGCGTCCGGCGGCAGGCGATGCTGCTCGGCGGCGGATGGTGCGGCCTGCCCGGAGCTCCCCTTCTGGCCCGACGGCGCTTTCGCGCCCTGTGCCGGGGTATCTGGTCTTGGCGGGGTTGCCTCCTCGGCGCGCGCGCCGGCGACAAGTGTGACGGCAAGCAACGCTGCCAAGAAACCCGCCCGCGCGTGGCGCGACGCCGCGAAAAGACTGCCCATCCGACTGCCTCCCTGCATCTGCCGCAATTGTCGTGCGGGTTCCAACGCAGCGGCCGCCGGATGGTCTACAAGCGAGGGGACGAATTGAAAATCACAAACGCGCCAGCATCGAACGCCGGATCGCGTCGGTACGACCAACCGGGCGGGAGCATGTTGTCTGCGGTCGCTGCTCAGTGATATCAGTCACATTCGTCGGCGCAGCGTTCCCGATATGCCGCTGAACCAGGCCCCGGGCGGGCCCATGATCGAGAGAGGCATCTCTCCAAGACAAAGGATCTTGCGATGAAACGCGCAATCACGCTTGCTATCGGACTATTGGCGCTGGCCGGGCCGGCCGCTGCCGAAGTGCCGGTCGCCGTGGTCGAAGAGGTGCAGGGCAAGGTCACCGGCGCCGAATTCATGGACTATCTGACGCCGAAGACCGTGATCAAGGTCGCCGCGGGCGGCTCCGTCACGATCTCCTACATGAAATCCTGCCAGCGCGAGACGATCAGCGGGCTCGGCACCGTCATCGTCGGCACCGATGAGAGCTTCGTGCAGTTTTCCGACGTCAAGCGCGAGAAGACCGACTGCGATTCCAGCCAGTCGCATGCCACGACGAAGGCGACCAGCGAGGCGGCCGTCACCGTGCTACGCAGCCTGGCCGGCGACAAGAACGGGCCGAAGATCAGGACGCAGCTGACACTCTATGGCGCATCGCCGATTGTCGAAGCCAAGGGCAAGGGCTCGCTCGTGGTCGAGCGGCTCGACGTCAAGGGTGAGCGCCAGCAGGTCGAACTCAACGGTAATCAGGCAAGAGGCAAGTTCTACGATTTCGCCGGCACCAACCGCTCCCTCACGCCGGGCGGCATCTATTCGGCATCGTTCGGCACGTCAAAGGTCGTGTTCCTGGTCGATGCGAACGCGAAGCCCGGCCCGACGCCGATCGTCGGCCGGCTGATCCGCCTCGACTAGGCCGGTCCCGTCTTGAACGCGCGGCGCATTACGCGGGATGCGATTGCTGCCCTCGCAATCGCGCTCGTCTGCGCCGGGATCGTTGTCTCCCCGGTTTTTGATCGGGTCCACGGACTCTCGCTCGACATCCTCACCGCACTTCGCTTCGAAATGTTCGGCAACCGCCACGCCGCCGCGGCTTCGCCGACCGTCGTCGTAGCGATCGACGAAGAGAGCTATCGCGCCGCACCGTTCAAAGGCACCCCGACCATGACATGGACCGGCGAGATCGGCCGGGTGCTGAACGCCATCGTCGAAGGCGGTGCCAGGGTGGTCGGCTTCGACATCGTGATTCCCAACTCGCTCGAGCAATCGGAAATCCCGTTCGGCGAAGGCATGCTCGGCGAACGCGTGAAGGGCTTCGACCGCGACTTCCTGCGCGCGCTGGCGACTGCGGCCGCGCCCGGCAAGGTCGTGCTGGGCGAGCAGCTTCGCGGCAACGATCCGATCCGCCCCTCGCCAGGCCAGCGCATCGCGGTGCGCCAGCAGCAGAATATCCGGCCGCTCAACAGCCTGACCGATGCCGACGACGTCGTGCGCCGGATGCCGCTGAGCTTCCTGGTCGACAATACGCGGGTGCCGAGCATGGCACTGGAACTGGCCGCGCGAGCTCAGAATGCGACTCCGGAATTCGGCCCGGACGGATCGGTGACGCTGGCGGGCTACCGGATCCCGAGCTCAGTGCCGGACGCCATGACGATCAATTTCGAGGGCGGCGCCGACGACATACCGACCTACTCCTTTGCCGACCTGCGCGCCTGCGCGCTGAAGAACGAAAAGGATTATTTCAAGCGCGCCTTTGACGGCAAGGTCGTGCTGTTCGGCTCGGTGCTCGACGCCGAAGACCGCCGCTTCACCTCGAAGCGCTTCGCCACCGGCCTTGAAGGCACCCGCGCGCCGCGCTGCGCCGGCGAAGGCAAGCCGGTCATGACGAGCTTCAGGCGCTCATCGATCGCAGGCATCTATATCCACGCCACCGCCGTCAACAACCTGATCCGCAACGACGCTGCGGTCGAGCTCGGCAAGCATGCCATCTTCGCCATCGCGCTCCTCATTGCCGCGCTTGCCGCGGCCGGCGCGCTGCTGTTTTCCCCTCTCGGGGCAGCGGCCGCCTTTGTCGTGCTTGCCGCCGTCGGGCTCGTCGATGCCGTCGTTGCGTTCAAATACGGCACCGTAATCCCGGTCGTCGAGCCGTTCCTCGCAGGACTCGGCGCGCTGGCGCTGACCATCGGCTACCGCTTCGTGGTCGCCGACAAGGACCGGCGGCTGCTGCAGAAAAGCTTCGGGCTGTATCTCGCGCCCGACGTCGTCAATCGCATGATGAACTCGCGCAAGCTGCCCCAGCTCGGCGGCGAGACACGCGAGGTCACGGTGTTCTTCTCCGACATCGAGGGATTTTCGAAGATCGCCGAGCAGATCACGCCGGAAAGCCTCACTGCCCTGATGAACGACTATCTCTCCGCCATGACCGACATCATCGAGAGCCATGGCGGCTATGTCGACAAGTACATCGGCGATTCCATCGTCGCGGTGTTCGGCGCACCGGCCGACGATCCCGATCATGCCGGCAATGCGGCGCGCGCTGCGCTCGACTGCTGCGCGAAACTTGCCGAGCTCAACCGCGACGCACCGGCATTCCAGCAGCATCCGCTGGCACAGCGCATCGGCATCAACTCAGGGGCGGCCGTGGTCGGCAATCTCGGCTCGCGGCGGCGCTTCAACTATTCCGTGATGGGCGACACGGTGAATCTCGCCTCGCGGCTGGAAGGCGCCAACAAATTCTATGGCACCACGATCATCGTTTCCGAGGCGACGATGCAACTCGCGGGCCCCGGCTTTGCCTGGCGCGAGCTCGACGCGGTCAGGGTCAAGGGACGGACGCAGGCGTTGAAGATCTACGAACTGGCGGCGCGCGCGGCCGATCTGACAGAGGCGCAGCAGCGGTCAATCGCCGACTATGCCGATGGGCTGACGCATTGGCGCGCACGGGAATTCTCGGCGGCGGAAGCTTCTTTCGGCCGGGCTCCCGGGACCGACCGGGCCGCCGCCCTGTTCCGTGCCAGGTCGCGAGAACTGGCGGACTCCCCGCCGGGGGCGGATTGGGATCCGGTTCGCACGCTGCAGGAAAAATAGCCCGCCTCAGAAGCCGATACCGATCATCAGCACGAACGGACGATCGCAGAGCGATGTGGACCAGCCGCAGCCTGGTCTGGCCAGCGAGGCGACGCGCGCCGGTGCGGCGCGGACATGCCTGACGCGCTTTGGCTGCGATTTGCCTGGCGGCACCCATGCCATCGCCGTGGATGCTGCCGATGTCGCCACAGGCTCGGCATCGTAGGCCGCTGCTGGCGCCGCACACGCCGCAGCGATGACGGCAACGGCCGCACCGATCGAAAGGACAATTCCTGACTTGCGCATCGTTACGGTCACCATAACCTCCCAATGCTTCACGCGGCTTCGGGTTCCCGAATTATCAGAAACCAACTCCGATCATCGTATGGCTGCCGCCACTGCCACCGCTGACAATGCTGGGGCGCGCCACCACTGCCTGCTGCTTGGCGCGCGGAACGACCGGCTCGGGCGCGGGCTTCGGGCGGGCAACTTGCTGCTGCTTTCGACGCGAGGCGGCATCGTCGCCATCGCTGTTCGGCTTGGCGACGACCGCCGGGGCCGCCGGCTTTTCGGCGACACATGTGTCACCCTTCAAGGTCTCGCCGGCCTTGCACTCGATCGGGCACACCCGGGTCGCATGCTTTGTCAGTTCGGTGATCAGCGCTTCGGTCACCTTCACGTCTTCAGCCGGCTGGCCCTCGATCTTCATGTAGCGGCCAAGCGCCGCCGACGTCGGAGCGTTCAGCGTGCCGTCGACCTTGCCGGTCAGGCAGCCGAGCCTGATCAGTTCGGCCTGCGCCGAGCGGATCAGCTCGGGTGAATTCGGCTGGGTGGCGGCACGCTTGGCGACCTCGGCCTTGAACGTGTCGAGCGCTGCAACGACCAGACCGCCGAGGCGTTCGCATGTGACGGTCCTGGCAAACTCCTTGAGATCGTCGAGGCCGGTGCCGTCGCTGCCCTTCGCCGTGATCGCCTGCAGCCTGGTCTGCTCGCTCTTGCAGGCGGCTTCCTTCGCCGCAGCGAGCTCCGCCCTCTTGCGCGCTTCCTCGGTTTCCTTTGCCTGCTTCTCGGCGGCCGCGCGCGCTGCGGCGGCTTCCGCCTCTGCCTTCCGCTTCTCCTCGGCCGCCTTGCGCTCGGCTTCGAGGGCCTTGGCGCGCTGCGCCTCCTCGGCGGCCTTGGCCTGCTTCTCGGCCGCCGCCTTCTGTGCAGCGGCTTCGGCTGCCTGGCGATCGCGCTCGGCCTGCTCGGCCCTGGCCTTCGCTTCCGCCGCCCGGCGCTCGGCTTCGGCCGCCTTCGCCTTCTGCTCGGCCTCCAGGGCCTTGGCGCGGCGCTCGTCCTCTTCGCGCTTCCTCGCCGCGGCGGCTTCGGCCGCCGCAACCCTGGCCTTCTCCGCCGCCTCGGCCTCGCGCGCGCGCCGCTCATCGTCCTCGCGCTTTTTCTGCGCGGCGAGTTCAGCCCTGCGGGCCTCGGCGAGGCGCTGCGCCTCTTCGGCCGCCTTGCGTGCAGCCTCCCGTTCGGCACGTGCCTTTTCCTCGCGCTCCTGCGCGGCCTTGCTGAGGAGATCGACCTTCTGCTGCGCGGTGATGGCGAGCGGCGAATCCGCAAAGCGCTTGATGAAGCGCTGTAGTGTCGCAATATCGGTCGAATCCTTGATCCGGTCCCACTCCAGCGCCTCCTTGGTGGGCGTTTCGCGGCTGGGTGGCGGCGCCTGCGGGAGGGCGGCAAGCCTGACCTTGTCCTGCTCGTTGATGGCTTCGATCTGAGCGCGCGCCAGATCCGCGTAAAAGCCGGTCGGATGCGTGCCGAGGAAAACCTCCCAGGCGCGCCTGGAGCCGATCTGCTGCACCAGCTCGTAGTCGGCCTTGACATCGGAGACCGGTGCTTCCTGACGCGTAGCGGGCGCCGGGACCAGCGCGATATTGCCGCCGCCCAGCGAGCCGTACACAAACGGCTCCTGCCGATTGGCGGTTGCCTTCAGAACTTCGTCCCGCACCCGTCCGAAAGCGAGGCGCACGTCGAGGCCGGGCACTGTGAGGTTCTTCAGCACGGCCGCAGTAAACGGGCTGTGCTCTCCGCTGCCGTCGTCGGCAGTCGAGCCCGCCTTCGCCGCGTAGGCGATAAGCGTGTCGGTGCTGGTCGGCTCGACCTTGCCGAGTCCGGCGATGACGGCGCGGCTGGCCGTCTTGCGCTCGCGGCGCATGCTCGTCACAAAGGGGTTGTCGCGGCAGGCGTCGAGAATGATCAGTCGCAGACGGCGGGCGCCATCGGCGGAGGAAACCAGCCGCTCCAGCGGGATCGCCTCGTCATCGGCGTCGCGGTCGGAGGCGAGCCGCGCATCGACAGGGATCAGGTAGTTGGTGCCGCCGATCTCCAGTCCATGCCCGGCGTAGTAGACGACGGCAATGTCGGCCTGATCGGCGGTGGTCTCGAAACGGCGGATCGCACGCTTGAATTCGAGGTTGCCGACGTCGAGCTGTGTCTCGACCGTGTCGAAGCCGGCCTCGCGAAACATCCTGGCCACCGCACTCGCATCCCGCGACGGGTTGGGAAGCCTCGGCACGGTCTGGTAGGAGGCATTGCCGACCACCAGCGCCACCCGCTTGTCAGCCCATGCGCTTGCGGGGGCCAGAACCATCGCAAGGACAGTTCCCCCGATCGCAGCCACCCATGGGATAAGGCGGTTGATCATTTCAAATCCGGCGGCCGACATCCGGCGGCGCAACAAAGCAATATCTTCTCATCCAGAAGCAATCAATGCACGCCCTAAGGACATACCTTTAAGTCCAAGATAATCCGCCGAAATCCTGTCTTTCGGTGATGTCGGTCACACGCCATTTTGTCGCAGGCCATCTTCGCCGGATTCGTTGTTGCGGGAATGGTACAGCCGGCAAAATTCACATGCTGGCCGGCCTTCGATCCGGTCCAAATCCTTCCAGAGAACCCCTCCGCTGTTCTAGATTTTTTGCAGCGCCAATTTTTTCTTGATTCCGTTTTTGTTGGGGACCGGAATGACCTCGATTTTCGTAGCACCGTCACGCATGCGCCATGGCCGCTGGACTTTGGCGGGCGCCGGCTTTGCCGTCATGCTGTCGGCCTCGTCCGCCGCCTTCGCCGGCTGCAGTGGCACCGGCGCACTGGCGATCGCCGGCCCCCAGGGAGTTACGCCCTTTCTGCCGTTCGCCTCGGGAGGTGCGGTCAGCGCCCTGGTTTCGGCTATCAACACCGCGAACACGGCGTTCCTGACCCAATCAACCGCTTTCGTCAGCGCCCCCGCCAACCCCGCCCCCAAGCAGGAGGGCGGCGGTGTGTGGGCTCGCGCGATTGGCGGTGAAATGACCACCAAGAACACCACCACGACAACCAACGTGCAGGCCCTGGGCGTTCCGGTGCCGGGAACGATTACGTGCGACAATGAGAACAGGCTGACCTTTGCCGGTGCTCAAGTCGGCACGGATATCGCGACCCTCAATGTCAGCGACTGGAATTTGCATGTCGGCTCGACCGTCGGCTATCTCGGGGCGAAATCGCGCGACGTATCTTCCCCGGGACCGCTCAACCCGTCGGGCGGGACTTTCCAGGATACGCTTCAAGTACCGTTTGTCGGGCTCTACGCCGTGGCAACCAAGGGCAGGTTCTTCATCGACGGCATGATCCGTCGGGACTTCTATCAGAACTCCCTGAGCGACCCGCTTGTGAGCGGCCTCTTCGACCAGAAGCTCGACGCACGAGGCCTCGCGTTCAGCGGCAACGTTGGCTACAACATCCCGCTGCAGAACAACTGGTTCATCGAGCCTTCGGCCGGTATCGTCGTATCGAAGGTCAAGGTCGATCCGCTCAACGTGACGGGCACGGGCCTTGCGGCCGTCATCGGTGGCGGCGCGGTCGGCACTTTCCCGGGTCAGCTGAGGATCAGCGACATCAACAGCACGCTGGCGCGGCTCAGCGTTCGCGGCGGCACCACGATCGCCTCAGGCAACATGATCTGGCAGCCGTTTGTCACGCTCAGCGTGTATCACGAGTTCCAGGGCGCCATAAACTCGTCGTTCGACGGCTTGGCCGTCACGCAGTTCACGGGTGTACCCGGCCTGCCGAGCGGACTGGTTTCCACCAGCAACATCGGCACCTATGGCCAGGTCGGCGTCGGCGTCTCCGGCCAGATCGTCAACACCGGCTGGCTCGGCTACGTCCGCGGCGACTATCGCGATGGCGACAACATTCACGGCTACAGCGTGAACGCCGGCCTTCGCTACCAGTTCACGCCTGACATGCTGTCTTCGAAGCCGGTGTACGCGAAAGCTCCGGCGCTGAAGGCCCCCGCCGCCTTCGTGCAACCGTATAACTGGACAGGATTCTTTATCGGCGGAAGCGTTGGTGTGCTCAACGGTCAGGTCGACATGGACTATACCGCACCGGCGTTCGCCGCGGGCCTGACTGCCAATCCGCGCTTTGCGGGCGCGCTCGGCGGCCTCCAGGCGGGTTACGACTACCAGACCGGAAAATGGGTATTCGGCGTTGAAGCCAACATCAATGCCACCAACGCCCATGGCGCAAGGCCGTGCCAGGTATTCATCGTCGTGAACTGCGAGGACCAAAAGGACTGGATCGGGACCGCAACGGCCCGTGCAGGCTACGCCTTCTGGAATCGCGCGCTCGTGTACGGCCGCGCCGGCGTCGCCTACACCAATACGACGCTCAGGTCCGTGTGCAACGGCAACGGCGTGGTCCCGATCGGCTGCCCGGCCACCGACAGCCAATCGCGGGCCGGCTGGACCGTGGGCTTCGGCTCTGAATTCGCGCTGACGCAGAACTGGACGGTTCGCGGCGAAACCAACTACTACGATCTGGGGACGAACACGTACAATCTGCATCAGATTCCGCCCGCGCCGACGCTGGTGGTCGATGCCCGCGAAAAGGGCTTCATCTCGACGGTGGGTCTCAACTACCGGTTTGCCCCCGCGGTGATTGCGAAATACTGAGCCCCTTCTCCCGGGCCCATTTTCGGGCGGCCGCGGCCAGCGGCCGCCCGATTTCGTTTACCCTGCCTGCGAGCCGCTCCTGGTCATCTCGACAAGCACAGCCAAGCTGTATAGACGAGCCCCGGCGCATCTCTGACGCCGGAATACAAGCGGCATGTCCAAGCGGTACGAAAAGATCGCCTTCGTTGCGAGCCCGAGCGCGGAAGCGCAGGCGGCGCTGACGCAATTGGCCGACCTCTACGGCAACCTCCCCGATGACGACGCCGACGTGGTGGTGGCGCTGGGTGGCGACGGCCTGATGCTACAGACGCTGCACAAGCACATGTACACGGGCAAGCCGATCTATGGCATGCATCGCGGCACCGTCGGCTTCCTGATGAACGAGTTTTCGACGCGCGACCTGCAGGCGCGCCTTGCGGCGGCACGGGAATCGCTGATCAATCCCTTGAAGATGCGCGCCACCGACATCCACGGCAACGTGCACATCCACCATGCCATCAACGAGGTGGCGCTGTTCCGTCAGACCCATCAGGCCGCGCATCTGCGCATCCTGATCGACGAGCGCGAGCGCATGGCCGAACTGATCGCCGACGGCATCCTGGTCGCAACGCCTGCGGGCTCGACCGCCTACAATCTCTCCGCCCAGGGACCGATCCTGCCGATCAACGCCTCGCTGCTGGCGCTGACCCCGATCAGCCCGTTCCGGCCGCGACGCTGGCGCGGCGCCCTGCTGCCGAATTCCGCCTATGTCGTCATCGAGGTCCTCGACAGCGCCAAGCGCCCGGTGGCGGCGGTGGCCGATCACGACGAGGCGCGCGACGTCACCCGCGTCGAGGTTCTGTCCGACAAGACGATCTCGATGCGGATGCTGTTCGACCCGGGCCACAGCCTGGAGGAGCGCATTCTTCGGGAACAGTTCGGACACTGAACCCGCCCTTCTCGCCGTTCCGGCGACCGGCCGAAACCATTCATTAACTCGCGCCGCGATATGGTTAATCTGGGGTATACCGCGCAGGCCCGGTACGCCCTCAAGGGCCGAACCATGTTTCGCATCGACTTCAACAAGCTGCGTTTCCTCGTCTGCGACGACAATCCGCACATGCGGCGCATCCTGCGCACGCTGCTGCATTCCTTTGGCGCGCGCGAAGTCTACGAAGCCGAGGACGGCGCCACCGCGCTCGAAATGTATACCCACTACGTGCCCGACGTCGTCATCACCGACTGGGCGATGCCGATCTTCGACGGCATCGAGCTCGCGCAGATGATCCGGCAGCCGGAATCCAAGGGCAACCCTTACGCGCCGATCATCATGCTGACCGGACATTCCGAGAAACGCCGCGTCACCGTGGCGCGCGATGCCGGCGTCACCGAATTCCTGGCCAAGCCGATCTCGGCCAAGAGCCTCTACCAGCGTATCCTCAACGTGGTCGCCAATCCCCGCCCCTTCATCAAGACCAAGACCTATTTCGGGCCGGACCGCCGCCGCAACACGGCCAACACCTATATCGGCCCGGAGCGGCGCGTCGGCAGCGGCGAGATGGAAGTGATGCAGCAGCCCTCGCTGCTCGACAAGGCACGATCAGGAATCTAGGCCATGCCGAAGAACAAGACCGGCGACATCGAGATCAAGGCCTTCGCCACCCATCACGTGATCGTGCAGCCGAATCCCCTGCGCAAGGTGCTGCGGCGCGTGCGCAGCGACGACCTTGACGATCCGGTGGCGCGCGCCGAAAAGGCGCTGCAGGGACTGTCGGGCGAATTCAAGAAATGGATGGCGATCGAAGCGGACCGCCTGTCTGCCGCCTGGGATGCGATCCGCAGCAAGGGCTTCAACGAGCTCACTCGCGGCGAGCTGTTCCGTGCTGCCCACGACATCAAGGGCGATGCCGCAACCTTCGGCTTCCCCTCCGCCGGTGCCGCCGCCAACAGCCTCTGCCGCATCATCGAACACGCGCCCGACCTCGCCAAGGTGCCGTCCGAGCTGATCATGCACCACATCAATGCCGTACAGGCGATCGTGCGTCAGCGCACCAAGCTCGATACGGTCGCGATGGCGAGCCAATTGAGCCAGCAGCTTCGCGGCGTCACGGACGAGTTCCTGACCCGGGCCAACCGGGACCGCCCCGAGCATCTCGAAGCCATCCTCGCGCCAAGCATCGCACCGGCGGAGTGAGCGAGATCTCGGCATCCGGGCAAACGTAGGCAAGCACGCGTAGCGCCGCGTCCGCATTCGGTTTCGCAGGGGGTGCAAGAGCGGTGGTCGCGCCTGGGCCTTCGCCGTTCAAGCTGGCGCGGGCAAGTCGATTTGCCGGAATCTTGATGGAATAGCCTATGCCGCGATCAAATCCCGCTCCTGCGGGTCGATCGCGCTCTCCGCCACCAGTTCGTCGCAGAACAACCGCGCTTCCTCGCGCGCGGACTCCGTCGCAAAGCGCCGCAGTAGGATCAGCAGCGGCTCGGCCGAGCGGCCATCGGTTTCGCACCGGGTCAGCACGCGCTCGACCATTCGCCGGCGCAACCGCGCTGCAGCGCCGTCACTGTCGACAAAGCCGATCTCCTGGCCGACATCGATCGCCACCTGGAAGGCGCCGAAGGTCGATTCCGGCAGCCCGGCCTTGATCAAGAGTGCCTGAAGGCTGGCGCGGCCCCGATCGTGCAAGAGTGCGCTGACGCGGGCCAGCGGCAGCCCGGAGAGCTCGGCGAGAGCGCAGTGGAACAGGTCGAGATTGCCCGACAGGAGCGTGCGCAGGATCAGGCCCGCCGTGAGATGACCGGTGGCGCGCAGGTGGCTCACCAGGCCTTCCATGTCGGCGCCGCCGGTGCGGGCGGCAATGTGAACCGTCGAGCGGTCGCGCGCCTCGCTGGCGATGCGCCCTGCCCGGTCGGCGCTCAGCCAGTTGCGCGCGACGACGAACTGCGCCAGCGTGTCGGAAAGCTTCGTCATCAGCGCATAGCGCGTCGCCGCCGGCAGGCCATCCAGCGCCAGCATGGCTTCGCGGATGGCCGCCAGGTGGCCGTGACGCTCGACGATGCGGTCCCATGAAAAGGGTGCAAGCTCCGCATAGGGGTTTTCGATCAATTCCAGCGCCGCTGCGGCCGTGCCGACTTCGGCGATCGCCGCACAGACCGAGGCTGGCAGGCTGATGCGGCGCGCGATCGCGCATTGGGTCTCTTCATTGCCGGTCGCGACGATGTCGACGAGATCGGCATCGATCAAGAGCGGCGAATGTTCGAGGATGGGCAGCGACACCGAAGGCTGATCGACGGAGAGTGCCTGCACGATGGCGGCGGGAGCATCGGTGCTGCGGGCGAACACTTCGGCCATGGTCCGCCGCACAAGCGGCGATGGATCATCGAGCAGCATCAGCAGCGCGCCTTCGGCGGCGGCGCGGTCGTCTTGTGTGAGATCCGAAATCAGCCAGGCCCGCGCCAGAGAGCGCGTGGCCTCCGCCCGCTCACCGGCGGATGCGTTTCTGACCCAACTGATAAACTGCCGAACGATCATGCTCTTTCCGGCTTACGCAACTTGCGACGACACCGTGACGCGATGCCACTGTCACGGAAAATAAACCATGACAGTTAATAGAGGGTTCACCATAAACGTTTGGGATTATTGCCGTTTCGTTAATGGCCGGCGGACCACCGACCCCGATCCTCGTGCTGGGAGCCGCGCAACGGCCTCTCGAAAGATCGCCGTCAGCAGGTTTCGGGGGCCAAAATTTCGAGACGGCGCGAAGGCGCGCCTCCTCACCGCGAGCGATCAAACAGTGCTAGCTCGAGAAGGTGCCGTCGCGATCGCTGAAGAGATCAAGCCGGCCGGGCGCGCGGACTTGCGGCGTCGCATTGACGACAGAAGCCACATTCATCCGCGGCGACGAACTACCCCACAATTCCTGCACCGCCGGTGAGATCGGCTGGCTGCGGTCACCGGCCTGGAACAGGGTGCGGAACATCGGCTCCTGCTGCGGCAATGACGCCGTCTTCAATTCCGTCGCCGCCGCTGCCTTCACCGGCGTCACCGCACGCGCATCCGGAATGACCGAGAGAAAACTGGCGCCGTCTACCCTGGCCGCGCCCGCGGCGGCCGGCGCAGCAACGCTTGCAACCGCCACTGGCTGAGGCGTGCCGCCGAGCGCGGCAAAGGCGGTGCGGGTATCCTTCGCATTGGCGGCCGCAGCGTAGCGCGTGCTGAGCACAGAATAGACTTCCGAGACGGTTCGCGCGCGGCCAGTGCCCTTCTCGTAGAAGATCGAGCGGTTGGCGGCCGCAGCATTGGGAAACAGCCGCGCGGCGGAGGCGTTCGGATTGTCCTCGGCGTTGGAGATCAGTTTGGCGGCGCCGCCCACCCCCATGAAATGCGCCATATAGAGTTCGCTGTCGCTCGGACGGCGGCCGATCTTGCCCGTTAGCTTGAAGCTGTTCGACTGGCTCAGCACCGCAGCCATCGAGGAAGCCGCATCCGGGTCGTCGCGCAGCTTCATGATCGAGGAGCGCATCGAGGGATCGTTGACGTAATAGGTGCCCGAAGAAGACTTCGAGATTGCTTCAGCATATTTGCCATAGCCGAGCTGGGTCCCGGCCTCTTTCACGGTGCCGAGCCAGGTCTGGTCGATGAACTGGTAGAGCCCGCGCGCCGACGAGGTGCCCGCCGCCGCCTTCGGGTTGAAGTTCGACTCCATCTTGGCGGTGGCAAGCATGTATTCGAAGCTGACGCCGGTCGTGCCGGCGGCCTGCTTGATGGAGGTAGCGATCTTCAGACGCGACGGATCGACGCGCGACAGGTCCGTTGCTGCCGCAGTCGTGGCGCTGATTGAATCGACCGACATATCCTTGGTGCCTCGCTCCTCGCGAAACCCCCGCACGGTCTTACTGAGCGTCCACCGGCGCTCATGCCTGCCGCACGATGCGGCCATCATGGTTAATGGCTGGTTAAGGAATTCATTTCCGGTAGACGGCGTTCGGATCGAACACCCGCTCGGCATCGACAAGGGCGAGGTCGACCTTGCCGCCCTTGCCCTCGACCTTGCGATAGAAGCAGGAACGCCTGCCGGTATGGCAGGCCGCGCCCGCCTGCTCGACCCGGATCCAGACTGCATCCTGGTCGCAATCCGTGCGCATCTCGACGACGCGCTGAGTGTGGCCAGAACTCTCGCCCTTGCGCCAGAGCGCCTGCCGAGAGCGGCTGAAATACCAGGCCTCGCCCGTGGCAATGGTCTTGCGCAGCGCCTCATCGTTCATGTGCGCCACCATCAGCACGTCGCCGGTCGCAGCATCCGTGGCGACGCAGGTGAGGAGGCCGGACGCATCGAACTTGGGCTGAAAGCTCAAGCCTTCTTCGCGGTCGGTGTCAGCGGGATTGGCCAAGGGAAACCTCGCATATTCAATGCGAGGTCACCGCTGCGGTGCTCGCACCATGGACATGAAGCGCGACTGCTCCGCCGGATTGTCGCGGAACATGCCGGTGTAGCGGCTGGTAAAGGTCATCGCGCCATGCTTGGCGACGCCGCGCACCGACATGCAAGTATGCTCGGCCTCGATCAGCACGGCTACACCGCGCGGCTTGAGAATTTCGTCGATCGCAGCCGCAATCTGCGCCGTGAGATGTTCCTGGGTCTGCAGGCGTCGCGCGAATATGTCGGTCAGGCGGGCCAGCTTGGACAGGCCCACCACCCGCTCGACTGGCGTGTAGGCGATATGCGCCCTGCCGTAGAACGGCATCATGTGGTGCTCGCATTGCGAGGTGAACTCGATGTCGCGCACCAGCACGAAATCGTCATAGCCGGCGGTCTCGCCGAAGGTGCGGTCGAGCACCTCGGCAGGGCATTGGTGATAGCCCTGATAGAGTTCGTCAAAGGCTTCGACGACACGGCGCGGCGTGTCGAGCAGGCCCTCGCGATCGGGGTTCTCGCCGATATAGCTGAGCAGCGTGTGCACCGCCTGCTCGGCCTCGGCGCGCGAGGGGCGCGGCTGGTCGGCACGGACCGCGGCAGCCAGGAATTCCGAAGGATCGAGCTCGGCAGGCCGCGTCTCCGGCGCCTTGCGCGGGTTGAGGGATTTGATCAGTGCGTCAACCATGTCTTCTCCGTTCGACCGGCCCAAGGGGGACCGGATGTGTCACCGGGCAGACGGGGCGGACAATGCCGCCGGACGCCTGAGTCCCTTAGCTTGCGTGGTAGTACTCTTGTTATCCTATCACCACCCCCCGGGGAATTGCCTTGCAAATCCCGCATGGGGCGCCAAACGGCCGGACTGTATTTCCACCGTTCTCCTACATATATAGGCTGATGCACCGGGGCCGCCAAGGGCGCGTTACCGGCGGACGCTGGACTTCGACTTATGCTGAACGACATTTACAACAAGCGGATCATCGAACTCGCCGGTAATATCCCGCGCCTGGGCCGCCTCCCCGATCCCCATGCCAGCGCCACCGCGCACTCAAAACTGTGTGGCTCGACCGTGAAGGTCGACATCAAGATGGACGGGCCCGTCGTCACCGACTTCGCCCATGACGTGAAGGCCTGCGCGCTTGGCCAGGCCTCCTCCTCCATCATGGCGAGGCATGTCGTCGGCTCGAATGCGAGCGAATTGCGCGAGTTGCGTGAGACCGTTCGCAAAATGCTGAAAGAAAACGGCGCGCCGCCCGAAGGCAAATGGGCCGACATCGCCCTGCTCGAGCCCGTGCGCGACTACAAGGCGCGCCATGCCTCGACCATGCTGACCTTCGACGCCGTGGTCGATGCCATCGGCCAGATCGAGGCCAAGGCGAAGCAGCCGGCGTAGGCGAGCTACCGCACTAACTGACCTCATCCTGAAGAGCCGCGGAGCGGCGTCTCGAAGGACGGCCGCGGGCGATATCCGGGCCACATGGTTCGAGACGCGCGCGGTGCGCGCTCCCCACCATGAGGAGCAGAGGTTACCTTACTTCCTGAGGCTGCGCCGCCGGCTTCTCGGCGGGGGCCACGCCGCCGGTCTGCACTTCCGCCGTCTTGGTCGCCTTGGCGGGGTGAACCACGGCCTCATCGGCCGCGGGTGCGCTGACGAAGCGATCCTGCACCGTCTTTGGCTTCACCTCCGCCATCGGAACCGGGTTGTCACGCGGCAGTACGTCGGCGACCAGGTCCGTCGTCATGAGATTGGTGAGCCGCAGTTCGGCAGGCGTCAGCTGATGCAGGTCTTCCCACGGCGGCACGTTCAGCGCCAGCGACAGCAGATCGCCGGTGCCGCCCATGTCGAAGGTGTATTTCGCCAGCCGCCCGATGTCGCGCTCGACGATCATCATGTCCTGCGCGGTGTAGCTTGCCGCCCGGGCGTCGTCGGCGCGGTCACCCATCCAGATCTGGTGCACGCGCACCCGCGCCGCCTCCGGCACATAGCGCGTCTTGCCCGCAAGCAGCATGAACGCGCACATCGACTCGCAATAGGCTTCCGGCGCGACACTCGGACGGGTCCTGTTGTCGCCGCGCAGGCTGACGCCCACCGTGGTAAGCATGCCGAGGCCGCGAAAGCGGCGGCCAAGCGCGATAGAGTCGTTCACCGAACCGCCGCTGGAATCGAACACGATGGTTGCGCCCGCAAGCTCGCGGCCGCGCGCAAACTCGTCGAATTCGCGCGGGCTGTCCGCCGTGACGATGCCGACCGCGCTGACCCAGCCCTTGCAGTCGGGCTTGCACTCCACCCAGCTGAAGCGCATCGGCAATTTGCGTTCTTCGAGCGTGTCGCTCGCCTTCGCCGAATTGCCCGACGTCGTCACCGCGCCGGGCAAAGCGAGGCAGAAGGCCGTTGCGCCGATCAGCGCCCAACCGTGAAGCTCAAGCGACTTCAAAAGTCTCAACTTGGTTCCTTCCCCAAGCCCGACAATTCGACCGCGACGGCCCCAAAACGCGACATGATTCCGTCATCGCCGCGTCATCAAAAGGGTAACTGCCCTGACCCGTATCGTCTATAGAGGCTTTGCTGCAGCGCCGTCGTAATGTGCGATATTTTGCAACTGTGGCGTAAATACCTGCAAAATAACGGTTCCTGGAATGGAACATCCGCAAGACTCCGGTATCGATCTCGATAGACCCCCGATGAAGCGTGCACTGCAACTCTGCCCGGACTGCGCTGGCGCGTTGATGCGCCTGCCCCGCAATGCCGGGCGTGGCATGATCTGGCTTTATCGCCACACGCTGTCGCCGCTGGTCGGCTACAACTGCCGTCATCTGCCGACCTGCTCGGTCTACGCCGACGAAGCGATCGAGCGTTTCGGTCTGTGGGGCGGCGGATGGATGACGCTGGCGCGACTGTTGCGCTGCCAGCCCTGGGGGACGTCCGGAATCGACAATGTTCCCGCAGCGAAGCCCGAGGGCGCGCGCTGGTACCTGCCCTGGCGTTACGGCCGCTGGCGCGGGGTCAACGCGCCGCCACCATCGTCGTCCTGATCTTAGCGGCTCCAGAAAAGGAAACCGCGCGGCGCGGGCGGCGGCGGCTTCGGCTTCTTCGGGCGTGGCGGCGACGGCGCTGGTTCCGCCGACGAAGTGGTCTCGACCGGCGCTGTGCCGTCACCCGGCAGCTTCACCGAGAGCAGCAAGTTCGATTCATTGGTGCGCCAGCGGTAGCCGACGCCGAAATTGATCGGCTCGGCGCGGCGGAACAATTCAGCATAGGACTGCTGGTAGCGTCCGGGGAATTCGCCGATCGGTCCGAGATAGCGGCCGAACGGAAAGAAGCGCCATTGCCTGGAATTGTAATAGGCAAGCGGAATCCCGGAATCATCCTGGATCACGGTTGCGCTGTTGGCGAGGATGTAGTCGCGCACCGTGCTGAAATTGCCGGAGTGCAGCAGATACGATGCGCTCTTGATCAGGCTGTTGCCGGGCGCCAGCGTCGAGCAGAATTTCAGGAAGCCGCTCGACTTCACGCCGCCATTGGAAAGATCGGTCGAAAAGTAATAGAGCGTCTTTTCCACCCCGTCGGGGCCGGCGAAGGTGATCCTCGCACCGCGCGGCGCATTGGGACCGGGATTTTCGCCGGCGGTCTTGACCTGCCCTTCGGCGTCGAGCGCGATCGGCGTCACACTCCTGATGGTCTTGCCGGAGCGCGCCAGGAATACGTAGAGGATCGGCAGCGTCCCGCTGATCTGGCCGGCGTGCAGATCGGTCTTCATCTGCTTGGTGATGAAGAAGCTGAACGATAGGATCGAGCCCAGCGAATGCTCGACATTGTAGAGCGCAGCGCCGATCGCCCCGCGCGGAAGTCGGGTCAGGTCGGGCACCTGACCCGGAGGCTCCAGCGCGCTCAGCACGTAGGTCGTGGCCTTCGGATAGAAGGAGTTGGCATAGAGGAAGTCGGGCCCTGAGAACATGTAGAACATGGTCGGCTTCGGCGCGGCGAGATGGGTCTCCGACCAGGCGCGAATCTTCGACAGCTGCCTCTGCTCTAGCTGGCCAAAGGCGTTGTCGAAGAAGCGGGCGTGGCGCTGCCAGGACGGATCCCTGGTCAACGGCGTGAGCGGCGAGTCGGCCGAGGGCTGCATGCCGGCGAGGAATTTGGCCGTATCGTCCGCGGTGACGTCGGTGGCACGCGCAGGACCGGTGGCCGCCCAGATCAGAGCGACGGCGAAAGCGGCAGTGGTGAGCGACCAGAACCGTTTCATTCGCGATCCGCAGAGGCGGCCGCGGGGCCATTGCCGGATTGCTTGCGGAAAACAGCGTAGATCAGCAGGCCTGAGAACATGATCAATAGACCGAGCAATGACGGTTTGGGCTGGGTGGTGAGAAGATAGTACATCATGAAAGCGGTCACGAGCAGGAAAACCAGCGGTGTAAACGGGTATCCCCAGGCGCGATATGGCCTCGGCAAGTCCGGCCGGGTGATGCGCAGCTTGATGACGCCGAGCACCGCGAAGAACGAGCAGAACAGCAGCGAGAACTGGATGAACTCGAGCACCGCGTCGAAGCTGTTGGTCAGCAGCATCAGGCTCGCCACCGCCAGCTGAAACAGGATGGCGTAGACCGGCGCGCCGCCGGATGAACGGCGGGAAAAGATTTTCAGCGCCGGAATGTCCTCGCCCATGGTCATCATAACGCGCGGCCCGATCCACATCATGGCCGAGATCGAGGAGACGAGGCCGATGCAGATCATGGCGCCGACGATGCGGCCACCCAGCTCGCCGAAAATGTGGCTGCCGGAGATGCGGGCGACATCGAGGTGGCCGGCGAGCTGGTCGATCGGCGCGGTATGCAGGAATACCGCATTCAGCGCCACATAGAGCACCAGAACGATCGTCGTGCCGATCAGCATGGCGCGCGGCACGTTGCGCTCCGGCAGTTTCATCTCCCCGATGATGTAGGTCGCCGCGTTCCAGCCCGAGAACGAATACATCACGAAGACGAGGCTGATCGCAAAGGGTGCGCTGAGGACATAGGTGAAGTCGGCGGACTGCGGCGAAAAGGAAATTGGCTGCGGCGTGCCGATGACGAAGCCGCAGGCCAGGAATGCGACGATCAGCACCACTTTCAGGACGGTAGCGATCATCTGGAACGTCGAGGAATGGCGGATGCCGGTGAGCTGCACCAGGGACACCGCCCAGACCACGGCGATGGCGAGCGCGAGCGGCGGCGCGCCGGGCAGGACGGCGCGGCCATATACGCCGAAAGCCATGGCCGCGAGCGCGACAGGTGTGGAGAAGCCGACGGTCGCCGACACCCAACCCGCGACGAAGCCGAAGGCCGGGTGATAGGCGCGGCCGAGGAAATTGTATTCCCCGCTCGAACGCGGAAACATCGCACTGAGTTCGCCATAGGAGAAAACCCCGCACAGCGCCACGATGCCGCCGACCACCCAGAGCAGAAGGATGGCGAAGCCGGAGGGGATGTCCTTGACCTGGAAGCCGAGGCTGGTGAAGACGCCGACCCCGACCATGTCGGCGACGACAATGGCCGCCGCCACCCAGAGCGAGACGGTTGAATCGGTGCCCGCCGTGAGCCCGCCGGGCAAGGCCGCCCCGCCCGCTTCAGATGCCGCCATGTTGGTCCACGCCTTTGGGGCATCGCGCCCGGGATTTCGGGGCCAATCGTGCAGGCTCGCGCCCCTCAGTTCAAGCAACGTCAGTGAAGCTCTGAATCGAACCACAGCTTCGGTATCAATATACCGAAATGGACCCGAGCTGTCCGCTTGGGCATCCGCTGCATTGCGCAAACAGGAAGGCGCTTCCCACAATCAGGACACGATTCCGTGTTCAGAATCCGTGGTCCGGATGGGGAGTTTTTCCGGATTATTAAGGTCGTCTAAACGCCGGCTGGTTCAACTTGCCGTCCGGTGGATTTTGGGGAGCGGATGATCGGGGTCGATCCGAAGTCGACGATGTATGAGCGCGCGGGCTGGGCGACGGCATTTGGCATGTCGCCGCGCTGGCGTGTGGCAGCGCTGCTTGCCGTCCTCCTCCCGGGTTCGTCGCTGCTCGTCCAGTGCGGCAAGGCGCCGCCGGCAAACACGCTCGCGGCCAATGCCCATGCGGCCGGCGGCGACACGTTCGAGGAGCGTTTCCCCGCCGCACAATTCAGGGATCGATTCCCGACCGAGTCCGAAAGCATCAGGTGGCCGTCGCGCGGCGAGATCGCACGCAGCGAACCGCCGCGCCAGCGGACGGTGCGGACCGAGCGGATCACGCCAGACCCGGCGCCGGCGCCTTCGTCCTATCGTGTCGCCTCCTATGCGCCGACGCTTCCACTGGAAAAGCCGCGCGAGGATCTGACCACGCTGGTCAGCATGAAGTCCTCCGCCTTCCCCTATTTCGGCGAGAACCCACGTTCGGAATCGGCGTTCCTCAACGTCTCCAGCGGCGACCGCAAGGGCCACCGCAGCTATTCCGGCAAGGTCTACTGGCAGGACGAGACCTACAACGACAGCCGCGTGCTGGTGCACGTGCCCGAGCATTTCGATGCCAAGCGGCCCGGCGTGATCGTGGTGTTCTTCCATGGCAATGGCGCTACCCTCGAGCGCGACGTGCGCGACCGCCAGCTGGTGCCGCAGCAGATCTCCGATTCCGGCGTCAACGCCGTGCTGCTTGCGCCGCAGATGGCCGTCGATGCAGCCGATTCCAGCGCCGGCAAGTTCTGGCAGCCGAACGGCTTCAAGCGCTTCATGGAGGAATCGACGTCCCACCTCGCCCGCCTCTATGGCGATCCGGGCTCGGCCAAGGCATTCGCCAACATGCCGATCGTGATCGTCGGCTACAGCGGCGGCTTCCTGCCGACCGCCTGGGCCCTCGAGGTTGGCGGCATCACCAAGCGCGTCGCCGGCGTGATCCTGCTCGACGCCGTCTATGGCGAACTCGACAAGTTCGCCTCCTGGATTGAGAACAACCGCAACGGCTTCTTCGTCAGCTCCTATACCCGCTACACCAAGCCGCGCGACATGGAGCTGATGGCCATGCTGCGCGAAAAGAGCATCTCCTATCGCGAGGACATGGACGCACCGCTGCGGCCCGGCAGCGTCGTATTCGTGCAGACGCGCGACGGCATCACCCACCGCAGCTACGTGACACAGGCCTGGACCGAGCATCCGGTAAAGGACGTTCTGGTCAAGATGGCGGCGCCGCCCACTCCCGCAACCCGGGTCGCCGCATACGGCAACCGGTAGGACGGCCGGCGGCACAGCTGCGCCGCGCGCGGCGGGCGGCCGATCGGCGGATGTGCGGACGCATGCCCCATCCAAATTGTAATGTTGATGTTTCGGCCGCCAGCGATGCCGGGCATTGTCGAGCCATCGCGCGGGGCCTAGACTAAAATCTTTCCTGTATGCGTTTTTGCCCGGGCTCATTTTTCCATCGGGGACGTATATTGCGCGAGGGCTTGTACAAGGTCGAATTCCATACCGTTCATGGCACCGGCAGCGGCGTGATCTATGCCACGGCTGGGAAGCTGCGCGGCGGCAACTCCGCCTTCGCCTTTGTCGGCAACTACGTGGACAAGAACGACGGCATCCACGTCAGGGTGTCGACCCAGCGCCACAATGCCGATCCGGCTTTCCGGCCGCTGTTCGGCACCGACATGATCACGCTGACGCTGCGAGGCACCGAAAACGGCGACATGGTCGATTTCGAGGGTAGCGCCCTGCAGATGCCGGGCGTCGCCTTCAAGGCGGTTCTGACGCGAATCAGCGACTGACTTGCGATCGGACCGCCGCAAGCCTCAGGAAGGAAGCCGTGGCAGCTTCTCGGCGAAGCCGTTGAAGCAGGTCAGCCGCTCCTCCTCGTCCTTGAAGCCGCCGCACTCGCTGACGGATTTCGCGGGCGCCTTGGCCTTCGGATTGGGCTTGAGTGGGACCACGGCATCGTAGCAACTGAGCCGGTCCTTGGTGCCATCGTCGATCTCCAGGCAGGCCTGCAGCCTCTGCGCCATCGATTTCGGCTTGCCCGGCGCAGCCTTGGCTCCCGGCGCAGCCGTGGCCGACGCCGTCCCGTCCGCCGGAGCGTTCTTCTTGCCGCCCTTCGGCTTGACCTGCACGAGCGGCTTGTCGCCGATCATCGGCTGCTTGGCCGTCTCGCTTGTCTGCGCAATGGCGGCGGCCGAATAGAGTACCGCCGCCAGCACCAAAATCTTCTTCATGTCGTTTTGCTCTCGTCGTGACCCAGCGGGATGGAAGGCAATGCGACGAAAATGCGCCCGATTGAGGCCAAACGGCGAAAAATCCGGCAATACAATTTTTCGTTGTTGGAAGCCTCGCGTTACGATTCGCCGGCAACTCCCCGATCACCTTCCCCAAGGCGGTAGGAAAGCATTTGCCGGCCGGATTGTCACGATGCAGCTTGTGCCTTCGCCCTATCCCGCCGGGCGCGGCCGGGTCGCGACGGCAACAAGCAGCGCCGCCAGCAGAAAGGCCATTCCAACATAGCCCGCACTGTACAACATGTCCCGACCGTACAGGATGGCACCGATGGCCGAGCCGATCGCCTGCCCGATATAAAGTACGGAGGTGTTGAGCGATACCGATGCGGAAGCCATTGCCGGCGCAGCCGCGACCAGCCGCACCTGCTGCATTGAATTGGAGGCAGCAAAGCCGGATCCCCACACGGCGACCGAAATGGCCATCGGCAGATAATGGCCGGCGCTGACCGCCCAGCCGGTAACACCGGCAAGCACAAGCGACAGAAACAGCACGGAGGTGCGCCAGGCACCCCAACCATCGACGATGCGGGTTGCGATCGCAACGCCGATGAAGCCGAACACACCATAAAGCGCGAAGGCGAGCCCGATGGCATCGGCGTTGGCGCCGCTCAGTCTTTCGAGCAGCGGTCCCATGAAGGTGAAGATGACGAACTGCCCGGACATGTAGAGCGTGGTGATGAGGAGCAGCAGCACGATCAGCGGCCGCCGCGCGAGTTCGAGCCATGTCCGCAGTTCAACAGGTGCGCCGAACAGCCCGCGCGGCAGGCGCCACATCAGCAGCAGGAAGCTCAGGAGGCCGAGCCCGCCGATGCCGCCATAGGCCGCCCGCCAGCCGTAGCGGTGGGCAACAAGCGTGATCAGCGGCAGGCCGATGGCGGCCGCCAGCGACCAGCCGAGGAAGACAAAGGCAATGGTCGAGCCGCGCCTGCTCTCGGGCACGATCATCGCCGCCGTGCCGGCGGCCTGCGGTGTGTAGATCACGCCGATGGCGAGCATCAGAAGCCGCAAGGCCATCAGGCTCGCATAATCGGATGCGAAGGCCGAAATGATGTTGGTCGCCGCGAGGATCGCCAGCGTCACCGCGAGCAGTCTGCGCCGCTCGATCCGGCTGGTCAGCCAGGCCGTAACCGGCGACCCCACGCAGAGCACGACGGCGCCGAAGGTGATCAGAAGCCCAGCGGTGCGGATGCTGACATCTAGCCCTTCCGACAATTCCCTGAGCATGCCCGCCGGTGCAAGCACCGCGCAACCGGTGACGACATTGCCGAGCATCAGGGCGGTGGGCGCGAATCGAGGGAGAGAAGCGGCGCGATTTTCCATGCAGACGCATGTAAACTGCTGGCCGGCACGATGAAAGGGCGGAACCTGCGCTTATTTTGCAGCGCTCTCATGCGCGCCGACGGTCTGCCGGAGCGCCAGATTTTTGGGCGGCGGGCATGTGGAAGCCAGCGTCGTCAGAGCCCCGGACAGGCCGTCGGTGGACAGTGTGGCCGCGCGGGCCATGCGCTTGCCATCGGCGGCCTGCGCCGATTCGGTGAACTCGAACTGGGGCAAGGCAGCCAGGCCCTGCGCCGAGGCCGGCGTGACGCGCAGCGCCCAGATCTCAAAGCCCTGAAATTTTGCCGGTGGCCAGTTGAAGTGCTGCGGGGTCGGCCCGACGCCCGAGATCGCGACCGTTGGAAGGCTCGAACCTGCCGTAAGCGCCGGCCGCTGGAAATTCAACTCGAACTGCTCGCTCGAGGCGCAGACGATGCGCCATTGCGACAGCCGCCAGGATTTTCCGGTCTCCTCGCGAACCGCAGCGAACTTGCTAACCATGCTGCGAACGCCGTTTTCGAACTTCCAGGGCGTCTCGGCGATGTCGCGCCGATCGATACCGAAGCGGGAGATTTCCTCACGCGTCAAAACATGCTGGCTCTCGAACTTGACCGAGCGAGCGAGCTCAAACAGGCCGATGTCTGCGCCCATCTTCAGGATGTAGGCGGAGAGCATGCGGTCGGCACGTTCGCGGCCGCGCTCGTTTGCCGCCGCACGCACTTCGGCGGGCGGCTCGCCGCCACGGAAATGCACCACCACCTTTGCCGTATGCACCGCCAGCAGCGCATCGGGCGCGACCTCGCGGTTGGTTGCACCCAACAGCAGGTAGGGGCAGGCCGAATTGCAGTTGGCGCTGCGCGTAAAGATGTCGCCGTGCAACACGCGGCCCGATTGTTTCAGCTTCAGGCAGGCGGCGCTGTCCTGCGCTTCGAATCCGCAGTCGCTGACCAGCGTGCGCCCCACCCGCGCGGTGGCTCGGCGTTCGCGCAGCATCGCGCCCATCGCAAGTGCCTGGTCGAGATTGCCGCCCGGCGAAGACAGATAGACCGGCAGGTTGCGATTGCCGACCGCTTTCAGGAACTTGCCGAAGCGCGACGCGGCCGTGCCGTCGACCTGCCCTTCCACCGCGATCCAGCTGTCGCAGCCGCGGCCACAGGCATCGGGTGCGCCCTTGACGACATAGAACGCCATCGGCGCCGGCGGCATGGCTGCGGGCGCGCGACGTACGGGGCTGGGCGCCGCGAATGTCGGCGCGCCGATCAGGATGAGAGCGACGATGAAAAATGCCCGCGACGTCATGATGGCGTGTTTTGACCACGGCGATTTAGCCGATTTGTGACGCTAACAAGCCGATTCACCGGCCGCAACCGTCGGCGCAAGCCGCCGCGCCTTGCATCGAATTTCCTGCAAAAACGCCGCTTGCCCGGCCCGAATCGCCTGCTATACCGGGCTCAGTTCCCGCTTACCTGCGTTGGTCCGCAGGAGTGAGCCCCAGGAGAAACTGATGAGCGACTTCAAATACTCCCTTACGAATCTCAAGCCCGCCGAACCCGTGAACAAGGTCCACGTCACCTTCCCCGACGGCGCCCGTCGCGAATTCCCCAAAGGCACCACCGGCCTCGATATTGCCAAGGGCATTTCGCCGTCGCTGGCGAAACGCACCGTCGCCATGGCGCTGGACGGCACGCTGTGCGATCTCAACGACGCCATCGAGAACAACGCCAAGATCGAATTCGTCGCCCGCGAGGATGCGCGGGCGCTGGAACTGATCCGGCACGACTGCGCGCATGTGCTGGCGGAAGCGGTGCAGTCGCTGTGGCCGGGCACGCAGGTCACCATCGGCCCGGTGATCGAGAACGGATTCTACTACGACTTCTTCCGCAACGAGCCGTTCACGCCGGAAGATTTCGCCGCGATCGAAAAGAAGATGCGCGAGATCATCGCGCGCGACCGGCCCTTCACCAGGGAAGTGTGGGACCGCGCGAAGACCAAGCAGGTGTTCCGCGACAAGGGCGAGAACTTCAAGGTCGAGCTGGTCGACGCCATTCCCGGCGACGAACCGATCAAGATCTATTTCCAGGGCGACTGGTTCGATCTCTGCCGCGGCCCGCACATGACCTCGACGGGCAAGATCGGCAATGCCTTCAAGCTGATGAAGGTCGCCGGCGCCTATTGGCGTGGCGATTCCAACAACCCGATGCTGACCCGCATCTACGGCACGGCCTTTGCGAAACAGGAAGAACTCGACGCCTATCTGAAGCAGATCGAGGAAGCCGAGAAGCGCGACCACCGCCGGCTCGGCCGCGAACTCGACCTCTTCCACTTCCAGGAGGAAGGCCCGGGCGTGGTGTTCTGGCACGCGAAGGGCTGGAGCATTTTCCAGCAGGTCATTGCCTATATGCGCCGCCGCCTCGCCGGCGACTACAGCGAGGTCAACGCGCCGCAGATCCTCGACAAGGCGCTATGGGAGACCTCGGGCCACTGGGACTGGTACCGCGAGAACATGTTCGCGGCGCAGTCGGCGGGCGACGAGGCCGAAGACAAGCGCTGGTTTGCGCTCAAGCCGATGAACTGCCCGGGCCATGTGCAGATCTTCAAGCACGGACTGAAGAGCTATCGCGATCTGCCGCTACGGCTTGCCGAATTCGGCGTCGTGCATCGCTACGAACCTTCGGGCGCCATGCACGGGCTGATGCGCGTGCGTGGCTTCACGCAGGACGATGCGCATATTTTCTGCACGGAAGAGCAACTCGCCGAGGAATGCCTCAAAATCAACGACCTGATCTTGTCGGTCTATGAGGACTTCGGTTTCACCGGCGAACTCACGATCAAGCTGTCGACCAAGCCGGAGAAGCGCGTCGGCACCGATGCCATGTGGGATCATGCCGAGCGCGTGATGGCCACGGTGCTGAGCCAGATCCAGTCGCAGAGCAACCTGATCAAGACCGCGATCAACCCGGGCGAAGGCGCCTTCTACGGGCCGAAGTTCGAATATGTGTTGCGCGACGCCATCGGCCGTGACTGGCAGTGCGGCACCACGCAGGTCGACTTCAACCTGCCGGAGCGATTTGGCGCCTTCTACATCGACGCCGATGGCGGCAAGAAGGTGCCGGTCATGGTGCATCGGGCGATCTGCGGCTCGATGGAGCGCTTCATCGGCATCCTGATCGAGCATTATGCCGGCAGCTTCCCGCTCTGGCTCGCGCCGGTGCAGGCGGTCGTCACCACCATCACGTCCGAAGCCGACGAATATGCCACCAAAGTGGTGGAAGCGGCGCGCCGCGCGGGCCTGCGGGTCGAAATCGACCTGCGCAACGAGAAGATCAACTACAAGGTCCGCGAGCACTCGCTGGCCAAGATCCCGGCGATCCTCGCCGTCGGCAAGAAGGAAGCCGAGTCGCACTCGGTGTCGGTGCGCCGTCTCGGCAGCGAAGGCCAGAAGGTGTTGCCGACGGCGGAGGCGATCGCCGCTCTCGTCGAGGAGGCGACACCGCCGGACGTCAAACGGGCGCGCGGGCGGACGTAGCGTTCAATGCGGCCGGCGCCCCGGCAGGTCGAGGCGGAAGGCGGCGAATTCCGGCGGGCCTTCGGTCAGCCGGTGGATTCGGCGCTCCCGCTCCTCCTCCGGCGTTTCCGGATCGATCAACAATCCAATCCGGTTCACCGTCTCGACTTCGATCGCAAAGTCGTTGCGGCAGCCGCGCGGGGGCGCGGCAATCCGAGCTTCCGCCCTCAAGCCGATTTCGACCAACCGTGCAAGGGCTTCCGCACGATTGACCTCATGGGCGGCCGCCCAGACGTCGACATGAACAGCCAGATCGGGCGGCAGACGGACGACGTTCAATTCCATCTTTTTCGGCTTGGGCATGGCGAAACTCCGGAACCAAGACGGTTTTGCGAGAATAACTGGCTCTCGGAGGCGATTCTTGCGCAGGATCAAGGAGTACCCTGCTCCCCATCTTGGAATGTTACTAAAAAGGGACGCCTTGCTATCGCTTCGCAAATACGAATATCTGCAGCAAATTCCAATATTTCGGTGCTCAATGCCTGACGCCATCGAACTCCTGAAAACCCGGCGCTCCATGAAGCCGCGCGACATGACCGGACCCGGTCCCGCGCCCGCCGAGCTCGAGACCATTTTGACCATCGGCGCGCGCGTTCCCGATCACGGCAAGCTCGCACCCTGGCGGTTCATCGTATTCGAGGGCGATGCGCGCGCCCGCGCCGGCGAGATCATTGCCGGCGTATTCGCCAGGAAGAATCCGCAAGCCGCCGCGGCCGAGATCGAGGTCGAGAAGAAGCGTCTCACCGATGCCCCGCTGGTCATCGGGGTGGTGGGCTTTACAAGACCGCATCCGAAAGTGCCGGCCTGGGAACAGGAACTCTCCGCCGGCGCCAGCGCCATGAACATCGTCACCGCTGCGACCGCGCTCGGCTTTGGCGCCTGCTGGCTGACCGGCTGGTTCGTCTCGGACCGCGACGTGCTAGACGGCTTCGGCCTGAAGCCGGACGAGAAGCTCGTCGGCCTTATCCACATCGGTACCGTGACGAAGGCCAGCGAGGATCGGCCCCGTCCGCTGCTGTCGGATATCGTGACGCGCTTCTAGACGCCTCCGGCCAGTTGACGAACAGGCCGCCCCCGGTTCTGATCGGAACGTTTCTGGGGAGAAAGCCCGGATGAACGGCGTCCAGATCGTTCGCATCGGAATGGCGATAGCCGCCGCGCTCTCGATCGGCGCATTCGGCCAATCCCGCGCGGCCAACGCCCCTGCTCCGGACAAGCTCCGGCTGATCACCGCATTCTTTGCCAATGAAGTCTCCACCGGCAAGCTCCCTGGCGCCGTGATCCTGATCCAGCAGCGTGGTCGGCCTGTCTATCTGAAGACTTTTGGCGTGCAGGCCGTGCAAACCGGCAAGCCGATGAGTCCGGACACGATCTTTGCCATCAAGTCCATGACCAAGCCGATCACATGCCTCGCCGCCATGATGCTGGTCGATGAGGGCAAGCTTTCGCTCAGCGATCCCTTGTCCAAATACATTCCATCTTTTGCCAGGGTGGAGGTCGGACAGGAAGTCAAGACGACGGACGGCCGCGTGTCCGTCGAACTGGTGCCGCCGATCCGGCCGGTCACCATATTGGACCTGATGCGTCAAACCTCGGGCATCAGCTACAGCTATATCGGAGCCAACTGGGTCGAAAAGGTCTACACGGATGCGAACCTCCTCGCCGGCCGGTTCAACAATACGGAGTTTGCCGAGCGCATCGCGAAGCTGCCGCTGTCCCGCCAGCCGGGAACGCTGTGGCGTTATGGCCATTCCACCGATGTGCTTGGACGCGTGATCGAGGTAGTCTCCGGGCAGACGCTCTATGAATTCATGAAGCGGCGCATCTTCCGCCCGCTCGGCATGACCAGCACGAAATTCGTGCTGACGTCGGCGGCAGAGCGGGCGCGAATGGCACAGCCGCTGCCAAGCGACACGATCCTGCTCGACAGCGAGCGCGAGCGCCTCGATCATCCCGAATGGGAATCCGGCGGCGGCGGCCTGGTTACCACCATCAAGGATTATGCGCGTTTTGCGCAGATGCTCCTCAATGGCGGCGAGCTCGACGGCAGGCGTTATATCAGCCGCGCCTCGTTCGAGAACATGACCACCGATCACATCGGGCCGGGTTCGGGCGTCAGCCGCGACTACTTCTATTTTCCCGGCGACGGCTTCGGATACGGCTTCGGGCTTGCCGTGCGCACCGATCCCGGCAATGCCAAGCCGCCACCGCCCGGCTCGATCGGCGAACTGAAATGGGACTCCGGCAGCGGCACCTATTTCGGCGTCGATCGCAAGCTCGACATGATCTACATCATGATGGAGCAGACCCAGAACGAGCGCTCGCGCATCACGCCCGCCTTCAGAAAGCTCGTCTACGATGCCTTCCAGCAGAATTGAGCGAGGAGCTCATGCCACCCTGGAAATGCGTTGGCCAAAATCAATCAGTAGCCTGTCGATCTCTCCGGCCGGCCTTGCCGCGCTGAACAGGAAGCCTTGCACCTCGTTGCAGCCCTCGGCGCGCAGCCAATCAAGCTGATCGGTCGTTTCGACGCCTTCGGCCGTGGTGGTGATGTTGAGGCTGCGGCCGAGCCCCGAGATGGCGCGAACGATCGCAACACAGTCGCTACGCTTGACCAGATCCTTGACGAAGGAACGGTCGATCTTGATCTTGTCGAAGGGAAAACTGCGAAGATAGCTAAGGCTGGAATAGCCGGTGCCAAAATCGTCCATGGAGATGCTGACGCCGAGTTCGCGGAGCTGATGCAGAATCGCAAGATTGGCCTCGGTCTCCGCCAGAAACACCGTCTCGGTGATTTCAAGCTCCAACCGCCGCGGCGACAGGCCGGAATGCGCCAGCGCCGAGACAACGGCCTGCACCAGATTACGGCTGCGGAACTGCACCGGCGACAGATTGACCGCGACCTTGATCTCAGCCGGCCATTTCGCCGCTTCCGTGCATGCCTCGCGCAGCACCCATTCGCCCAGTGCCACGATCAGCCCGATGTCTTCCGCAACCGGGATGAACTCGGCCGGCGATACCATGCCCTTGTCAGGGTGACGCCAGCGCAACAATGATTCAAAGCCGCTGATGCGGTTGTCGGCGATGTCGACCAGCGGCTGATAATGCAGCTCGAACTCGCCATTGGCAAAGGCCGCGCGCAAATCGCGCTCCATGTCGCGGCGCTTCTGGGCCTGGCGGTCCATCTCGCGCTCGAAGAAACGGTGCACGCCGCCGCCATCGGACTTGGCGCGGTACAGCGCCATGTCGGCGTTGCGCATCAGCTCCTCCGGAGTGATGCCGTCCCCCGGTGACAACGCAATCCCGATGCTGGCGCCAACGACCGCCTCGACGCCGTCGATGTCGTAGCGCGCGCTCAGGACCCCGATCAGCCGGTCGGCAAAATTGCTTGCCTCGTTCGGCGAAACGCCGGAGGCGAGCACGATGGCAAATTCGTCACCGCCGAGCCGCGCCACGATATTGTCGCCGCGGATTTCGCCGCGCAACCGCTCGGCCACCTGCTTGAGCAGGCGATCGCCGGCCGGATGGCCGAAGGAATCGTTGACGTTCTTGAAGAGGTCGAGATCGACGCAGAGCACCGCAATATGCTTTCCCGCGTCGGCGCGTTCCAGTGCCTGGCGCAATCGTTCCTGATAGAATTCGCGGTTCGGCAGATTGGTCAGTCCGTCGTGGTGCGCCATATGCGCAATACGGGCCTCCGCCTTGCGGCGCTCGGTGATGTCGACGACGGCGACCAGATAGCCATCCCGGCCCTCGAAGGTGACGCGGCTGCCGAAGGTCAGCACCTGGATTTCGCTGCCGTCGGCCTTGATATGCCGCCACTCGCGGCCCGAGCTGTAGACGTCACCGACCTGCTGCAGCGCCTCCGTATGCGTCAGCCATTCGTCCTCCGGCCAAATCTCGTGCAGCTTCATGCGCAGGAATGTGGCGCGGCTGTAGCCGTAATGTCGCACCGCTGCGTCATTGACGCCGAGAAATTCCATGGTTCTGGCGTCGAACACCCACATCGGCATCGGGTTGTTTTCAAACAGCAGGCGGAAAGAGGATTCGCGCCGCTTGATCGCGGTAACGTCAGAGACGGTCAGCGACAGCATGTCGCCGCAAGCCGTAACGCCGAAGCGCAGGCTGCGATCGCCGCTGTCGATTTCGAACTGGTCGCCCCTGCCGCCCATGACGACGCCGCGCAGCCGCTCGATCACATCGCCCGTGCCCAGCACGGTACCGCCGGCCGCAAGCCGCCGCCACATCAGTTCCGACGCCTCCTGCCGAAGAAGACGCGCTGCACCCTGGTTGAGATGGACGATCTGGAAGTCATGCGGCTGTCCAGCGGCATCGCGGATGGTCGCAAGCGACAGCACCCCGTCTTCGGTGGCGGAGAAGATCGTATCGAGCAGATTGTACTGCCCGCCTCGTTCGTTGACGTAGGCGCCGATCAGCGTGCCGCCCCAGCGAGAGGCGGTCGGCAGCGCCAGCACGTCGTAGGTTCGAACCAGTCCGTCCCGCACGCAATGCGCCACGGCGAGATAAGGCTGCTGGTTCTGCAGCGCGTTCGCAGCTGCCTCGCCCAGCGCGGTCGCGCAATCCGGCGGCAGCGCGCTCAAGGGAATGTCCCAACGCTCGTCGCCGATCCATTTCTGGAAATAGCGACCGGTGCGGGAGACCGCGAGCCCCTCGCCGACATCCTTCAGCAACGCGACATGATCTGCGAGCCGGCCGAGGCTGCCCAGCATCACGTCCTCATAGCGCGGCAGCTTTTCGCCCGGACGCACCGCCGCCCGCCACTTGCGCTTGAGCACCGGCACGTCGCCGAACATCTCGATGTTCGACTTGGCCGACGGCTTCTTCGACAGTTGGCTGGCCGCACGCATGACTTTTCCCGCTACCCACAAGGTTCTTTTGCGGGGCAATCCAATGCGTTGCCGCTTAAGGCGATGTAAAAATTGCGGACGTGGTAAGCGGGTCTGGCAATTATGACAGTTTTAAGTCGCCCGATGGTTAGCGCGGGTTAGGGACTATGACAGCGATCGCAAGTTGTACCGACGCCGTCAGCGAGCGACGACTTCGACTTCTCCGTCCACGCCGTTGACGACGTTGAAGGGGCGCTCGAACACCTTGCCTTCGTTCTTGGCGATGGCGCGGTACTCGCCTTCCGACAGGACGACTTTCGGGAAAGCACCGATCGATTCCTTGATGACGTCGCCGCCCGGCGTAATCACCGACCAGGCGGTGTTGGCAAGCGCCTCGCCTCCCTTGTCGCTCACCAGCTTGAGCGTAATGACCGCCGCGCGATGGGTAATGATCACGTCGGTGAGCTTGCCGGCCTGCACGCGGATATCGGAGCGCACCACCGAGTTGGCGTCGCCATAGTTGGAGATGATGTTGTAGGTGCCTTCCGGCAGAAGAGCGACGTCGGCGCCCGCAAAGTTGGGAATGAGGGAAGAGCGCTCGGCCGCCTCGAACTGGCTGCCCTTGAAGATTGAGAAGGATATCTGATTTGGCGGGATCTTGCTGGTGCCGACACGGCCTTCGATGCGCAGGCCGCCAGCGGGCAGGATAAAGGATTCGCGGTCGGTTTCCGACTTCAGCGTCACCGCGCGTGTGGCGCTGACGAGTCCGAGCGCGACGTGCACGACGTAGCTGCCGGGCGCCAGCACGATGTTGGGCGTCGCGCCGCGATCTTCGCGAATCAGCTTGAAGGTGCCGGTCTCGTCCGGCTTGTCGGCGAACACCCGCCACACCAGACCGCTGGTAATGACTGGCAGATCCTTGCCGTATTTCGCCGTCAGCGCCAGCACGGCCTGGCCTGCGGTGGAAGCGCCCGCTGGCGGCACGGCGGGCGGCGCGTTGGCCGGAGGTTGGGCAAGACCCGGCTGAGCGAGAGTCGGCTGCGTCAGCGGGGGCGGCAGGTTTGGACCGGCGCCCGGCCCCGAGGGCGGCGCGAGGTTCATGGCCGGCCCGGACGGCGGGGCATCGGGGACAGAGGCCGGCGGCACCGGCGGCGGGCGGTCGGAAAACAACTGGGCTGCGGCAGGAAGGGGGAGAAACGCAAGCCAAACGGCAGCCAAAAACGCGGCGCGCGGCCCCGCGGCCCGTCCGATGCCGGCTACTCCCATACCCCACCAAATCATGGCCATGCTTTTCACCGAAAACGCGGCAAATTCAAGCCTGCGTGACCCGAGGAGCCAGCCGATTGAGGAACCCGAAACCCGCCCCAAATCTTAATTAAGATGTCGCGTTGTATTCGTAGTCCTTCCTGGCCGGCCGAAACGTTTCCACCGGGGAATAAACCATGCATGCGAGGATTGCTGGCAAAGCGCAGGCCGTAGGGCATTTTGTTGCGCAAGCGGGAGAATTGCCTGGTGCTGAATAGCTGGATTGGCCGGAATTCCCGGGGCTCGCAGAGCCCTGACAAGATCGGGCTCGGGACGACGCGCCGGCCGGTGATCGGGCTTGCGCTCGGCGGCGGGGCGGCGCGCGGCTTTGCCCATATCGGCACGCTGCGAACGCTGATCGCCCACGGCATCGTCCCCAATATCGTGGTCGGCACCTCGATCGGCGCGGTTGTCGGCGGCGCCTATGCCGCGGGCCATCTCGACAAGCTCGAGGAATGGGCGCGCAGCCTGCAGCCGCGCAACATCCTCGGTTATCTCGATATCCGCCTCAACGGCAGCGGCCTGATTGGCGGCAGCCGGCTCGCTGCCGAGCTGGAGGCCTCGATTGGACCGACCCTGATCGAGGATCTGCCGATCAAATACGCCACCGTCGCAACCGAGGTGCGCACCGGTCACGAGATCTGGCTGACCCACGGTCGCATGGTCGATGCGATGCGCGCCTCCTATGCCCTGCCCGGCATATTCTCGCCGGTCTTGGTCGGCGACCGCTGGCTGGTCGACGGCGCGCTGGTCAATCCGGTGCCGGTCTCGGCGGCACGCGCTTTCGGTGCAGAGGTCGTGATCGCTGCCAACGTTTCCAGCGACGTGTTCGCCCACGGCACCACTGTCCACGCCCACGGCGCTCCCGTCACCGCGCCCGAGCCCGAAGTTGCGGTGGAAGCGCAGGCTCCCAAGCGCGGCCTGCGAAAACTGTTCTCCGCCGAACGCACCGTGAAGCGCGAATTCTTCGGCAGCGCCGCGCGGCCCGGCATTTCCTCGGTGATGGTCGATGCCTTCAATATCATGCAGGACCGCATCACCCGTGCGCGGCTCGCCGGCGATCCGCCGGACCTGCTGATCTCGCCGCGGGTCGGCCAGATCGGCTGGTTCGATTTCCACCGCGCCGACGATCTCATCGCGCACGGCGCCCGCGCCACCGAGCGCGCGATCAGCTCCATCCAGGAGACGATCGAAACTCTCGCGCCGCAGGAGGCGCAGCAGGCGCTCCCCGCCGAGAAGGCTGAGTAGGCCGGTCAGGCCGTCTTGATGTATTCGCGCAGCGCTTCCTGCTCGCGCTCGTACTCGCCGACGCGCCATTTCACGATGTCGCCGATCGAGATCAGGCCGACGACGCGGCCGTCTTCCACCACGGGCAGATGACGGAATTTGCCGTTGGTCATCATTTCCATGATCTCGCTGACGGTGTCCTTTTCCCGACAGCTTACCACCTTGCGGGTCATCACCGAACTCACCGGCTCTTCCAGCACGGCAGCGCCCCGCTCGCCCAGCACGCGCACGATGTCGCGCTCCGAAAGAATTCCCTCGATGCGGCCCTGGCTCAGCACGAGCACGGCGCCGATGCGGCGTTCGCTCAGCAGCTTGATGGCGTCGGCGAGCCTTGCGCCCGGTTCGACGCTTTGCACGTGATGGCCCTTGGTGTCGAGAATCGCGCGTACCGTCATTGTCGTCTCCCTGAATCCCGGCCGCGCCCCAAAAAAGCCAGGAGCGACCACATTCGCGAGTCTTCAAACAACAGTTTCTTGCCCGTCTGGTTGCGGGCACGGCGGGCAGGCTCGGCCATTTGCTTGTACGGGCCGGCTTCGTATTGCGTCTCGCCGTCCGTGAATGATGGATGAAATCAGCCCACGCCGCAAGCGTGCTCAGATGTCCCGTGATGACGCATTCGCCGCACCTGCGGCAGCGCGCGGCACGGGATCGAACAGCGAGAACAGCATAAGGCCCGCGATGAAGCCGCCGATATGGGCCTGCCATGCCACGCTCGCGCCCTCGGCGCCGACCGATATCGAGCCGAGGCCGAAAACGATGTTGATGCCAAACCATACCGCCAGGAAGGCGAGCACGCGCGGATTGCGCAACGCACGCGACAACGACAGCGCCGGCACTCTTGCTGCTTCGTCGGCATCGCCGCGGCTGAAGGAAAGGAAGCTGCCCTTGACGAAAGCAAAGCGGATCGCAGCTGCCATCGCGCCCGACACCGAGGCGGATGCGCCGATCATCGGCGCGATCGCATGTTCGTGGGTGACGAGATGGGCCAACGCGCCGGCTGCCGCCGTCACCGCCATGAACACGAAGAAACGGACCGTGCCGAAGCGCCGCGCCAGCGCGCTGCCGAACGGCAACAGCCACAGCACGTTGAAAAAAATGTGGCTTAGATTGGCATGCAACAGCGAATAGGTGACGAAGGTCCATACCTTCGCACCCGCTCCGCCGGGAAAGTAGACCTGCAGCGCGCCGGAATCGTATCGGCGCGGGATGAAACCGAACACATCGATCGTCCAGTTCTCTGCGTCCGGCGACAGGAACGTACGCAGATGGATGAATGCGATCAACGCAACGTAGGCCGTCAGCGCGCTGGGGAGCGTCAGGATCGGCTCGTGCGGCGGATCCTGGGGAGGTGGCTGCTGATAGGCGGGGACGGATTCCAAGGTGGCCTTCTCGGAGGCGGGTGATCCGTTCAGATAGGCGGCCTTGGCCGCATTGTGCAAGTGGGCCTGGGTTATCAGGACGGGCAGCTATCCCCATCCCGGATGCAGGCGCGGGACAGCCTGGCGCTGCACCGCGGCCGGGACACGGGATTTGAGGACGAAAAAGGGCGGGTGCTGAGAACACCCGCCCTTGAACTGCTGATCTTCTCGCGCTCGGCGGGGTCTTCCCCACCCCTCCCCGCGCGATGACCAAACTGTTTGACGCCACCTGTCTAAACGAGGCGCAGACGCTACCTGGAGAGAGCTTCCGCGCTGGAGTGAGGGCAACCTTATTCAAGGGGGCCCGAGCCGCCAACCCCATCGTTAAATTTACCTTAACGCTGCGAATTGTCTAAACATCAGAAATCACTACGCAAATTCGGTCGTGAGACTTTTTCGTGAGACACATCGTTAAGTTTGGAGGCTCCAAGGTGAAAAACGACGGTCCAACCGATCAAAATTCGTCAGAGCAAATGCGGCTGCAGCCGATCGCCCGGAACGAACCGATCATTAGTGAAGAGATGATCTTGCAAGAACGCAACGAAGGCTGGGTGCCGCTCATAGATCGGCTCCATCTCCTAGCTCCGGATAGAAGGCTACGTGCGCAAAGGATCGTGGACCTTTACCGCGTTCATTTCGAACGAGAAGCGAGCTAGCGTTTCCTTTTCAACGCAGACGCAAAAAGCGTCACGGGCTCCAGTAGCTCATCCATTGCCACATGCGCATCTTCCCTGCCGCCATCTAGATAGGCCACCTCGCGCAAAAATCCATCCAGCTCACGAATGGCTGCGATCGGGTCTGCCTCTCCGCTTACCATGCGAACAAGAAGAAACTGCACAACACTTCTGAGCGCCGCTATCTCGGCTTCAAGAGTGCGAATGTGATCGTGCGTATCCATCACGCAAAACTATTCGAGTCGCCTCGTTCCGTCGCGCGACCCCTTGTCGAGATGGCATAGCATCCTTGGCGTGAGACATTTTGCGTCAAAACGGCACAAAACGACTGTCGTGAGACACGCAAGTCTCTGACCTGCCTACGATCATGGTGAAATTTACCTTAACGCAGCAAAGGCGACGCATTTTTCCGGAAACGGCCGCCGCGGCATGGACGCTGCACAACCCGTCCTGCACAACAACCACGGGGAAGGCGCTTGCACGAAACCGGGACAGAGATGTCCCACCGGCAAGCTCCCACGGGGGCGGAATAGTATGAAACACCCTTCGAGTCGCGCGTTTTTCGCCTATTGGGACAAGATGCGGGGCACCGCGTCGGCACCCGATCGCAGCGCCATCGAGCCGTCGGCGGTGCGGGAACTGCTCGGCGACATCTTCGTGCTGTCCTATGACGCAGAGGCCGGCTACCCCTTCCGCGTTGCGGGAACCCGGGTCTGCGCCCTGCTCGGCCGCGACCTGAAGGAACAGAGCTTCCTGGGCCTGTTCGCGCCGCAGGGCCGCCGCGAGATCGGGGACATCATCGCCGTCGTCGCCGAGGAAACCCTGCCTGCCATCGCCGGCATCACCGCGACCTCCGCGTCCGGCGTACCCGCGCATCTGGAGTTGCTGTTGCTGCCCTTCTCTCCCCGCGCCCATGCGCCGGTCAGCCTGACGGGCGTGCTCGCGCCGTTCGAGGGCGAACTCACCACGCTGCGCGATTTCGGCCTCACCTCCTACCGCTATTTGCACCGGCAGGAAAAACTGCTGCCGCGCGCCATTCGCAAGCTGCAGGTCGCCCGTGGCCTTATGGTCTATGAAGGGCTGCGCTGACGGGCCCCTTCGAGTTGACGCATTTTCTTCACGCGACCCGGTATCTGCTCGAAAACGCTTTGCTATCTTCGTAACCGTCCGCCCAGCGCGGCGACAAAGCGGTCGGCATCCTCCTCGTCGTTGAAGACGTGAGGCGAGACCCGCAGCCGGCCGATGCGCGCGGCGACATGGATGCCTTCCGCCGCAAGCCCCTCGACAAGCCCTGCCGGCAGGCCGCCTGCAAATTTCAGGCACAGCATATGCGGCGCACGGAATCTCCGGTCAGGAACGGCAATACCCTTCTCCTGCAGGCCTTGCGCAATGCGGCCGGTCAGCATGGCAAGGCGCTCCATCACCGCGGATGCGCCCCACTCCGTCATCATCTCCATGCCGATCGCTGCCATTTCCAATGAGATGAAATGGTCGCGCTCGCCCATGTCGAAACGACGCGCATTGTCGACGTAACGCGTATCCGCAAGATAGACCGCGTTTTCGGCGCGGACGTTGCGGCGGCCGGAGGCGGTCTGCTCCAGCGGAATGCCGCCCTGATGGCGTTTGGCGACATAGATGAAGGCCCGGCCATAGGGACCGAGCAGCCATTTGTAGGTCGGAAAGATCACGAAATCCGGATCGAGCCTGGACACGTCGAGCGCGGTCACGCCGGCGCTCTGCGTGGCATCGATGAGGAACATCGCGCCCCGCTGCCGCAGCGCGCTGCCCACCGCTGCAAGATCGATCGCGCCGCCCTCGGACCAGTGCACCGAGGAGATCGACGCGAGCGCGACCGGCGGCGCATTCGGCCGCTCGATCGCAGCAAGGATCGCCGACGTCCAGTCACCATCGCCCGGCTCCACAATTGTCTCGACGACAAAGCCCTGCCGATCGGCACGCGACCGCCATTCCAGCACCGGCGAGGAATGATCGTTCTCCAGCACCAGCGCGCGGCTGTTCCTGGGGATCGTGAGCAGCCTTGCCGCCGTAGCCACGCCGTAACTGACCGAGGAGATCAGCGCGACGTCATCGGCACTGGCGTTGATCAATCGCGCGGCCGCCGCGCGGGTGCGTTCGTGCTGGGCATGGGCAAAGCCCGCATCCAGCGTCCAGGGCCTGCCCTTGCGTTCGACGGCGGCGCGGCCGGCTTCCAGCGTGCGCAGCGGCAACGGGCTGTAGGAGGCGGAGTTGAGATAGCAGATCTGGCGCGGCATCTCGAACAAATGGCGCTGCGAAGGAAGCATCGGGTCACTCGTGGTTTGCGCAAGGCGCAGTTTGGGGTTGCGCGCCACCATACTCCGACGTCCAAAGGCGCGGCTGACGGCTGCGCGCGGGGCTGCTATGATGCCGCAAAAGACCAATCGAGGGAGCACCGCCATGGACGCCATTACGCCGAAGGCCGATCATTCCCACCTCGTGCGCCCTGCCGAGATGGAGTGGCAAAAGACCCGCTTTCCCGGTTGCGAGATGAAGACGCTGCTGTTCGACAAGAACAGCGGCCTTGTCACCGCCCTGATGCGTTTTGCGCCCGGCGCGGTGCTGCCCGACCATGAGCATGTCAATATCGAGCAGACCTATGTGCTGGAAGGCTCGCTGGTCGACAAGGACGGCCCGGTCAAGGGCATGGAATGCAAGGCCGGCGAATTCATCTGGCGCGAGGCCGGCAGCCGCCATGTCGCCTGGTGCCCGCAAGGCGGCCTGATGCTTGCGATCTTCCAGGTGCCCAACAAGTTCTTCGAGAAAGACGGCCGTATCAGCGATGCCTCCGGCAACGACTGGGACGAGGCCTGGGGTCACACGCGCAAAGCATGAGGCCTTGCGCGGCGGTCGTAGCACCGCCCGCTCCCGGCCCTTCCCTCGCCCATTCCCGGCGGCTACGGTGATTCCTGCAAAACACCAACGCCACACGCGGTTGCCGCCGCGCGGCGAAATAATGTGGGAGGGACCAGGATGTTTTCGCATATCATGATCGGCACCAACGACCTCGATCGCGCCAAGACGTTTTACGACGCGCTGCTCGGCACGCTCGGCGTGCCGCCGGGCCGGGTCGATCGCCACCGCATCTTCTGGCGCACCAAGACCGGCACCTTTTCGGTGACCAAGCCGATCAACGGCCAGGCCGCCACCTTTGCCAATGGCGGCACCATCGGCTTTGCCGCCGATTCCGTCGATGCCGCAAACGCGTTTCATGCCACCGGCCTCGCCCATGGCGGCAAGACCTGCGAGGATCCGCCCGGCATCCGCGAAGGCAGCGGCGTCAAGCTGTATCTCGCCTATTTGCGCGATCCGGACGGCAACAAGATATGCGCGCTGCACCGGGTGGCTGCGTAAGCTTCCTCCCCCTCTCCCCGCTCTTCGCGGGGAGAGGTTTGGGGTGAGGGGCTGCACCCGCGGATTCGACTCGCGGAGAGTCCGTCTCACCCGGATTGCATCTGGCGATGCGATCCGACCTCTCCCCGCGCGCGGGGCGAGGTAAGTGAACAGCAAGGACGTCCTCATGACCGATGCACCTACAGCGACGCCCGCGCGTTTTCGCGACCGGACGATCTCATTCGACGGCATCGCGGGCCGCAACATCGACATTCCATCGGCTTCACCGCTCAACTATCACCAGGTCATCAGCAAGCCCTCCGACATGCCGCCGGTGACCGTCGACGGAAAGTTGTTCCTGCCAGCTTCGTCGGCCAAAAGACTGCCGCTCGTCATGATCGTGCCGGGCAGCCTTGGCGTGGCGCCGTCGCATGTCGCGCATGCCGAAAGCCTTGCCCGCGCGGGCTTTGCGAGCTTCGTGCTCGACAGTTTTGGCGCGCGCGGCGTCACCTCGACCGTCGCGAACCAGACGCAATTCTCCTTTGCCGCCAGCGCCTATGACGTGCTCGCGGCCTTCAAGGTGCTGTCTGCGCTGCCCGAGATCGATGCCACCAGGATCGGCGCGCAAGGCCACAGCCGCGGCGGATCGGCGGTGCTGACGGCGGCGACGCGACGCTTTGCCGATGGCGTGATCGGCAAAGGCGCGGGTCTCTGCGGCGTGCTCGCCGCCTATCCCTGGAGCGGCCATCAGTTTCTCGATCCCGCCGTCGGCAGAACGCGCGTGCGTGTGCTGATGGGCGATGCCGACGAATGGTGCTCGCCGATGCAGGTGCAGGGCCATTGCCAGGCAATCCGCCTTTCCGGCGGCGAGGCGACCATGCGGCTGATCGCAGGCGCCCATCACAGCTTCGATCGCGGCACCGGGATCGCCGACATTCCCGATGCCTCGGTCTCCCCGGCGGCGCCGACGGCCTACATCGCCGACGATGGCGCGCTGATTCATCCGACCGGCGACCGGGGCGATCCCGCACTCACCGACCGCGACCTGATGGTCTATGCACTGAAGGCCGGCTATGGCCGCAAGGGCGCGAAGATCGGCAGCCGTCCGGGCGAGGCGGAGCTGTTCCGCGATGATATGCTCGCCTTCTGGACGCGGCTGTTCGGCAAACCGTCCAACTGAGGAGCAACAGCGATGCGCATTGCAGTTGTCGGCGCCGGCGGCGTCGGAGGTGGATACGGCGCGGCGCTCGCGAAGGCGGGTGCCGACGTCACCTTCATCGCGCGAGGCGCGCATTTGGCCGCCATGAAGAGCGCCGGTCTGAAAGTGCTCAGCCCGCGCGGCGATGTGCATCTGGTGCCGACGCAGGCGACCGACAATCCCGCCGGCATCGGCAAGGTCGATTTCGTGCTGTTCTGCGTCAAGCTCTGGGACGTCGAGAGCGCGGGCCAGGCCATCAAGCCGATGATCGGCCCCGACACCGCCGTCATCACGCTGCAGAACGGCATCGACGCGCATGAGCGGCTGATCCCGATCCTGGGCGAGCGCGCCGTGATGCCGGGCGTCGCCCACATTTCCGCGTCGATCACCGCGCCCGGCGTGATCACCCAGGTCGGCGCCTTCACGCGCATGGTATTCGGCGAACTCGACGGCCGCCGCAGCCAGCGCGGCGAGGCCTTCCTGGCGATGGGCGGCAAGGCCGGCATCGAAGGCACCTTCAGCGACGCCATCCTCACCCCGCTCTGGATGAAGTTCATCCTGCTGGCGAGCAACGCGGGCATGATGTCGCTGGCGCGCCAGCCCATCGGCAATCTGCGCGACGATCCCGACATGCGGCCGATTTTCCTTGCCGCCTATCGCGAGGTGGTCGAAGTCGGCCGCGCCAAGGGCATCGCATTGCCGGCCGACGCGATCGACCGGATCGTCGAGCAGACCGCGCAATTCCCGCCGACCATGAAGGCCTCGATGGCGCTCGACCTCGATCGCGGCAACCGGCTCGAAGTGCCGTGGCTGTCCGGCAAGGTGGTGGAGCTCGGCAAGCAATACGGCATCCCGACGCCGACACATGCGATGATGCACGCGATGCTGAAGCCGTATGCGATGGGAAGTACGAAGTAGCGTCGCCCCGGCGGAGGCCGGGGCCCATAGCCACACGTGCCCGTCGTCATGCCCGGCTGGGCTTCCAGCGCGTTTCAACAATCGAGAACGGTGGTTATGGGCCCCGGCCTCCGCCGGGGCGACGCTGAGTTTGCTGATTCAGTTTTCAAACAGCTGAACACATTCCCGCGGAAATGATTTTCCCGGGTTTTGCATCTTCGTCGCACCCTCCTCGACCGGAGGGCGCAGGGAAAGTCGGGCGCTCGCCGCACCCGCAGCCTCGCGTGCGATTTGGAAAGAAGCACACGAGCAAATTCACCACAGGTTCAGCCGAACATCCCGACTTTCCCCGCGCGAAGGTCTTACAGCTTACTTCGTGCTCTCCCCGGTGAGCGGCCTTTGTTGTCACCGTTGCCGTGCCCGCACGGGCGGACCGGGTCGACGCCAGGGTCGCGGCGCCAGGACCACACGACTTCGCCGTCCGCCGCGGCGTTTTCGTCGGGCGAAAACATCGCCTGAACGCCGCAAGCGGCCCATCGCAACCCGCGCCACGTTCCATGACGATCGCGAAACGTCCCTTTGGCGGCGCGAGCTGGCGCCATTTCTACCGTAAATCAGAATTCTGGTAAAGAGAAATATTTCCACGTCGCCAGCTTGACAGACCCATGGTGTAGACGCAGGCCATCGCCGACTAGCCCTAGGGGCATTGCCCGCCGCTTTCCGCCGGAGCACCGGAGCGCCGCCCCGTCACGGCACGCGCCACGATCCGGGCAACCAGCGCCTGGCCCTTCTCGTTCGGATGCACGTGGTCGGCGAACAGTCCTTCATTGTCGCAGCCGCGGAACACCGCAGCCGCATCGATGAGAACGATGCGGCTTTCGCCGCCTGCAATCTTCTTCAGCTCGGCGACATAGGGCGACTGGATGCGGGCCGAGGTGAAATCGAGATCGATAGCGGCCTGTAGCTGCTCGACCGCCTTTGCTTCCTCGCCAAGCCGGCGATAGGTCAGGCCTGCGTTGTAGTGGAAATGCGGGACGTTTGGCGCAAGCTCGATCGCCCGCAGGAAGGCTTTCAGCGCGCCCCGTGCATCGCCGGAGCGGGCCAGCACGTAACCGTAATTGTTGTGGATGTCCGGATCGCTCGCGCCGCTTTCGACGAGCTTCGAAAAATGCTGGCGCTGCTCGTCGATGTGTCCGTCGAAGCAGCGCACGACCTGGGCTGCATACCGCCCGATCGGCAGATCGTATTTGGGATAGCGCGGCGCGGTGATGTCGGTGTCGAGCAATGCCGGCAGGAGGTCGCCCGACGGCCTGCCCGGCTCGAGGCAGCCGTTCCTCTTGTGGAAGCCCGGCTCATAGGCGCGGCGGAAATCATATTCAAGAATGCGCGGCGGATATTCCAGCGGCACCGGCGGAAGGACGATGAAGATGTCCGCGCCTTCTCCCGTCGCCCATCGAACCATGGCGGCGATGTTGTCGTGAAACTCGTCGAGGGGGACGCGCGCCAATCTGAGCGCCTCGTCTCCGAGGTCGGTGCCGAAGGCGGTCTGGCTGAAATATTTCGCTCCGGCTTTCAGGAAGACATAGGTCGCCCAGTGCTCGACCAGCCAGTTGTCGACCCGGCCGACAAACGACTCGCCGGCCTGCGTGGCGTCGAGCAGGCGACGGTCGGGCACCGTGGAGCCGAAGCCGTCATTGTTGCCGAGATAGAGCAGCACGCCGTCCGGCTTGTATTTGTAATACTCGCGAAGCAGCGCAACCCGCGCCTGCTCGGTGGAGTAGCCGATGACGGCGGCATTGACGATCTCGACGGAGTTGCCGAGCAGGCGCTGCAAGATCTGCGGCCAGGTGTCGGCCTGCCTGTCGATCCCGAGGCCGGCGGTGGAGGAGTCGCCAAGGATCAGCAGCCGATAGGCCTTGCCGCTGCGCGCATAGCCGATTTCGTGCGGCGAATAGATGCCGTGCGACGTGGTGAGGTACGGCTCCTGCCGGAGATTGTCCCGGTTCCGCCAGGCGAGAAAGGGATCGGCGGTGTGCGGGTTGACCGGAAACTGAAACTTCCTGATGCGGCTGGCCGGATTCTGGAAGATCGCGATGTGCGGCGGCACCCGCCCCACCACCGTGCGGTAGAACGCGAGGTGGCCGGCGGAGGTGGCTCGGATGGCAAGCTCGACGGCGCCGAACACGACGACGAACGGCAACAGGACCGTGATGAACAGCTTAAGCCCGTCGCCTGGCCGTTTCATGCCAGCGATCCTCCCCAGGACCGGAACAGGCTATTGCGGGCGGCGAATGTTTTCAACCAATGCGGGCAGGCAAGGACCGCAGTCTTGTTTCGCGGACACGAGCCACGGTCCTTCCGCAAGGAGGGCAGCCCATAGCACAACCGGAAGTTTTACCACCATCTCGCAGAAGGGCTGATCGCCGCTTCGTGACCTCAGATGTGGGATTTCCCACATGCGGTGTCATCCATTCCCGCTATGGGAGTTTTCGCGCGGCCGAACCCATGCAGTTTTCTGCGCGAACGGGAGCGGCCTCCGCGTCCGTTTGTGTTGTCATCGGGAATATAGCCATGGGCGATCAAAAGGCAGAGTCAGGCGGCGAATATCCGAGGATCGCCCGCCGCTGGCGGTTGGGGACAGCAGCCTTCTATGGCTCGATCATCGCGCTGTTGCTGCTGCTGGCGCACCTCACCGGCACGACGACAGACGAGGCGTCAAGCCGGCCAAGGAGCTGGATCAGCTCCATGGCCGATCGGCGCCCCTAGGCCCTTTGCCCCGTCATCGGCGCCCGCCGGCCCGTTACCGTGGCCGGCGATGTACGGCTTCCCCTATTCCGCCGCCTGCTTCATGCCGGCATCGAGCGCCGCGCTGATCTTCGGCGGCGACATCGGCAAGCTGTAGAAGCGGATGCCGAGCGCGTTGTGGATGGCATTCGCCACCGCGGCCATCACGGGCACGACCGGCACTTCGCCGACGCCCTTGACGCCCTGCGGATGTTTCGGGTTCGGGATCTCCACCATGATGCAGTCGATCATCGGCAGATCCGAACAGACCGGCATGCGGTAGTCCAGGAAGCCGGCGTTATCGACCTTGCCGTCCTTGGTGTAGATGTACTCCTCGTTCAGTGCCCAGCCGATGCCCTGCACGACGCCGCCCTGCAACTGGCCCTCGACATAGCCGGGGTGGATGGCGCGGCCGACGTCCTGCACGGCGGTGTAGCGGATCACCCGCGCGATGCCGAGGTCGGTGTCGATCTCGACGTCGCAGACATGCGTGCCGTAGCCGCCGTCCGCGCCCGCGGTGTTGAGCTGCACGCCGGCGCCGATCGGGCCGCCCATCGCGGGCGCCTTGTCGGCGAGTTCGGCCAAGGTCAGCGGCTCGAACTGGCCGGCATTGGGGCTCGAGGGATGAGCCGCACCGTTCTCCCACTTCACCGCATCGGGATCGATCTTCCAGATCTTCGCCGCGCGTTCACGCAGCGTCTGGATCACCTTTTCGGTCGACTGCGTCACCACCATCGCGGATGCAAACAGCACGCGGCTGCCGCCGGTCAGGTTGGAGAAGCCGATGGTTTGGGTGTCGCCGATGATGACGGAGACGCGCTTGTAGTCGATGCCGAGCAGTTCGGCACAGATATTGGCGATGGCAGCGCGCGAGCCGCCGATATCCGGATGCCCCGTGGTCACCACCACGTTGCCGTCCTCGGTGATGTTGACCTGAGCCGAGGACTCCCCGCCGGCATTGAACCAGAAGCCGGAGGCGACGCCCCTGCCCCTGGGCTTGCCGTGGCCGTCGCCGAGCGGCGCGTTGTAATGCGCCGACGCCTTGGCGGCGTCGACCGTCTCGATATAGCCGATGCGTGGCAACACCGGGCCGTGCGCGGCCTTGGTGCCTTCCTTGGCGCCGTTGATCTTGCGGAAGTCGAGCGGGTCCATCTTCAGCGCTTCGGCCACCTCGTCCATCACGCATTCCACCGCATAGGCGCCGATCGGCGCGCCCGGCGCACGGTAGGCGGCGACCTTGGAGCGGTTGGAGCAGACGTCATAACCTTCGGAGAGAAGGTGCGGGATGTCATAGGGCGTGAAGCTGCATCCGGCGGCGCCGCGGATCGGCGAGCCCGGCAGCGCGCCGGCCTGCAGATAGAAGGTGCCGTGCGCGGCGACAATGCGGCCGTCCTTGGTGGCGCCGATTTTCACCGTGCTGCGCGAGCCCGAGGTCGGGCCGGTGGCACGCATGACCTCGTCGCGCGTCATCACCATCTTGACCGGGCGGCCGGATTTCTTCGCGAGCATGGTCGCCACCGGCTCAAGATAGACGATGGTCTTGCCGCCGAAGCCGCCGCCGATCTCGGCGGGAATGGCGCGGATGTCGCTCTGCGGAATGCCGGTCAGGAGCGAGGTCATCGCGCGGACCATGAACTGGCCCTGGCTCGAGCTCCAGATCGTGGTCTTGCCGTCGGCCGCGACCGAAATCAGGCAGGCATGCGGCTCGATGTAGCCCTGATGCACCGGGCGCGTGGTGAAGGTGCGCTCGATGACGACGTCCGCCTGCTTGAACCCTTCGGCGATGTCGCCCTTCTTGTGTTCGAGGCGGCCCATGATGTTGGAGGGTTTGCCCTCCCACTTGTTCCACTCATGCAGGACCGGCGCATCCGGCTTGATCGCGTCCTCGATCTCGACGGTCCAGGGCAGCACTTCGTAATCGACCTCGATCAGCTTGCAGGCCTCCGCGGCGATCGCTTCGGTGGTCGCCGCCACGGCCGCGACGGGATGACCGGGAAACAGCGCCTTCTCGCGCGCCATGACGTTGCGGCACATCCAGCGCATGTCCTGGATGCCGAGCGGGACCGCGCCTTTCTCGATCGGGAAGTCGACGATGTCCTTGGCGGTGACGACCGCCTTCACGCCGGGCAGCGCTTCCGCCTTCCGGGTGTTGATCGACTTGATGCGCGCATGCGGATGCGGGCTGCGCAGGACCTTGCCCCAGATCATGCCGGGCATGTTGGTGTCGGCGGCGAACTGCGCGCGGCCGGTGACCTTGTCCATGCCGTCGGGACGAATGGTGCGCTGGCCGATCCACTTGTTGTTGGTGACGACGTTCATTGGGCTGCCTCCCTGGTTGCCCCGCGCATTTCAGCGGCGGCATCCAGCACCGCGCGCACGATCTTGTCATAGCCGGTGCACCGGCAGAGATTGCCGGCGAGCCAGAAACGCACTTCTTCCTCGGTCGGGTCCGGGTTCTTGCGCAACAGCGCATCGGCGGCAACCAGCATGCCGGGCGTGCAGATGCCGCATTGCAGGGCGGCATATTCGAGGAACTTCTCTTGCAGCGGTTGCAGCTGGCCGTTTCGGGCCATGCCCTCGATGGTCCGGATCTCGTGGCCTTCGGCTTCCGCCGCGAGCATCAGGCAGGAGCAGATCAGACGTCCGTCGACGGTGATGCTGCAGGCGCCGCAATCGCCGGACGAACAACCTTCCTTGGAGCCGGTGAGGCCAAGCGGGCCGCGCAGGGCGTCGAGCATGGTGCTGTCGGGCTCGCAGAGGAACTCCATCGGCTCGCCATTGATCGTGGTGGTGACGTGAATCTTGCTCATGAACGCTATTTCCCTGTCGCGCGTTTGGCGGCGATGGCGGCCGTGCGCTTGAGCAGCACGCCCGCGGTCTTGATGCGGTAGGCCACTGTGCCGCGCTTGTCGTCGATCGGACGGCAGGCGGCGCGGCAGGCCTCTGCCGCTTTCTCCAGCGCGGCGGCATCGAGCCTGGTGCCGATCAGCGCCTTGGCGGCGGGCTCGACCAGCAGCGCCGTCGGCGCCACCGCGCCGAGACCGACACGGGCGGCGGTGCAGACGCCGTCCTTGATCGTGAGGCTGACGCCAAGACCCACCACCGCGATGTCCATCTCGGTGCGCGGGATCATGCGCAGGTAAGCATCGCTCGAACCGGGCGGACGCGGCGGCAGCTTGAAGCTGACCAGTATCTCGCCGGGCTTGAGATTGGTGCGGCCGGGACCGGCGGGGACTTCCTCCACCTTCATCTCGCGGCGGCCAGATGGGCCCTGCACCGTGACGACGGCACCGGCGGCGATCATCGCCGGCACGCTGTCGCCCGCGGGCGAGCCGTTCATGAGATTGCCGCCCGGGGAGGCGCGGCCCTGCACCTGCTTGGAGCCGATCAGGTTGATGCCTTCCAGCACGCCGGGCCAGACCTTGCCGAAGCGCGGATGTTCCGCCAGCGCCATGCCCGATGCCGCAGCGCCGATGCGGAAGCCGCCATCGGACGTCTCCTCGATGGCCGTCATCTCGGCGATTTTCTTGATGTCGACGATGACACCCGGTCTGACCATTCCGGCACGCATCTGCACCAGAAGATCGGTGCCGCCGGCGAGAATGCGCCCCGCACTGCCTGCGGCCGCATATGCCCCGATCGCTTCATCAAGCGACCGCGGTGCAAGGTATCTTATGTCCGCCATAGAATTGAACTCACCTCCCAGGTGGAACCCCTTGTTTTGATTGCATCCAACCCTACACGGTGCAAGGGCGCAGGGACAGTCCCCGCGGGCGGTGCCAGGGCATGCTTACCATGCAGATGTCGTATTGAGCATCGTGAAAGAAAATGCGACGCGCAGCGCCCAATCGCTGGACAGCGGCCATTCGTCGCCATAAGGCCGGCCAAAATGACATAACCAAAAAGGGGGCTCGCCGATGAAGACCCGCGTCGAGACGCTGACGCCGCCGAACACGCCAAAACCGATCGGCCCCTACAGCCATATCGCCAAGGTCGGCAGCCACATCACCATCGGCGGAACCGCGGGCTTCGATCCCGCGACCGGCAGGATGGCCGGCCCCGACATACGGTCGCAGACGCTGCGCATCCTGCAGTCGTTCAAGGTCATGCTGGAGGCGGTCGGCTCCGATCTCGATCATGTCCTGCACATCAACGTCTTCCTGCGCGACATGAAGGACTTTGAGGCCATGAATGCGGCCTATGTCGATGCCATGGGCGAGCACCGGCCGGCGCGCACCGTCATTGCCGTGCGCGACCTGCCGAAGCCGGATGTGCTGCTGACGATGAATTTGACGGCGGTGACGCGGGAGGGGTAGCCGCTACTCCGCCTTCAGGCCAGCCGCCGCGACGACCTTGGCCCATTTTTCCGTTTCGTCCGCGATCAGCCTGGCAAAATCGGCCGGCGTGCCCGGCAGCGGCTCGCCGCCGAGCGCCTGCAGCCGCGTCCTCAGCGCGGCATCGGCGACCGCCGCGTTGATCTCCCGGTTGAGCGTGGCAACGATCGGTTCCGGCACCGCCTTCGGCGCGCACAGGCCGTACCACTGGCTGGTCTCGTAGCCCGGCACGAAGTCGGCCACCGGCGGCAGTTCCGGCATTACCTCGGCGCGAACCGCCGTCGTCACCGCGAGCGCGCGCAGCTTGCCGCTCTTCACATAATCGATGGTGCCGGGGGCGGTCGCGAAACAGGAGCTGCACCTGGCCGGTCAACAGGTCCGTCATCGCCGGCCCCTGCCCGCGATACGGCACGTGCAGCATGTCGACGCCGGCCATCATCTTGAACAGCTCGCCCGCCATGTGCGGCGCGCTGCCGTTGCCGGCGGAGGCCATGGTGATCTTGCCGGGATTGACCCTGGCATAGGCGATCAGGTCGGCCACGCTGTTCGCCGGCAACGAGGGATGCACCATGATGATCATGGGCACGCGGATGATGCCGCCGACGGCCGCGATGTCGCGGATGAAGTTGAAGTTGAGTTTTGGATAGAGCGAGGCGTTGACCGCATTCGGTACGGTCGCAAGCAGCAGCGTGTAGCCGTCGGAGGCCGCATTGACCACGGCCTCGGTGCCGATATTGCCGCCGGCGCCGGGACGGTTCTCGGTGATGAAGGATTGGCCAAGCCGGTCCGTGAGCCACTGCCCGATCAGCCGCGCCGTGATGTCGACGCCGCCGCCCGCGGCAAAGCCCGCGACGATGCGCACCGGCCGCGTCGGATAGTCGAGCGCGAGCGCGGCGTGCGGCAAGGCCGGCAGAGTGGCACCAAGGCTCGCCAATTGCAGGAAGCGGCGGCGCGTCGTCTTCGTCGCAGCAGTTCCGGCCATGACCGTCGGCTTCATCGTCATGGCCTGGAACCTACGGCAAGCCCGCGATGCTGCCAATCCGCGCGGAGGCGTGCATTGACAGGCCTAGCGCCCGGGTTATTGCTCGCGTCATAGATCTCTGAATTTTCAAAGGTGTGGATTGCGCAATCGCTGGGAAATTCTGGCCGTCCTGTTCACCGTGCGCCTGACCATGGCGTTCCAGTTTCAGAGCGTTGCGGCGGTTGCGCCCCTGCTCGGCGGCAAATTCGGCGTCAGCCTCGCCGATATCGGCATTCTGATCGGCCTCTATTTCACGCCGGGCGTGGCGCTCGCGTTGCCGGGCGGCGCGATCGGCCAGAAATTTGGCGACAAGGCGACGGTCGCCTTCGCCCTTGCGCTGATGCTGGCGGGCGAACTGGCGATGGTCGCCGCGGAATCGTGGGGATGGCAGATCGCCGGACGACTGGTCGCCGGCGGCGGCGGCGTGTTGCTCAACGTCCTGATGACCAAGATGGTCACCGACTGGTTTGCCGGCAGGGAAATTGCAACCGCAATGGCGATCTTCGTCAACTCATGGCCCGCAGGAATTGCGATTTCGCTGCTGGCCTTGCCGGCGATCGGCGTCAGCCATGGCATCGGTGCGGTCTATCTTTCGGTCGCCGCACTGATCGGCATCGGCATCGTCCTGCTGTTTTCCGGCTATCATCCGGCGCCCGGCAGCGCGGCAGCAGCCGCCTCCGCTTCGCGGCCCGACCGCCGTGCATTGCTCGCGGTGATCGCCGCAGGACTGATCTGGGGCTGCTTCAACGCCGGCTTTGCCGTCATCTTCAGTTTCGGGCCCACCATGCTGGTCGAGCGCGGCTGGTCCGTGCCCGCAGCCGGGTCGGCCATCAGCATCGTGCTGTGGCTCTGCGTGGGCAGCGTACCCGCCGGAGGCTTCCTCGCCGACCGCTTCAAGCGCCCGCAATCGATCCTGGCAGCCGGTGCTGTCGGGTCTGCCATCCTGATGCTCGCGCTGCCGCGCAGCGACGCCGTCATCCCGCTTGTGATTGCGCTCGGTATCGTCAGCGGCCTGCCGGCCGGCCCGATCATGAGCCTGCCCGCCTCCGTCCTTGCACCGGCAACGCGCGCCATCGGCATGGGAATTTTCTACACCGTCTATTATGCCGCGATGATGCTCGGCCCCGTGATCGGCGGCGCCTGCGCCAAATGGAGCGGCAACGCGGCCGCGGCCTTCGACTTCGGCGCTGCGACGGTGTTGCTCTGCCCGCTCCTGCTGCTGGCCTTCAACCGGATTGCCACACCTGCCCGGCGCCCGCAGGCGGTCAGCCCGTGACGCCACCACCGCTAACGTCTCGTTAACCCTGTCGGCCGTAGGGTCGGCTTGGCGCCCAAATCCGGCGCCGGGTGGCCACGATGTCGTTTGCGCAAAAGATACCCTCCTCGCCGGCGGCGCAGGAGCGGCGACGCTTCCAGCGGGTGAAGGTGCATCTGCTCGGGCGCTACATGCTGCCCGACCGGCGCGAATATCCCTGCCAGATCGTCAACATGTCGCCGGGTGGTTTGGCGCTGCTGGCGCCCGGCATCGGCAATGTCGGCGACCGCGTCATCGCCTATCTCGATCATATCGGTCGGGTCGAGGGCAAGATCACCCGCATCATCGACAACGGCTTTGCCATGACGGTGAATGCGACCGACCGCAAGCGCGACAAGCTGGCCGCGCAGCTCACCTGGCTCGCCAACCGCGACATTCTCAATCTGCCGGAAGATCGCCGCCACGACCGCATCGTGCCGCGCAACCCGATCGCCGTGCTGACCCTGGAAGACGGCCAGCGCACCAGCTGCCGCATTCTCGACTTGTCGCTGTCGGGGTCGGCCGTGGCCGCCGAAACCCGCCCGCCGCTGAAATCCATGGTTCGCATCGGCTGCGTGCCCGCGCGGGTGGTGCGCTACCTCGAGGACGGCTTTGCGCTGGAATTCACCCACCCGCAGGATCCGGAGACGCTCGAGGAGAGCGTTAGCATGCGGTAAACGGTTCCCGCTCCGGACTCCCCCTAATTTCCAGCATTTCAGGCGGTATCGCTTCCCCGGATACCGCCTTTTTCGTTCGCGGTACGCCTCGCGGGCGGTTAACGCGGCGGCCACCGCCGCGATTTCCGCAATCGGCGCAGCGCCTGGCGGGTTAATGCGTAAAACTTGAATCAATTCCGGTTCTCTCAAATTCTAATCGAATTCGATTCAAGTATTGTTTGAATTTGCTGCGCCTTTTACTTGCATTCGCGTCAATTCTACTTGGCCGACTTAGCGGCCGGGCAAATCCTTTGTGCGAGATGTGGTCCCAACAAGAAAAACGGGGGCCACAATGTTGTTCAAGGGACAGGGGAAGGCGCTGGCAATACTTGCCATGCTCCTGGGGATGAGCGTCCAGGCGAAAGCCGGCGACGTGCTTTATGCGAGCCTCGGCGACACCGCGCGTCCGCCGATCGGCTGGGTCGAATTCTGCGCCGAGAACGCCGGCGAATGCGGCGGCGGCGCGACGCAACCACGCGACATCGTGATGTCGCAGACGGCATGGCGCGACCTGGTGCGCGTCAACAGATGGGCCAACGAGACGATCAAGCCCCTGACCGACATGGATCATTGGGGCGTGATCGAGAAGTGGTCGCTGCCGACGGACGGCTACGGCGACTGCGAAGACTATGTGCTGTTGAAGCGCAAGATGCTGATCGATGCCGGATGGCCGCGCGAGGCTCTCCTCATCACCGTCGTGCGCGACAAGAAGGGCGAGGGACATGCGGTGCTGACGGTGAAGTCCGACAAGGGCGAGTTCGTTCTCGACAACCAGAACGAAAGCGTCCTGCCCTGGACCGAGACCGGCTACCGCTTCGTCAAGCGCCAGTCGCAGAGCGATCCCAATGTCTGGGTCTCGCTCGGTGACGGACGCCCGGCGGTTTCGACCGCCAGCGCCCGCGACCGCTGAACAAAGGAATATTCGAGACACGCGACCCGGTCACATCCCCACCCCTCCCCGTCCCAGACCGGTTCGCGCGCGGCCAGGCTTCCCCCAAAGCCTGGCCGCAACTTTTTTGGGCAGGCAAAAAAGCCGAGCCGAATGGGCAAGACCTGACGTCTGCGGCCACCGAGCTATTCGATCACCTCATCGGCACGGGCAAGCAACATCGCCGGGATTTCCACGCTCAATGTTCTTGCGGTCTTGAGATTGATGACGAGCTCGAGCTCTCTCGGCTGAATGACCGGAAGGTCGGAAGGCTTGATTCCCCTGAGTATCTTGCCAACGTAGCTGCCAACTTGACGATACATGTCGGGGAGGTTGGGGCCATAGCTCATGAGGCCGCCGGCAATTGCGTAGTTCCTCGCCTCAAAGATCGCCGGCACCGAGTGTCGCGCGGCCAACTCGACAATCCGGACATGCAGGCTGCTGAAGAAGGGGTCGGCGCAAACCAGCAATGCCTGAACGTTGGATTTGGCAAACGTCGAGAACGCCGTTTCAATTTCTCCGACATTTCCAACCAGGATCGTTTGCAGCCCCACGCCAATTCCTTGAGCCGCCTCCCGGACGTCCTTCAGCTGCGTGGCGAGTTCGGGACTATTTGCGTTTGCCATGACTGCAATCGATGTCGCCTTCGGAGCCATCTCATGCAAAATGCCGAGACGCTTCGCCTCAATTGCCGTGATGAAGAGATTTACGCCCGTTGCATTGCCACCGGGTCGGTTGAAGCTATCCACGAGACCGAGTTTGACAGGGTCGGTTCCACTGATGAAGACAACCGGAGTCGTTGATGTCACCGCTTTGACTGCCAGACCCGACACCGGGCCTCCGGTCGCCGCTATGGCGACCGGGCCCAATGTCACCAACTCGGCTGCGAGCTTCGGCAAGGCCTCATAGCGATTGTCCGCCCAACGATATTCGATGGTGACGTTGCCACCCTCGATAAATCCAATTTCCTTCAGGCCACGTTTGAACGCCGCGAGTTCGCCGACGGAGTCGCCTGCCGAACGACTGCTGAGGAACCCGATCATCGGCATTGGCTGCTGGGCCGCTGCTGCCGCCGGCCAGACCGCAGCGCCGCCCAACAGAACCAAGAGTTCTCGCCGCTGCACGGGCCGCCCCCTGGACCAGGATATGTCACTGTATCCGTGCAGGCTCGATTTATGGAAGTAGTCTGAAGCCGGGTGAGATGAATAATTATCGAAAATGTCGGCAGTTCGAGCGACTGCAGAAAGCCGGAATCGCCATCCGCAGGGCGCTCAGTCCGGAAGCGGTAGCGCGGGTCCGCGAACGATTCAGCGAGCATTGCGTCGGCGAAGCGGAAGTCGCGCTTTCCTGCCAGCCGATTTCCTGCTCCATCGCCATCTTTTGCCGCCACTCGTTTTTTTCCGTTGATCTCGGGGGCCAGGCCCGGCCATTGTTCGCGCGATGACAGAACCGATCACCAAGCCGTCCGACACCGGTCGCGTCGATGCCCTGCTGCCGCCTGAAATGGCGCTGGCATGCGAGGCGGCCGGCGCGGCGAAATCCGCCCGGGATGCAGCCACGCTCGTCGTCCTCGGCATTCTCGCCGGCGCTTTCATTGCGTTCGGCGCGATGTTCATGACCATCGTCACGACGGGAGCCGGCGAGCTGCCGTTTGGCATCGCACGGCTTCTTGCGGGCCTCGTCTTCTCGCTCGGACTGGTCCTGGTGATCGTCGGCGGCGCCGAACTGTTCACGGGCGACACGCTGATGATCATGGCCTTTGCGAGCCGGCGCATCAGCCTCGGATCGCTGCTGCGCGCCTGGGCGCTGGTCTATGTCGGCAATATCGGCGGCGCGGTCGGCACCGCCGCTCTGGTATTTCTGGCCGGCCAATATGGATTTGCCGGCGGCGCGGTGGGGAAGACGGCGCTCGCCATCGCGACGGTCAAGGCTGCGCTTCCGACCGGCCAACTCCTGTTCCTGGCCGTCCTCTGCAACGTGCTGGTCTGCCTTGCCGTGTGGATGTCCTTTGGCGCGCGAAGCGCGACCGACAAGGTCATGGTGATCGTCCCGCCCATTGCGGCCTTTGTCGCCGCCGGTTTCGAACACTCCATCGCCAACCTGTATTTCCTGCCCTACGCGCTCGCGATCAAGCAGTGGGCGGGGCCGGAATTCTGGAATGCAATCGGCCGCAGCGCGACGGACTATGCGGCACTCGATCTGGCAGCCGCAGCCCACAACATCGCAGTGGCCACGATCGGCAATCTGATCGGCGGAAGCCTGCTGGTCGGCGCGGTCTATTGGTTCGTGTATCTGCGCCCAATACGCCGGCTGATGCCTAAGCCAAATCCGTGAAAGGACGCCGCTGCCGATGGACATGCTGGTCAAGCTCTATGCGCTGCCCGACTCCCGCGAAACATTCGAGCGCCTGAGCAAGGCGGGTATCACGACGCGGCGCGCGCTGGCTCCGGAAAAGCACAAGGTGGTCGCGTGGATCCGCGAGCATTTCAGCGAGCATTGGGCCAGCGAAGCCGAGGTCGCGTTTTCCCGCCAGCCGATTTCCTGCTTCATCGCCGTCAGGCAGAAGACCATCCTCGGCTTTGCCTGCCATGATGCCACCTGTCCCAATTTCTTCGGCCCCACGGGTGTGGACCCCAGCGAACGAAAGCACGGCATCGGCAAGGCGCTGCTGTTCAACTGTCTCGAGGCGATGAAGAGCCGGGGCTACGGCTACGCCATCATCGGCGGCGTGGGTCCGGCCGAGTTCTATGCAAGGGCCGTCGGCGCCATTCCGATCGAGGGCTCCGAACCCGGAGTTTATCGTGGCCTGCTCTAGGCCGGAAATACCATGGCCGAACGCGAAATCGACACCATCCGCAAATTGCTGACCTCGAAGCCGCGGCCGATCGGCTGGCAGGAACGGCGCGAGCGGCTGGACGAGGTCGGCTCGGTCTGGCCGGTTGCCGATGACGTCACCTGCGAGGCCGTCGATTGCGACGGCGTCAGCGGGGAATGGTCGATCGCACCGGGCAGCGATGCATCGAAGGTGCTGCTGTTCTTTCACGGCGGCGGCTATTGCTCAGGCTCGATCAGGAGCCATCGCCGCATGGTAACGGAGGCCGGGCGCGCGATGCGGATGCGCACGCTCGCGATCGACTATCGCCGTGCTCCGGAACATCCGTATCCCGCGCGGCACGAGGACGCACTCACCGCGTGGCGCTTCCTGCACCGGCAGGGCCTTGCGGCCGGCCACATCGCGGTCGGCGGCGACAGCGCCGGCGGCAATCTTTCGCTCTCGCTGATCAACCGCCTGCGCGCGGCGGGCGAGCCGCTGCCCGGCTGCGCCTGGCTGGTCTCGCCGTGGACGGACCTCACGATGTCCGGCGATACGCTTGCGAGCAAGGACACGGTCGATCCGCTGATCCACAGGGCCTACCTGGAAGAACTTGCGGATGCCTACGCGCCCGCACCGATCAATCGCTGCGATCCCCTGATCTCGCCGCTGTTCGGCGATCTCAGCGGCTTTCCGCCCATGCTGATCCAGGTCGGCTCGGCCGAGACCCTGATCGCGGACGCAACGCGGCTGGCCGAAGCTGCAGGGATAGCCGACGTTGCCGTGCGGCTGGAGATATGGCCGCACATGATCCACGCCTGGCCGGTGTGGAATGCCGCCCTCGAGGATGGACGGCGCGCACTCGCAAGCGCCGGCGAATTCGTTCGCGCGAACGTCGCCTAATTCGCATACGTGATTTGACCTAGGTCAAGCGGGGCCGGCTCTCGGCAGCGCACAGTGATGCTGACCTGCCTAGCCAAGGCGGCGGGAAGTATGTCCTGACGCCGCGCTGTTTCGGTATCTACTTTCTGGCGGTCTTCAGCTGATCGGTGTGCCGGTTTTGCTCTCCTTGAGAGGCCCTTCATGGAGACGTTCGACGCAGATGTCCTGATCCTGGGAGCAGGCGGCGCCGGACTGAGGGCCGCCATCGCCGCTGCGCAGTCCGCGCCTGACATGACTGTCGCGCTCGTCTCAAAGGTTTATCCGATGCGCAGCCACACCGTCGCGGCGGAGGGTGGTTCCGCCGGAGTCGTCAGGCCCAACGACAGCCTGGAAAACCATTTCAACGACACCGTCGAAGGCGGCGACTGGTTGTGCGAGCAGGATGTCGTCGAATACTTCGTTGGCCACTGCACGCGCGAGATGATCCAGCTCGAGCATTGGGGCTGCCCGTGGAGCCGGCAACCGGACGGCCACGTCAACGTCCGAAAATTCGGCGGAATGAAAGTCGAACGCACCTGGTTTGCGGCCGATCGCAGCGGTTTCCATATCCTGCACACCCTGTTCCAGACCTCCACCAAGTTTCCGCAGATCAAACGCTTCGATGAGTTTTTCTGCGTCGATCTGCTGGTTGAAGATGGCCGCGTGCACGGCGCGGTGGTTCTCTCAATGTCGACCGGCGAGTTTACGACGATCCATGCACGGGCTGTGGTGATTGCCACGGGCGGAGCAGGACGGGTATTTCGCCAGAACACCAACGGCGGCATCGTTACCGGCGACGGCATGGCGCTAGCCTATCGCCATGGCGTGCCGCTGCGCGACATGGAGTTCGTGCAGTACCATCCGACCTGTCTCCCAGGCAGCGGGATTCTGATCACCGAGGGCTGTCGCGGCGAAGGCGCCCTGCTCGTCAACAAGGACAATTACCGCTACCTGCAGGATTACGGGCTCGGCCCCGTGACGCCCGAGCCGCGCAACAAGTTCATGGAGCTCGGCCCGCGTGACCGCTTGAGCCAGGCGTTCTGGCACGAGGAGCGCAAGGGGCGCACCGTCGCCACGCCGCAAGGCGACGCGGTGCTTCTCGATCTCCGCCATCTCGGTCGCGCAAAGTTGGACGAGCGGCTGCCGCTGATCTGCGAGCTCGCCAAGCAATTTGCCGGGATCGACCCCGCCGAAAAGCCCATCCCGGTGCGCCCGGCGGTCCACTACACGATGGGCGGCATTCTGGTGAATATCAACACTGCGTCACCGTTGCCTGGTTTGTTTGCAGCCGGTGAGTGTTCGAGCGTCGGTATTCACGGCGCCAACCGGCTCGGATCCAATTCATTGGCGGAGTTGTCGGTGTTTGGCAGGGTCGCCGGCGAACAGGCAACCGCATTTGCGCGCCAGGTCTCCGCTTCGAAGAAGAGCGATCAGGCCAAGGCAATCGAGGCCAGAGCGCTCACCATGCTGCAGCAGAATGGCGGGGGTGAGCGCCACGCTTTGCTCCGAAGCGAGATGTGTGCCAGCATGGAAAAAGGATGTGGTATCTACCGGCTTGGCCCCGAGATGCAGCAGACTTGTGACACACTGGCCGAGCTGAAACAGCGTCACCAGGCGCTCTCGCTCGAGGATCGCTCGCGGGTCTGGAACACGGATTGGGTCACCGCGATCGAGCTTGGCTTTCAGCTCGATGTTGCCGAGGCCATGGCGCATTCGGCGCTGGCCCGCACCGAATCGCGCGGCGCGCATCAGCGGCTCGATGGGTTCGACAAGCGCGACGACGTCAATTTCCTCTGTCACAGCCTGGCGAATTACAGGGAGGGCGCGGCGCCGCAGATCACGACCATGCCCGTCACCATCACGCGCTCACCACCCGGACAACGCGCATATGGGGCGCTGGGAGAACAACTCGAAGCGGCACGCAAAGATGGCGCTCATGCCTGACATGACAGTCCATCAGAAGACGATCGACTTGCGGGTGCTGCGCTACTGCCCTTCCAGGGACAGCGAGCCAGCCTTCGGACTCTTTCAAGTTCCATACACCGATGACATGTCGGTGCTGCAGGCACTGCAAGAGATCAAGGCGACCCTGGACGCCAGCCTGGCTTTTCGCTGGTCCTGCCGCATGGCGGTCTGCGGGAGCTGCGGGATGATGATCGATGGCGAGCCAAGGCTCGCCTGCAATACCTTCCTGCGCGACCTGGCGCCCGGCCCGGTGACAATCGAGCCGCTGCAGAATTTCCCTATCGAGCGCGACCTGGTGGTTACCGTTGGCGATTTCGTCAGGAAGATCGAGAGCATCTACCCCTACATCATCCCGAAGACGCCGAAGAGTGTCGAGGATGGTACCTATCTGCAGACGCCGGCACAGATGATGGAATATGCGTCGTTTGCCGACTGCATCAACTGCATGCTGTGTTACGCGGCCTGTCCGCAATTTGGCGCCAATCCCGACTTCATCGGTCCCGGCGCCATGGCGCTGCTGCAGCGGTACAACAGCGATTCACGCGACGGCGGTTATGAGGCGCGTCTCGATCGTATTCGCGGCGAAGACGGTGTGTGGTCGTGCACCGCCGTCGGCGTCTGCTCCGAGGTCTGTCCGAAGATGGTCGATCCAGCCAATGCAGTGAATCAGAACAAGAGCAAGAGTGCGCTCGATTTCTTTCTGAGCCGCCTGCGCAGGGAGGCGTGACATGAGCGAACGGCGCCCCTATCTGCGGGCTCAATCACGATACTGGTGGGTAAAGCCGCCTTATCGAGCTTACACGCTCCGGGAATTGTGCGGCGTCGTTCTTGCAGCTTACGCCGCGATCTTGCTGATCGGGCTGATCTGCCTGGCGAGCGGCCCTGAGGCGTACGAGACCTATCGGCGGTCCTTGGCGAGCCCGTGGTCCCTGTTGATCCACCTTGTCCTGCTGGCGGCCGCGCTTTGGCACGTCTGGACCTGGTTCCAGATCCTGCCAAAGACGATGCCCAAGCTGATATGGCAGGGAATGCCGGTCCGGCAGACCACGATGACGAAGGTCGCGATTCTGCTGGCGGTTGTCTGCTCGGTGATGTTGCTGGCGTCTGCCGCTATCGTGGGGGCATGGATATGAGCACGACCGGCAACTCCGCGCTTCCGAAGCGCACGATTGCACCGGTGTTCTGGCTCCTGTTCGGTGCGGGCGGGATGCTGGCTGCGCTATTTGGGCCAGCGCTGATTCTGCTGACCGGCATCATGATTCCAAACGGCTGGGGCGTACCGGAACGTCTCGGCAGCTATGCCCATGCGCTCGCCTTCGCGCGCAATCCGTTCGGCAAGCTGATACTGCTGGCGGTCATCGCGCTGTTCTTCTGGCACGCGGCCGAGCGTCTGTTCCTGACGCTCCATGACATGCGCGCAGGTCCGATTCAATTGTTGCGCCTGGTCACCTATGGGCCGGCTGCGCTGTTGACCGTGCTCGTTGCCGCCGTGCTTCTGATGATAGGCTTCTGATGCCCTCCCCATTCCTTCATCCAGGTGACGCAACGTGCTTGATGTGAATTCCGGCGACACAACGATGGACCTGCTCCCGGACTATCTCAGAGATGTTTATTGGTGGGCCTATCTGACTCCATGGCTCGCCAGCTTTCTCGACCGTCAGATCGTGGTGCAGGCCATTCTGTGGGGCAACGCGCGGCACCTGATCGATGACGTTCTTGCTGAAATAGAGCCCGGCGACCGCGTGTTCCAGCCGGCGGCCGTCTATGGTGACTTCTCGCGCCGGGTCGCGGACAGAATTGGGCCCAAGGGAAGACTCGACGTGCGCGATATCGCGCCGTTGCAGGTCGATTTGACCCGCCGCAAGTTGGCCGATTGGCCGCAGGCGCTGGTGTCCTGCGGCGACGCTGCCGATCCGAATCCGGACGAGCAACGTGCCGATGTCGTCGCCTGCTTCTTTCTCCTGCACGAAGTGCCGGACGAGGTGAAGCTGCAGGTCACCCGTGCGATGTTGCAGCTGGTGGCGCCCGGCGGCAAGGCCGTGTTCGTCGACTATCATCGGCCCCATCGCTTCCATCCTCTGAAGCCGTTGATGCGGAAGATTTTCGACTGGCTTGAGCCCTTTGCGTCAAGCATGTGGTCGCGCGAGATCCGCGATTTTGGCGGATCGGATGGCAGCAACTTCCGTTGGCGCAAGCGCACGCGATTTTGTGGGATGTATCAGATCGTGGTGGCTACACGGCTCTGACTGACCATCGCAGGGATGATCGTCAATTTGCCGTTTGGGGGCGGTCAGAACGGCAATCGTCGCCATGGGGAATTCGGCGACGCGCCGGCCGGCTCGGCCTCAGCGTCAGCTTCTCGTTCCAAAACCCTGATTCGTAGGCGCTTTTGCCCGATTTTCACCCATTTCCAGCAAATGACGGGGTTTGAGCGCAATTAAGCCTGTGTTAAGCAAGCGGAACTTCTGCAAATCAGGTCCGGCCCCGGAGTCCCATGCGAGAACTCGCCCCCCGGTATTATCCCAGCGGCAGTCCAGTTACCCCCACCTCCCGCTTCGGCGGTCAGCCCTTCATCATCGGTGCCGCGGCGCTCCTGGCGATCGTGATCGGCATTGGAGCGATCGCAGGTTGGCGCGCCTATACCGGCAGCGCGCCGGAGCTCGACCGCGTCGTCGTCACGCGCCAGCTGCAGGCCCGCGCCACCCAGGCCTCCGAGCAACTGGTGGAAAAGACCAAGGGGCTCGAAGCCACTCAGCAGGAATCGATCGACCAGCTGCAAGTGGTGCAGGACCAGCTGCAGACGGTGCGCCGCCTGCTCGCTTCCCAGCAGGCCGATACCAAGAGGCTCTCGGAGCAGGTCGCAACCCTGACCGAATCGATCGACGGCCTGCGCCAGTCCTTTGCCAGCGCCCGGGCCGACGAACCCGCACCTGCGGTCCGCAAATCCAGCCGCAAGAAGGTCTATCGCAGCGCCCAGCGCAAGCGCGTTTCGCGCGGCTGACGGGCGATTTTCGTCCTTCCCTCGTCGAAAAACCGGCTCCTGACGGCTTTTTTGCCTCCGGCAAAGAATCCCCGGCCTTTGTGAACTGCTTCACATAACCGCGTAAAAAACCGGGGCAAGCTGCAGTTCACCGGATGGCGCACGCCAGTTGGTGGCTCTAGCCGATTTCAATATCCGGGGCTGGCAAGGTCGTTGACGTCATACTGCGTCGACGACCTTGTTTTTTGCCTTATCGGGGCCCCGACCGCCCCAATGTGACCTTTCCGCACAGAAGGGCACCAAATACCCTGCTGCGGATCAAGCCCTGGCTGGTTGCAGGTCGATCGTACGACGGCTCACGCCGCAACACCCTGTAGCGGAGAGTGTCCACGCGCGATCTCACTCTCTCGCTCGCCGCCCTGCCCGTCGACAATTTCGACGGGCAGCTGCAGGCGAAACCGGGAGCCGACGCCGAGCTCGCTGAGCACGGACAACTCGCCGCCAAGCAGCTGAGAATACCGGTAAGCCAAGGGAAGACCCAGCCTTACGTCGTTGCCATAGTTGCTCGCAGTCTCGTCGGAGGTATTGCTGAACGTATCGAACAACCCATGAAGGTCGTCCGCGGAGATGCCGATGCCGGTATCCTCGACGGAAAATACGATGCTGTTTCCGCGGACGGCGGCCGAAAACGTCACGCGCCCTTGCCTGGTAAACTTGGCGGCGTTGCTGAGGAGATTGGCCACGATCCTCCTGATCTTTGCAGCATCGCAGCGGATCTGGGTCGAGACTGGCGGCTCGGTAGAAAACTCGACGCCCTTTTCCTTGAACGCCTGGGACCAGTCGGCGACCAATTCATTGAAGAAAGCGCGGACGTCTATCTGGTCGACATGCAGATACATCTTCCCCGCTTCCAGTTTGGCGAGGTCGAGCAGATCGTTGATCAATTCCAGAAGCTTCTTTCCAGCCGATCTGATCGACTTGAGATCCTTGGTCTTCTGGTTGTTTGGATCTCTGGCCGACTCGAGCATGATCTCGGCATAGCCGATGATGGAGTTCAGCGGATTCCGCAATTCGTGACTCATCTTTGCGAGAAACTCGGATTTCGCCGCCATGACCTGCTCGATGTGAAAGGTCGCGTCTCTCAGCCGGGTTTCCGTAACCCGGTGACGTTCTATTTCCTGCTCGAGCTCCGTTTGCGACGAGGCAATGTTCGCATAATAAAGCGCCATCATCGAAACATAGATGCTCGCGCAGAAGGTGGACACAATGCCGAGGATGGCGAGGTTTTCCAGCGGCACCTTGCTCGGGAAGCCAAATGCGGCGTACACGCCGAAGAATGCCACCAGATTCAGGACGATCTGGACGATGATGACTATCCGCGTCTTGTGCTGCGGCAGATAGAAGAAGGCCAGCAGCGGAACGGTGACAAGCCAGGGTATGATCGGAGAATTCATTCCGCCATATTGGTAGCAACCCCACAGCACGCAAAACATCAGGTTTTGAATGGACAGCAGGGCGAGCGGAACGTATCGGCCGGTCAGGCGCAGCGCCGGAGGGAACAGCCAGAAGGCCGTTACGGCGATGAAGAAGATCCACCAGGACGCGTCTGCCTTCCCTTGCAGATAGAGCATGGCGAAGGAAATCGTGTTGCCGAGAAACGGGCCGAAGAGGTGACTGAACAGAAAAAGCCTGATGCTCTGAACGACGTCGTGCGAACGCTTGAGATCGGCGGGAATGAACCAGTCCACGATGCCGGTCAGTCGTTCGCTGACGCTTTTGCGGTAGCTCTTCATGGGCTTCCTCGTTCTCTACGCGGCAACCGCGAACGTCGCCGGCACCGCCGGAATCTTCAGCGTGAAGGTCGAGCCCTCGCCGACCCTGCTTTCGACGGACAATTCGCCACTCAGAAGCTGGGCCAATTCCGAGCTCACGGCCAGACCGAGGCCGGTGCCTCCGTGCGATGGCGCGGTCACGGCGCTGGCGCGATTGAATTTCGTGAACAGGGTCTGAATCATCTCCTCGGGGATGCCGATGCCGGTATCCTGAACCGCAAAGACGATCTGATCGCCTTCTTCCCGGCGGAGTCGGGCCGCCCGCAACGTGACGGCGCCGTCCTTGGTAAACTTGCCCGCGTTGCTGAGGAGGTTGATCAATATCTGCCGCAGCCTGGTTTCGTCGGTCTCGATGAAACCAAGCGATTCCGGCTTGTCGACGACCAGCGTATTTCCGTTCTTCGATGCGAGGTTGATGCAGGTCGCAACCACGAGGTCGACGGTACGATCAAGGTCGACGTCACGGACGGCAATTTCCGTCTGCACGTCCAGGTCGGCCGTCGGCAGATACAGAACATCGGAGACAAGCGACAGCAAATGGCGGCCCGCGTCATTGATGATCTTGAGGTCGGCCTCGTCTTCCGGGTTGTCGTTGGGCTGCATTTCCTCCAGCAATATCTCGCTGTAGCCGATGATGGCATTGAGCGGCGTACGAAGCTGGTGGTTCATCTTTGCAAGGAATATCGCCCGCGCATTGTCGGCGGCCTCGGCGGCACGCTTGGCCCGTCGAAGCTTCTTCGCGGTCTCCAGATGGGAGACGATCTCCTGTCGCAAGGCCGACTGCTCCGTCATGATGAAGGTGTAGTAGATCGCCATCATGGAGCTGTAGAGCGTCGCGCAAAGAACGGATATCATTCCGACGGTGGCTAGTCCGTCGACCGGGACACGCGACGGGAACCCTCCATAGAAGAGGTATGACACGCTGAACGCGGCGAGATGGGAAGTGAAGATCACAAGCACCAGAGCCGGGCTGCTGCTGAGATAGAAGAAGCCGATCAGCAGGGCGCAGAGGAGCCAGGGCAGGAACGGCGAACTCACGCCTCCATAGAAGAATGCCCCGACGGTGGAGACGAAGGTGAGGTCGCAGAACGAAATCACCGCGAGGCAGAACAGATTTCCCGTCAGCCTGAGTCCGATCGGCATCAGCCAGAATGCAGCGCAAAGCGCGCACAGCAGCCAGAAGATGGCGTCGTGCGCCTCGACAACACCGTAGAGGTAGCCAAAAATGGCGACAGCGCTGAACGGCCCGAGAAAGTGGGTGATCACGAACAGTCTGGCACGCCAGAGATTTGCGGTACTCGTCCGCAACTCGGCTGGAATGAACCAGTCGGTCAGGACGATCAGGCGCTCGGTCAGACCAAAGCTGGAGATCGACATATTGGCAGGTTCCGCTGTTAGGCGACCGCGGCGGGGCGGCCGTCGAGGCCCGCCTGCCGGCGATACTGCTGATATTCGGGTTCGCACATGTCCACCGCCTGGCGCAGTCTTCGGGCAAGCTCCTTGACGTCGTCGGCGCTGTGAAGCGGCATCATCTGCAGGCGGAAACGTGCGGAACCCTTGGCGACCGCGGGGTATTCGACCAGGTTGGCGATCACGTTGAGCTCCGGCAGCCGGCGGCTGGCAAGCCGCGCCAGCGCTTCGTCGCCCACGAGAACGGGCACGATCGCCGAGGGATTGCCCATCACCTCGAAGTCGAGGCTGGCAAGCTCATTCCGCATTTGGCCTATCCGGGTGAGAAGCAGGCGGCGAAGCGCCTGTCCTCGTTCGGACTTGATGATGTCGAACGCCTTGGTGACAATGGCCGCTTGAACCGGCGACAGAGCGTTCGAGAACGTGGCCGAGCATCCATAGAACTTGAGGTATTGTCTCACGGCCGGAGAGTTGCACGAAACGAAGCCCCCGTTGGATGCGAAGGTCTTCGAGAAGCTTCCCATGACGATATCGATCTTGCCGGCCATGCCTTGCTGGGCAATCAGACCGCGACCGCCATCGCCGAGGCATCCTAGATCGTGCGCGACGTCAACGAACAACGTGGCCCCGTATTCGTGGCACAGCTCCTGGAGGGTCTTCAGGTCCGGCGTGTCCGAGTCCATCGAGAACAGGCTCTCCGTGACCACGAGGATTCCGTTCTCGGTATCCCGGGAACGAATCCTCTTGAGCAGCTTCTGCGCCGACGTGAGATTGAGATGCCCGTGCAGATGGACATTGGATGTCGCCGAATAAGCTCCTTCCTGAAGGCATGCGTGAGCCAGGCCATCCATCACGATGTGATCGTGCGGCTGCACCAGTGCCTTGATGGAGCCGTATCCGGCCGCCCAGCCCGTGGGATAGAGTACGGTGTGTTCGAGCTGCAGGAACTCCGAGATCGTCTGTTCGAGACGCTGGGAGTATTTCGTGTTCCCCGCCAGGGCGGATGACCCTGCGCTATGGACTCCATATTCATCGATCACGCTCTTGGCGACTTCCTTGATCTCCGAATCGGACGAAAGTCCGAGATAATCCTGGGTGCCGAAATTCAGTCCGGCGATGGGAGAACCGGCATCGTCGTGCGCGCTGCAGACCGCCAGAGGCGCGCATTCGGTGGTCCTGGAGTACGGCCAGACGCCATTCTCGCGTCGCTTGCTCTGCCATTCGTAGAAGCCGCGGACGCGTCCGAGAAGATCCTTGCCATGCAACTCGCGGAAGTCGCGCATGCTTCCGGTCAACGCACCTTGTTCGATATTCGCATTCATCGGCTCTGACATGTCGTCCCTGTTTGACTTGATGAAGGTTCTGGCTTTTCGGTTGTATTCTTCCGATCCATTCCAATTCGCAACTCGGTCAAGGGACCGCCGATCGCAGCTCTTGGACATCGCGACTGCGCGACAGGCACGACTGGATCTTTCCGAGCAATCGCGGAAGGTCCACCGGCTTCGTATCGAAGTCGGAGCATCCGACATCCAGGCTCCTGGCGCGATCTGACGCCAGGGCGTGGGCGGTCAGGGCAATGATCGGAATCCCGCGCGTTTCAGGATTGGACTTGATGAGCTGCGTGGCGGTCCAGCCATCCATCTGTCCCAGGGCGATGTCCATGAGAATGATGTCCGGAGTTTCGGCAACGGACATGGCAACGCCGCTCGGGCCGTCGGCGGCGCACTTCACACGGAAGCCGCGCGACTCAAGGCGTCGCCTGAGCATCTTCTGGTTTTCGATATTATCTTCGACCAGAAGGATGCAAGCTGGAGAGCATGGAGTTTCCGGGGAGTCAGCCATCACAGGCCTTCGAGCAGCAACGGAAGTGTCCGAGCTACTTACGAAATGCACGCTAATGGCGAGCTAATTTTTATCGTCAAGACAAGCTTGCCGCTGCAGCGAAGAACTCGCCGCGTTCCGCGCAGACGGCCTAGTGCAAACTGACACTCTGCAACCAGCGCGCGACATTCGGTGCGCGCGCCGACAAATCGCCAGGGCCGAAGAGCGAAACAAGAAGAGGTTATCTTCGCGCGGTCTCAGATTATCACGAGCTGGAAGAACATCCGGTAACCAAGTTTCATCTGCCGGCGACGCCGATCGAGACCGATATCGTTCGTTAAGCCTTGGAGGACTAGAACTCGTTCAACGCAATGCTGGCTCTTGCGGCTGATCAATGAACGACAAAGAACATTCTTCTTCCGGCCGACTGCTCGTCGTCGACGACATCGTCGAGAACCGCGCCATTCTGAAGCGGCTGCTGGGCATGCGCGGATTCGAAATAGTTGAAGCGAGCGATGGACAATCCGCCCTCGATGCGATTGGCCAGGAAACGTTCGATGCCGTCCTTCTCGACATCGCAATGCCTGGCATGAACGGGTTCGAGGTGCTCAAGCGGATTCGCGAACGACAATCCGCCGCCGCTCTTCCGGTCATCATGGTGACCGCGAGGGCCGAAGGAGACGATGTGGTGCAAGCTCTCCAGCTGGGAGCAAACGACTACATCACCAAACCGATAGACGTCCGGATTTGTGTTGCGCGCCTTCAAAGTCAACTCGATCGTCTCAAGGTTGAGCGCAAACTGGTCAAGCATGTCGAAGAGCTCGAGTCCGTCAATCGGAAGCTCACGAACGAGATCACTGAACGCGAGCGGTCGGAGGCACTGGTCCGGCACATGGCCCAGCACGATTCGCTTACCGGCCTCGCCAATCGAGCGCGATTTCGCGAGGAAATCGTCGCCGTCCTCGCGCAGGAAAATTCGTCAAGCGAGAAGCATGCGCTGCTGTTCATCGATCTCGATGAATTCAAACTGATCAATGATACCTTGGGGCACTGCATAGGCGACCGGCTGCTGGTGATCGTCGGCGAGCGTTTGCGACAGTCGACGAGAGAATGCGATACGGTAGCCCGTCTCGGCGGCGACGAATTCGCCGTCATTCAGAGGGTGACAGAAGGCGCCGGCGAGGTAGAGGCATTGTGCAACCGCCTGATCGGCGCCCTCAAATATCCCTTCGCGATTGACGGGCATCTTCTTCATATCGGCTGCACCATCGGGATCGCCTGGGCCATGACCGACGGCAACGATGCCGATACCCTCCTCGCCCACGCGGATTTGGCGCTCTATCGCGCAAAGGCGGAGGCGCGCGGCAGTTTTCGTTTCTTCAAGACGGAAATGAACGAACGCGCCCAGGCCCGGCGGCAGCTCGAATGTGACATGCAAGAGGCATTCGACACCGGGCAGTTCGAACTGCACTACCAGCCATTGTTCGGCCTCAAAGAGAGTGCCGTCACCGGCTTCGAGGCGCTCGTCCGCTGGCGTCACCCGACGCGCGGATTGATCTCGCCCCGCGAGTTCATAACGGTTGCCGAGGAGACCGGCCTCATCATCCCCCTGAGCAAGTGGATTTTGCGCGAGGCCTGCCAGGAGGCGAAAAAGTGGCCGAAGAAGATCAAACTGGCCGTCAACCTTTCGCCGATCCAGTTCCGCGCCGAAAAAGCCCTGGACGACGTGGTCGAGGCGCTGAATTCGTCGGATCTCGATCCAACCCGGCTTGAGCTCGAGATCACCGAGAGTGTTCTGCTCGACAACGATCGCAAGACGATCGAAGCGCTGCACCGGTTGCGCGACATGGGGATCCGGATCTCCATGGACGATTTTGGAACCGGCTATTCGAGCCTGAGCTACCTTCGTCAGTTTCCGTTCGACAAGATCAAGATCGATCAGACCTTCGTCAGCGGCGTTCCCAACGATGTCGGGAGCATGGCCATCATTCGCGCGGTGATCGGCCTGGCCGGAAGCATCGGCATGATCACCACCGCGGAAGGTACTGAAACCGCAGAGCAGCTCGCATGGCTTGAAAGCGAAGGCTGCACCGAGGTGCAGGGCTATCACATCAGTCGCCCCGTACTGGCGAAAGACATTCTGCCCATGCTGGGAGCGGAGAGCCACATTCGCCGCAGGGTCGCCTGACGCCGGAACTTCAACAGAACACCGCGCTGTCCATTGCCAGGCTTCGAGCGTTCAGTACCTCGATCCTCCGAACCGGTAGTTGAGGCGGGCTGTGACCATGTCCGCGTCCTGCCTGATGCTTTCCACCACCCCGGTATTGGACAGGAGGTTGGGGCCGAAGGATTCGTTTCGACGACCCAGGAACAGGTGATTGTACTCGACTGCCACCGACCATTGCGGTGCGAAGCCATATTCAAGCCCCGCACCGATGTTGCCGCCCCAGCGCGTGCTGCTGGTTGCCGCAAGCGGCACGCCATCGACATTAAGTCCGAAATCGAAATGGTTCTGTGCCGCAGCCGCGCCGCCCTTGATATAGGCCAGCACGTTGTTCCAAGCATAGCCCGCCCTCAGATCGATGAGGCCGACCGAATTGACCGTCGTGCGATTGAAGGTCAGAGGAAAGGGCGCAGGAATGTTGGAGCCGGTCAGCCGCGCCCAATCCCATTGAGCGTCGAGACCGAAAACGAAACTCCCCATCTGGAAATTGTAGCCGATCTGCCCGCCGACGACTCCACCGCTCCCGCTATGGCATCCCTCCGAAACAGGGGGAATTTGCAGAACCAGCGTCCCGACGAGGTCCCAGCAGGACTGCGCCGAACCCCATCCGCCGTTGACGCCGAGATAGAATCCGCTCCAGTCATAAACAGGCTTCGGGGGCGCCTTGGTATAGGGTCTGGCCGCCATATCAGCCGCGATGGCCGGACTTGTCGCGACCAAAGCGATTATGAGCGGAATTCGCCTCGCAAGAGAATGCATGCCCCATGTCCCCCGAATCGTGATTCGAATCACTGCAGCCTAGCTGACAATGTTCCATGGACTACTGGGATTGTACTGTATCCACGATGCAACACCCGATATCCCCAGCAAGGCCCGGGTGCCTGCCTTGGCAGGTTAGCTTCGAAGCTGCATTTTGCATCCAGCTGGGGCGGCTACGATGTGCAAATTGACCTCGCGTTTCTTTCCCTCCGTGATCGCTCTGGCGCTGCTCGCCGTTCCGGGCCCTGCGCTGGCCCGCGGCGGCTCGGACTGGCGCGACTGCAACGGCCGCGATGTCGATGCGCGGATCACGGGATGCAGCCGCATCATCGACCAGACCGGCAGCCGGCAAAATTCCCAGATGCGCGCCTCGGCCTTCAACAACCGCGGCATCGCCTATTTCAGCAAGGGCGAGTTCGACCGGGCGATCAGGGATTTCGACGAGGCAATCGCGGCAAAGCCCAACAACCCCGTGCTCTACCACAACCGTGGCATGGCGCTTTACAACAAGGGCGACAACGAAGCGGCAATTCGCTCCTACGACGAGGCGATCAGCATCCATCCCCGATACGCCATGGCGTTTAATGACCGCGCCAACGTCTACTTCCGCCTGAAGGAGTACGACAAGGCAATATCGGGCTATGACGAAGCCATCCGCCTGCAGCCACGTGACCCCGTCGTCTACGCCAACCGCGGCAATACCTATCGCCTGAAAGGCGACTATGACCGCGCGATCAGGGACTTGGACGAGGCGATCCGGCTCAATCCGCGCGAGCCGGGTCTGATCTATGGCCGCAGCCAGGTCCATGCCGACAAGGGCGATGCCGGCCGCGCCCTGGCCGATCTCGACGAAGCGATCCGGCTCGGAGCCAGTAACGCCGATTACTACAATTCCCGCGGCTTCCTTCTGAAGCAGCGGGGCGAGTACGATCGCGCCATCCGCGACTTCGACGAAGCGATCGGGCTGAAACCGAAGTTCGCGACCGCCTTTGCCAATCGGGGCGACGCCTGGCGGCAGCGCGGCGACATCGAGCGGGCCATTGCCGACCTGTCCGAGGCCATTCGCCTCGATCCCGCAATCATGCCTGCCTACGTCAGCCGCGGCCTCGCCTTCGAGGCCAAGGGCGACATCGAGCAGGCGAAATTCGATTTCTCCACCGCGCTGACCCGAGCGCCCGGCAATTTCCCGGCCGCGAAGGAGGCCGTGGCGAAGGCGCACGAGCGGCTCGCGGCGCTGGAAAGCGTCACCGGTGCAACCGGCGGTGGGCCGCTGCCGGCGATTTCGCCGGTACCGCGCAACGAGCCGCGCGGTGGCCTGCCCGCGCGGACCGGCGAAGGCTCCGAGCGCGGACCGCGCGTGGCGCTTGTGATTGGGAACGCCGCCTACTCGAGCGTCCCCTCGCTTGCAAACCCCGTCAGTGACGCGCGGGAGATGTCGAGCGCGTTGCGCGAACTCGGCTTCAAGGTGATCGAAGGCTACGATCTCGACAGCTCGACCATGCGCAGCAAGATCGCCGAGTTCGGCGCGGCCCTGCCGGGCGCCGGCGTCTCGCTGTTCTACTATGCCGGCCACGGCATGCAGGTGTCGGGCAAAAACTACCTCGTGCCCGTCGACGCGAAGGTCGAGCGCCCCTCCGCGCTCGGCACCGAGGCGATCGAGGTCAACGCCGTGATAGCGGACATGGAGGCCGAGAAGCGCATCAACCTCGTCTTCCTGGATGCCTGCCGCGACAACCCGCTGTCGCGCAACCTCGCCCGCTCCATGGGCGCCGGCTCCCGCTCCACCGCCGTCGGCCAAGGGCTGGCGCAGGTCAATGCCGGCATCGGCACGCTGATCACCTTTGCCACCAGCCCCGACACCATCGCGCTCGACGGTTCGGGACGGAACAGCCCGTTCACCCAGGCGATGCTGAAATATATCCGCACGCCGGGGCTGGAAATCCGCTCGATGCTGACGCGGGTGCGAGCCGACGTGATCCGGGCGACCAACGAGCAGCAGGTGCCGTGGGACCATTCCTCGCTGACGGGGGATTTCTACTTCAAGCCCGGCTCCTGATCGCTCTGCTCGCAGGCAGGTGATTTGCCTTTGCAAGGGGATGCTTGCTGAATGCGCCCCCTTGCAAGGAGGAATTCATGGCCCAGCTTCAAACCACGTCCGACGAGATCGGACTCACCAAGGTCGCCCCGCTCTCCCGCCGCAGCTTCATGACGGCGTCCGCCGCCGTGACCGCGGGTTATACGCTCGCGGCGGGACCGGTCCGCGCCGAAGTCATCACGACGCCGACGGACGGGCTCACGACGGGCGATGCCAAGATCAAGGTCGCCGACGGCGAGATGCCCGCCTATTTCGCGCGTCCGGCGGGCGCAACCAATCCCCCGGTCGTGCTGGTGGCCATGGAGATTTTCGGCCTGCACGAATACATCAAGGATGTGACGCGGCGGCTCGCCAAGCTCGGCGCGCTGGCGGTGGCGCCGGACTATTATTTCCGCAAAGGCGCGGACCTGACCAAGATCGCGGACATCAAGGAGTTGCTGCCGATCGTCAATGCCAAGCCGGACGCCGAGTTGCTCGGCGATCTCGATGCGACGGTTGCCTGGGCGAAATCGCAAGGCGGCAACACTGCGAAACTCGGCATCATCGGCTTCTGCCGCGGCGGACGCACGGTCTGGGAATATGCCGCGCACAGCAGCACATTGAAGGCGGGCGTGGCCTTCTATGGCCCCCTGGTCGATCCGCAGAATCCGGTGTGGCCGAAAAGCCCGACGCAGCTCGCTCCCGAGATGAAGGCGCCCGTTCTGGGCCTTTATGGCGGCGCCGATACCGGCATTCCCGTCGCGCAAGTCGAAGCGATGAAGACGGCGCTCGCGGCCGACAAGAAGGTGGCGGAGTTCAAGATCTACCCCGACGCGCCGCATGGGTTTCATGCCGACTATCGCGCAAGCTACCGCAAGGACGCGGCGGAAGACGCCTGGAACCAGATGCAGAGCTGGTTCAGGAAGAATGGCGTGCTCGCCTGACAGCCGCCCTGCCCGCCAGGACTGCGACGGCGCAACGCCGTCGCAGTCAGCGCAATTGATCGCCCTGCCGCTGCGACTTGGAAGCCTGTTCCATCTCCCAAAATGCCCATACGAGGGCGGTGCCCAGGCTGACGATGACGCCGAGCAAAACCAGGGTGAGTGCCGGTGTGGTGAGCGTGCTCAACATGGCCTCGAAAAATGCAAGCAGCATACCATTGCGGCTGCAAAAGCAGATGGCCCCGATGCGACAACACCGGGACCGGCTCGTCAATTCCCTCCCCTCAATGTCCGACGTGGCAGCCTTGCTGCAGATCAGCCGCCGTCGCCGGGTGCGATCGCCGCAGCGAATTTGCATTGCAGATCAGAGGTTAGGAATCGCCGGTGCGCAAACCTGTCGAGTTCGAGCTCGCAAAGGCGTCGTCAGGACCGTATCAGGCTGGCAGAAAAAGAAACAGCAGCTATCGCTTAGCCGATCTTCTTCAGCCCCTTTTTGAATTGCGGGCCCCTGATCTGATAGAACTTCGCGGCGCGACCCATCCCGGCGGCCTGTTCCGGCGTCAACGTGCGGATGACGCGCGCCGGCGAGCCGATGATGAGGGAGTATTCGGGAAACACCTTGCCTTCGGTGATGACCGAGCCGGCGCCGACGACCGACCCGCGGCCGATCCGCGCGCCGTTCATCACGATCGCGCCCATGCCCACGAGGCTGTCGTCCTCCAGCGTGCAGCCATGCAGGATGACGTTGTGACCCACGGTGACGTTCTTGCCGATGGTCAGCGGAAAGCCCGGATCGGTGTGGCAGGTCGAATTGTCCTGGACGTTGGCGCCTTCGCCGACCTCGATCCATTCGTTGTCGCCGCGCAATACGGCGCCGAACCAGACTGAGGCGGATTTCAGCAGACGCACCTTGCCGATCACGACCGCGGTGTCGGCAATGTAGTAGCTGCCGTCCTGGGGAAGGTCGGGCCCCTGCCCGTCAAGTTCGTAGATCGCCATGAAAGTCTCCTGTTGGCGGCAGACATAAGCATGCCGGCCGGAGCGTTTTCAAGCGACGCGGATACCAGCTGGCGCGCGGAGGACGCGCCAAACAATAGTCAGGCGAGCAGGCCGGTGGCGCGCAGGGCCATCAAGAAGAAGGTGCCGGACATCAGGCTCCAGAAACCCGCGATGATGGTCGCCATCATCACGAATTCGAAGCGGCGGCGCTCGACGCGCGCGCCGATCAGCGTGTTGCGCATGATGATGAAGGGCGCAGCGAACACCAGGAAGGGCACGGCCGCAAAAGCCTTGGGTGCCACGCCCTCGTTGAGCAGGCCGAAGCCCGCAGGCCGCTGCGCAAGCGTCTGGTAACCGCTGGCGAGCGCGCCGGCAAAAGCAAAACCGATGGCAAGCGAGAAAAAGGAGTTCAACGCTTCAGGCGACATCGACGCAACTCACACCCCACGAGGAAACGCGCGGCCTGTGTCGCAAATCCGGCCGCCCCACGCCATACTATCCTTAATTAAGGGTTAACAGCACGAATTGGCACGCGCCGCCAGCCCTGCGCACGCCCTTGCGAAATCATGCGGAATCGCGGCAACGCGTGCCATATTCACGGGGTGATTCGAACCATTGCAGCGACGACCCACGCATGACATTGCTTTCGACGGCCCAGCAGTTTGCCCGCTCCTCGCGGAGCGATCCGCGCGCACATCTGGTCCCGCTCGCGATAGCAGCCACGCTCACCGCGAGCGCGATTGCGCTGGTTGCCTATCTGCTCTGGCCGACCTGGGGCACCGATCCGGCGCGCGATCCTGAACGCCTGCCGGTGAGCGTCGGCGGCACGCTGTTCAACGTGCCGACGGCTTCGATCCGGCGCAAGATCCAGCGCCATTCCGGACCGCAGGAGCGCGTCGATCTCTCCTTCAGCTACCCCTCGCTCGAGCCGCCCGAAGCGCAAAAGCATGTCAGCGCCGACACGGTGGAGGAGCAGCCGCAGCCGATCGACCGGATCTTCGTCTCGATCTCGGCGCATCGCGACACGCTGGCGCCCGATATGCGCGTCCGCACGATCTATCCGCGCTATCTGGAACAGGTCTCGACGCAGGTCGACGACGGCCTTGCCATGCGCACCTTCAGGGACGGCTCGCCCTATGCGAGCGAGGACTTGTTCGTGGCGGCCAATCCGGCGCTCAACGCGCGCTGCACGCGCGATGCCGCGACTCCCGGCATGTGCCTGAGTGAGCGCCGCATCGACGGCGCCGACCTCACCTTCCGCTTTCCGCGCAGTTGGCTATCGCAATGGCGCGACATCGCCAACGCGATGGAGCGGCTGACGGCGCAGATGTACGGGAAGAAATAGTTGTTGTCGCCCCGGCGAAGGCCGGGGCCCATAACCAAGTCAATTAGCGGTTAGACAACTCTGTGGCTCCAGGCCGATGCGACAACTTTGATCGGTGAGCATGGGTCCGGCCTTCGCCGGGACGACCGCTACTCCACCAGATCCTCTTCCAGAATCGCCATCTGGAACTGGAACGAGCGGTCGTCGTCCTCGTCATCGACGAACAGTACGCCGATGAATTCCTCGCCGATATAGACCTCGGCGGAATCGTCCTTCTTCGGCCGCGGCACCACGCGGATCTTGGGATTGCCGAACACGCGCTTGAGATAGGCGTCGAGCTTCCTGACTTCCTGAACGTCCACGGCGGTTCTCCAATCGGATCAAGTTTTCCGAGCGAGGTTTTAGGACGACACGGGATGAACCGCCAGCCGTAATCGGGCAAAAAGACGGTTCAAAACGTGTGGAAAATCAAGGCCTGATCACAATCCGATGGCGTTGATCATCTGGTCCATGGTGCGTGACGGTTCGGCGCAGCCCGCCTCGCCCACGATTTTCGCCGGCACGCCTGCCACCGTCACGTTGTGCGGGACCGGTTTGACCACGACCGAGCCCGCCGCGATGCGCGCGCAATGGCCGATCTCGATGTTGCCGAGAATCTTGGCGCCCGCCCCGATCAGCACGCCATGGCGGATCTTCGGATGGCGATCCTCATGCTCCTTGCCGGTGCCGCCGAGCGTGACGCCGTGCAGGATCGAGACGTCGTCCTCGATGACGGCCGTCTCGCCGCAGACGAAGCCGGTGGCATGGTCGAGAAAGATGCCGCGGCCGATGCGGGCCGCCGGGTTGATGTCGGTCTGGAATACCGCCGACGAACGGCTCTGCAGGTAAAAGGCGAAATCCTTGCGGCCCTTCTTGAAGAGCCAGTGCGCCAGACGATGCGTCTGCAGCGCGTGAAAGCCCTTGAAGTAGAGCAAGGGGTCGATGAAGCGGGAGGTCGCGGGGTCGCGGTCGTAGACGGCGACGAGGTCGGCGCGGAAAGCGTTGCCGATATCGGGATCGTCGCGCAGCGCCTCGTCATAGGTCTGGCGGATCAGGTCGCCCGACAGCGCGGTGTGGTCGAGCCGGTCGGCCAGGCGATGCACGACCGAATGCTCGAGCCGGTCGTGATGCAGCACGGTCGAGAAAATGAAGGTCGCAAGTTCCGGCTCGCGGCGGACAATGTCCTCGGCCTCGCCACGAATCCGCTCCCAGATCGGATCGAGCTTGGTCAGCTTGACGCCTTGCGGGTTGACGTGATGCACGGCCATGGTCGCTCTCGCTTGTTGGTTGTCGTTTATAACACGGCAGGCGTTACGCTGTCCCGGGCCGGCCCCGATAAAGTAAACCCACCCCAAAAGGCCGATGGACAGGCGGTTTATTCCAAGTGGTCGGCTATTTCAGGAATTCAAGCGGGGCAAACCCGACTATTGGCGGATTTCGGAACCGGCGCCCTTCCGGGCAAGCTGGCCGGAAACCGGGGGAACGCCACATTACCACACAGATTCTGCGCGCCCGCATGGCCGAATCCAGGCTGGTTTGGGTCGCCGCCATCGCCATTCCGATTTTGCTGCTCGCACCTGCGATCTGGAATGGCTACCCGTTGCTCCAATACGACACCGGCGGCTACCTGGCACGCTGGTATGAGGGCTATCTTGTACCGAGCCGATCGACCGTGTTCGGGCTCTACCTGCATTTCGGCGAAGGCTCCTCGTTCTGGATCAATCTCGGTATCCAGGCGCTCTCGACACTATGGATCTTGCACCTGACCTTGCGCGTGCTCGGCATGGGCGAGCCGCTGCGGCTGCTGGCGATCGGCATCGTGCTGGTGCTGGCGACGAGCCTGCCCTGGCTTGCCAGCGTACTGCTCACCGACATCTTCGCAGGCCTTTCCGTGCTGGCGCTGTACGTCCTGGTCCTGCATGGCGGCAGGACTTCCCGGATCGAGAAAGTCGCGCTGTTTGCGTTCATCGCATTTTCCGCTTCGAGCCATAGCGGGACGATGGCGGTGCTGCTGGGGCTCGCCTGCCTTGCGCTTGTCGCCTGGCCGTTCCTGCGCGGAAGGATTTCCGGCGCCGGATTGCTGCAGGGGTGGCTTTCACTGCTTGCGGGTGCCGGCATGCTGCTGTCGGCGAATTTTGCGCTGTCGGGCGACCTCGCCTGGACGCCGGGCGGCTATGGCGTCACCTTCGGACGCATGCTGCAGGATGGCATCGTCGCACAATATCTGCGCGATCACTGCGGACGTGAAAAATTCAAGCTCTGCCCCTACCGCAACGAGTTGCCCGACACCGCCGACAAGTTCTTGTGGGGCAACAGCATGTTCAACACGCTGGGCCGGTTCCGCGGGCTGGACGCCGAGATGAGGACCATCGTGCTCGGATCGCTTGCCGACTATCCGGCTCGCCAGGCGCAAGCCGCGCTGGCGGCGGTCGCCAAACAATTGACAATGGTGGCCACCGGCGAAGGCGTCAGCGAGTGGATCGGCCACACCTACGGGATCATCGAGCGCTACATTCCGGACCAGATCAAGCCGATGCGCGCGGCAAACCAGCAGCGCTGGAAACTGGATTTCACTCTTGTCAACGCCGTGCACGTCCCGGTCGCGCTGGCCTCGTCGCTACTGCTCATCGGAATCCTTGCCTGGCGCTGGTGGCGGCGCGGCCCCGACGATCTGACGCTGCTGGCGGCAACCGTCAGCCTCGCCCTGCTCGGCAACGCCGTCGTCTGCGCCGTGATATCGGGTCCGCACGACCGCTACGGTGCGCGGCTGGCGTGGGTCGCAACCTTTGTGGTGCTGATCGCGGCGATGCGGAGCCTCTCCGGCGCCGACGACCGCCCCTCAGGCTCGGCTCGCAAGGAATTCGGCAACGCCTGATTTGTAGACCTTGTCGCCGACCGCACGCATGTGGTCGCGGTTTGGGATGTCCAGCACCTGCGAGCCCGGAATGATTTCGCTGAGCGCCTGCGCGGAGCCGGCGATTTCATCCGTGGTGCCGACCGCGATCAGCGTCGGGACCGCGATGGCGGCGGCCTCTGCGCGCGTCAGCAGCCGCCGCGAGCCGCGCAGGCATGCCGCGAGCGCGCGGCGGTCGGAGCGGGTCTGATCGGCAAAGGCGCGAAACGTGCGGCCGACGGGATCGGTGACCGCATCGAGCGAGGCCGCCTCCAGCGCCGTCGCCACGTTCTCGCCGGGACCGCCGCCGTTGATCATGCCGATGCCGATGCCGCCGAGGATGATCGAGCGCAGCCGCTCTGGCCGTTCGAGGGCCAGCGCCGCGGTCATGCGCCCGCCCAGCGAGTAACCCATGACGTCGGCGCATTCGATGCCGAGATGATCCATCAGCGCAAGGACATCGCTCGCCATGATGGCAATTTCGTATTGCGCGGGATCGTAGAGCTTGGAAGATTCGCCGTGGCCGCGATTGTCGAGCGCGATCACGCGGCGGCCCAGCCGCTTCAACTCCGACACCCAGCCGGGATAGATCCAGTTGACGTTCTTGGTCGAAGCGAAGCCGTGAACCAGCAGGATCGGTTCGCCCTCGCCTTCGTCGAGATAGACAATTTCAACATCGCCGTGATGAAAACTCGGCATCGGCAATTCCGCTCTTGTGAAAAGATCAGGCGAGGCTGGTCGGCAAAGCCTAGACCGCGGCGGGAACAGCCGCCAGCGAAGCCTGCTGTGCGGCAGCGATCTGCCTGGCCTTCCTTGCCTTCTTGCGGCGCAGCCAAGCATAAGTCAGCCGCTCGGTGGTGGCCTTGATCGACGACAGGAAGCCCAACACCATCAGCGTCAGACCGAACAGCCACATCGTCAGATTGAAGGCGCCGGTGGCGAGCAGCAGCGCGCCGCGACCGAGCGTCTTCAGGATGGCGCGGGTCTGCCCGCCCTTCTTCTCGGCGAGCCGCGCGGCACGCGCGACTTCCTTGGGATTCTCGGCGATCTTCAGCGTGTCCTGCGCCGCCTTGACGCCGGCCTTCTCGCCGATGCGGCCGACATCCTTGGCAAGGCGCACCAGGGCGCCCGCCTTCTCGGCGCGGAAGGCCGCCTTCATCGCGCTGATGGTCTCGCCGGGGCGCAGCACCGAGCCGGAGGCAACCGCCTTCTGCAATACCGGCGCATCCACGACTTCGCGCGCCGAGCGGCCGGCGAACTGCACCAGGCCCTCGCTGAGGCGGCCGACCCTGCGGGTGTCCTTGACCAGCGTCAGCCCGGCGCGCAGCGGCGCCGCGCCGCCGACCGAAACATAGGTCGCCGCGGTCACCGCAAGTCCCACCGTGGCAAGACCCAGGATGAGATGATCGGTCTCCTCGCCCGTCGCCAGGTGCTTGCCCTCGCGCACGACGTCCCTGATGTCGCCCCACACGAAGAGATCGCCGGCGACCGTTCCCGAGAAGCTCGCGACATCGTCGGCATTGCCGGTGACGAGCCCGGTGGCAAAGCGCTTTGCCAATTGCGCGGAGGAATTGTCCTCGGCTACCGCGTCGCTCACCCGCTTCGACAACGGCTCACCCAGGGCGACGCCGTGGTCGCGCGCGAGTTCGGCAAAGCTGCCGGCAAGATCGGCATCGCCGGAGGCGAGCGCAGCCTCGATATTGTCGTGGATAAGGTGGGGGTTGTTCCGCAGGGCAGAATTGACCTGAAGGCTGGAAAGCTCGGTCGGATCGTCCCGCGCCGCAAGGACCGCCCAGGCGTCGCTTGCATGCGGCCACAGCGCAGCCGCCATGGCCGCGCTGAGCGCCATGCATGCCACCGCCAGACTGAGCCCTGTCCGCATCCTTGCCCGTTTCATGGCCTGAAAACCGGTCCTTTTGCTGACCATCAGATGGTATGCCATTTTCGCGACACAACCGCCCCGACGAAAGAAGGGCTTTCCGGGGACGACAAGATTGTGTCGAATTTGCACACGCAAAATGAGCCGTTGGGGCATCTAGGAATCATCGGTTCCCCTCAGTATGGTGCGCGGCAAAATTGGGATCGGCGCCGCGCTTTGACTGCGTTCGCGTCGATGGCTACCCGGGGTGAACTAGACATGGCCGACCACGTCGTTCCGCACTTCCACAACGATGCCGGCGTCCCGGTGATCGAGATCGGATCGCAGGAATTCATGTGCGTCGGCGCCAACCCGCCGTTCGACCATCCGCATGTGTTTCTCGATCTCGGCAACGACAACGAGATCATCTGCCCCTATTGCTCGACGCTGTACCGCTTTGCCGCGGACCTGAAGGCGGGCGAAGCCCGGCCCCCGGAATGCGTGCTGAAGGACAAGGTCGCCTGATCCATCCGTGGCAACGTCGCGCACCATCTTCGTGGCTGGTGCCGGCATCGGGGGCCTGACCGCCTCGCTGGCGCTCGCCAAAAAGGGCTTTCGCGCCGTCGTGCTGGAGAAGGCCGAGAAGCTCGAGGAGACCGGCGCCGGCCTTCAGCTCTCCCCCAACGCAAGCCGCGTCCTGGTCGAACTCGGGATAGGGCCGCGCCTTGCAGGCCGCGCGGTGGTGCCGGACTCCGTCAACATCATGAGCGCACGGGCGGGCGGCGAAATCTGCCGTCTGCCGCTCGGCGAGGCAGCGACGTTTCGCGCCGGCGCACCCTATTGGGTGGTGCATCGCGCCGATCTGCAGGCCGCGCTGCTGGCGCAGGTCGAAGTCACACCCGACGTCGAGCTGCGGCTCGGCTGTCAGTTCGAGGACGTCACCAAGCACGCGCGCGGGCTCACCATCGTGCAGCGCCAGGGACTGAACCGGCAGCAGGATGTCGCCAACGCCCTGATCGGTGCCGACGGCATCTGGTCGTCGGTGCGCCACCATCTGTTTCCGGGAGTGCAGCCGCAGTTTTCCGGCTTGATCGCCTGGCGCGGCACGCTGGCGGCAACGGCTTTGCCGCGCGAATACACTTCACCCCGCGTGCAGCTCTGGATGGGACCTAACGCGCATCTCGTCGCGTACCCGATTTCCGGCGGCCGTCAGATCAACGTGGTGGCGATCGTCGCCGGCACCTGGAACCGGCCGGGCTGGACCTCGCCGGGCGAGGCCAACGAGATCAAGCAATTCTTTGCCTCGGCGCGCTGGCCCGCGACCGCGCGCATGCTGGCAAGCGCCGTGGACGACTGGAAGCGCTGGGCGCTGTTCACCCTGCCCGAGGACGGTGAATGGCATGAGGGCCAGATCGCGCTGCTCGGCGATGCCGCGCATGCGATGCTGCCCTTTGCCGCGCAAGGCGCCGGCATGGCGATCGAGGACGCCGCGGTGCTGGCGAAGTGCCTGGCCGAGGGCACCACCGATGCCGCGGGCGTTGCGGCCGCATTGAAGAAATACGCGCGGCAGCGTCGCGGCCGCATCGCCAGGGTGCAGCGGCTGTCGCGGCGCAACGGCCGCATCTATCACATGACAGGACCGATGGCGGTGGCGCGCGATCTCTTCATTCGTGCGATGGGAGGAAAACGCATGCTGTCGCGCCAGGACTGGATCTACGACTGGCGGATTTCGTGAACGGCATCCGAAACGGATGCGGCACCCGCGGACGACAGATTCGAGCAAAAGCCTGCTTCAATAGACAGACCGTCCCGCACGCGACGGCGGCGCGGGCGCCGCAGGTGGCGGCGCCACCGGCATTGCCGCGCCCGGCACGGTCTCGCGGCAGCGGCTCTTCTGCCACGCTTCCTCGGCAAGCTTTGTCTGGCCGCGCGTGGCGATCAATTCGTTGCGGTAGGCAACCTCCGCCACCACGGCGCCGCCGACGCCGGTCTCGGCCTTCGCCATCAACCCCTGCAATTCCGCCTGGCGCGCCGCGAGCCGCTTGCGCTCCGGCTCGAGCTGCTTGCAGTCATAAAGGTCGTATTTGGCCGGATCGGCAAAGGCCAGACTCATGCTGTCGCTCATGTTGGCGCAGCCCGGCAGTGCCAGCGCAAGCGCCAGCAGCGCGGCGGCACGGATACGCGACATTGACGGGCAGCCGAACGGTGAAACAGGCATCTGACCTTGGTAGACCGGGGACGTTGAGATTGCCTAAAGCAGCCGCAAGTGACGGGATTGGGGCAGTGCGGCCGGCACGCAGCCGCCCCTCAACCGCCGATTCGGAATGCGCCGCTAAAACATTGAAAGCGCGCGCTTTCCGGCAAATATCCCATTTCCACTTCGCTGCCAAACGCGCTAAATATCGCCTGCTTCACGCACAATGCGGACGTGGCGGAACTGGTAGACGCAAGGGACTTAAAATCCCTCGATGGCAACGTCGTGTGGGTTCGAGTCCCACCGCCCGCACCAGCCTTCGCTCGCGCAGCGCGTGAAGGCTGTCACGCCGAAGCCGGCAGGCGAAGGCGGACCGAGGCCGCGAGCTACGGCTTGGCAGGCCACCGGGCTACGCTTCGCGCAGCCGCGCGGACCGCAAGGGCGAAGCGTGTCCGGCGAAGCTTGAACGGAGCGAAAAGTGAAGACGGACCCGGCCAGCGGCTCCCCTCTCACCTCTTGATCCGCATCCGCCCCATGTAATCCCGCTTGCCGAGCGGCACGCCGCGGGAGCGCAGGATGTCGTAGGCGGTGGTGGCGTGGAAATGAAAGTTCGGCAGCGAGAACGACAGCAGAAAATTCTCGGCAACGAAGGGGATTTTCGTCTCGCCGAGCTGGAAGATGACATCCTTGCCTTCGAGCGCGTTGACTTCGTCCGGCTTGAGCGATTCCAGCCTGCCCTTCGCCTCGGTCACCAGCGCCTGCAGGCCGGCATAGTCAAGCGGACCGGCCTTGCCGGGCGGATTGAACACGCCGCTCTTCAGCGCCTCCATCGCGCCGGCGGAATGATGCGCCACGCTCCTGATCTGAAAGCTGAACGGCAGCATGTCCGTAAATAGGCGGTGCTCGACCACCTCGCCTGGCTGGGCGTTGCATTCCTTGCAATGGGCAAGGCCCTTTTCGAGGAAGCCCGACACGGCGCCGAGCGTCTGCAAATAGGTCGGCACGCTCAGATCATAAAGTGAGATGGCCAAGGCGAGTTCTCCCCCATTTAACGCCCGCTTCGTGTGGGGCTGTTGTTTGGCTATGCTGCGATCCGCCTGATCGTATCCGAACAGGTCGCAAGATCAACCGGCTTCGGCCCCTCGTCCTTGCGCAGCCGCGCCGCTCCCGCAGATCGAAAACGTGCCATCGGAAAATCCGAGCGCCGGCGCATCACCGCACATTCGATGAATGTCCCCGGTTGGGCGTTGTCTCTCCACCGCCTTCGCGCCTGGCCTCTTCGACCAGCCAGGCTACAAACTCGTCGGCCATGGCATCCTTGCGAAGCCTCGACGACCGCACAATGAAATAGGCGCGCGATGTCCGCAGCGACCGCCCGAATGGAGCGATCAATGTACCATCCTGCAAATTCCTGCCGACGAGCGCCTGAATGCCAAGAGCAACGCCTTGCCCCTCGACCGCAGCTCGAATGAGCTGGTCGTACTGGTTGAAGTGAAGCGCAGCGGGAGAGATATCGTCCATGCCAAAGGAAGCGAGCCAGGTCTGCCATTCCATGAACGACCGGCGAGCGCCGGGATAGTCGTAATGCAACAACGTGTGCCGCGAGAGATCGGCCGGGCTCGCCAGGGGCCGATCCGCATCGCGAATCAAATCCGGACTGCAAACGGGCAAGATGTCTTCCTCCAGCAACTTGATCGCGCTGGTGGGGGCCGTGTCAGGAGAAAAATAGCGAATGGCGAGGTCGATTTCCCTTTGCTCGAGGTTCAGACTTTCGTTGGTGGCGGCGACGCGAACGTCGGCTGCCGGATGCCGGGAAAGGAAACGCGGCAGGCGCGGAATCAACCACAGCGAAGCCAGCCCCACTGTCGTCGTCACGGTCAGTGGACGAGCGCGGCCGCCAGTCCCCAGCCCGCTGGTCGCCTGCTGAAGCCGTTCGAGCATATCGACCACGCTACGCCGCAAGCGCTCTCCTTCCGGCGTCAATGCCAATTCGCGCGTCCGGCGTTCAAACAGCTTGACGCCGAGGTGGTCTTCCAGCGCCTTGATCTGCCGGCTTACCGCGGACTGGGTCAGCAGCAATTCTTCGGCCGCCTTCGTAAAGCTGAGAGTCCGGGCGGCGGCCTCAAACCCCTGGATGAATTGCAGCGGCGGCAAACGATATCGCCTGCTTGTCATTCCCTGCCCTCATGCATCGGTTGAGAACTGCTCGTTTGTCGCGGCAACGGCGGCTTCCTAGGATCGGCGGGCTAAGTCGAATTCCAGAAGGAGCAAGCGAACATGCCTGTTGTTCACATCTATACCGCCGAAGGCTGGGTTTCTCCTGCCCGAAAGCAGCTCATGATCGAGAAGGTTACCGAGGCGGTCGTCGAAGCGGAAGGCATCCCCGCCGTTCGGGACATGACCTACGTGCTGGTCCACGATGTTGCCGATGGAGGATGGGGCTTCAAGGGGAAGGTCCAGCGCGAAGCCGAATTCAGGAAGCACCTTCCTCCCGATCCCTAGGAATTGGCAGATGGTGGCCGTTCGGCCGGGTCGAAAGTTGGCATCGTGCGGGTTTCGCGTGTGCCGCGGCGCGGCTCACACCCCGGCCCCGGCAAGAAACTCGCGGTGCCGCCCCGGCGCCGCCTCGAACAGCGCTTTGGTGTATTCGTGCCGGGGCGCGGCAAAGACTTCCGACGTCGTGCCCTGCTCGACGATGACGCCACGCTGCATCACCGCGATGCGATCGCAGACTTGCGCTGCGACCCGCAGGTCATGCGTGATGAAGAGCACCGCGAGATTGAACCTGCGGCGCACTTCGTCCAGGAGCTTGAGCACCTGAGCCTGCACCGAGACGTCGAGCGCCGAGACCGGCTCGTCGCCGATCAGAAGCTCCGGCTCCATGGCAAGCGCCCTGGCAATGCAGATGCGCTGGCGCTGCCCGCCGGAGAACTGGTGCGGATAGCGGTCGACCGCGTCCGGCGACAGATGCACCACCGCCATCAGGTCACGCGCGCGCTGCAGCGCGTCCTTGCGCGGCAGGCCGAAATTCATCGGCCCCTCGATGATGGCCTCTCCGACGGTGCGGCGCGGGTTGAGCGAGCGATAGGGATCCTGGAAGATGAATTGCACCCGCCGCCGGATCGGTCGGAATTTCGTTTCCTTCATTGCGGCGATATCCGTGTCGTCGATCCGGATGGCCCCGCTGCTGGGCTCCACCAGCCGCGCGACGCATCGCGCCACGGTCGACTTGCCGGAGCCGGACTCGCCGACGATGCCGAGCGTCTCGCCGCGCCGCACCTCGAGCGAGACGTCGTTGACCGCTTTGACGATGCGCGCCTTTGGATTGAACAGCGAGCGCTTGCCGTAGGTCTTGAACAGCTTTTCGGTCTGCAGCACCACCGGCCCCGTTACAGGCTCGCGCTTCGGCGGCGTCATGCTCGGCACGGAGGCAAGCAGCATCCGCGTATAGTCCTCGCGCGGGTTGCGCAGCACTTCTTCGGTGGCGCCCTGCTCCACGATGCGGCCGAGCTGCATCACCACCACGCGGTCGGCGATTTCCGAGACCACGCCGAAATCATGGGTGATGAACAGGACGCCGGTCTTCTTGCGCGCCTGCATCTCGCGCACGAGCTTGAGAATCTGCGCCTGGGTCGTGACATCGAGCGCGGTGGTGGGCTCGTCGGCAATCAACAGTGCGGGATCGAGCACCAGCGCGGCCGCAATCATGATTCGCTGGCGCTGGCCGCCGGAGAGCTGGTGCGGATAGGCGTCGATCATCTGCTCGGGATCGGGCAGATGCACCGCGCGCATGATTTCGAGCACGCGGTTGCGCCGCTCTTTCGGATCGAGGTCGGTGTGAACCTCGAGCACCTCGCCGATCTGGTCGCCGACGCGCTCGACCGGATTGAGCGCCGTCATCGGCTCCTGGAACACCATGGCCATCCGGGTTCCGCGGATGGCACGAAGATCGGCGTCAGACTTGGTGGTCAGTTCTTCGCCTTCGAGCCGGATCGAGCCGGTTTCGACCGCCATCGCGTTTTTCGGCAGCAACCCCATCACCGCCTGGGCGGTGACCGACTTGCCGGAACCGGATTCACCGACCACACAGACGATTTCGTTGGCATTCACCGTGAGATTGATGCCGCGCACTGCGTGCGGCCGGTCGCCGCTGCCCTTGATGGCGACGGAGAGATTGGCGACTTCGAGAACGCGATCTGCCATGGTCAGACCCGTTTCGCCATCTTGGGATCGAGCGTGTCGCGCAAGCCGTCGCCGAGGATGTTGACCGCAAGGATCGTCATCGCCAGGAACACGCCGGGATAGATGATGTTATGCGGGAACAGGCTGAATACCTCTCTTCCCGCCGCCATGATGTTGCCCCAGGTCGGCACCTCCGGCGGCACGCCGATCCCGAGAAACGACAGGATGGCCTCGATCAGGATGGCGGATGCGCAGATGAACGTGCCCTGCACGATCATCGGCGCGGTCGTGTTGGGCAGCACATGCCGCCAAAGCAGTTTCGGCGTCGACGTACCGAGCGTCACCGCGGCTTCGACGTAAGGCTCCTCGCGCACGCTGAGCACGATGGATCGCACGAGGCGCACGACGCCCGGAACCTGCGGCACCGTGATGGCGATGATCACGGTCCATACGCTGGAGCGAAACAGCGAAACCATGGCAATCGCCAGCAGAATGGCCGGGATCGCCATCAGGCCGTCCATGACGCGCATGATGATGGCGTCGAGGATACGGAAGAAGCCCGCGAGCAGGCCGATGAACAGGCCGCAGGCGACGCTGATCAGCGCCACCGCGACCCCGACGAACAGCGAGATGCGCGCGCCATAGATCGTGCGGCTGTAGACGTCGCGCCCCAGCCCGTCCGTGCCGAACCAGGCGACCATCTTGATGCGCTCGCCGGTATCGGTGCGAAAGAAGAATTCCGCGCCGGGAACCTTGTTGCGCGCGACCGGATTGATCGCGGTGGGATCGATGGTGCCGAGCCACGGCGCGAGAGCCGCCATCAGCAGCACGATGGCGATGACGGCGCCGCCGAACAATACCGCCGGGTTGTGCAGCAAACCGCGCAGCACCGCGTTCGGCCTGGCCGGCGCCGCCGCGATCGGGGTATCGAGAATGGCATCGGCCATCAGTAGCGGATCCTTGGATCAAGCACGGTGTAGATCATGTCGACCGCCAGGTTGATCATGACATAGACGAAGGAGAACAGCAGGATCACCGCCTGGATCGTCGGATAGTCGCGCGCAAGCACGGCATCCACGGTTAGCCTGCCGAGACCCGGAATCGTGAACACGCTTTCGGTGACGACGACGCCGCCGATCAGAAGCGCGATGCCGAGACCGATCACGGTCACGATCGGTACGGCGGCATTGCGCAGCGCGTGGCGGAACAGCACCTTTCGCTCGTTCTGCCCCTTCGCCCGTGCAGTCCGGATGTAGTCCTCCGACAGCACCTCGAGCACGCTGGTGCGGGTCATGCGTGCGATCAGCGCGATATAGATCACCGAGAGCGTCACCGACGGCAGAATCAGCCGCTGCGCCCAGCCGCCAATCCCTTCCGCTATCCGCTGATAGCCCTGCACCGGCAGCCAGTTCAGATAGACGGCGAACAGGTAGATCAGGAGATAGCCGATCACGAACACCGGCACGGAAAACCCGAGTACCGAAAAGCCCATCACGACGCGATCGACCCACGATCCGTGCCGATGCGCCGCCAGGACACCCAGCGGTACGGCAACGAGCACCGCAATGAGGATGGTGAAGAACGCGAGCGAAACGGTCGGCTCGATGCGCTCGCCGATCAGCGAGGCCACGGTCTTCTTGAAGAAAAAGCTCTCGCCGAGATCGCCGGTCAGCACCTTGCCGGACCAGATCACGAACTGCTCGATCATCGGCCGATCAAGGCCGAGCTGCCCGCGGATCTTGGCCACCTGCTCGGCATTGGCGTTGTCGCCGGCGATGATGGCCGCGGGATCGGAGGGGGTCAGCCGCAGCATCAGGAAAATGAAGACGGCAACCACCAGCATCACGGGAATCGTGCCGAGCAGTCGCCGGAGCAGGTAGCCATACATCGAGCGATTGACCCCCAACAGGCATAACGGGCGGCGGAGAACCGCCGCCCGTTATCATCTTCACTTCGCGATCTCGATATTCCAGAACACCGGCACCGGGGCGATCAGGAAGCCCTTGACGTTTTTGCGCATGGCAACCGGCGCCAGGTACTCACCGACCGGAATCTCCGGCGTCGTCTCGATGGCGCGGATCTGGACAGCCTCGGCGATCGCCTTTTGCTTGGCCGGATCGGCCTCCCGGGCGAAATCGTCGCGCAGTTTCTCCATCTGCGTATCGCAAGGCCAGCCGAACAGCGCCTTTTCGCAGGCCGAGTTGAGATAGGCGGTCGAGACCGGGTTCATCACGTCGGCGGCCACCCAGGCGGTGAGGAAGGCATTCCAGCCCCCGGCGTCAGGCGCATCCTTCTTGCTACGGCGCGCAACCAGCGTTTGCCAGTCCATCGACTGCATGTCGACCTTGAGGCCGGCCTTCTCCATCAGCGACTTTGCCACCGGCGCCAGATTGGTCAGGGCCTTGAGGTCGGTCGACTGCATGAGCACAACGGGCGTGCCGTCGTAGCCAGCCTCCTTCAACAGCTCCTGCGCCTTCTTCATGTTCGAGCCAAGCAGCCCTTCCATTCCCTTGGTCGAGGCCATAGGCGTGTCGCAGATAAACAGCGCCTTGCACGGCTTGATGTAGTTTTCATCACCGACGGTCGCCATCAGGAAGTCTTCCTGGTTGAAGGCGTACCAAAGCGCCTGGCGAATCTTCGGATTGTCGAACGGCTTGTGCAGGGTGTTGGGACGGAAGACGTATTGCGCCTTCAGCATCGGCGACACCACGATCTCTACATTCGGATCCTTCTTGAGGGTTCCGAGCAGATCGTGGCTGGGCTGCTCGACGAAATCGATCTCCCCCTTGGAAAGGGCATTGACCGCCTGCTGCGCGTCGGAGATCGCGCGCCATTCGACACGGTCGACCTTGACGACCTTGCCGCCGGCCAGGCCCGAAGCGGGCTCGGACCGCGGCTTGTATTTGTCGAACTTGACATAGACCGTCTTGTCGCCGGGCTTCCATTCATCCTTCGCGAAGACGAAGGGGCCCGATCCCGTGAAGTCGTCGATCTGCTTGTTGGGGTCGGTGTCCGCGACCCGCTTGGGCATCATGAACGGCACGTTGGACGACGGCTTCGACAGGCCGAGCAGGACCAGACCAGTCGGCTCCTTGAGCTTGATGGTGAAGGTCTTGGCATCGACCGCGTCGATGGAATCGACGAAGCTCATCATCTTCTGACCAAGCGCATCCTTGGCTGCCCAGCGCTTGATCGAGGCGATGCAGTCCTCCGACGTCACCGGCTTGCCGTCATGCCACAGCAGGCCGTCGCGGAGGGTAAAGGTGTAGCTCTTGCCGTCGGCCGCGGTGTCGTATTTCTCGACCATCTGCGGCTTGATGGCACCCTTCTCGTCCTGCGCGA
>JAXMDE010000008.1:0-270443 GCA_046349015.1 Bradyrhizobium sp. | reverse complement strand
CGACATGCAGCGGATGATTGCCGGGAAAGACCGAAAGGCCCTGCAACGTGGTGGCAACCGGCGCCTCCAGCCATTCGGCCAAGCGCACCAGCGCATCGGTGGCATCGCGCGCGCCCCAGCCGGCAAAGATGCAGGGATGCCGGGCAGCAGCGAGCCGTTGCGCCGCCTGGGCGATGTCACCCGCGGCCTCGACCCGCGCAGGCTGCGGCGGCTGAAAGGATGGCAATTCGCCGGCTTCGCCGGTGAGCAGCAGGATATTGGCCGGAAGCTCCACATAGACCGGACCCGGCTCGCCGGAGACGGCGATCTCATACGCCTTGAACAGGGTCGGCACCACGTCTTCGTGTCGCTCGACGCGGAACGTCGACTTGGTCAGCCCGCCCATGAAGCGGTGGGTGTCCATCTGGTGCAGCTGATAGCGATGCGGCGTGTCGGTGCGTGGACCGCCCGAGATCACCAGCATCGGCACGCCGTCGAGAAAGGCCTCGCCGATGCCGCTGGCGGCATGGGTCAGCCCCGCCGCGGGCACCACGGTCAGTACGCCGATCGAATCCGACAGGCGGCCGACCGCATCGGCCATGAACGCCGCGCCGCCTTCATGGGTCACCAGCACCTGGGTGATGCGGTTGGAGTTGTTCAGCGCGTCGTACAGCTCGGTCGTGTGCACGCCGGGGATGCCGAAGGTGAACCGCGCACCGATCTGTTCCAGCGCGTACACGGCGAGCCAGGCGCCCGTTCTCTTCATGATACTTTCTCACCCGTCCAGTGTTCTGCCGTCGATCGCCGCAGCCGCAATGCGCCCCGAAAGGATGCAGCCGCCGAGGAACGTGCCTTCCAGTGCGCGCAGCCCGTGAACGCCACCGCCGCCAAAGCCGGCCGCCTCGCCGACCGCATACAGCCCCTCGATCGGCCGTCCGGCCAGATCGAGCACCCGGCTCTGCAAGTCAGTCACGATGCCGCCGAGGCTCTTCCGGCTGATGATGAACTCACGAACCGCGATCAGCGGCAAGGCCTTTTGGTCCAGGATCGGCTGAAACTTGCACAGCCGAATGCGGTCGCCGCGGTACTGGCGCAGGCTTGCGATTCGCCGCAGCTGCTCGTCGTTCATCAGGCTCGGTCCACGGGCGATCGTCGCGTCGTACTGCGCAACGGCGTCCGCCACCAGATCGAGCTGTACCGCCTGGTCACCCTGCAGCGCGTTCATCTTCGCGACCAGTTCGGGCAAGGTGGCCGCCGTGACAAAATCCCGGCAGTTCGAAATCATCTCGCTCACCAGCCAGCGGTTGCCGAGCAGGATGTCGCGCAGGAATCCCAGCCGCCTCCTTTCGCGGATCGAGGGGTTGTGCTCGGCGCCGGAGACAGCCAGCTCCTTCAACGCGATTCGCATATTCATCAGCTGCCAGGAATATTGCCGATCCTGTGCGCAGATTTCTGTAACCAACCGCCTTGTGTCGAAGCCCGATACCAACGGCTGCGGTCCGATCCGCTCGCCGCGCCAGTTCAACCACAGCGCCGAGCGCGGCGGCACCAGCGAAAGACCGTGGTTCGCCTTGCGTGGCTGGGGGTGATGCACGCCCGCGGCGTAATTCCACATCCTGTCGAGATGCGTGATCGCGCCACCCGCATCGGCTACCGCATCATGCAGCGTTCCGTCGGCGAAACGATGCGAGCCGTTGAGGAGCTCGGCCGGCGGCCTCCCCCAGTCGCGATGCCAGTTCTGCCGCACCCGGCCGAGGTCGCCATTGATGCCACCGGCCGCCACCACGATCTGCTCGGCGCGTACATCAAACGGCGTTCCGCCTATTTCCTCGATGCCCGCGGCGCCTTCGACGCGGCCGCCGCGCGTCAAGAGTTTCTCGACGCGGCAGTGGAAGCGGAGCGTGAGCCGGCCGGCGTTGCGGTGTCCGCGCAATGCGGCGATCAGGCTTTCCGCCAGTCCCTTTCCCGTACCCCAGGCGACATGGAAGCGCGGCACCGAATTGCCGGGCCGGAATTCGCCGCGCTCGACCCAATTGACCACCGGCAGGAAGCGCACACCGAAACCGCGCACCCAGCGGTAGACGTCCGCCGTGCAGCGCTGCACATAGGCCTCGGCCCACGCCTTCGGCCAGCGATCCTGCACACCGAACTCGGCGAAGCTCGTCCAGTCGCGCAATGCAAGCCCGGCGGAATCGCGGATACCCTGGCGACGCTGCTCGGGCGAATCGACGAAAAACATTCCGCCAAAGCTTTCACAGGCGAGTCCGCCGAACGCGCTTTCCGCGTCGCGGTCGAGCAACAGCACCGATTTACCGCCGTCCAGCAGGTCGAGCGCGGTCGCGATGCCCGCAATCCCGCCACCAATGATCAACACGTCGCTGCGCTGTTGCCGCATCCGCGCGAAGCCCTCGATACCCCGCTCCGCTATCACGGTTCGGCGGGCCTGCACTTGGCGCAGATCAAGGATCGGCGGGAAACGTGATAGTTTGGCTCTGGCAAATGTTTGCCGCAGTGCACGTACGATCCCGCAAAGGAGAACACGGTGAAAGCCTATGAACTGCAGGGCCCCGGCGGGGTCGATGAGATGAAGCTGGTCGAGAAAGCCATGCCTTCGCCGGGCGCGGGCGAGGTGCTGGTGAAGCTGAAGGCTGCAACCATCAATTATCGCGATCTGCTCACGGTGAAGGGCGGCTACGGATCGCGGCAAAAATTCCCGCTGGTGCCGCTGTCCGACGGCGCGGGCGTAGTAGAGCGCGCAGGCGCCGGCGTGACGCGCTTCAAGCCCGGCGACCGCGTGACCGGCAGCTTTTTCGAAGGCTGGCTCGGCGGCGAGCCGAGCGAGGAGAAGATGCGTTCCAATCTCGGAGGCGCACTCGACGGCGTGCTGTGCCAGTACCGCATCTGGCCGCAGGCAGCGCTGGTGCGCACGCCGGATCACCTCAGCGACGTCGAGGCGGCGTCGCTGCCCTGCGCCGGGCTGACGGCCTGGAGCGCGGTGATCAAGCTCGGCAACATCCGGCCGGGGCAGACCGTGCTGACGCAGGGCACCGGCGGCGTTTCGATCTTCGCGCTGCAATTTGCCAAGATGAGCGGCGCGCGGGTGATCGCGACGTCGTCGAGCGAGGCCAAGATCGAGAAGCTGAAAGCGCTCGGTGCCGACGTCACCATCAACTACAGGACGACGCCCGAATGGGGCAAGCAGGTGCGGCAGATCACCGGTCACGGTGTCGATCTCGTGGTCGAAGTCGGTGGCGTCGGTACGCTCAACGAATCGATCCGCGCCACAAGAATCGGCGGCACCATCGCCTTTATTGGCGTACTCGCCGGCCGGCCGGAGCAGGAATCCCGCCTGCCGCTGATGGTGATGCAGCAGCAGCGGCTGCAGGGCGTTACCGTGGGCTCGGTCGAGGATTTGCAGGCGATGGCGGATGCCATCGTGGCGAACCGCATGAAGCCCGTCGTGGACAAGGTGTTTCCGTTCGCGGACGCCAAGGCGGCGTTCGCCCACATGGCGAGCGGCGCGCATTTCGGCAAGGTGGCGATTGCGATTTCTTGAGGGTGGCGGCGAAAGCGTGTCGCCTTGTGCTCCGTTTCGCGGCGACGCGGCGCGCCTTGCATGTCCGCCCTACGGCAGCGCGCCGTGGGCGCCGAGCACGCCAGCGACGATTGCGACCGCCGAGATCGCCAGCGCAAGCATATGCAATCGCGTGATGCGCGCGAACGCGCCGGCCGAATCGCGCATGGCATATTCGCGGAACTTCCTGTGGGCAAACAGCGGCTCGATCACAAAGACCATCATCGCGAACAGGCACCACACCGCGACCATCAGATGCAGCCACCAGAACGAGAGCTGACGGAAGCGGTCCCAGGCATCGAGCGCATGCAGCATGTAGAGCCCGGACAGTCCGGCAAGCGCGATCGAGATCCGGACCTGGCGGACGAAGCGGCGCTCGAATGCTTCGAAGAAATCCACCGCGGCCCGGGCATCGCCGAGCCGCCGGGCCTGCGGCAGCACAATCGTGGTAACGGCCGAAACTCCGCCGATCCAGTGGACGAGCGCGAGAATGTGAATGGCGCGGGCGAGCGTGAGACCGTCGGGAATCATGGGCATGGATTCCTCTGCCGCATGGCTGTGGAGCAGCGGCGCGAACGTTAGTTGCGGACGGCGGACGGCTGACGCAGGCCGGCAAGCCACCGGCCGATCTCGTCGATGTCATCGGAAAGCTCGACGGCATAATCCCCGGCAAACGCACGCCAGGCATCGATGTTGCTCCGGGGCACGCCGATGATCGAGGGAATGCCGCGGCCGAGTGCGTTCGCCATAAGGTCGACCAGTCCGCCGCCGCTGCACTCGGCCTTGCCGAACTTGTTGGGCACGAGCAGGTCCGCCCCGCTCTCAAGATTGCCTTCGATCCGCGCGGTGGCGTCCGCCAGCGCGCCTTCATCGAGCCGGCAGCCGGCCGCGCCCGCGCCGCGGTCCTCGAAGATCGCGGTGCGATGGCCGGTGGTCAGATCCTCCAGCACCACGTCGCAGCGCCGGTCCGGCGCAGTACAGATCTGATGCTGCAGCACGCCAGCGAGCACGAGGCCCCGATCCCGGCACAAGCGCACGAGCGCCTCGAAGGATGAACCTGGATAGGCATTATCCGCATAGACGACCGCCGCGACCTGCGGGGTTTGCGGCAACTGTCGCCGGTCATTGCGGGCGAACTGCGTGGCTGTCATCAGGATCACCTCAAATTCGCGGGTGACCTACCTTAGGTGGCAAAGGAGCGGCGCGCTTTGCGGAATCGCAACCTGCATCGACAGATCCCGCCAAAAATATCAATAAAATGCAACTAACTACCGCCACGATGCGTATACCGCGACCCGACTCCGTCTCGGCGGTTAATACGGCGGAAGCCCCGCGCATGGCAATGTGGCACCCGGTCAATCGGGAGAACCGACATGCGCAGCTTCGTCATCGGCGGCGCCGTCCTTGCGGTGATTTGCGTGGCTGCCGCGCAAATCGCCAATACAAGATCGGAGCAAACCCGCATCCGTGCGGCGGAGGTCTACAAGGAGGCGCCCAAGTCGGCCGACGACCGCCGCATTGTCGGCGACAACGTCGTCGCCTACACGACAGTAAACGAAGCGATTGCGGCGGCCCGGAGCAAGGCGCGCGATACTTTGCCGCGTTTTGCCAGCCTGATGAAATCGGGCATGAAGGCGACCTTCACGGTCAAATTCCCCCTGACGCAGAACGGCCATACGGAGCACATCTGGCTGCAGGTTGCCGATATGAAGAACGGCGCCTTTGTCGGCTTCCTGGCCAACACGCCGGTGAACGGAACGGAATACAAGATCGGACAGCCGATGACGGTCGCCAGCGCCAATGTCGAGGACTGGATGGTCCGCACATCGGATGCGATCTACGGCGGATACACGGCGCGTTATCAGTTGAAGTACCTGCCGAAACAACAGGCCGAAAAGCTGGCCCTCATGTTCCGGGATTGATCGGCGCGAAACGCCTTCTTGCGCCGCCCCTACCGATTGCCGGCCGCCTCGGCGGCTTCCATCAGGAATTCGAAGAAAAGAGCCTGTCGTAATCGCGATCGAGAAGCGGCCCGAAGATCCTCTGTTCCGGTTCGTATTGGCGCGGCTCGAAGAGCTTGACCGTCATGACGGTGCCGAGGCCTCGCGACCCCTCGTAGGCAAGGCTCGCTGCCTCTTCCTTGTTCGATTTTTCATACATGTCCCCGAGGACGCCGATGATCTCGAGGGCAAAGTCGTGCGCTTCGTCAGGAGAAATATTGGCGTGCAGCGGCAGCCCCAGTGTCTTTGCCGTTTGCAGCGTGCCGGCAAGGAAGAACACGTTCGACGGATCCGCCGGATAGAGGCGGCACGTAGCGCATAAAAAATTGCGGTATTCGGTTTGCCACACCGTTTCGGGCACCAGAAACAGCGGCCTTACGCTCAAATCATCGCCCAGAACGCGATCCGCCTTGTCGATAAAGCGCTCGAGCTTTTCCCGATAGCGAGCGTCAAGGGTGGCGAACGTCTCTGCCGTCCACGCGATATTGCCCAGCGCATCCGGGGAAAATCCCATACTCTGCAGAAAGTCGCCGACCTCGCTGGCGAACACCTCCTTCGAGAACAGCCGCGAGATGCCATCGGTATCGGCCGGCGCCATTCCCGGCGCTGCCGAAGGGCCCCAGTTCGATTTGGTTATCTTCTGCGGCGGGAGATCTTGAGGGCTTGCGAGCCCGCGCTTGCCAAATGAACCGACCAAGGCACGCCTCCGGCATGTCTACTCAACGTATGCTCAAGCAGAGCGTGCACAATTTAAGGTTTGGTAAATTCGATCTCAGCCGATCGCACGTGCCGCCGCCCCTGCCGACCGCCACTCACCGCCCGTCATATTCGGCCCAGCAGTCGGACGTCTCGTAGACGCGCACGACGGCGACCTGCGGCAAACTTGGCTTCAAGCGGTTCCAGATCCAGACCGCGATGTTTTCCGCGGTGGGGTTGCTCAGGCCCTCAACCTCGTTGAGGCAGCGGTGGTCGAGCGAGTCCATGATCGAGACAAAGGCCTTCTCGACGTCGAAGAAGTCGACCACGAAGCCCGTGTGCGGATCGACCGGTCCCTCAAGCTGGACTTCCACCCGATAGGAATGACCGTGCAGCCGGCGGCAGCGGTGCGTCTCGGCGACGCCCGGGAGAAAATGTGCCGCCTCGAACTTGAACGCCTGCGAAATCTTCATCTGGTTCCCGAAAGACCGCGACCAGATGTAGCGTTGTTCTGACCGGCGTATTGAAATGATGGCGCGCGGAACGACCGTCCGCTCCCAAATTCTAATGTAGTCAGTATCGTTGAAATTGCCACGGCTTGTTTCTACAAGACGGGGCAAGCAGCGGGGAGGAAATATGTTCCCGCTGTGCCCGCGCGAGTGTCAAAAGGCTTCACAAAAGCAATAGCTTATCTGTTTACCTCGGAGTTGTGCAGTCGGGCTGGCCCAAGCCTCGTACGTTTGCAAAGCCGCGGCAACGCCGAAACAGCGCCACGAATTTGCAGCAACGAGTCCGCAGCCTGTTCGGCCCGCCAACTTCGGTCGCCCCACGATCGAGGAATCAATCGAACGGGCATTGTGAAACAGTTCACAGCGACCGCTCGGCCTTTGCGCTACCCTAAGGTTGCATCGATCTTGCGGCAGCTCGATCGAAGGCAATGAGTGGATGTCACTCGCTTTGATTGCGGAATTGGTGAGGTGGGGAACGTCCGGTCGCTTTCGGACCGGCTCGGCACGATGACATGCGCCGCTCCAGGCGGACTAAGGTCGATCCTGGATCAGCGCAAACCGGGCGCCCGCACTTTCGAAATGCACGCGTTCATCTGCGAGCAGTCATCACATCCAGATACTTTTGGCGCGCCAGCCAAGGGCTGGCACGACATTCGGTTTTGACCTCGACTGGCAGGTTGCGCCTGGGGGTTACGTCGGTGGCGAAGGTACTTTTCAAACTGACGATCGATGATTGCGGCGACAACCGCTGCCGCATCGTTGCCGAATACAACTCCTCCAGTCGCGAGATCGAGGTGGACAAGCTGCCGCCGAGCTTTCGTCACAGCCTGCGCCCCTTGCAGGAGGCCATCCTTCAGTCTCCCGCTGCGCGCAGCGCGGATGTGGCGTTGCATGGTCGAGGCGAGGATGCCACCGCCGACGCAGTCGCAGTCGAGGACGCCAGACCCGGCCTTCGTGATGCCGCCGGGGTGCTCGCGACGGGATCGGACGAGCGCATCGTCCAGGAAATCGGGTCGCAACTCTTCGAATTCATTTTCCAGCGAAAGATACTGGACCTTTATCAGGAGTGCTTCCAGGCGTCGCGACGCGAAGAGAAACCGTTCCTGATTCGATTAAGGGTCAATGATCCTGCGCTCGCCTATGCGCCGTGGGAAACCATGTATGACAAGAAGAACCGCTTCTACGTCACGACATCGCAAAGCACGCCCTTCACGCGCGCCATCGACGATTACGCAGAAGAACGACGCATGTGCGCGGCTAGGCCGATCCGTATGCTGGGCATGGCTGCGCGCGTGAAAGTCCTGAACGGGATCGCGCTCGATGAGATCGAAGTCGATGCCGAGCAGGTCGTGATCAAGAAGGCGCTTGGCGAGCTCAACGACGGAAAACGGCTGAAACTTTCCTGGATTCCGTCGGCAAAGGCCCGTGATCTCAACCGTCGTTTCCTGCGGGGAGACGACGGCAAGCGGTGGGATCTGTTTCACTTCATCGGACACGGCGGTCACGACCCGGAGCGGCAGATGGGTTTCATCGTGGTTCAGGAAGAAGGCGGATCGCGGGGGACACGGCTCTATGCCGACGCCTTGAAGGTATTCCTGACACAGCCCGGGCAGACGCCCAGTCTCGTTGTACTCAATTCCTGCAGCGGCGCGCAGGCCGAGCCGGGCTCGCTGTTCTCGAGCACCGCGGCCGAACTCATCCAGGGCGGCGTCCCGGCCGTGATCGCGATGCAGTTCGAGATTAGCGACAATATGGGCGTCGCATTCGCGGACACGTTCTACACTTATCTCTCCGACAACGTTTCGATTCAGTCGGCGCTGGCGCATACCCGTGCCGAATTGAAAGCCCGACAGTTCGCAGAATGGATTTCACCGGTTCTATACATGCGCGGCCTCGACGGCGAAATTTTCGTGGACCGGGCCGACCCGTAGCAGAGTTTCTTCGATGCACTATCTCGAGCTGACAGTCCTTGCTGCTTCTCTCGGTGCCGTGGCGATCTGCATCGTCAGCGCCATCGATTTTCACGCTCCGTATGGAGCCGCCCAGATCCGTTATGCGGTCATGCGTGGCCGCTACTATTTCGCGGTCGTCGTCTACTGCGCGATCGCCGTAACGCTGTACCTTCCCATACTGCAGGGATTCTACCTGCTTGCAGGCGTCATCGCCCCGCGGTCCGAGTTGCAGTGGACGATCGCAATACCGGCTGCGATCGCGTTCATGGTTCTCGCGCCTCACGTGCCGATCCTTTCGAGGATCGTCAACTTCCTGCGGACGATGATGCAGACGCTCGCGCGCTACCCGCAGATGGTGGAGACCGTGACCGCGGCGATAGCCCGATCGCCGATCCGCATAACCGAAGCGGCCAAACCGGAACTGCTGCGGGAGCTCGAAGGATACGGCGTCCCTCCTCTCGTGATCGAGCAGGCCCTTGCGCATAATGACAAAGTGCTCGCGCCCGGTGCGGCCACCATGATCCTGCAGGTCGCCTCGCTTCACACCAGCTTCATAGCACTGCGGAACAATCGTCGATTCGAAAAATTTTTTGCGGCGCGCAAGGCGGCATTCGATGAAATGGAAAAGCAATATCGTCGGATGCTGCGCCGGTCCGCTCGCGCTCTGCTGTTGACGGACAACATCCTGGTGTCGGACGTCGACGCACAGGAGCTTGTGCTCGAGATCTCGGACTTCATCTCCGAGGAATGCGAGGAATTGCGTGCCGCCTATCAACGCCGCCTCGCAGAGATCGCGTTGTCTATCGTCGACAGCCGCGACTCCCGTACGAGCCTCATTTCGAGCTTCGGCTACCAGATCGTGCTTCCGCAGCCGTTACCGTTCGCGCCGCTGGTGACGATCTTCCTCGTCGACTTTGCCGTCTCCGTCGCGCCGCTATTCCCCATGGCCAGCCAGAACCAGTCGAAAAAATTCGAAATCACGACGGTCGTCGGGTGCGCGTGCGCTATCGCTCATGCTGCAGCATTGACGATCTCGATCTTCTTGGCTGTCTATCCCAAGGCGGCAACCAATTTCGCGCGCCCTTCCCTATTTGCCCTGCCCTGGAGCTCCTACGTCGTCTTTGGGTTATTTTCCTATGTCGTCGGATATCTGATACTCGGGTTCACCTATGCCTCGATAGAGTTGGCGCCCGGCTGGCTGGCGCACAGCCATCCACTGTCGGCAGCCGCCCTGTTCGCGCTGATCTTTCCGATCAACACCCTCGTTCTCAGTATTCTGCTCGATATTCGTCTGCGGGGTGGAATCCTCGACTATCACGAGGCGAGGCTGCGCGACGGAGCGACCCATGCGATCGTCATGATGTGTGTCATGTTCAGTCTTCTGGTCGGTTTCGCCGTGATGACCACGTCGTATGGACTGACCATGCCCGACATTTCCCTGTCGCTCTACGCACTGATCATCGGCCTGACGACTGTTCTTGGCCTGGTCATGGGATATCTCGTGCCGTCGACCGCCGCGGTTTACATCGAGGCCAACAAGCTCGTGCGGAAGTCGGGGAGGCTCGAGGGAGTTCTGCTGGGCTGGGCGGTACCCGAATCGTATCCAGGTGCAGCCGCGGACTCCTAGACGGAGGCAGTGAAAGACATGGCCGAGGTCGAAGTCGCAGATGGCGTCGTCGTGCGTGTTCCCGATGACGTCGAGGTCAGAGCCGTTCAGGATGGCCCCCAGCGCCGCGGTATCCGCCGTGCGATGCCGAGCGCCGTCGGCGGGACGGATGATCTCACGCGTGCATTGTCCTCGGCCGATTTCATCATCGCGGCCAACATTGAGATGGCACCGACGCGGCGCGGAACCCGCGCCTTGCGGCGCGACAGCCCAGCGCAGATCGAAGTGGAGGTAGGCCCGTCCGAGAGCGCTTTGGTGCTGATCGAAGGCGCGGGCGGTGTCTATGCATGGACGTACCCGCAACAACAGGCGCGGCCGGGCGGACGGCGCGCCGGCGCGCAGACCCTCATTTTTCCGTTGACCGGAGGAGCACGAAGCAGATCCCGGGGCGCTTCTGGAGGCAGCGCCAGGCGTGGTCCGGTTCTCGACTGGATTGCGGACACGCTGGTCGAGCCGGTCCGCGCCTACGTCCTGAAGTTTGCGGCGCGCACTGCCATCGATGCGGCTGTCGATTACATCGAGAGCGATCTCGAGCAAGGTCTCGTCGTGCTGACGACGCCCGATCCCGCGAGCTGGAAGCCGGGCCGATCGGCACCGCCACGATTGCCGCAGGAGCGTCCGGCGAACATCCTGCTGATGATTCATGGAACATTCTCGTCCACTTCCGGTGGCTTCGCGCACCTTGCCGGTTCAGCCGGCGGTCGAGCACTGCTGGCGGCCATATTTGCACACTATGACTTGGTGCTTGGATTCGACCACAAGACGCTGACCGCGAACCCGCGCGAAAACGCCACCGCCCTGCTTGCGGCATTGCAGGCGCTCGGCATTCCCGCAGGTTCATCAATGGACGCGGTGGCTCACAGCCGCGGCGGTCTGGTCTATCGTGTTCTTGCTGAAAAACTGCTGGCGAAGACGCGGCCCGACATCAAGCTTGGCAAGGCGGTCTTCGTCGGGTGCACCAATGCAGGGACACATCTCGCCGAGCCGGAAAACTGGGCGGCAATGGTCGATCTCTACACTAACGCGATCATGGCCGGGGTAAGGGCGACCACGTACCTGGCCGGCGGGGCTGCAATCAGCCCCATCGTGTCCTTTGCGATCAAGACTCTCGGCCGCTTTGTCCAGGCGTTTTCCCAAGTCGCCGTTGATGAGGGTCGCGTGCCGGGGCTCGCCGCCATGCGGCCGAGCAGCGAACTCGTCAGCAGCCTGAACACAAGCCCAGGCGATTTGGAGCGGCTCGCCGAGTATTACGCCGTCACGTCGAACTTCGTTGCTCAAATCGAACCCGCCAAGGGCGTGACTAAGGAGCTAGTGGAATTCATCGCCGACCGCATCACCAACCGGCTGTTCCAGAACGACAATGATCTGGTTGTCGATACTGCCTCGATGACGGAGTTCGGTACCCGCCGCGCCCGTCTCGCCGCCGACGCCACCCTGGTCCTTGGAAATGTCGACGATGTCTATCACACGATCTATTTCGCCTCCGATGCGGTCACGTCGAAATTGACACGATGGCTGGGGTTTGAGGGCGGGGAGCGGACGCCGGCCACACGGATCGACAGACCTGCCAAGTCGACTACTGCGGGAATGCACAAAGATGCAGACGACAACGCCGCGGCTTCCGACCTGGAGATCGACTCCTCCGCGGAGAAAAATTCGTCGGGCATCAGGCGGCTGCCGCAGGAGTTGGAACGTCTCCGCGTGCATCGGGACGGGTTGATCCCATCCAGGCGCGGGTCATCGTCCCGCAAACCGTTCGAGGCCGACGTGCTTTCGCCGATTGCCGAGAGCGCCGACGACATGCGCCGGAGGCCTGCGGCCCCCTTGCCTGACGCAGCAACGGCGCCTGCTCCCTCGGACGGGAAGCCAGCTTCGATCGCGCCAGGGCCGGCTGCTGCCTGTTACTTCGCTGCAGAGATGGAATCTCATCCGCCTCTCAAGCGGCCAATTCCCCTCTTCGTCACGGTCTCCCGCCGGAAAATCGAGGTTGCGGGAGGTCCCAGCTCTGCCAGTTCGGACCTCCCCGTCAAGGTCGATGCAGCGCGCAATATCGTCATCGAAGTCATAGCCCGCAAGAATTGCCGCGTGGTCGACGAGAACAGCATCGAAGTCGAGATTCCGGCAGAACGGCCGGAGACGCTGCGGTTCACCGTCCAGGGAGCCGCCGAAGGCGCAGCGGATATTCTGGTGGAGGCGCGGCAGGGCCCGCGTATCCTCGCTTCGTTCGCGTTGGCCCCCGTGTTCGTCGATCCCGACAACACGAAGCTGACCAAGACGCAGGCGGCTGTCGGAGGCGAACCACACGGCGAACCGGCGGTGCTGAGGATCTACGAGATTGTTGAGGGCGGCAAGGTGACGTTGCGTTTCGACCTTGCATGTATCGAGCCCAACATCTCCGTTTCGGAATCGCGGACTCTCCCCAGCGGCTTTTCCCGCGACGTCTACGTCGCCGAGATCTTCAAGGACATCGAAACGGCCTGGCTCTCGACCAATCGCATGTACGATCGCTTCCTGTCGCGGCTGCAAGCCAGCGGAATCACCATGGCCAACGAACTGTTGCCGGACAGGATCCGGGAGGCGTTGTGGCGCCATCGTGATGCGATCCGCGCGATACAGGTGATCTCGGAGGAGCCCTTCATTCCCTGGGAATTGCTCTACATCAACGATCGCAAGGCCGGGCCGGACGGAAAGGGCTTTCTGTCGGAATGGGGCTTGGTGCGCTGGCTTCACAGTACGCCTTGGCCCGGACCGAGCCTCGCAATGAGGAATGACCGCGTTCGCTATGTCATTCCGACCTATCTCGACCCCGGCATGAAGCTCGCCGGCGCGGATGCGGAAAAGGCCATGCTGGTCGGACTTTTCGACAAGGCGCGCGAGGTCCCGGCCGAAAGTCTCTCGGTGACCGAGTTCCTGCAGAAGGAGGCAAAGGACTGCGATATTCTGCACTTTGCCTGCCATGGGGAGGCCGTGCAGCGCGCCGTGATGACGGCAGACCTGCTGATGACAGGTACCAAGATCGGCAATGATTTTGCGCTGGATCCGCTCTCGGCCGATCAAGTCAAGGCCTACGCCAGTTTTGCGGCGAGCGGGCCCAATCCGACGGTCTTTATCAATGCCTGCCAGACCGGGCGCTCTGGAGCCGGGATTTCCGGAGGCGTCGCCGGATTCGTTGATGCCTTCCTGCGCCCATATTCAGAGCGCGGCGTGGGTGCTCTCGTCGGCGCGCTGTGGTCGGTCGATGACAAGCTCGCCTACAGTTTCGCCGAAGCCTTCTATCGCGCGCTAAAGGGAGGACAGACCCTGGTCGACGCTGCCCGATTCGCACGCGAGGCTGCCAAGAGCCGCAAAGAGCTTACCTGGCTGGCTTATTCGGTCTACGGCAATCCCTTCGCCCGGGCGTCGCTCGATGATTGAAATGGCGCGCCCGGAACGATTCGAACGTCCGACCCTCAGATTCGTAGTATGATTTCGGCACTTATCGGCCATTTGCTCGCCTACGTCACCGCGCTCATTTCCTTGACATAAACTATTGAGAATACTAATATACCTAGTAGCTCAGGGTGCTCCAGCGTAGTTTGCCGCCACTGACTTTCGCGAAGCACTTCCCCGTACAAACCCCGTACTTTTTTGGAGGGCAGTATGGCGCAGGCAAGAATTCTACTCACCGATAAGGCAATCGCGAAGCTGCCGCTTTCTGATGGTGCGGCTTATTATGTCCGCGACACCGAGCTTGTCGGCTTCATGGTGATTGTCGGAAAGCGATCCAAGACTTTTGCCGTCCAAGGAGAATTCTGGCGGGATGGTGCCCGCGAGTTTTCCGTGCGAACCAAGCTCGGCGAGTGCGGCGACATCGCCACGCGCGAAGCACGGAGCAAGGCGAAAGAGGCCCTCGGTGTTATCGCGCGGGGTGGACGGCCCGGCGAAGAGGCGAAGATCAAGCCGGGATCAATCACCCTTCAACGCGCATGGGAGCGCTATCGCGACGACCACATGATCCGCAAAGGTCGCGATGCGCGGACGATCGAAAACTATCGCGACCACATGGAGCGCCTGTTCGAGGACTGGCTGAACAAGCCGCTCGCCCGGCTCGGGCGGCAGCCGAGCCTTGTGGCGGATAGGCACAACAAGATCAGCAAAGAGAACGGGCGCTATATTGCGAACGGCGCTATGCGCAGCCTGCGCGCGGTTTATAACCATGCTCGCAAGACCAATCTCGATCTTCCACCGGTCAACCCGGTGACGGCGATCGACTGGAACGTCGAAGAGCGGCGGAACACGGGTATGGGCACTAGCCACATGGCACCGTGGTTCGCCGAACTTGCGGCACTGACGAATCCGATCCGTCGTGAGTTTCATCTGATGACGTTATTGAGCGGATCGCGACCAACCGCGCTGAAGAATGTGCGGATCGAGCATATCGACTTCCGCAGTCGGCTTTTGCATATCCCCAAGCCGAAGGGAGGCGTGAAGAAGGCGTTCGACATTCCCCTGTCGCGACCGATGATCCGCTGCATTTTGCGGGCCATGCGCGCCGGTCGCGTCCTCTCGCCCGACCAGGCGGAGTTCTGGCTATTCCCCGCGGACAGCGACAGCGGACATCTGATCGAACACAAGGAAGAGCGAAAGGTGCTGTCGAAATGGGGCAACGACCTTCGCCAGAGCTACCGGACGCTGGCGCAGGCGGCCGGGGTCTCGGAACTCGACATCCATCTCTTGATGAACCATTCGCTTCCCGGCGTGAACGCGGGCTACATCACGCGCGACAGCCTGTTGCATGACCATCTGCGCAAGCAACAGGAGCGAATCTCGAAAGTCATCATCGACAGCGCCAAGGGTAAGACTGACGGACCTGACCTGAGTTGGCTCCATAAGGGAAAAGTGGCCACTTTGCGGGTGCGGCCGGAAGAAGAGCTAAAAGCGGCAGCGTGAACGCGCAATCGTGTTTTCTCGCATCAGCAGACCCTTGGTTGCCATTCGCGTTCTATATAGTCGAGATCCTCGTTCCAATCGTCAAACGCCTTGGCGGGCCATTCCCGATTGCGCACACTGGTCCCAAACTGGCGGCTCATGCGATTCGTCAGCGGCTGATATAGCAGGCTGCACCATCCCCTTAGACCATGTGTGGCCCCGGGATATACGCATCTATGAGCTGCTCGATGGTCAATACGAGCGGCACCGCGGTCGACTAATATGTCGCCAACTCATCTATATGGAAGCGGTTCAAGTTCATACTATGCCTGTGATTTAGAAATTTGAGTAAGAAACTCCTTGAATGAAGTTGCCAAACGAGAGGTGGCAGCGGCGGCGACTGTCAGCGATAAATGCGCGCAATAAGCCAATGTGTCGTCCTTGACGGCGATTACTCCCTCGATGGCCGCCCTGTTGGCTGCCGGGCTTCGTAGCAACGCTGTTTGATGCTCCATCGCGAAGGCCCAGCGTGTTCGCATCCATTCACCCAACAATGGGATTATGTGCTTTTTCAAATTCGACGAATTAAGCCGTGCAATAAAGCGAATGCCGGCAACAAATACCTCATCTGGCTGAAGTTTCGTGTCTCCTTTGGAGACTCGGTGTATCTGCGCAGCGACGATATATTCCTCTTGATCGCTGCTAATCTGGCAGCCTGCCATGCAGTCAATCAAATCCAGGCACGCCTGCTCCATCCCAATCGCAGCGGCTCGTATCTTCAGCAACACAAGCGCTTCTGCCCTACCCTGCAGGACGGCCGACATTCCAAATGCAAGTAGGGAATCCGTTCTCGTAGCCTGCGCGATCGGCAACGCTAACTGCTCCAACGTCGGCTTACAGATTTCTCCGAAGACAGGGCTTTCGTAGGTAAACTCTTTAAATTTATCTCCCAGCTCCTGAAGATAGATACACGAGGCGACCCAATCATCCAGCGCGGCAATCAGATCATCAACGCTGCACTCGCGGATCGCTCTTCCAATTCTGGCCTCCCTCAAATTCACATCAAGGTTGGCAATTCGTTTGCCTCCGAGTCTGTCACTTACGCTGGCGGCAATTCCAGCATCCACACCGCCTGCGATCTCGGCTTCGGCAAGCAAATACCAGACAATAGCGATGTGGCCGAAGGGCAGGTCACTAAGATCGGCGGGTTCGGGATTGCTGCACATGCCCGGGACAATTCCGAGTTGCAGGTCCGACAACCATCGCTGCTTGTTCGTTGTTAAAACCGAAACACAAAACGCTGCATGACGGATGACACGGTGGCAGTACGCCGCCTTAATCGATGATTTGGGATCGACGGCAGATAGCTGACTAACTGCATCCGATAGAAGCCGGAGAGCTCCCTCTAGATTGCCCGCCTTGAATTCCGCGACACCTTGATCCGCCAGAAGACCAACCCTCATGGGCAGCATGTGATCGAACATCTTGCTGGCAGCTTCGTGCGCCGCACCAAACCATTCCGCTGCCTCGCGCCAATTTCCCGTTTCGGCAGCGCTTATTCCGGCCTCGCGGAACATGAAGGATTGCTCGATATGGTCATTGCGCGCCGCATCCTTCGCGACGGAGCGCAGCAACGACAATGCGACCGAATGATCCTTGCGCCGATAGTGAATTTTGGCTCTTGCCCGAGACAGAATGGCGTCGGCCCCATGACGCTTTTCAGCTTTGTCGAGCGCGGCAAGAGCCCGCGTCGGATCGGCGGCATATTCATCAAACATTACACCACGTGCGATGTGACAGCGTAGCGCTAGTTGCCTGTTACCCCACTTTTCAGCAATCTCGGCCATGCGCAGATACCTCTCAGCGCAATCGATCCAATCGATGTCCTTTCTTTCATGTTGCTCCTGCCAGGCACGATTCACGATCAAACTAAAATCGCTCGGCATCTGAGCTGCGACTGACAACAACTCATTTCTGGTCTTGATAGGCAACTGATCAAGCCGATCGAACACCCCTTGAAGTTGGGAAACAGACTTGATTCCCGCCATTTGAAACAGAAACATCACTCCCTTGAAGTTTCGCTCCTCGAAACCTGCGACGGGCTTAGATAGCAACCGCACTACATCTGGCTTCTTTTCCGCGTACTCTGCCACCTGGACGATTCTTCCAATCCAGTCGGGGAGCATTGTGGCCAGCTCCTGATCCAAGAGCAGTTTTGACACTGCCGCCATCTGCATATCAGGGTCATTGGCTGCCGGGCCCTCGCGCTCCATAGCTTCCCAACATTCTTTTATTGTTTCCAGGCTTGGAGATTTACTGTTCGCGATGAGTAACATCTGCGCGATGCGGAGCAAAAATGAGAGTCGAGGATCATCCGGATAGATCGGGCGATCCCTGCGATGCATGCGCAAGCCGCTGATCCATTCCGACAAATGAGGCCGATCACTCTTGTCGGCAAGATGAATTCCTATTGCCAGCCGCGTGAGAGCTTCTGTGGATTTCCCCCGAAGCCCATGGAGAAAAATAACATTAGCTTTGGCGATATCTAACACTGCATCGCGGGTGTACGCCTCAGCGATTGCACGATTGACTGCCACTTGCTCATCGAGGTCGAGCAATTCGTCCCCCGCGCTAGTAAATAACGGAGAGACGCGAAGCTGCTCTTTCGAATATTGTTCGATCCATGGCCCGATCAAAAGATCAAGCTGCTCACCTGGATTGTGGATCGAAGGCTCTAAGCTCGCAAGGGACAGAACCGTGCCGCGATCGAAGCGTCCAACAATAATACTGACGCGGTACAATAGTGATTTCGCAGCATCTGGTACGGCCGACACAAGCTGCTTGCGTGCCACAACACGCTCGGCTTCTACATCGTCCGATTTCTGTATGTGACGCAGATCTTTCAATTCTTCCGCAGGCCATTTTCGCGAGCTTAGTCCCGCAATAAGCGCGCTGACTAACTGTGGGTGGCCAAACCCACCTGCGATGTAGACGGTCTTCATCCAATGCTTGGTACCACCGGCAGCAAGAACTATTTCCAACACCTCGTCTTCGGAAAGGTCGGGTAACGAAACGCAAACATCGGGAGAAAAACCAAGTTCTGACAAAGCCCTTGCTGAAGGAGGGCTGTAGGAAGTTACGAAACACAAAATGTCATTCCGCCGCGCGGCTGACAAAACGCGGATCACTGCTCGGCGGGCTGCGGGCTCTTCGATTTCATTGAGATCGTCCAGGATCACTCCAGCAGAGCGACTGGACGGCAATTCAAGGCTTGCCTGATCGAGATGCGGAATAGTCTCCGCGGCGCTCGCATTTCTGAGATCAACGATTTTCCAGTTGCCTCCAAGCTGTCGTCCTGCGAGCCTAGCCAACACGGTCTTACCCATGCCGCTTGCGCCGCAGATCGCAACAAACGAGTGTCGTTTGGCGCGTGCAATGATATCATCCACCAGATTTTTGCGCCGCGTCAGGATTGGTGGCATCGGGCGCTCGCCCTCATTCTCTAACACACAGGGAACGAGGGCTTTGGAAGATGAGCCCCTATCAGCGGCCATCTTGGCAGCGGCCATTTCCAAAAGTGAATTTCCTACGCGGCGTGAGACGCGAAGGCTGGTCGCGTCTTCAAGCAGCTTTGCCAATTCGGAAAAAAGGACGCGGCGCGGCTTAGGTTTTACGACCACATCCAAGATGTGCTTGATAACGATGCCCGATAATTGCCGCCCTTCATCCCCCTTTAGCCCGAGATTTTGGCTGCCATAATGATCCAACCGAGACCCAAGTTCCTCCTGAATGGCTGCGAGGTCAGGTTGGCCACAATCCCACTGAATGCGCTTTAGAAGATCATTCCGCAGTTCTGAATCCGATCTGACTTCCATGAAATCGGTAACAGCCGTGGGAAGCCCGACCGAAAGAAGAACTGTGCGAAGCGGTGCGACATCCGCAGAAGTCGCTGCTTCACGCCAGTACTCCAGCGTTGCTTTTCCCGAAGCTCTATCATCCGTAGAACGCTCCATTCCGATCGGGGAAGTGGTCAGGTAACGGACGAAAACAGTCTGTCGGGGATTTTGCTCAACGAGTCTAACAAACGACACGATTGTGTCCCGAACACCCTGCGTATTGATCGTAACAGCCGTTGGTCCCGTATCCTTTACCTGAACTGCCTTTAGGGCATCGGAGGCAGCAATTGCGTAATCTTCCGCTACCTCCAGGTGCAGCTCTTCTTCAATCCCGAGGTCCAGCCACGCCAGGGCGCTGGCGTAGAGCTGGTAGGCGTATCCCCTAAGCGACGCGACGGCCTCTCGTGATGGGTCACCGAGCGGCTGATCGCTTAGTCGGGGCCCGGCCCCGTACGGATTAGGTTGGAGGGGCGTCATGGCGATCCGTGTGGTGCGTAATCATCTTCGCGGTCAGGCTCTTTAAAAAAGATTGGCATTAATCGACACATCATCATCGAGAACACTGATCCGCCAGACGATGTCCGGATACCCGAGCAAGAGTTGAGGGCGGCTGCGTGAGCGAGAAGTCAGAGGACAAACCCGGACGTTTGATCGATAGTAGCCGCGCAGCCGCGAGAATATACTGTTAGTCGCAATTACTCTCTTGAATGTCAGAAAAATATACACTATTTTCTGACACATGAAAACGCTGGTCACATCGGTTCCCGATCGGATTATGAAGCGCGTCCGCTCTAGCGGTCGTGGCGGCGTCTTCACGCCCAGCGACTTCCTAAACGTTGCCGGACGCGCAGCGGTCGATCAGGCTCTTTCGCGATTGGTCAAAAACGGCGCGCTGCGTCGCCTGACCCGTGGTCTGTATGATTATCCCAAGCTTCATCCGAAACTCGGACGGCTCTCACCCACGCCCGATGACATCGCGCAGGCGTTGGCGCGTGAGACAGGGTCACAGGTGCAGATCGCAGGCGCTCGGGCCGCAAACGCCCTCGGCCTGACGACGCAGATGCCGGCGAAGAACACCTACCTGACCGACGGGCCGTCCCGGCGCGTGGTGCTGGGCAAGCGCGTGGTCGACCTCCGGCACGCATCCCCCAAGCACCTGATCGCCCCCGGCAGTCCGGCGGGCACCGTCGTTCAGGCGCTCCGGCATGTAGGTCCGCTGCGCGCCACCGATGTCGCGCAGGTCGCGGCGCATCATCTGTCGGCGTCCGACAAGAAGACCCTCGCCGCCTCGGCCGCTCAGGCTCCCGCCTGGATGCGGCCCACGCTCGCCTCGATCGCCAGTGCAGATTTGGTCGGAAACAATGGATAAGGTTGCCTTGCTTCCGGCCGAGGACCGCGCCGCCCTCTTCGGGGAATCGGGCGCCCTTCGAGGCATGGCGAACACGATCGTCGAAAAGGACTTCTGGGTCTGCTGGACGCTGAAACGGCTGTTCGCGGTGCAAGGCAAGGAAACCGCCTCGCTGGTCTTCAAGGGCGGCACGTCGCTGTCGAAAGCCTTCAACGCCATCCGCCGCTTCTCCGAGGATATCGATCTCTCCTTCGATCGCGCGGATCTCGGCTACACCGGGGACCGCGATCCCGAGAAGGATGGGCTCAGCAGAAAGAAGACCAGCCAGCTCATCGACGACCTCGTGAGCGATGTCGAACGGCATATCGCCGACAAGCTGCTACCAGCCCTCCGCGCCGCAATCGTGGAGCATCTTGGTGAGCCTGCTGCCGGAGCTTGGTCGCTGGAAATCGACCCCAACGACGCGCAGACGGTGAACTTCCACTATCCCACCACGCTTCCTGCGACCGAATATGAAAGCATCGGCTACATCACGCCGCGCGTGAAGCTGGAGCTGGGCGCGCGCGGCGATCCCTGGCCGACCGAAGAAAAGACGATCCACCCCTATTCGGCGGAGGATTTTCCCGAATTCTTCGATGAGCCGGATGTCGCCGTCACCGTCCTGTCGGCCCGCCGCACCTTCTGGGAAAAGGCCACAGCGCTCCATGCGGAAGCGCATCGCCCGCCAGATTCGCCGATGCCGCAATATTTCTCCCGCCACTATTACGATCTCGCCATGCTGCTCGACACGGCCGAGGGCAAGGAGGCCGTCGCCGACTTCGACCTGCTGGCGCAGGTTGCGAAGCATAAGGCTACCTTCTTTCGATCGGGCTGGGCCAGCTACGACACTGCTCGACCGGGGACATTGCGGCTCATGCCGGACGACGCGCGTGTGAAGGACTTGCGCGCCGACTATCGAGCAATGGCGCCGATGATGTTTGACGAAGCTCCGCCGTCGTTCGACGACATACTGGAGAGGATTGCCGCACTTCAGGAAGTCATCAATAGATAGATGTAATAACGGGCTGGGGAGGACAATTTATTAGCGCGATACGTTCCATAGACCTGCGCCTTGTCGATGATCTCGTTGACTTCGTCCGAGGCTCTGGCTTTGTGCTCGATTTTTCGGACACGAGCTTTGCGGAATTTTTCGCGTCCGAGCTGAAAGTCAACATCGACGACCCCAAATTCTCGGCGAACGGCGGGTCGAAGGGGAAACGGCTGCGCTACTTCTTGCAACACTGCGATGACGCCACCGCTGTCCGCACACTTACCGCGCTCTGGGAACACCGTTCCGACTATCTCGCCCGTAGCGGTGCAAAGGACCCCGTAAACGACGCCGCAACACGCTATCAGGGCTTGATCGACCGTTTGTCGGACGGCGTGTCACCAACGCCGGCCCAGCCTGCAACCGCACCCGCCGTCGATCGCCAAAAAATCGCGACCATCAAGTCTGAGCTGCTGCGGGTCTCTTCACTCAGCGCGCAGGCACGCGGCTTTGCGTTCGAGGGATTCCTCAAAGACTTGTTTGATGCTTTCGGCCTTGCCGCCCAAGAGCCTTTCCGACTGCGCGGCGAGCAGATCGACGGTAGCTTCCAACTCGGCAGCGACACCTATCTGCTGGAGGCCAAATGGCACGGCCAGCCGATCGGTGTTGCCGATCTCCACACGTTCCATGGCAAAATCGAGCAGAAGGCGGCATGGACGCGGGGACTGTTCATGAGCAACAGCGGCTTTTCCGAAGACGGCCTGGTCGCCTTCGGTCGAGGCAAGCGCGTCATCTGTATGGATGGCCTCGACCTTTACGAGATGCTCGACCGGGAAATACCGCTCAATCAGGTTCTGGAACGCAAGGTGCGCAGGGCGGCCGAAACCGGCATGCCCTTCCTTCGTGTTCGTGACCTCTTCCCGATCTGAGGCGGCGGCGCATGGTGCAGTTCAACGATTGGTGCGACTCCGCGGACACGCCCCTCGGCAATCATCACGTTCGGGTCATGACGGGTCGGCCGGCAGACGCCGCGACCGGTATCCAAGTGACGGCCACCGCCGTTCCCGCGCACTATGCCGCCGAGGAACGCATAGCCGCGGCGCTTGCGCGGCTGGGCAAAGCCACCGCCGCGCAAATGATCACCGATCTTCTCCCGCAAACGCCACAGATCCGATCGGGCGACCTTGGCGAGATTTACGCTACGGAGTGGATCGACGCACACAGCGGCTATCGCGCGCCGATCAAACGGCTGCGCTGGAAGGATCACCGCAACATGGCGATGCGTGGCGATGACGTCATCGGCATGATCCTCGACCCAGCGACCCAACGCCTCCGCTTCTTGAAGACGGAAGCAAAGAGCCGCATCGACCTACGCGCCCAAACGCTGGAGGAGGCGCGGACAGGCCTGGATAAGGACGGAGGCCTGCCGTCCTCGCACGCCCTATCCTTCATCTCAGCCAGGTTGATGGAGCTGGGCACCGACGCGCCGCTCGTCGACGCTATCGATGAGGCGCTCTACCGGAACGGCATCCCGCCCGAGAGCGTGAAACATCTCCTCTTCACCTTCTCCGGGAACTCTCCGCAGGCCCTGCTGACGCAGGCGCTACAAGCCTATCCTGGCCCGATCGGGCAATGGGGCATCGGTCTGCACGTCAATGGTCACGCCGCCTTTGTCGGGGCCGTCTACGATCGAGTCATAGCCGATGCCAACAACCCCTGACGCGATCACAGCGGCGATCACCGACGCAGCGGCGGCGGGCTTCCGCGGCAGGCTCATTGCGCGCGGCCAGGCCCGCGCAATGATCTGGCGAGATGGTGTTCTCCCGCCTGACGCGCCCGCCTTCTCGCCGCAGCTCAGTTTCGATCTCCATAGTTACGCCTATGGCTTGCTTGGGCTGGGGCTACGTCTCCTTGAACTCGACGGCGACCAGAACCAGGCACGGACTGCGTTCGAACAGGCCGCAACCGCCCTCGAAGCGGTTATGGCCAAAGGCAATCGCGGCGAAGCAGACCGCGACTTCCATTTCGTGATGGCAGCAGCCAGTTATCATCTCGCGCACCTTTCCGCCCGGGCCTATTCCCTCCTTGCAGTCGTGGCCGACGAGGCGAATTTCTCGCCGATCGAACAGGCGCTCGCACTGTTGATGCGCCGAGACATCAACGCGCTGCGCGCGCGAGTGTATGCCTTCCGCCTCGATGGCCGAGGATCAGACGCGACCATTGCGGCGCTCTTCCAGCAGCGCCTCGCCGAGCCCGTCGCCGCCGACGCGCCGGAACAGGACGGAAAAGACTTTCTCTTCGAGGGCCTGGATCTCGCACTGACGGACGCTTTCTTCGGCGCCTTTGCGATGTTCCTGCTCGCCCTGGATCGCGGCGAACGTGCTCTTCTCGACCGGGCAATCGCCCAGCTTCGCGAGAATCTCGACATCTGCGGGGAGCTGAACCTTCTGCCGCAATGGTGGGTGCATCGGATCGCTGCCCATCTGCTTTCCGATCTCTGGTCGAACACCTTCCACGAAAAGATCCCGCTGCTTCCCGCCGACGGCGCTGCTCCTTCATGGCCCAGCCTCCGCGAACTCTTCATCGCCTTGCTCGCTCGACGCCCAAAGGCCGAGGTCGACCTATGGCCGTCACAGACCGAGGCGGCGGCGCGCGCTGTCGATCAGACCGACAACCTTGTCGTTTCGCTGCCGACCAGCGCCGGCAAGACCCGCATCGCCGAATTGTCCATTCTGAGATGTTTGGCCGGCGGCCAGCGCGTCATGTTTGTGACCCCGCTTCGCGCCCTGTCGGCGCAAACCGAAACAACGCTTCAGCGCACCTTCGGACCGCTCGGCAAGACCATATCCGCCCTCTACGGCAGCATCGGCGTGTCCGGCTTTGACGAGGATGCCATCCGCGAGCGTGACATCGTCGTCGCGACCCCTGAGAAGCTTGATTTCGCTTTGAGAAACGACCCGTCGCTGCTCGACGATGTCGGCCTGCTCGTGTTCGACGAGGGCCATATGATCGGTCCCGGCGAACGCGAAGTTCGATACGAGGTTCAGATTCAGCGCCTCCTGCGTCGTCAGGACGCCGATCAACGCCGCATCGTCTGCCTGTCGGCAATTCTTCCCGACGGCGATCAAATGGAAGACTTCTCGGCGTGGCTGCGCCGCGATCAACCGGGAGGTCCCATCAAGCACGATTGGCGTCCGACGCGCTTGCGCTTCGGCGAAGTCATCTGGCATTCGCCGACGGCGCGCCTCAATCTTCGCGTCGGCGAGGAAAAGCCCTTCGTGCCCCGATTTCTCACCGGCGCCGCACCGCCGCTGTTCGTGCCGCCGAAGAAGCTTCGCACCAGGCTCTTCCCGGATAACCAGCAGGAATTGAGCCTTGCTACCGCATGGCGTCTCGTCAGCGACGGCCAGACCGTTCTGATCTATTGCCCGGAGCGCCGGAGCGTCGAACCCTTTGCCAAGGTCATCGTTGACTTGCACTCGCGCGGGGCACTCGCGTCCTTGCTCACGGTCGATCCTGCCACCCTGCAGACCGCCATCGCGCTCGGTGAAGAATGGCTTGGCCCGAATAGCGACATCCTGAAATGCCTTCGACTTGGTGTGGCGCTTCACCATGGCGCTTTGCCGACCGCCTATCGCAAGGAAGTCGAGCGCCTTCTACGTGACGGTGTGCTCAAGGTCACGATCTCATCGCCGACACTGGCGCAGGGCCTCAATCTCTCGGCGACCGCAGTCGTCATCCACTCGCTCTACCGGCATGGCGAGAAGATCAAGGTTTCCGAATTCAAGAACGTCATCGGCCGCGCAGGCCGGGCCTATGTCGATGTAGAAGGCCTTGTCCTCTATCCCATCTTTGAGGATGCGAAGAACAAGAAGCACGACGAATGGGTCGGGCTGATCGAGGACCTCGGCGCCCGGGAGATGGAAAGCGGGCTCATCCAGCTCATCTTCTACCTCTTGAGCCGAATGCACGCCCGCCTCGGCGGCAACCTCGACCAGTTGGTCGACTATGTCGTCAACAATGCCGCAGCGTGGACCTTCCCCGAGGTCGCCGGCGAAAAGGCCGAAAAGCGTGAGCGGGCACTGAAAGAGTGGGAGCGTCATATGGCGACTCTCGACACCGCGATTCTTAGCCTCATCGGCGAGGCCGACGTGCCCGATGACCAGATCGAGGCCGCGCTCGACAACATCCTCCAATCTTCACTCTGGCAACGCCGCCTGCTTCGCGTCGACGACGCATCGCGCGCTGCCTATCGCACCACTCTGCTCACGCGGAGCCGGTATATCTGGGCGAATTCGACTGCCGTTAAACGACGCGGCTACTTCCTGGCCGGGCTCGGCCTCGAAGCTGGACATGCGCTGGACGCGGTTGCGCCTGAAGCGAACGTCCTTCTCATACAGGCAAACGCAGCCCTCGCGGCCTCGGACCATGAGGCGGCAATCGCTGCGATCACCGGCATCGCCGAACGCGTGTTCACCTTCTATCCATTTGAACCGGACCCATTCCCGGCGAATTGGCGCGACATCCTCAGATGCTGGCTACTCGGGCAGCCTTTGGCCGCGATCGTCGCCGGACAGGAAACCGAGGCATTGCAGTTTATCGAAGGTGGCCTGGTTTATCGCCTGCCTTGGGCCATGGAGGCCTTGCGCGTTCGTGCCGCGGCCAATGGCGATGTGGTCGGCGTATTCGCGCTGGCATTGGACGATCATGAGCTTGGCCTGGCTGTGCCCGCTGTCGAAACGGGGACGATGAACCGCTCCGCCTCGATTCTGATCCAGGCGGGGTTCAATTCACGGCTCGCAGCCATCAAAGCCGTCACCGACACGGTGGCCACCTTTACGACCGGCGCGGAATTGCGCGCATGGTTGCGCTCACCAGGTCTCGCGGCCTGGTCTGCGCAACCCGACTGGCCGACGGCTGAGACGCGGGCCATATGGCTCGAATTCATCCAGGAGCTCGCACCGTCGGATAACCGGACTTGGGCACGGCGAGACTATCTTGGAAACGTTCAGTGGTTCGCTGCGCCCGCGCCTCCGGGTACGCCAGTCAGCCTCTTTCATCGGAACGCACAGCCACTGGTTATGGCGCCCGACGGGCACGCGATAGGACTGCTGCTGCACCCGCTCAACCCCAGTCGGCGCGGTCTCGTGCGAGCGAGCGTTGCGCTCAATGTCGCCCAGCTCGATCTGAGCTATCTCGGCCCTGATGACTTGTGGGGAGCTTGAACGCAGGTGACGAAGCTGCCACGTATTTTGGCCCATGCGCAAGGTGTTCGTCGATGCCGATGTGTGGCTCTTACATGCCACAGCTAAGCCACAGTCCCCGATGGGCTAGCATCCAATCTCGCAATATGAGTGAACGGTAGCTTCGCTCAACAGAGATGGAATTTCCCGTTCGTTCGGTTCCAAAGGCACACCAATGACTGACTTTGTCACTTCCATATTGCAGTTGGAGAAACGCTGCATCTTTTGCGGCAAGAAGCCCAGCGAAAAAAATCGCGAGCACATCATTCCGCGTTGGCTTATTGCGCTCACCGGTGATCCCAAGCGAGAATGGTACTTGGGCTTAAAGTTCAACGACATTAGTAAGCCAACTCGCGCGTTCGCAGCCGATCCGTTTCAGTTTCCGGCCTGTGAAAGCTGCAACTCAAGATACTCCGCCCTTGAAGCGCGTACTCAATCTCACATGACAAAGCTCCTAAACGAAGAAAGTCTAACCGGGGTCGAGTGGGACGATCTTCTCGATTGGTTCGACAAGGTCCGGATCGGACTATTCATCGGAAATATGATGCTCAACAAGGATCTACCCATTCCTGATCCGAAGTTTTTCATTGACCAGCGCTCTGGCACAAAGGATCGGTGTCTTCTGATCTATCCAAATCGCTCTGACTATTTCGGCTTGAGGATGATCGGGGCCGGCGATCCGGTTTTCTTCCATAACTCAACTTCTTTCATGCTCGCGGTAAACGGACTCCTCTTTCTTAACGCGTCGTCAGATTTTATACTGGCGCCGCGGATGGGGTTTCCATTCCCGCGTAAGACGCGAATGCAAGGGCAATATATCGCAGCTCACGATTTTACGGCGTTTTATAGACCCAAGCTTCCCTTTATCCGCTTCTCCTTCTATCAGCCTTTGCTCGGAATCTATCAGACGATTCTGAACACGAACATTCTTGACGAAGACGAATACAAGACACTTGCCTGCACTGATTACGTCAGCAGCAAGCTCCTGCCAGGAAGTCGGGTCAAAACACAACCATGTGCGGCTGCTAACGGCGCGCTGACTTTCCTTGGCACTGCGAGTCGCGCGAGATTCGTTCGCCCTCCAGCGAAGAACTTCAAGACCTTCGATGAGTATTGCCTGCGCTTCTTCGAATATCGACATATGGAACTCGAACGCGCGATCGAGATCGCAGAACCAGTTTCACGCCCTCTAATCAGGACGATGATGAAGATCAATGGTTATGCAATCGATCAAACGAACTCCGGCATCTGTTCGCTTTAAGCAGCCACGTCCATACCATCACCAAGCGATCGCAGAGCGCCGCCAACGATGCTGAAAGCGTCATCATCATCTCAGCACAGACGCCATGATCGTACCCTGAAAGCAGGCGCGCTGATGCAGCTACGGATGGTTCAGCCGAAACTGGATCTCGCCTTCCGGAATGCCTTGTCTGTCGCCATGAAGCGCTGAAGCATCGGTACGACCAGCTTGATGGGATCTGGCGCGGGAGCGTTGCCGCCATCGTGCGCCAGCACCTCGGCGTAAGCGGTCAGGTCGCGATAAACGGCACCGGGAAATTTGACCATGCGGTTGACCGGTTTGTCATCCTCGATCGTCTCCAGCTTGAGCTTGGTCATGACGGCTCCTTCGCCGCCCCGTAGGGCTGCAAGATCAAGTCGCGATTGACGATCACGCGGACGGGGAAGCCCGGTCGGATGGTGAGCGTCGGCTGAATGTTGAGCTGGCGGCGGATGAGTTGGCGACCGACATCGGAAGCGGTGTCCTGGCCGCTTTGGCGGATCGCACGGGCGATCTCGTTTTCGTTGTTGCTCGCGCCGATCTCGGTGCCGACGCCAAGCAAGGTCGAGAGGATCGCCGCCTTGAAGAGCTGCCCCCAGTGGTAATCGACGTCGTCCTCAAGGCCTGAGTAGCCTTCGGCGTCGGCACCGGGTTGCCGTTCCAGCACGATCGACGTGCCGTTCGGCATGATGATGCGATTCCAGACCAGCAACACGCGCGACTGCCCGAATGCGACCTGACTGTCGTACTGCCCGATCAGCCGTGCGCCCTGCGGAATGAGAAGCTGTTTGCCGGTCGGGGTATCGTAAACCTGCTCCGTCACCTGCGCGGTGATCGTTCCGGGCAGATCGGACTTGATGCCTGTAATCAGCGCTGCCGGGATGACGGTGCCGGCCTGTACGACGTAAGGCGATGCCTTCTCCTGCACGCGGTCGGGCGTCACGGTGCGCCGATCGACTGCGGCGTTGACGAAAGCGAGTTTGCGATCCTGCATGTTCTGCGCTGCGCCCGCATCGAGCGGCGCCGTCTCGGCCGGTAGCGTGAGGCCCGTTGTCGGATCGATGCGACCGATGGCAGCGGACGTTGGTGTGACCGTCGCCTGCACACCGCGGCTGTCGGTGAACACCTTGGCGACGCGCGCGGCCTCGATCTCGGCAAGACGGCGCTGCTCCACCGGATCGGCGCGCGGCGTTCTTATATCCGGCGCGACAACGGGCTTGCCTTCATCCTGCGCACTCAGAATCGGACGTCCCAGGTCGCCCGGCAGCGCCGGGCCGAGTCTGGGAATGCCGCTGTAGTCTTTCGGCAAGCCGGCAAGCCCATCCGCCGGCGTGCGATTCTCCGTGCTGTAGAGCTCGGTCGGCGATTGCTTGGCGCGGCGATTGGAATCGAGCGCCCAGAACAGCGCGGCCATGATGGCGATCGCGCTGACGCTCCCGAGACCGATCAGCACTTTGCGCGACAGCCGTGTAACGCGCGGCTGCTCCGGCCGCAAGCGCAGCTCGGCACGAATATCGCCGGGAGGCGGTATCGGTGCGTCGGTCATCAGAACAACCTCGCACTATGCCCCGGCCGACCGTCGGTGCGCACAATGCGCACGCGCTTCTCGCTATCCTTGTCGCCCAGCCTGAGTTCGGCGGCGGCAAAGAGACGATCGACGACGTAGTAGTTCTGACGGGCGCGGTAGTTGACCAGTTCGGAGTTGCCGGAAGGTCCGATGACGAACAGCGGCGGCATCTCGCCCTGCCCGATCCCTGACGGAAACTCGATATAGACCTTGTTGCCATCGTCGAAGGCGCGCAGCGGCCGCCACGGCGCGCTGTCACCTTCGATCGCATAGCGGAAGTTGAGTTTCGAGATATCGACGCCCGTTGCGACCGGCTGCATGAGCGCGGCTTGTGCATTCTGCCGCCGCAACACAAGCAATTGGTCTTGCGGGTATTGCCACGACACTGAAGCCATGTAGGTCTTTTCGGTCGAGCGCAGCTCCATGTGGTAGGTGCGCAGGTTGGTGTTGATGACGAGGTTGGTCTGAAGGTCCGGCCGCGTCGGCTTGACGAGGATGTGGACCTGAGCGCTCTCGCCTGCACCGCTGAGCGTGTCGCCAACGATCCAGCGCACGGTATCGCCGGCGGCGACGGGACCCGCGCCGACGAGTTGCTCGCCCGGCTGAAGCGCGATGTCGGTGACCTGGCCGGACGCGGCATAGACCTGATAGAGCGCCCCGACCACGAAGGGATAGACCTGCATGGCGTTGATGAAGCCGTTGCGCACCGGCTGCATCCGGGCCGCTTCATTGGCCTGCGCGATCCGCTTTTTCGGATCAGTAGGTTCGGGCTTGGTTTTCCCCGCCTTGACGGGTTTCAACTGCCCCGGCAGCGGCAGCGGCTTCGGCAGTTCGACAACTTGCACTGGCCCCGCCGGATCGGCACTGAGCACGGCGGGCGCAGCATCGTCGTAGTCGATGTCCGGCGGAATGAATTTGTTGGCGCAGCCACTGAGCGCTGTCGCCGCCAGCATCACGGCGATCAACGCCGGCGCAGTATTCTTTATACTCTCCCCCATCACCCCATCTCCTTTGACCAGTTGATTGCATTGACGAACACACCGAGCGGATTGGCGCGCAGCTTGTCGGCGGTGCGCGGCGGCTGGATCACGATGCTCAGGATAGCGGTCCAGCGTTCGGTGCCGGAGAGCTGACCGTTCTCGTAGCGGCGCTCCAGCCAGGCGATCCGGAAGCTCTCCTGCGAGGCACGAATGACGCTGGAAATCTCGACGGCGATTTGCTGCTTGCCGACCTTGGTGAAGGGATCGTTGGCGCGCGCGTAATCGTTGAGTGCGATGGCGCCGCGATCGGTCGTATAGTCGTAGGCGCGCAACCAGTTTTGCCGGACGATGACCGGATCGGCGGGAATGCTGCGCACCTGTTCGATGAAGCGCGCGAGGTGCCAGGCGATCTGCGGATCGGTCGGCTTATAGTCCGCGACGGCGGAGGCGACCGCCTGTGCCTCGCCGAATTTATCGACCTGAACCACCCACGGGACGACAGTGCCCTGCGTAGATTGCCAGACCAGCGCTGCCGCGAAACTGCCGGCGAGCGCCAGCGAGCCGAAAGCCATCAACCGCCAGTTTTTGGCCTGAACGCGCGCGCTGCCGATACGCTCGTCCCAGACCTGCGCGGCTTTGAGATACGGGGTTTCGGGTTCGGGCGTGCGCGCGTAGCGCACCGAGGGTCGGCGGAACAGATTCATTTGTGGTCATCCTGATGGAGAGAGACATTCGTCGAGCCGCCGCCGTGATCGCCGGAGCGCACGGCATGGGCGGCCGCGCTGGCGCCGTGGCTCATGGTCTGGCTGCGTCTCATGCGATTGGCCCAGGCTGGCGGAGCCGCAGACGCTCCCGCACCTGCGGCCCCCGTGGTGGACCCAACGGCGAGCCCACCCCGCGCGGCGGCTGCCGTCATGCGTCCGCCGGCTCCAATCGCGCTCGCCGCACCGGAGATGCCGGCACTTGCGCCCATGACGCCGGCCGCACCGATGCCGGCGACGGCAAGGCCGGTGCCGACGGCAGCGCCCGCGCCAAGTTGAGGTGCGCCGGAAACGAGCCCGGTCGCGATGCCCGGTCCGAAGATTGCGAGGCCCATCAGCGAGAGCGCACCGAGAACGAGCGCCAGCGCATCGGTGATGGTCGGCGTCTCGGAGAATCCGGTCGTAAACTCGCTGAACAGGCCGGAGCCGATACCGACGATGACGGCGAGCACGAGAATCTTGACGCCAGACGCGATAATGTTGCCGAGCACCTTTTCGGCGAGGAAGGCGGTCTTGTTGAACAGCGCGAACGGGATCAGCACGAAACCCGCGAGCGTGGTCAGCTTGAATTCGATCAGCGTGACGAAGATCTGAACCGCGAGAATGAAGAAAGCGATGAGCACGATCGCCCAGGCAATCATCAGCACCATGATCTGCACGAAATTCTCGAAGAACGAGATGTAGCCCATCAAGTCACTGGCAGCCTTGAGGATGGGATTCCCGGCGTCGATACCGACCTGCGCGACGCGACCAGGCTTTAGCAGCGTGTCGGCGGTCAGCGACGATCCGCCGGCCTTGAGGCCAAGGCCGCTGAAGGATTGGAAAACAATGCCGGCGAGCCGGTTGAAGTTGCCGATGATGAAAGCGAAGAAGCCGATATAGAGCGTCTTTTTGATAAGGCGCTGCAATACGTCCTCGTCCGCGCCCCATGCCCAGAACAGGCCCGCCAGCGTGATGTCGATCACGATCAGCGTGGAGGTGAGGAAGCCGATTTCGCCGCCAAGCAAGCCGAAGCCCGAGTCGATGTAGCGGGTGAAGGTCTCCAGAAAGCGGTCGATGACGCCGGTGTTCATGGCCGCGCGACTCCCGCATTGCCTTCAAGGAAATGACGGCGGCTGTCAGCCCATGCTTTCTTGCAACCGGCATCGTCGAGCGCGGCCGCGCCGATCTCGCGGCAGCGGAGCAATTCGCTGGCGGCAGGCTCCCTGCCTAGGGATTCGAGGGTACGTTCTGGCGGTCCCTCCGGTCCGTTCGGCCGCAACGCGATGGCGCACGCAGCCATGACAACGGCAAATGCGAGAACGGCAAAAACCTTGGGGGCAACTTTCCAGTCCATGTCCGCCCCCTCAGTCGTGGAACATGCGGACAGTGGTGGGGCTGTAGCTGCTTCCCGTCATGAAGCGGCTGAACTGCTCGCGCGCCTGCTCCTGCGCCGCGGCCTTGCGGGATTTTTCGAGAGCATCGGCTCGGCCCTGCGCGGCCAGCATCGCGGTGAGGTCGGCAAGCTGTCGGGTCTGGACGCCGATGAGCTGGTTGCCGGCTTGCGTCGCCTGAAGCATCCCAACGGCCGATTGACTGGCACTGACGAGCGAGCCTGTCTGGCTCTGTGTATCCTGAATGTTGCCGACGGCGACGGCGCCTGCTTTCAGCGCATGTTGGTAGGAATCAAGCGACTCCTGCCAGCGCTGGCGCGCCCCATCGACGAGTTGCGCGCTGGTCTTGTTGGCTGCGAAGTTTTTGTAAGTCGGTTGGAATTGCTGATCGATGTTCTGGACGTTATAGGCGAGCCTCTCGGCCTCCCCCATGAGGCTTGTCATCTTCGAGAAATTGCCCTCGATCTGCGAGAGCATGGAGGTCGGCAGGTTCGTCAGATTCCTGGCCTGATTGACGAGCATCTGCGTCTGGTTGGCCAGTGACGTAATCTGATTGTTGATCTGCTGAAGTGCGCGCGCGGCGGTCAGAACATTCTGCGCGTAATTGGACGGATCGAACACGATCTGCGCCGAAGCCGGAGCAGCAGCCAGCCCAACGCCGATCGCAACAGTGCTGGCGAGAAGTGCGCGGCGCAGATAGGTGTGACGGAACGTCTTGGTCATGATGACACCTCCGATGTGTTGGGGTTGAGCGCGGCCAATCCATCTGAAGGAGACGGCTGGACATTCGTGAGATCGGGAACAAGGTCGGCGGCCCAGGCGAGGTCGTTGGCGTGGAGCCAGGCTTCGAGGAAATACGGCCGCGCTCCGTCGCGCAGCAGTTCGTCGATCAGCGCGTGCGCAACCTTGTCCGACGATGCGCAGAGCGCGAGTGCAATCGCCCCCAAGCCAAGCTCGAACAGCCGGTTGCCGCGCCGCGACTGGCAATAGTAGTCGCGCTTCGGGGTGGCCCGCGCGATGATCTCGATCTGCCGGGCATTGAGGCCGAAGCGCTCGTAGACGGCGGTGATCTGTGGCTCGATTGCGCGTTCGTTGGCGAGGAAGATGCGCGTCGGGCAGCTCTCGACCAGCACCGGCGCGATCGGCGACGCCTCGATGTCGGCCAGCGACTGCGAAGAGAATACGACGCTGACGTTTTTCTTTCGGAGCGTTTTCAGCCATTCCTTGATCTTGTCGGCGAAATCACCGTCATCGAGGGCGCGCCAGCCCTCGTCGATGATGAGCAGGCTCGGCCGCCCGTCGAAACGCGCCTCGATGCGATGAAAGAGATACGAGAGGACGGCCGGCGCGGCCCTGGTCCCGACCAGCCCTTCGGTCTCGAAGGCTTGAACATTCGCCGTGCCGAGATATTCGTGCTCGGCGTCGAGCAGGCGGCCATGTGCGCCGCCGATGCAGTAAGGCCGCAGCGCCTGCTTCAGCACTGAGGACTGCAACAGCACGGTCAGACCGGTGATGGTACGTTCCTCGATCGGTGCCGAGGCGAGCGACGTTAGCGCGGCCCAGATGTATTCCTTCACCTCCGGCGTGATGGTGACGCCCTCACGCAAGAGGATGTCGACCAGCCAGTCCGCGGCCCACGCCCGTTCGGGAACGTGATGGATGAGAGCCAACGGCTGGAGCTGAACGGAGGTGGATTCCGCATCCTCGGTCAGCGAGCCGCCAAGATCCTGCCAGTCCCCACCCATCGCCAGCGTCGCAGCGCGAATGCTGCCGCCGAAATCGAAGGCAAAGACCTGCGAATTGCGATAACGGCGGAACTGGAGCGCCATCAGCGCGAGCAGCACCGACTTGCCCGCCCCGGTCGGCCCGACGATCATGGTGTGTCCGACGTCGCCGACATGGAGCGCGAAGCGGAACGGTGTTGCCCCCTCAGTCTTGGCGTAGAACAATGGCGGCGCGGCGAGATGTTCGTCCCGCGCCGACCCGGCCCAGACCGCCGACAGCGGCATCATGTGCGCAAGATTGAGCGTCGAGACCGGCGGCTGGCGGACGTTCGCGTAGGTCTGGCCGGGGATGGAGCCGAGCCAGGCTTCGATGGCGTTGACGCCTTCGACGATGCAGGTGAAGTCGCGAGACTGGATGACTTTCTCGACCAGTCGCAACCTTTCGTCGGCGATGGCACGATCGGCGCCCCACACCGTGACGGTCGCGGTTACATAGACTTCACCGACCTGATCGGAACCGAGATCCTGCAGGGCGGCGTCGGCGTCGGCGGCCTTGTTGGCGGCGTCGGTGTCCATCAACACCGACGCCTCGTTGGTCATCACCTCCTTTAAGATTGCGGCAACGCTCTTGCGCTTCGCAAACCATTGCCTCCTGATTTTCGTGACGAGCCGCGTCGCGTCGGTTTTGTCCAACATGATGGCGCGCGTTGACCAGCGGTAGACAAAGGCGAGGCGATTGAGGTCGTCGAGGATTCCGGGGAACGTCGTGGTCGGGAATCCGATGATGGTGAGCGTACGCAGATGGAAGTCGCCAAGCCGCGGCTCCAGCCCGCCGGCAAGCGGTTGATCGGCCAGCAGCGCGTCGAGGTGCATCGGCGTCTCAGGGACGCGAACGCGATGCCGCTTGGTCGAAACCGTCGAATGCAGATAGGTCAGCGTCGCCGGGTCGTTGAGCCATTCGGCTTCCGGCACAAAGCCTTCGACCAGATTGATAATGCGGTCGGTGCGATCGATGAAGCCTTTCAGCAATTCCCACGGATCGGCGCCGCTGTGCTCGCGGCCCTCATAGAGCCAGGCTTCCATGCGCGAGGCTTCTTCAGCCGGCGGCAGCCAGACAAAGGTGAGGAAATAGCTCGACTCGAACAGGACGCCGGAATCCTCGAATTGCTCGCGGCGCTCGACGTCGAGCAGCGCGGAGGCGGATTCCGGGAACAGGCTTTCCGGATAATCGGTGGCGGGATGGCGCTGCGCCTCGACGAAGAGCGCCCAGCCGGAGCCGAGACGGCGCAGCGCGTTGTTGAGGCGCGCGGTCGTTCCGACCAGCTCGGCAGGCGTGGCGCTGTCGAGATCGGGACCGCGAAACCGCGCCGTCCGTTGGAACGATCCGTCTTTGTTGAGGACAACGCCCGGCGCGACCAGTGCAGCCCAGGGCAGGAAGTCGGCAAGCTGCGCGCTTTTCTTCCGATATTCGGCGAGGTTCATCATGGCCGCACCTCACACATCCATATGCGCCGGATAGCGCAGGTGCCGGCGGCCAACGTCGACGAACTGCGCATCGCGCTTCGCCGCCCACACGGCTGCGAAATGCCCGATCGCCCAGATGGCAAGACCGGCGAGCCACAGGCGCAGGCCGAGGCCAACCGCGCCGGCAAGCGTGCCGTTGGCGATGGCGACGGTGCGCGGTGCGCCGCCGAGCAGGATCGGTTCGGTGAGCGCGCGATGCACCGGCGCGAAAAAGCCGCGGACGTCCTCCTCCATCACACCAGCGCTCCGCCGCCGAACGAGAAGAAGGACAGAAAGAAGGAGCTGGCGGCGAAGGCGATCGACAGACCGAACACGATCTGCACCAGTCGGCGGAAGCCGCCCGCGGTGTCACCAAAGGCCAGCGTCAGGCCGGTGGTGATAATGATGATGACCGCAACGATCTTGGCGACCGGCCCCTCAATCGATTCGAGGATTTTTTGCAGCGGTTCTTCCCACGGCATGGAGGAGCCAGAGGCATGGGCGGGTGCCGCCGTCATCAGTATGATCGCGGCAAGCGCGGCCGCGTCGTTCAGGCGATGACGCACATGGGACAAGGCAGGTCGGATCATTCGGGCTCTCCATTTGTGGGCTGTTGAGCAAGGATCAGCGCGTTGAGCGTGCGGTAGTCGCCGGTCGCCGGATCGAGCCCGTCAACATGGGCGATTTCGGCGAGCCGGCGTTCCGCGCCACGGCCGGACAGAACGGCGACGATGTCGATGGTCTCGGCAATGAGCGCGCGCGGGACCGTGACGACGGCCTCCTGCACGAGTTGCTCCAGCCGGCGCAGCGCGCCGAGCGCGGTGTTGGCATGGATGGTGCCGACGCCGCCCGGATGGCCCGTCCCCCACGCTTTGAGCAAGTCGAGTGCTTCGCTGCCGCGCACCTCCCCGATCGGAATGCGATCGGGACGCAGCCGCAGCGACGACTTCACGAGATCGGAAAGCGAGGCAACGCCATCCTTGGTGCGGAGCGCGACCAGGTTGGGCGCGGCGCATTGCAGCTCGCGGGTGTCCTCGATCAGCACCACACGGTCGGAAGTCTTTGCCACCTCCGCCAGCAAGGCGTTCGTCAGGGTCGTCTTGCCGGTCGAGGTGCCGCCGGCGACGAGGATGTTCTTGCGCCGCTCGACCGCGAGCCGCAGCACGTCGGCCTGCGCCGCCGTCATGATGCCGGCCGCAACATAGTCGGTGAGTGTGAACACGGCCACAGCAGGCTTACGGATTGCGAAGGTCGGCGCCATCACCACCGGAGGCAACAGGCCCTCGAAACGCTCGCCGGTCTCGGGCAATTCGGCGGAAACGCGCGGGCTACCCGGATGCACTTCGGCCCCGACATGATGCGCGACTAGGCGCACGATGCGCTCGCCATCAGCCGGGATCAGCACATCATCGGTCGCGACAAGACCTTCGCGCAGCCGATCGACCCAGAGCCGGCCATCGGGATTCAGCATGACTTCGACGACGGCGGGGTCTTCGAGATAGCGCGCGATCGCAGGACCAAGCGCCGTGCGCAGCATTCGCGCGCCGCGCGACAGTCTCTCGTTGCTGTGGTGATGATCCGCCATCGTGCCCCCGCTTCGTCAATCCGCAAACGGCCGGATGACGACGGGGACAATCAAGAAAGGCAGAACTTATAGATGGGCAACAGGATTTATTCGGACTGTCGTAGTCCGCCGTAGTTCATCGTAGGCCGTCGAAAAAATACTTGAAATGTTCGGCGACGCTCACGGCGCCGAACGCTGCCTGCTAATAGATCACGACCGAATCAACATGGCCTCTTTGAGAGCAGAGCGCAGCGTGGCCAGCACCGGATTGATGTTGTCCGGCTTCCAGCAAACGATATAGCCGAGCCGGGTGGCACCGTTGCCGTCATGGACCGGCCGGAACACCACGTTGAGCCCGGTCAGGCCCGACGCGGACTCACATTGCAGGCTAATCCCCTCACCGCTGCCGACTTCGCTGAGGATATTGTCGCGGTTGAGATGGAGCGTGTCGATTTGAGGATGATCGGAAGGCGCCGCCAGATACCGAAGCAGGATGTTCAGGATATCCGGGCCGGGATCGCCGTGGCTGATGAGAAAGCGTTCGCCCTTCAGCTCGGGCCAGTAGATGATGGACTTGTCCGCGAGCGGATGGCCGATCGGCAACGCCACCATGAGAAGCTCCGACCAGAGCGCGAGGCAATCGAAAACCTCGCACTTGTCGGGATCACCCAGGACGAGCGCCGCATCGACCCGTCCGGAATGAAGGCCGGCGATAATCTCGGCGAACGGCACTTCGAGCAGCTCAAGGTGGATGTCGGGGTAGCGCGCACGAAAGTCGTCGATGAATGTGCGCAGCGCGCCATGCGAAAGCGATTTATATAAGCCGACGACGACCCGCCCCAGCTTGCCGGCACCACTCGCTCTCGCGCGCTCGGCGAGACGGTCGAAGTCCTCGATGATGCGGCGCGCATCGACAACGAACGCTTCGCCAGCAGGCGTGAGATGTGCGCCTGCTGTCGATCGAACGAAGAGCTTAACGTGAAGCTCGTCCTCGACCTCCTTGATCCGCTTGCTGATGATCGGCTGCCTGACATTGAACTCATGCGCGGCGGCGCTGAAGCTGCCGTTGCGGGCGCTGGCAACGATGTATCGTAGATGGCGAAGATCCAATGGCGTTTCCTCGCGACCATTTGCCCATGATAATCGTTTCAATGGAGCTAACTTGCTATCACTATCTGCCTGGCCCAGGTTCGACGCCCACATCTGAACCGCAAGTACGAGCGTATGACGAAATCAAGGGAAGCCATTTCGCACAATCTCCGATTACAAATCGTTTTTCAGCAACAAGCTACCGAAGGAAGTATCATGAATGAAAGTCCTGGCTGCAAATATTGGGAATGCCCGCGCATTTTTTGTTGGGCTCGACCTACGCCCCTCCTACGACCAGTTGGTCAGCCGGCAAGGTCAGACTATCATTGACCTTGCCGGCTCACATTTGCCAACTGGCTCTGCATCATGGCTACATGGCAGAGGCCATCGCCTGCTTGGACTTCCGACCTGCGATCGCAAATGCGCATACGGTCGACAACAAGCCGGATCCAACGACGTACCAGCACACGAGCCAGGGCTCGCCACCCGCCATCCGAACGAGATAGGTCGCTATCAGCGCCGTCATGCCAGCGACGGCACTAGTCATCTGGTAAACGAAGGAGATGCCGGAATAGCGCACCTTCGCATCGAACAGATCGCATAGAAACGCGGCGACATTGCCGTAAACGGCCGAATACAGGATGCCGTATGGAATGATAATAGCAACCCAAATCAGCGTCAGATCGCCATGCGAATTCTTCATCAACCAGAATGCCGGGAAAACCGACACGGAGCTGAGAAAAGCCGCGATTGCATAGAGCTTGGCGCGGCTCATTTTGTCAGATAGATGACCGGCGATCGGAATGCAGACCGTCAACACGGCGGCACCGGCCATCAGCGCCACCAAAGCTGCATCACGGGTGATACCGATGGTGCCGACCAGATAGCTGACCGAGAACACGGCGAAAACGTTAAAGAAAACGCCATCGACATGCCGGGCGCCAAGACCGAGCAAAACATTGCCAAGATGCCTGCGGAACATATCGACGATGGGCAACGCGGATTCCTCGTGCTGCGCCTTGACCGACGCGAACTCAGGCGTTTCGAACAGTTGCAGGCGAATCCACATACCGACAAAGATCATGACGAACGACAGTAGAAAGCCGATGCGCCATCCCCAAGCCAGGAAGGTTTGATCTGACATCACAGCGGACAGCACGGCCAGCGTGCCCGCCGACAATAGAATGCCGAGCGAGAGGCCGATCTGAGGGATGCTGGTATAGAACCCGCGCTTCGATGCCGGCGCGTATTCATACGCCATCAGAACAGCACCGCCCCATTCACCGCCCAGACCGATGCCCTGAAGAATGCGCATCAGCAGCAACAGTGCCGGTGCCCATACGCCGATCTGCGCATAAGTGGGGATCAGGCCGATGGCGACGGTAGAGACACCCATGATCATGAGCGTCGCGACCAGAACGCTCTTGCGGCCGACCCGATCGCCGAAATGCCCGAACACGATGCCGCCGATCGGCCGCGTCAGGAAGCCGACCGCGAATGTCGCATAGGTCAGCAGCAGCGAGGTTGTCGGGTCGTCGGCCGGGAAGAACAGCTTGTTCAGGACGATGCCGGCCATCACGCCGTAAAGAAAGAAGTCATACCACTCGATCGTTGCACCGATCAGGCTGGAAAGAACGACTCTGTTCACTGTTTTAGTATCGGGTTGTTTCATTTGATCTCCTCCATAATGTTTTTTAGGCACAGCCAGTCCTTGCAGCCTGACAGAAGCCAGGCCGGTTCCTCCGCTTCTGATGAGCGGTTGATGGATCTTCAGGGCAACCCGTCGCCCGGGTCGCCGTCTGTCATGAATGCTCGGGAGCGCGCTTCACGATCGTCACGTTGCCGAGTTCGGGATCGATCAGGAGTTCATCTCCCGTTCGAAATAGCTTGGTCACGTCTCCTGCCTCGAAGCGATCGACCATCGTCATCTCACCAAACGCTGCACCCTGCGCCAGAATCGGGTTCACCGAGTTGAACACATAGGCGAGCGGCGTAATGCCGGTTTCCCGCATGTGCCGCAACATCCACGCCGACGCCACGCCGCCTTTGGCCGTATTGAGAACGAGGATCCTGCCGCGATAATCCTCGCCATACAGCTTGTGCGCCGGCCGGGAGAACACGCCGCGAATACGATCGAGATCGTATCTGGCGCTGAAGTCGTCGCTCGCACACAGCGCAATTCCCTGCACACGCGGGCCGATGCCCTTGTGACACTTCAAGACATTGGTCATTGAACGATCCTTCCCGAGACGGCGCTGTCGATACACTTCTCCATGCTCAGCAGCGTGGGGCGATAGCCGTATCCGCCGATGATGTTGACGAGCTTCGCCGAGTTGGTCACGAGACGGCTCCATCCGTTCGCTTCGGCCATTTCGCGCGCATAACTCTGGTAGAAGCAGACGCCGGACAACACGAGGCCGCCCGCTTTCTCGATCTTGCCCGTCAGCCCCATACGATCCGCGGCGAATTTGATTTCCGGCGAGGTCGTGATGATCAAGGTCGTATCGGGATGCACCGCCCGGCCAGCGGCGAGATTTGCGACCTGCTCCATTTCCAGCAGGGAGAGCTGCGGCGCGGCGAAAACGACGACGTCGGCCTTCTCATCCTTTGCTTCATACTGTTTGTAGAAGGCCGACACCTCCCCGGCGCTGATACGCACCGCTTGATCCGGCACCGCGCCGTGGAACGCGTCAGCCAGGCTGTTCGCTTCCGGCGTGATGCCCACCATGTGAAACATCGCCACAGAGCCGAAGCTCGCCAGCGCTGCACCGAAATGCTTCATCTGATCCGATGTCGGCGGTGCCTCGATGCCGGAGATGACGGGCACCTCCCAATACGAATTGGTGGCTCGTCCGACGATGCCGCCCAGGGCACCCCAGTCGTTGAGGCTGACAGGCGAAACATCGACGATGAAATGCTTCGAGCCTTTGCGGTTCTTGTCCAGGTGATAGCCGTAACGCGGCGTCCGCCCGGTCAAACCCGCCGATAATGCGGAAGGGCCACCTTCGAAGTTGCTGCGCGCGCCCAGCACGCCGTTGGAATAGATCACGACGCCGGTATCGCCGAACGCCAGATGCTCGTTGCGAACGGGCGGCAGAATGGTCTGGTAGTTGATGCAGGTGTTCGTCATCATGACGGACAGCGATTCAAAAGCCTTGATCGCGCGCGCCTCGAGATCGGCCATCCGCTCGGTCTGATTCAGTCGCTTATAGGCCGCGAAATCGACGCCGCGCGGATCCGTGATGGTGGGGATTCGCACGCGGCGCTGCTCTTCCGGCAATGCCGCGAGGGATTCGAGAAACTGCACCCCGGATTCGCCGGTCGCTTCCGTATCGGCCATGATATGGGCCTGGCCGACCGGCACCAGATCCTCGGCATCAAAGAAATTGCCGACCGATATCTGATGCTTGATGGCCCATTGCCGCGCCGGGCCGAATTCGCCGGCCAGCATCGCGCGTTCTTCGTCTGTCAGTTTCATGGTCAAGCTGCCCCCTGCTGTAGCAACGCGTCATGCACACGGTGAAGCTCGATGCCCAAACGGTTGAAGTGAAAGTCTGCGAGATCGGGCTGCGGATTGTCCTTCATCCACACGCCCGCTTTTTCCGGCTCAATGACAAGCTCGATCAAGGCAGGTCCGCCCTTGGAGATCGCCGTGGTCAGGGCGTTCACCAGCCCGTCTTTGTCGCCGACGCGCAGGGCATGTTTGAAGCCGACCGCCTTCGCCGTCGCTGCAAAATCAACCACCTGCGCGCCCGGCACAGGAATGTTGGCGAGATTTTCGAACCACACGCCATTGTTGAAGACGATATGCACGAGGTTCGCCGCTCCACTGGATGCGATCGTGACAAGCGACGGCAGTTGCATCAGGAGACTGCCATCACCGTCAAGCACGATGACCGGCCGCTTCGGCTGTGCGAGCGCGATGCCGAGCCCGAGCGCCGAAGCACCACCCATCAGCGGAACGCAGGAGACGTTCAAACCCTGGGCATCGTATTTGTCGACCCACTTGATCGCCGTCATGGTCGGGACAAGAACGGCATGGCCCCGGTTCGCTACGATGGCCTGTACGGCCTCCTCGCTTTTCATGCTCATGCGTCCCACTCCAGATTGCGTTCGAATACGATTGCGGCCGGTGCTTTATTCTCGAAAGCCCAGCCATATGCCTTCTGCACATTCTCCAGATCGCCGGGGCCGTCGATCTTCCAGGCCGGAATATCGAGAAGCTCGAGCAACGGATCGAGCATATGGACGATGCGTCGCTTGGAGCCCGTAGTCGCTTCGCCGCGATTATCCGGCTCCCGGCCGAACTGGCCGATCAACATGACGATCGGGACATTGGCGTCCAATCCAACACCGCGCAGGGCGTTCAAACCGGCATAGAGTCCCTGATTCTGGATGATCACGGCCGCGCGCTTGCCACCGCAATATAGTCCCGCTGCGATCATGAAGGCTTCATGCTCGGTACAACAATTCACCAGCGGAATGGCCGTGCCTTCCGCTTCCAGAGCGCGATGCAACGGCAGTTGCACCCAATCCGGCACCGTTACCGCATGTGTTACGCCTGCTGCCTTCAATGCTTCGGCAACCGCCGACCCACCGACGCCATTCGACCCTTTAATGGACATTTGAACCCTCCAAGATGAATTCGGATGCCTTTTCGCCGATCATGGCCGAAGGAGCGCTGGTATTGCCCGACACCAACAACGGCATGATCGAGGCGTCGGCGATGCGAATATTGCTCAAGCCGTGCACACGAAGCTTGGCATCGACCACGGCATCGCGATCGCTGCCCATCTTGCAGGTGCCGACGGGATGAAAGATCGTCGCGCTGTATTCGCGCACGTAATCCTTCAATTCATCGTCAGACGACACCAGATGAGGAGGAAGATAGGCGGCTTCGGTATAGTCGCGCATGGCTTTCGCATTGGCGATCGACTGGGCGAGCCGCATGCCGGCGAGTGTGCACTTCCAGTCCTCTTCCTTTGTGAGATAGTTCGCTCTGATCGAGGGCGCGTCCGCCGCTATATTGGACTTGATGTGGATCGCACCGCGAGACTCCGGGCGCAGCTGACATACGCTCAATGTAAAACCGGGCCAAGGATGAGGCTTGTCGGCGACGCGATCGGCCGTCAACGCGGAGATATGAAATTGGACATCTGGCGTCTTCGAATCTGGAAGCGCCCGAGCGAACGCACCCACATGATTGATGCCGATCGCCATCGGGCCGCTCCGGCTCAGGATATAGCGAAGACCGATACCGACCTTGCGGTGCCATGCGGCAAGATCATCATTGGTCGTGATCGGCTTCTTGCATCGATACATCAAGCGGACCTGCAGATGGTCTTGCAGATTTTCGCCGACGCCCGGTAAGGCGTGCACGACGCCAATGCCCTGCGATCCTAAGATCGCGGGATTGCCGACACCGGAGAGCTCCAGTAATTGCGGCGACTGGATTGCGCCGGCCGCAAGGATGACTTCGCGATGCGCCAGCGCCCGAGACTTCACGCCGTTCCGTTCAAAAACGACGCCGGTGGCGCGCTTGCCTTCGAACAGCACACGATGAACCATCGCTTCGGTAATCACCGTCAAATTCGAACGCCCGCGCGCCGGCTTCAGGTAGCTGACCGCCGTTGATGATCGACGGCCGTTACGGGTAAGCAATTGATAGAAGCCAACGCCTTCCTGCGACGCACCGTTAAAGTCATTGGTGGCCGGAATTCCGGCCTCGACCGCACCGCGGATGATTGCTTCCATGATTTCCGGGCGATCATGAATGTCCGAGCATCCGAGCGGTCCGGAGCCGCCATGATACTCCGACTCGCCGCGCTCGTTATTTTCAAGCTTCTTGAAGGTCTTGAGCACATTCTGCCAACTCCAGCCGGCATTGCCGAGCGTCTCCCATGCATCGTAGTCCTCAGCCTGGCCCCGGATATAGATCAGGCCGTTGATCGAACTCGATCCTCCCAGCACCTTGCCGCGCGGCCAGTAGAGCTTGCGGTTGTTCAACTCAGGCTCGGGATCGGTGTAGAATCCCCAATTGTAGCGGGGATTGAACATGGTTTTGGCATATCCGATCGGAATGTGAATCCACGGATAGCGATCGGCCGGACCGGCTTCGAGAACCAGGACCTTGTAGCTGCCGTTGGCACTCAACCGATTGGCCATCACGCACCCAGCGGTGCCACCACCGACGATGACATAATCGAACTCGATTGCGTTGTTTGCGTCGCTCATTTCAGCCTCGGAGTCGGGATTTCCAACGGACGCGTGCCAGAAGGAATAAAGATCTGTTGAAACGAAATTGGCTTCTCGCCGTAGGTCCAGGACCGGACATTCAACGTCATCCCGACGCTGCCGCGCCCGAGCTTCAGAAGTCCCCGCACCCGCTCTGGAAGAGGCCCACACGCGATGTTCTGCGAAATATTGATGGTCGGCATGTTGTATTCAGACGCGATAAACTCGCGAATGATGGTTTTATGTAGCTGTTCCATCGGCAGCTTCATGATCGACGCGAACTCATCCGCATCGACATAGAAATCGCTGATACAATCGAATTCGTGCGCCACGTTGACCCGCCGTGAGATCATGATGACTGAACGGCTGGCGCTCAAAAACTGCGCCCAAGGCCCGCGCTCACGAACGATACGTCGATCGATCGCTTCGACATAAACCGGCGCGATTGAAGATCCATCCGCACCAGCAAAACGGAAATGGATAAGTCGCGTCGATTGAGTTGCATCGCCAGCAACGAAGGTGCCGTGTCCGTGCTTTCGAACAAGAATGCCGTCGGCAGCCAGAGCTGTCAGCGTCTTCTGAACGGTACCAAGACTGACCCCGAGTTCGTTCGCAATGTCGCGCTCCGCCGGCAGCTTGTCGCCCGGCGCCCAATACCCATCGGCGAGGACAACGAGGATGGATTGACGCAATCGCTGATGCAGCGGATCGCGAAGTCCGGCATGGTCACCAAATGCAACCTTTAGGCGTGATGCGCTCTTCTTGGATGGCTCGCGAATAACGTGCACCCCGACGCTTGCGGCGTCTGTTGGCAAATTTTTCACCATTGTTTGCTCCCTTCTAGAATAGCTATAGAGCTATATAGCTATTTGCAAGAAATTTTTAAACGAAGACTGATTCTAGAGAAAACTGTAATGATTTCAGTGGCACTCTGTCCCCTTGGCAGCACAGCCGCCGTGCGGACAAGGTCGACGATCATGCCAATATAGTCGCCACCGACTTGCCCTCAGGACAGGTTTGCCGACCCCCTCCCGGAAATCGACTAAGCAATTCGCAGTTTGCTGGCGCTACATCCAGCGCCACCGCAAATTTATCACGCCATCTTGCCCGCAATCATCGAACTCAAGAAGTAATGCAAATTATTGAGCGGCTACCTGCATGATGGAGTCGTTCGGGCAATATCTGGGACAATGCTGCGATGGAGAGCTTCTTCTCGTCACTGAAAATTGAGCAGGCAGCCAACAAGGTCTACAGGACGAGGGATGACGCTAAGGCTGATGTCCTCGATTATCCTGAACCGCGAATGAGCAGAGAAGCGCTCAGGCTCCCTCGCGGAAAGCGACGCCACCGTCTTCCGACAGTTCCTGCCTGAGCCATGGTCCTTTGGCTAGCCGACGGCCGAGAGCTTCCAGGAATTTATCGTATCGCTCGCCACCCTTCACGTGGGCCGCTGCCTGAACGGATTCCGGCAACGGCGCAGTCGACGTCAGCCAGAACCGGATGAAGATGGCGAAGGCTTCGTTGGCGATCCCGACATCGCGCTCCAGCCGCTGAATGGTCCGGTCGATGCGATCAAGACGCTTGGCAAGCGCGGCCTCACGGCGGTCGTCGGCATCCGGAGACAGGAACGAGGCAATTGCCGCCTCTGCGATCATCGAACGCGACTGCTCGCGGCGACCGGCGTGATCCTTGAGACGCAACGAGACATCTGCATCGAGATAGACGGACAGCCGTTCCTTTTTATGGGACCGCTCAGGTTTGTCAGTAGATCGCGACATGCCTCACAGCTCCATGCCGTCGCCGGGGGCCAACGCGATCCGTCGCGCCATCAGCCGCATCTCGCGGACCTGCGCCCGGCTCGTGGCGGCATCACGCTGCGGTTCATCGGCATCCGGATCGAATTCATTGGAGGGAGCTCTCACCGAGTCCGGCGCGATATCCTTATGCCGCTCTAGCCCAGGTTCGCGACGCAGGCCCCCGTTCGCGGGATCGTCATCTGATCTGGCCGCGCCATTCACCGCGAAAGTGGCGCGCGGCACAACGGTGCTCTTGCCTGTCGGCGCGGCGATAGGCCGCAGATTTGACCAGTCGTCTGGCTTCGGCGTGAGGCCGGCCTTCAGGTTCTGCGGGACGGGTGCCAGGCGTTCCTTGAGCCGCGCATCCTCGAAGTACCGCGCCTTTTTTGCACGGATTGGTGGAATGCCGGCGACCATCACAATCTCGTCGTCGGGCGGGAGCTGCATCACCTCGCCGGCTGTGAGCAGCGGCCGCGCCGTCTCCGAGCGCGAGATCATCAAATGGCCAAGCCAGGGCGCGAGACGGTGCCCGGCATAATTCTGCATGGCGCGCATCTCGGTCGCCGTGCCCAGCGCATCCGAAACGCGCTTCGCGGTTCGCTCGTCATTGGTCGCGAAGCTAACCCTGACATGGCAGTTATCGAGGATGGAGTTGTTCTGCCCGTACGCTTTTTCGATCTGATTCAACGATTGCGCGATCAGAAACGCCTTGATGCCGTAACCGGCCATGAACGCAAGCGCCGATTCAAAGAAGTCGAGCCGACCGAGTGCGGGAAACTCGTCCAGCATCAACAACAGTCGGTGTCGCCGGTCTTTTGCGTGAAGATCTTCGGTCAGCCGCCGGCCGATCTGGTTGAGCACGAGGCGCACGAGCGGCTTGGTCCGACTGATGTCCGAGGGCGGCACCACGAGATACAGTGTTGTTGGCTTTCTGCCCGAGACGATGTCAGCGATGCGCCAATCGCACCGGGCCGTGACGGAGGCAACGACCGGATCGCGGTAGAGGCCAAGGAACGACATGGCCGTGGAGAGCACACCCGAGCGCTCATTGTCGGATTTGTTGAGCAGTTCACGCGCCGCGCTGGCGATGACGGGATGCGATCCCTTCTCCCCGAGATGCGGCGTCGTCATCATGGCGGATAGCGTCGATTCAATCGGACGCCGCGGGTCCGACAAAAACGCCGCAACGCCCGCGAGCGTCTTGTCCTGTTCTGCATAGAGGACATGGAGGATCGCCCCGACCAACAGCGAATGAGATGTCTTTTCCCAATGGTTGCGCTTCTCAAGCGAGCCTTCCGGATCGACCAGAACATCCGCGACGTTCTGGACGTCGCGGACCTCCCATTCTCCTTTGCGGACTTCGAGGAGCGGATTGTACGCGGCCGAATTGGCATTGGTCGGATCAAACAGCAACACGCGGCCGAAGCGCGCGCGCAAACCCGCGGTCAGCTCCCAATTCTCCCCCTTGATATCATGAACGATCGAGGAGCCGGGCCAGGTCAGCAGCGTCGGCACCACCAGACCGACGCCCTTCCCGCTCCGCGTCGGCGCGAAGCACAGCACATGCTCCGCGCCATCATGCCGGAGATAGTTGCGATCGAGCTTGCCGAGAACCACACCATCGTCACCGAGCAGACCCGCGGAAGCGATCTCATGCGGATCGGCCCAGCGGGCTGAGCCAAAGGTGCGCACATCCTTGGCCTCGCGCGCACGATAGATCGACATCAGGATAGCGACGGCGATCGCGACCAGCCCACCCGAGGCGGCAATCCCGGCACCCTCCAGAAAGATGCGCGGCGCGTAGGCATCATAGAAAAACCACCACCAGAAGAATGCTGGCGGCGGATAAACCGGCAGCCCGGCCAGCGAGAACCAGGGCGAGCCGAGTTGCGGCTGAAAGCCAAGCCGCCACGCGGTCCACTGCGTCGCCATCCACACCGCGAACAGCACGATGGCGAACACGACGACGATCTGCCCCCACACGACGCGGCTGGCGGCCACAGCGAGCACCCTCCATTCTCAATGCTCTGAAGAAGGGCAAGAAATGCGGAGGTTTCAACTGCGTGCGCGCCGCCCATCGTAGAGGAGCGGAGACCATCGAAAAAATACTTGCAGGTCGCGGCGCGTCAAACACCACACGAGGAGGAGTAACCCTAGACGCCCACCGATGGTAGTTTCTTCAACGGGTTGAGATACGGCACGCCGAGCGGCGCGAAATGACGCTCATTGGCGGTGAGGACCGTGAGACCGTGCGCGGCAGCGGTTGCGGCGATCGCGATATCCTCGAAGCCGGGATCGTGCGAGCGCGCCTGGTCGAGGATCGCGCCGGCGTGGCGGGCGTCCTCGATTCCAAACGCCAGAATCCGTCCGGCGTAGAAGTGCTCGACAGCATCAAGCCACTTGCGAAGGCGTTCCGCCTTGGTCGTTGCGCCGATACGAATGGCGCGGGCGATCCCCGCCTCGATCTCGGCGATGGTCACGGTCGAGATGTAAAGCCGATCGCCGTGATCGCGCACCCAGGCGGCAAAGGCATCTTGTCCGACCTGCCGTTTGGCTGGCGCGTCGGCCGAAACGATGTTGGTGTCGAGCAGGTACACGGTCAAAGATCGGTGTCGCTCAACGCGCGCGCCGGTTTGCGGCGCCGCTCGGGAATATCGGCAGGCTCGCCGGGGAACGCGAGCAGCAGGTCGGCAAAGCTCGGCACCTTGGAGACGCGCTCCCATTCGTCGAACGAGACCAGCACGGCTTCCTTCCGGCCGTGCCGGGTGATGACGGTCGGCTCGCCGGCCACGGCCCGGTCGACCACGGCCGAGAGGGTCGCCTTGGCGTCCTTGAGCTGGATTTCCTTCATGGCGGCATTCCTAATATGACTACCAGTAGTCATATATAGCACCTCCCTGCAAAGCGGCAAGCCCACCTGCTCCGCTGTTGTCATAGCCCCAATCCCCGCTTGCGGCCGAAGGACCAGTCGACACCTCCGTCGGCGCGGGCGACGCCGGAAATGTGCTGGCCGATATGTTTCTCGATCGACGGCGTCCAGGGCACCAGCTTGAAGCCGAGCCCGTCGTCGATCATGGCGAAGCGTCCGGAGGCAAGCGCAAACCGCTGCCGGTAGACGCCAGCGACATATTCGCCGTCCGCGGATTTCTGGAACGATATGCCGGTCTCAGTCGCGAGCCTGTCGCCGAGGGCGTCGAGTTCACGTTGCCGGAGCGTCCCGATCAGATTCCGGCTGAACACGGTGTGCTCGTTTTCCCGTCGCGCAAGTCCCTCAGAGGCGAGATGGTTGGCGCGGGCGTCCATCGCCCGCCTCACCTCCAGCCCGAAACCACCACCGAGATCGACCGAATCGCGGGCGATAAGCTGACGATCGAGCCAGGTCGCGCCGCTCGCCGTGGTCTGGGCTTCAATCGACAGATCGGAGCGCGTCGCCAACGCGACACGGCGCTCGCCGCGGGCGTCCTCGAAGGAGCGCAATTCAACAATAGAACCCGGCGCGCTGTCGCCAGCCGCCTCGATATTCGGCAGCCTGATGTGGTGGGTGCGGCCGTCGATGCCGTCCACCACGGCATAGGCCGTCCCGACCAATTCGTTGTCGAGACCGCGTTCGACCAGCCGGCCGATGATCGGCGAGCCGTGCGCCTCGCCCGCCAGAACATAGTCGGCCGTGCCGCGTGCGATGCCCTGTTCGTCGAGCGCGCGGTGCATCCGCTTGATGATGTCGTTACGCTGACCGAGTTCGCGCAGCGTCGGTTCCGCCTCTTTGGCGATGACCCACTGACCGGAGCCGACGGACTCGGCGAGACCGAGATGTTCGAGGTGGCGTAAGCGTCCGACCTTCTGCGTCAGGTAGGCGTCAGGCTGTCGGTCCGGCGACGGCGCCACATCGATGACGCCCTGCTCGTTAGCGTCGCGGACAAGCTGCCGGTCGAGCTGGGTCCAGCGCTCCGCCTCGACCTGTCGTTCCAGCGCGCGGCTGATGTCGAGTTCGGTGCGCGGGCCAAGTTCCTGCGTGATGAGGTCCTGCGCGCGGTCACGCATCCCGCTCTTGATGTAATCGCGGTCGATCACGAGGTCGCGGCCATCGTCGGCGCGGCCGCGCACGATGACATGGACATGCGGGTTGTCCGTGTTCCAATGATCGACGACAACCCACTCCAGTTTCGTGCCGAGGTCCTTTTCCACCTGTGCCATCAGCTCACGGGTGAACCGCTTCAGATCCTCCATATCGGTGGCGTCCTCTGGCGACACGATGAAGCGGAAGTGGTGGCGGTCGTCCTTGCAGCGCTCTGTGAACTCCTTGACGTCGGCATCCTCGGTTTCCGGACCAAACATCTTGGCGCGCTCGCCGTCGCGGGTGACGCCGTCGCGGCGCAGATAGTTCAGGTGGCGGGCAAGCGGAGCGCGCTGGCCCCTGTTACGGACTACCAGCGCCTTGACGGTACAGAAGCGCGTGCGGCTGGTGATGAGGCGGTTAGCGCGGATGCTGGCGACCCGGCCACGCGCGAAGTGCGGTCCGCGCCCCGATGTGATCTTGCCGGAGCGTGAGATGCGGCCCCCGGCCTTCTGCGCGGCGGCGAGCGCCTGGGCGACAAACGGCAAGGCGCGCTGCGCTCGCGATGAGCGCATGCGGCCAGGGCGGACACGGAAATCGTCGTCGCGTGTCATGGCTGTGTCCACGATGTGCGATATTCGCTGAAATCATTCGCGAAATGGATGACGCGCACATCGCGGTGCTGATCCGCGATGTGTAACAAATCGGAAAAACCACAAACAAAACAACCGACCGTCCAAGCCGCGATGTGCGGCTTTTTATCTTGCCTTCCTGCGGTTGTTGCCGGGGAGCACCCTCGGCTCCCTGCACGTTCTACGATTGCGTTCGCCGCGAAGCGGGAGAACACGATGCTCATCGCTGTTCTCCATCTGAGCGCGGCCTTCGCACGAAGAGGCCATTGGAGGGCGGCACGAGTGCCGACAAATCGACGATCGCAGGCGCGTTCGATGTTCGGCCGGAAGGAAGATCGGAAGTCGTCGAACCGTCGTCGGGATGGACGGCAGATCGCCCGACGAAGATCGGTCCACGCGACCATGATGCGCGCGATGCGATACCGGCCAGGCGCATGACGGGGACCTTGCCCCCGATCATCGGCGCGATCTTCGCGACGTAATCGACGGTCTCGGCCGGCAGCGCGCGGCCGTTCGCAAGGTGTGCGTCGTAGCGCGTCGGCCCTGCATTATAAGCGGCGAGCATCGCGGCTATCGAGCCATAGCGATCGTGCATCTCGCGCAGGTAAGCCGCGCCGGCCATGATGTTGGCGCGCGGCAGCCAGGGATCACTGCCGAGACCGTACCGCGCGTGCAGTTCGTTCCACGTCTTCGGCATGATCTGCATCAGGCCCATCGCGCCCTTGGGCGATCGCGCGGTCCTGTCGCCGGTGCTTTCGACGGCCATGACCGCGCGAATCCAGCGCTCTGGAATAGCGAAGCGCGTCGCCGCCTCGGCGACGTCCGCCGCCCACGGATCGCGCGATTGAGCGGCGGGCTTCAAGCGCGCCGGAGGAGCCGTAAACGGCGACTCTGCAGTCGCGTCCGCCGCCGCACAGGAGACCACAGCGCATGCACTCAGCATGATCATGATCGACGACAGGACGGCGCGAAAGCCGCCGTTCCGATACGCCAACAGCTTGCCATCGTGCTCGCTACACTCAAGGGCAAGGCTTCGCCGCCGGCTGGCGTTTTCCGGACGGACATCGTTCGCCGATGCGACGCGCACCCGGAAAACTGGCCGACGCCCTTGACCTGCGCTGCGTGCGACGGCCGCGCCGTGGGCGATCGGGTCGGAGGGATGATCCGCGATCCGATCGATCAGAGGGATGATAACAGATGAGAGTTGGAGCGGCGCGCGCATCGTTTCAACCGTGCCTGTCCGGCTTTCCGCCACAGCTGGTTTTGCCGTTGGCGAGATCGACGACGAAGCCGCTGGCGAGGCGCACGCCGAGCACCACGTCGTCCAATCGGTAGTTGTTATTGTTGCCGCGGAGGCGATAACCGGCGTCCTCGACGACACGCACGTCGAACCATCGATGAGGAGCGGTCTGGCCCCAGTATTTGCTGCGCCGTTTGATACGCGCGACCAATTGCTGATCCATGATGTCAGTCTCCGTTGGGATAAAAACCGGACAGGCGTGCTCTCAGCCCTTGTCGTCGCGCTTGGTCGGCCGGCTCCACATCAGATTCCAGACCTTGGCGTCGGCTTCGGATTGAAAAAGTGCGGCGCGTAGCGGCTGCGTGAAGGTCGGATCGTCGATGCTGGTCGACAGATAGTCGCCGGCTCTCTCGCCGCTGCGGCTCCAGGCAGCGCCGACTTCGAGGTCTTCGGCGGCGAAGATGCGATAATCCGGCGCGTTCTCGGCGTCGGATTTCTCGGCCGGACGGATGGTCAGCTCGACGTCGAGCGCGAGCGTGCGAAGGCGACCGCTGAAGCCGGTCTTGGTTTTGGTGAACGTGCCGATCTGAGGCATAGCGATGTTCCTTTCCTAGCTTGAGACGCGAGCCGTCACGGCTCGTCGGAGACCGGCTCGCGGAGGGATTCCGCGGCCGGATCGGTGTCGTCGGTGGTCCAGACAGGGATCGCTCGGCCGACGATGGTGCTGACGGGAAGCGGCCCGAAATAGCGGCTGTCGAAGCTGTCGGGGCTGTCCCAATTCATGAAGAAAGCTTCGCCGCCCTGGAGCGTGCGGCAGCCTTGCCAGTCGGGCAGCGGCCGGCCGCGCGTATCGCGCGCGAGCGCCTGCCCGTAGATGCCGTCATAAGCGATAATGGTGCTGCCGCGCCGGCAGACCGTTGTGCCGCCGAGCGCCAGCACGCGCTTGATGAGCGGCAAGCCGCGCGGCAGATAGCGGCGTTCGTCGAGGAATGCCGCCAGCTCGGCCGGCGGCATGACGACGGCGAGATCGGTGACGCCTACGTGATTGCCGGGCACAATGCGATAGAGTCCGACCGGCACGCTGGCGGATGCGTTCCAGATGAAGCGGATGTCGGGCCGGCTCCAGGCCGGCGCGACGATCAAGGCTGTCCCGGCGAGCATCGACAGCAGCGTCATGCGGCGCGCGGTCATCGCGACACCTCGCGCCGCAACAGCCAGGCGCGGTGCTGTTCGTGGCTATAGACGCGGAACGGCTCGTTGACGGCGATGCGGTTGTTGAGATGCCGCCAATGCTCCGGTGCAGCGTCGGCCGGATCGATGCCGAGCGCTTCGATCGCGTCGATCGCGGCCAACACGCGCTGCACCTTCGGCCAGCCGGTGATGCGCAACAGAATCTCGCCGCCGGGCCGCACGAAAGGCAGCGTCTGATAGGGCTCGCCCGTTCCGACGGATCGAACGATATCGATCCGCGAGATAATGGTACCGTATTCGTTCGCCGCCCAGCGGACGAAGGCGAAGATGGTTCCCGGCGCAAAGCTGACGATGCGCCGGTGATGGTCGAGGCGCTGTTCGCCGACGATCCGGCCGAAGCGGATGCGGTGATCGATGCGCTTCTCGCGCCACGTCAGTTCGACCAGCGTATGGTCGCCCGGTTGACCGATCGCGCGCAGTCCCGCCGTCATGGCTGCGCTCCCTCAGTGAACGGCAGCACCGACGCGATGCGCGCCTGCGCAAGCTCGGCCATGTCGGCGTCGATCTCGCAGCCGAGATAGCGGCGACCGGCGAGCCGGCAGGCTTCGCCGGCGGCGCCCGATCCGGCGAACCAGTCGCCGACCAGGCCGCCATGCGGGCAGCTCGCGCGGATCAAGATTTCGATCAAGCCGGACGGCTTCTCGGTCGGATGGATTGCCGTGCCGTGACAGTTGCGCACGTAGATGACGGAGCGCATCAACCGCGGCCCGCCGTCCTCGCTGACATAGTGGCCGGCGTCGATATGGCCGGTGTGCGGCGGTCGCATTTTGCGCCGCACGGTGCGCGCCGTCGCATCGGGCGACGTCTGCACGTCGTTGTAAACGGCGCTCCACGGCACGTCCGCGCGATAGAACTGCGCTACCAGCTCATGCACACGCTTGAAGCGATCGGCGTGGAAGTTCGTGCCGTTCTGCTTCTCCCATACGACCTCCTGCGCATAGCGCAGGCCGGCGTCGGCAAATTGATCGGCGGTCGCCATGAAGCTGCGCAGCGAGCCGAACACCCAGAGCGAGCCCAACGGTTTCAGCGCGGCACAGGCGAGCGTCAGCCAGCCGTCGACGCGGCGGTCCCAGGCGAGCGACGTGTCGCCATAGGGCGGATCGGCCAGGATCAGGTCGAACGGACCCTGCGCCGGCATCAACAGGCGACAATCACCAGCGATCACGGAAAAGCCGGGGATCGTCATGATGCGATCTCCGACGCCTGGACGCGGTGCGACCGTCCACAATTCCGCGACGTGGCTGGCCGCGTTAGCAAGAGTCCGAAGGACTCTGAGTTAGGGTAGTTAGAGGAGGCCGATTCCGCCTTGCCGCGCCAAAGAGTTACGAAGCGCGCGCGTTCCCAATAGTACGGGACTCGCGTTCCTAATAGTACGGGTGTCAGCGTTCCCAATAGTACGGGTCCGTCCACACCTTTTGCACCGGCGCGAGACGTGCTCATCGCACGCCTCCCTGCCGGCAGCGCGGCGTGTCGGCGCAATCGGACTGCGTGGGTCGGAAGATCAGGCGCTGGCGTCCATCCGGGTCGTCGATCAGCGCCAGGTGGTAGCCGGGCAACGGCTGGCGCTGGACGATGGCGCGCAACTCGAACCGGAAACGCCGCAGCGGCGACAGGCTGCCGGACTTCAGATGCAGATGCGGGAGGTCGAAGCTCCAGCCGTGCGTCTGCCGGCCGCCATGCTTGCGCACGAGACGATACAGCCAACGCTCGAGCCCGCCGGTCAGATGGAAATAGGCGCGGTCAATCGTGAGGATCAGGGCGTCGTCGAGGACGCCGGCATAGAACCAGTCCGGTAGGATCAGTTCGATGCCGAGCGGCCGCCCCCTCGCGTCGAGCCGCTCTTTCCACTCATTGATCCAGGAGAAGCGGTGCCGCCGCCGCTCGGACGGCTGGCGGATCGAGGTGACGACGGTGGTGGATTGCAGCCGATCGAGCGCGGCTTTCAGCCGGTCGTAGTTCAGCCCGGAATCGCTGCGGCCGACAAAGGTGAGGATCTCATACGGCGTGGCGGCCATCAGGCGCGACGTGCGCAAGCCCCGATCGCGCGCGTCGACGATCTGGCTGGCGGCCCAAATGAGAACGTCGGCGTCCCAAATGGTCGCCATGCCGTGCTCCACGGTCGCCTCGACGCGGATCGCCACGTCGCCCATGCGGAAGTCGATCGGCGTCACGCGGCGGACTTTGGCGAGCGAGAAGAACGGCCAGGACATCAGATCCTGCGCGTCACGCGCGGCGATATCGCCGGCACGCGCTCGGAAGAGTTCAAGCTGTTGATCGTCGTATGGACGGCGCGCCGACATGGGGGCGGTCAGCGCGCTGCGTCGGCCAGACGGCCGGCGGCGGATTCAGCCGTGGACTGCCGCGCGCAGGCGTCGATCCATGCCTCAAGGTCGGCGATGGTGTAGACCACGCGACCGCCGAGCTTGTGATAGACCGGGCCGGTGCCGTCGCAGCGATGCTTCTCAAGCGTGCGTGGCGACAAACCGAGAAGGCGCGCGGCCTCGGGCGTGCGCACGAAACGCGGCCAAGTTTTCTCGGTCTTCTCCGGCATTGCGGGGCTCCGTCGCAACCGCCGTCACGGCGGCGAGTCGGTTGCGACGATGGCGAAGAATCCGTGGTCCGGCGGAGTGACAAAAATCAGGGGCCTCTAAGGAAATGTCCCCCCCCTCCCATCAGTGGTCGGGCGGCGCGAGCCAACGCAAATAGCCGCCCTCGATCATGTCGCGGCAGCCCTTCAGGATGCGCGCGAGTTGGCGTCGCTCGGGCGCATTCTTCCAGTCGATCGCGCGCAGCGCTTCGACGTTCCTGTTGAGAAGGGTGCCGGCGACGATGCGGCGCGACGCGCCGGATTGGACGCCGTCCCATGCGCGCAGCATCAACGCCGCGCGATGGAGCTGGAATCGGGACAGGCGTTGCTCATGCGGCCAGCGGCCGGCGTGCCTTCCCTCCAGCCGCCGCACCAGGCGACCGGCATTGCGATGTCGCCACCAAAAATGCGGATCGATCGGAAGGACGATCGCCGCATGAACCGGCTCCGTGCCGATGTTGAACCAGAGCTGGTGATCTCCCTCGTCGTCGGCGGCGATGGCGTGGAAGCCATCGGCAGTCAGTTCGCCGAGGATGGGCAGCGCGCGCGGATCAGGCAGCGAAGTAGCCGCGAAGCCGTCCGGGGCAGCAGTGACAATCAGCGTGGCAGGGAAGCATTGCGCCCGCCACACAGGATGGGCCGTCGCTGCCGATGCAGAAGGGTCGGCGGGGAAACGCCAACCCCCAGCGGCGCGAGAGTCGGGTAATGGCTTCCGTCCTCGTCGTGCCGCCGGCGGCGATCTCCGTCAGCGCTTTAGCGTAGTCCTGTCGATACTGCCTGTTGCGGCGCAGAAACTCGAAGCTCACGCCGCCACGGTCGAGGCGGCGTAATTCATTCTCGAATTGCGGGGATCGCCAGTCTTGAAGCGGCTCCATGTTGTTTCCTCCCAGCCCGGTGTTTGGGAATGATTCGAGTATCAGGGCGGTCGGAAGGGCTGGAAGTCAGTTAATCGGAATGCGAAACGATCGCACGCCGAACAATCATGAGTTGCAGGTTTATTGGAGCGTGGAACGCAGCTCACTGCATCCGCGGCTCGCGAAGGTGATGATAACCCTTCTCGGTCATCCAGCGTGCGCGAGCCAAATGGCTGTCGTGCATGCGTTTCGCGCGCTCCGGATCGGCGTCAACATCAAGGCCGAAGACGATCTTGCAGACTTCGCGCCAGTCGGCGCCCTCTTCGGCCGCGTCGAGCAGCCGGAGATAAGTCGCGAGATGGGCTTCATCATAGGCATTCACCCGATCGGTCAGCGGTGGGCTGTCCTTGAAGGTGGCCTTATTCATCGGCGTGTTCCCCGATCCCGTTCCCCACTCTCAGAAATAGGTTATCGACCTGACCCGCAATAGAATTGCGACAGCTCTCCCGTGGCGAAGACGGAATAACGTCATGCCGCGGGTGCGATAGCAGGACGCCTGACACGGCGAATCTCGGGGACAAGCCGGCCCCCGACTATACCGAATAGGAACGATCATTCCTAGAACGATCGTTCCGATTCTGGCTCCGATGCGTCATGGATCTTAAGGAGATCATGGCGATCAACATTCGTCGGCTGCGCTATGACAAGAAACTGACGCAAGAGGAGCTGGCCGCGCGCTCGGGCTTGAGCATGCGCTATGTCGGCTCGATCGAGCGGGGCGCGGTCTCGGCGAGTGTCAGCGTCCTGGGCAAGGTCGCCGAGGCGCTGGGCGTCGATCCTTGCGATCTGATCCGGGCGCAAAAGCGCTGACGATCGCCACGCCGAGATCCCGCGCCAGCGCGTGATTTCTGATCGGACAATTGGAGAGTTCGTGTGTGGAATCGCGAGCCGGGCGCAGCCCGGCGAGCGGCGGCCGCGCCGTCCAGGCGCGGCAATGCCGCCGATCCGGATTTACGGATCGGCGGAAAATCACTAATCTATCTTCCTTGGAAATCCGAACGTTGACGGACCCTGTGAGGCCGCGCCGCCAGTGATGACGGCGCGGCCTTCTCTGTCTAGGCGGCCTTTTCCAGCAAGGTCTTTGCTTTCCCCTCCAGTTCAAGCCGGGTGTCCTGATGCGCCTTGCTGCGCGCATGCGCCGTCATGCCCTGCACGAAATCAAAGATGCTTTCCGGCGGGCGGCCTTCCTCCTGCAAGACGGTCTCGATGATCCTGCCGGTCTCGGCCTTGCTGAACCCGCGCTTGCGCAGGAAGGTTTCGCGGTCCTCATCGGTGCGGGCAACGATCCGCTCGCGCGCCGCCTTGATGCCGGCCACAAACGGCGCGGGCGAGGAATTGGCGAAGCTCGTCAACGCGGGCGCCGCCTCGTAGGCGAAACGCTGCGCGGCAAACTTGCTATGCCGGATGCTGATTTCCTCGAATCCTTCCACGCCCCACAGATTGCGGTTCATACAAACCGCGCGAAGATAGAATGACGCGATGCCAAGCGTCTTCGATCCGACTTCGCTATTCCAGCAATAGAAGCCCCGGAAATACAAATCCGGCTCGCCCTTCGGCAGGCGTCCCGCCTCGATGGGATGCGTATCGTCGACAAGGAAGAGAAAAACGTCCCTGTCCGAAGCGTAAAGCGTGGTGGTGTCCTTCGTGATGTCCACGAACGGATTGTGCCTCATGGTCGCCCAATCCAGCATGCCGGGCACCTTCCACATGGTGTCACCCGTGCCGTTGCCCGCGATGCGCATGACAGCGGCGACAAGCTCGTGATCCCAAATGCGGCCATAGTCCGGGCCGGTCACGGCGCGCAATTCAATGCGGCCGTCCTCCGCCTCCAAGGTCTTCACAAGCTCGGCACGGTGTGACAGCAAGCCATGCTGTAGGTTGATGCCTGCCAGCGGCGCGGGAAGCTGCCGCATATAGGTCGCGGGCGCGCCGACAAGGCTGCACAACTGCCCGAAACTCCAATGCGTGGGCGCAACGGGCTGGTCCTGTCCCGGCACGATCAACGCAAGCCGCTCCGAATTTTCCCGGCTCGCTTCCACCCGCACGGCGCGGCTCTCCACGGTGCGGGCCTTCGCGCGATCCGCCCGCGTCTTCACGGCGTCGTAAAGCTCGGTGAGCGACAAATAACGCTCATCATCGGGACGCGAAAACCATTCCGACGATACGCGGCCGATACGCTGCCCGCGCGAGATATCCACGCGGAAACTGCTGTTCACTGCCTGCTGGTTCTGGTTGCTGCTGATGAAGTTCATGGCTGTGTCCTTTCCCGTTAATGCCGAAGGCATGTCCCCCGACATGCCTTCCGGGGGCGCGTGAGCGCGCGGGGATGGAGGGGGCACATGCCGGCGCGCGGGGCCGGGCTGCGAGGCGAGCGGAGCGGATGACGATGTGATGCGGTCGATGTGATCGGCCGCTTTGCGAGGCCGCGGCCCTGCTCCGCAACAGGCGGCATTTGCGGGGAGCAAGGGGTAAGACCCCTTGGCTCCCCATCGGATCGGCAAGGCTCTCGCCTCAGCCGATCAGAACAACGCGAGCGCAGCTCACCGTATTTTCTTCTTGGTGGCGGCGGATATGAGCACAACGAGGCCCCGCTTGCGCGGGGCCTCGCTTTGGCTGGTCAGTCGGCAGCGCGTCGCGACCAGATGAGTGCGAACTCGCCCTCGGTGTCGGTCGCGACCAGGCTCGCATAGATCGGGGCCGGGAACGACGGGTCGTCGAGCTTGACCGAGTGATAGTCGCGCAGGTCGCGCGAGGTCTTCTTCCACGCGGCCCCGAACTCGGTGGCTCCGGCGAGGATGCGGAAGGTGGGACCCTTCTCATTGTCGCTCTCGACGGGGACGAACTTCACCGATTTGACGTTGAGCGTGAGGGTCTTGACCGAGCCAGCGAAACCGTCGTCGGTGCGGGTGAAAGAGCCGATCGTAGCCATGTCGTAGTTTCCTTCTGCTGATCGGGCCGCGACCATCGCGGCCTCGATGGTGGTCGACCGACCGGGGACGATCGGCCCGCACCCCTCGGGGCCGGAACAACGTGGAGGGCGGCCGGCGACGGCTTTTTTGCTTCGCGATGCAAAGCCGAAGGCGGCGGAAAAAAGCTGGCGACGGACGTTGCGGGAATAAGATCGAGGCGACGCGCTTCGTCGCCGGTCTTCGGTCAGACCAAACCAATCGAGGACGCTCTTGGGTCGCGGCGTGCACAGACAGACAGAGGAACCTGCGATATGGCGGCAGCGATCGGAGAGACGCTTTCACCGCCTCGCACCGACCGACAATTCGCGCTCGATCAAACAAAGACCCGAACCTCAACGCCAGTTGAAGTCCTGAACGTCTCCGTCTTCGACAACCCGGAAGGCGTTCCAGATCCTCCGCCCTTCGCTCGCCGTCCCACCGTGTTCAGCGCCGTGAGACCGCAGCGTGGCCTGCGCGAGGGTCGCTCAAGCAAGCGATTTGCGACGACCCGTCGTTCCCGGCCTCGATCGACACCATGCGGGCGTGGCCGAGAACCAGAACCGCGAGATCGCTTCATCTGCATCCGACAAATTCGCGCCGAGTGATTCCGGCCAAAGCAAAGCCCCGGCAAACCGGGGCGTCGGCGAAAGGTCCGCCGCCGCCATTCTTCGCGTCAGGGGATCGTCACCGAAGGCGAAGACCCGTCAGGGGCTTCGGAAGCCGCCGCAGGCGGCGCGTAGAGCCCGGCCCGAAGGGCGACGCCCAAACCTTCCCAAGAGACGTTCTGAACTACAGAGGAAGAAATGGCGATCCCTCGTCGTTATGATGACGCGGAGCAACGACGCTCATCGAACCGCTTACGATGTTGGGCCTGCAGATGACGACTCCCATCCGTGATGATCCGTTCGCCGTCCTTGAGGACGCTCGCATCGCAACGGTGCTGCGACGACTCCACGGTGAGGCCAACCGTCAGCACCTCTCGATCATTCGTCACTTCCTGCCGCACGTTTTGTCTTATGTGCGTCGGCGCTTCATTCCCTTCGCGGAAAGCGAGATGGCCGGATTCTATGCCGACAAATACATTGCCATCATCGAAGCCCAGGGCGCATTTGCTTATCTGACGGCGCGTGCGCTCCGCGCGCGCACCGTGGTCGAGTTCGGCACGTCCTTCGGACTGTCGACGCTGTGGCTCGCCGCGGCCGTGCGCGCCAATGGCGGCGGTCGTGTCGTGACGACGGAGATCGTGCCCGACAAGGCACGCATCGCGCGCCGAAATTTCGAGGAAGCGGGTCTTGCCGATCTGATCGACGTGCGCGAGGGCGACGTGCTGGAAAGCCTCGCGACCGATCCAACGGATATCGACTTCGTGCTCAACGATGGCTTTCCGATGCGGGCACTCGACGTTGTGAAGCTGCTGACGCCGCGCATTCGTCCCGGCGGCGTGGTGCTGACCGACGATGTCGGCGGCTTGCGAGGCAACTTCAGAGACTATCTCGCCTATATGCGCGATCGCGCCAACGGTTTCGATTCCATGCTGATCCCGCTCAAGGGTGGCACGGAATATTCGGTGCGCCGGTAGCCGTGCCGGTCAGAAATGCGGGTCAGCTTTGCGAGGCGGCCGAAGCCCAGCCGCATCGCGGCGGCAGCGCCAACCAGCGCGCCGCCTGCAAGACAGAAGATTTGCCGCCAGACGGGCGACGGCACCGCCTCGGCGGTGACGCCATGCACGAGCGCGTAGCCCGCCACGGCGGCAGGCGCGGCGAATATGAGCGCCAGTGCGATCCGCAGGATCGGCGTGCGCAATGTCGCAAACAGAACCGTCAGAATGCCGAACGATGCCGCGCCAGCGACAAGGCCGACGATTCCGGCTCCGATCCATCCCGCGCCGGTGCCATAGGCAAAGCGTGCGGCGGCAAGCGCCAGCATGAACGGCAGCGCGTAAATCGCCAACGTGTAGGCGAGGACGCACATCATGCCGATCAGCATGATGGTGACGACGATCAGTGCGATCATGCGCGCCTCCCTGCTCGATGATGGCGATCCGGCGCGCGACGACGCGCCGGATCGCAGTTTCAGGCGACGATCATCCCGGCGCGGCGAGCGTTCGCGGCGTAGGTGCTGAGCCGGTGTTCTGCCTTGAAATGGAGGTCGCGTTCCACGGGCAGGCCGAGCTTGCCGCGAACGTCTTCAATCTCAGATAGCATCGCGTAGCCGAGTTCGGGACAGCCCATGCCAAGGTCGCACAACCCGAACAGCCGAACGTCAGAGGCTTCGGGATAGGCTTCGGTGATGAGCCATGTCGCTCCTGCATCGGGCGTGAACAGCTTCACGACCGGGAACGGATCGAAGCCGTCACGTTCCTCGCTGGTGCGGCCGTTCTCGACCAGCTTGGCCAGAACGTCGTCGGGGATCAGGGCTTCTGTACGGGGAAAGCGCGGTGTCATGACACGCTCTCCCCTGCCGGTTCGTTGATCCGGTAGCGAACGCGGTGTGCCGCGATGGCTCCGGCCTGCCGCGCCAGCTTGCGGGACAGCGCGTCGATCTCGCCGCGCCGTTGAAAGCGCAGCGTTGCGACGTTGGCCTGAAAGTCGCGCTCGTCGGCGCGGCTCCAGGTGGCGGAGGCGCGGCCGAACTGCCGAGCCTTGACGCGGCTGCTCGTCGTCATGCGCTCGGCGCGCGCTTCGATCTGCCGTTCGATGACGGCAAGGTGGCGCGCCGTCTCGGCGTGCGCCGTCTCCATGCGGGCCAGCATTGCCCGCTGTTCTGCATCTGTCTTCATGGTTCTATGTTCTGATGTCGTGCGGTCGAGGTCCCCGGCCGCGCCGATCAGGCGCGGCCGGAAAATCCCTCGGGCGGTGTCGGGACACTGGCCGAGGCCGCGCGAGGGCGGCCCCGGCCGTGGCGGCTCACTCGGCGGCTTCGGGGAACCCTTCACTCCCCTCGGTCGTGTCGATGTCCTCGACAGGCCCGCTCTCCGTTTCCGCAACCGGCGTGGTGCGCATCAGCGGCGGCAGCCATCCGGTCCCGGCAAGAAGCTGCTCGGCGGCTTCCGCCATCGGCTGCTTCTTCATGGCGGCGAGACGATCCGCCGCCTCGTCGCTGACGGCCTCCCGCACGGCGTCGAGAATGAGCGCCTTGGTGACGCGTCCAAGATAAGTCCGCACCGTGGGCGTCCAGTGCTCGGTCATGTCGAGCGCGAGCGCGCTCGCCAGCTTGTCCGCCGTCTCAAGAACGCGCGGCTTGCGCTCCCAAGGCAGTTTCACCGCGTCGACGGTCTGCGAGGCGCAATGCGCGAACAGCGCCATGACGCTCGCATGGTCCAACCCAGCAATGAAGCCCCACAGGTCCGCCACGTCACGCGGCATGTCCGCCGCCCATCCGGCATGACGATCCGCCAGCGCCTTCGCCGCCGCCGTGTCCTCGATGCCATCCGCATGTCCGCCAAGGCTGGCGCTGATAGGGCGGATTTCAAGGCAATGGGCATCAACGCCGCGATAGAAGGTCTGCGCGGCGAGCGCATGGGTGACAGCGATCAACGCCATGTCCGGCTGCTCGCCAAGAGCGAGCCGCAGGCCAAGGGTGCGATGCGCGGTCAGGTCGCGGACAAGGATGTCCGACAGCGGCTTGCCGTCTTCCTCCTCGTCCTCTGCGTCTGGCTCGGCAACATGGTCGCCGTCCTCGACAACCTCGCCATCGGCATTGACGCGCACGCCGTCGATGACGGTTTCGCCCTCGCTGGCTTCCTCCGCTTCCGGCTTCTCGTCCTCGGGGCGGACAAACCCGCGCTCGATGCGCGCGCCACCGTCATGGTCCAGCACGACAAACACGCCGCTACGCGTGATGTCGTCGAGATCGTAGGCATGGCGCTTGGCGTCGATGTGCTCGATCTCGGCTTCAAGCTCCCCGAAACGCTGATCCACATCGTCGGGAAGCTCGTCCGCACCCTCATACTCCGACGACAGGCGGTCATATTCCTCCTGTGCGGCGGCGTAGTCGGCTGCATCCTCGGCAGACAACTCCACCGAATGCGGATAGACGCGGCGCATGCCGTGCGCATGGGGGAAGTCGATATGCGCTTCCCACCACTTCCACCCCTCGTCTCCCCGGACGCGGAACGCAATGCCTTCCAGCTTCTCCATGACAAGCCGGTCGAGCAATGCGGCATCTTCATAGAATCCGCCGCGATCCTCGGTGAACAGATCGCGGATGATATTGCCGCCCGCCTCGATATAGGCTTCCGCGCCGATGAAGATCGCGCGCCGATCCGTCGCCGGGACGTTCGCCTTGGTCAGATCGCGCCGGATTTGCGCAGGATCGCGGTTATAGGACAGGTTCGCAAAAACCTGCTCCTGCCGTGCATGGTCCTCGGTGATCGCGAAAGCCATCAACTGGTCCAGCGTCAAACCGCCGTCACGATAGACCTGCATCAGCTTGGGGCTGACAGCGCCAAGCCGAAGCCGCTGCTTCACCACATGCGCGGTGACGCCGAAGCGGGCCGCTATTTCCTCGGCTCCCCATCCGCGATTTTCGGCAAGCTCGCGGAAGCGCTCATACTCGTCGGCGGGATGAAGGTTCTCGCGCGTCACGTTCTCGTCAAGGCTGATTTCGGCCGCGTCGTTCAACGTGTCGATAACGCAGCGGATCGGCTCGGTCTTCTTGATCTCCTTGCGCTTCGCGCGAAGCAACTGCGCCAGCCTGCGGCCTTCACCGATACTGACGAGATAGAAGCCGGTCGGCTGGCCTTCGGCGTCAAGCTCCGGCTCCACCACAAGGTTTTGCAGGATGCCCTTCGCGGCGATGCTTGCCGCCTTCCCCTCGATGGACGCCTCGCTGTGCGGGGTCTTTCGCGCGTTCTTCGGATGCTTCTTGAGCTTGTTGAGCGGAATGAAAGCCGTCTCGCCGCTTGCCGCGACCGCTGGCGTTTCCGGGCTGGTCGCAATCTCTGCAACGGTGCCAACCTCTCCAACGCTCGCCGCTCCCTCGACTGCCGCAACCGTGGCGGCCTTCGTCTTCTTCGATGTCCTAGCCATTGTTCCAATCCTTTCTCTGTTCATGCCGGAGGCATGGCCCCCGCCATGCCTCCCGGGGGCGCGTGAGCGCTCGGCAGAGAGGGGGGCGGCTATCGGCGAGCGTGGCCGGGCTGCGCGACAAGCGAGGTGGATTGGAAGGATCGGAAGAATAACGACGATGCACCGCCTTGCGCGTGCGCGGCCCTGCCATTGCGCAGGCGGTAGTCGCGGGGGAGAGATGGCCGAGACCATCTCTCCCCGGCTACGATCGGCAAGGCGTCAGCCGCAGCCGATCACGACAGAGCGAGCGAAGCTCTCCATATTCTTCTCAGTGTGTCAGTGAACATGACGACGGCTATGGCTGTCGTCGAATTGCTCGCAACGAGCAACGATTGGGCGATCGACATGACGTATTTTTCTGGTGTCACGTCTCGACGAGGGCCGGCCTTCGTCGAAAAAATTCCCCGTACAAAACCCCGTACTTTTTTGATTTTTGCTACGGGGTGATTTTGCTAAGTATTTGATTTCATGGCGCGCCCGGAGAGATTCGAACTCCCGACCCCCAGATTCGTAGTCTGATGCTCTATCCAGCTGAGCTACGGGCGCGTTTTCTTTGGCGATAGGGGGCTTGAGAGCCCGATCCGCATCCAAGAAATTTGGAAGGCCGCGAAAGAGCGCTCTAGCTACCGGCTTCCGCGGTGGTTTGCAAGGTCCGCAAACCGCTACGCTGAGGACCTTGGACGCATGGTTTCCGGCATCCGGCCATGAAAAAGCGATGCCATCTGAGTGGCTTACGCGCTGGCCCGCTCCTGGCGCACGCTCTGCAGTTCCACCGGGCGGTCGGGAATCGAGACGCGGAAGGTGGCGCCGATGGTGCCTTCGACGAGATGGATGTCGCCACCATGGGCGCGGATCAATTCGGCGGCGATGGCGAGCCCAAGACCGCTGCCGCCGGGGCGGCCGGAGGTCTGGAAAGCCTCGAACAACCGCTCGCGCGTTTTCGCCGGCACGCCGGGACCGGTGTCGGAAACTTCGAGGATGGCGACCGCGCCTTCACGACGACCGGTGATGCGGATCTGCATCGCGGCAGCACCGCCCTGCGGGTGGCTTTCCAGCGCCTGCGCCGCGTTGCGCACGAGGTTGAGCAGCACGCGAAACAGCTGGTCGGCATCGGCATCGATGGAAAGGCCGCGCTCGATCGCCGCGACCCAGGTAATCGAAACGTCGTTGGCAAGGCCGGCGGATTCCCGCACTTCCGCCACCACGGGCTCGACCAGCAGCATGCGGCGGTCGGGCTCGGCCTCCTGCGCGCGCCCGTAGGAGAGCGTAGACTGGCAGAACGCAATCGCGCGCTCCAGCGACCGCATCAGTTTTGGCGCAAAGCGCTGCACGCGCGGATCGGGCACGCTGGCAAGCTGGTCCGACAATAGCTGCGAGGATGCCAGCAGGTTGCGCAGGTCGTGGTTGATTTTGGAGACGGCAAGGCCGAGCGCGGCAAGCCGGCTCTTCTGGTTGAGCATCGAGACGAGGTCGCGCTGCATGTCGCTCAGTTCGCGCTCGACAACGCCGATCTCGTCGCCGCGCTGGCTCGGCGCGATGATGCGCGCCGGATTTTCCGGGTTTTCGTGGAAGCCGACGAGATTGGCGGTGAGCCTGCGCATCGGCCGAACGAACAGATAGTGCAGTACGAGGTACACCAGCGCCGAGACGATTACAGCAATCAGGATCGATACGATCAGCACGTTGCGCGAAAAGCGGTACATTGCCTTGCGCAGCGGCTCCTCGTCGGTCACGACCTCGATGAACTGCGCGGCGCCGGGCGCCTTGCCGACGACGCGGATGGCGTGGTTGTCGGTCTCCAGCATCACCTCGAACGCATCGTGGATCGCGGCCCACACCGTGATGTTCCGGGTGTCGACGTCGTGGTCGATCCTCTGCGGCAGGTCGGAACTCGCCAGCAGGCGGCGCTGCTGACCCATCTTGATGGCCACCGCGCGCGCGCCGATGCTGGTGAGGATCTGCTGCTGCAGCTGTTCTGGCACCATGCCGAGCGGGGCGGCATCCAGCACCAGCGCGGCGGTGTTGGCGGCGGCAAGGCGGTCGTTGAGCCGGTTGACGCGGAAATTGGCGATCGCAGGCACATAGATCATCATGCCGGCGATCATCGCCAGCGGGATGGTCATCAGCAGCAGCTTGCCAGACAGGCCGAGCCGGCGTGGCCCATTTGCGGGTCGCGGCCCGTCACTGGCCGGCTGGTTGTCGGTCGTCGCTGACACGCGGTCTGCCCTCGAGAATCCGGCTCTGAGGATGCGTTCCAGCCCCCGAACCGGTCAAATTACCGATCGCTAATGTGCGATCTAGTGAGCGGCCGGGCGGATCGCTATCCTCTCCCGTCAAAACACCACAGAATCAGAAGTATTTCCGCAGATTGTGCCCTTTCGACGAACCGCGGCTGAGGCATCCGGTAGCGTTGACGAAACGGGGTAATCTCCCTTATAAGCCGCGCCAATTGTCCGCGATGGCCCGGTTTTTCGGGGGGCGGCTCATTGGGGCCGCAAACGGCCGCTTTGGGCCGGCCAGCATCACCGGACGCCTTCTCAATTCAACGGCAGATTGCCCCAAGCGGCGAATTGCTATGTCAGCGGAGATCAACCCGTGAAGCGGACCTATCAACCCAGCAAACTGGTGCGCAAGCGCCGCCACGGTTTTCGCGCCCGCCTGGCCACTGCCGGCGGCCGCAAGGTTCTCGCCGCCCGCCGCGCGCGGGGCCGCAAGCGTCTGAGCGCCTGAGCCGGGCCTCACCTGGGACAACACGCATGGATCGGCTGAGGCAGCGGGCGGATTTCCTCGCCGTTGCCAATGGCGCGAGGGTTTCCAGCGCGGCCTTTGCCCTCCAGGCCCGCCGGCGCGACGACCAGGGCCCGATCCGGGTTGGCTTCACGGTCACCAAGAAGAACGGCACCGCCACCGAGCGCAACCGCATCCGGCGCAGGCTTCGCGAAGTGGTGAAGCGGCTGGACGTCATCTCCATGCGACCGCACCATGATTATGTGCTAGTTGGCCGCCGGGAAGCGCTGACGCGGGACTTTGCGGTCATGCTGGACGATCTGCGAGCGGCGCTCAAGCGCCTCGATCGCAGGGCGTCGTCCAGCGAAGCGGAAACCGGTTCGCGTCGCGAAAACGCGTCTAACAAGAGACGGCCAGCCCAATCACGCCGACCCCCGACCTGAATGACGAGACCGCAAATCGATGACCGATAATCGCAACACCATCCTCGCCGTCATTCTGTCCGGCATCGTGCTGATCGCCTGGCAATATTTCTACAACGTGCCGCAGATGGAGAAGCAGCGTATCGAGGCGCAGAAGAGCGCCGAGTTGGCCAAGCCGACCCAGCCGGCCTCCCCCGGCGCGAGCCCGGGTACCGCCTCACCGCAAGCGGGAGCCGCGACTTCGTCGGCACCGGCTTCCCCCACTGCCGTCGTTTCGCGCGACACCGCCATCGCCGCCAGCCCGCGCATCAAGATCGAGACTCCCAGGATTGCCGGCAGCATCTCGCTGAAGGGCGCCCGGATCGACGACGTCGCACTGACGCAATATCGCGAGACGGTCGATCCGAAGTCGCCGGCGATCGTGCTGTTCTCGCCGTCGGGCACCGCCGAGCCCTATTATGCCGAGTTTCTCTGGGTGCCGGCGCAGGGCTCGCGCGCCCGAATTCCCAACAGCGACACGCTATGGCAGCAGGAAGGATCCAACAGCCTGACGCCGACGTCGCCCGTCGTGCTGAAATACGACAATGGCGAGGGCCTGACCTTCAAGCGCACCATCTCGGTCGACGAGCGCTACCTCTTCACCATCAAGGACGAAGTCTTCAATATCGGCAGCGATCCGGTGACGCTCTTCCCCTACGGCCTGCTGTCGCGCGGGGGAACGCCGCATGTTTCCGGCTACTACATCCTGCATGAGGGCTTCATCGGCTATCTCGGCGAGAAGGGCCTGCAGGAACACAGCTACAAGAGCATCGACGACGCCAAGACCACGGTCGGCGCGGCCGGCGCCAAAGGCCTCACCTTCGACAAGGTGACCGATGCGTGGCTCGGCATCACCGACAAATACTGGGCCGCAGCGCTGCTGCCCGACACGGCTGCGACGCTGGAGACCGCGCACTTCTCCACCGGCGGCACCATGAAACGCTACCAGGCCGACTATATGCTCGGCGGGCAAACCATCTCGATCGGCGGCACCGCCAGCAGCAATGCGCGGCTGTTTGCTGGCGCCAAGGAAGCCGGCGTGGTCGGCATCAACTTCCCGCTGGTCGGGCTCGGCGGCTACAACAAGCAGCTCGGCCTCAACCATTTCGATCTCCTGATCGACTGGGGCTGGTTCTACTTCATCACCAAGCCGATGTTCCTGGCGCTGGACTGGTTCTTCCACATGTTCGGCAATTTCGGCATCGCGATCCTGCTGGTGACCGTGCTGGTCAAGCTCGTGTTCTTCCCGCTCGCCAACAAGTCCTATGTCTCGATGGCGAAGATGAAGTCGGTGCAGCCGCAACTGCAGGCGCTGAAGGAGCGCTTCCCCGACGACAAGGTGAAGCAGCAGCAGGAGATGATGGAGATCTACAAGAAGGAGAAGATCAACCCGATCGCGGGCTGCCTTCCCGTCATGCTTCAGATCCCCGTGTTCTTCTCGCTCTACAAGGTGCTGTTCGTCACCATCGAGATGCGGCACGCGCCGTTCTACGGCTGGATCAAGGACCTCTCGGCGCCCGATCCGACCACGATCTTCAACCTGTTCGGATTGATCCCGTTCGATCCGGTCGCGCTGCTTGGCCCGGCCATCGGCGCCTACCTGATGCTCGGCGTCTGGCCGATCATCATGGGCATCACGATGTGGTTCCAGATGAAGCTCAACCCGGCGCCGCCGGACCCGACCCAGAAGATGATCTTCGACTGGATGCCGCTGATCTTCACCTTCATGCTGGCGAGCTTTCCGGCGGGCCTCGTGATCTACTGGGCATGGAACAATCTGCTGTCGGTGATCCAGCAGAGCTACATCATGCGCCGCAATGGCGTGAAGGTAGAGCTGTTCGACAACCTCAGGGCCACCTTCGCCAAGAAGCCGGCAGAGGCGAAGGCCGAGTCGAAGACCTAGAGAGAGCCACGGCTCTCTCGTCGTCATGGCCGGAATCTTCGCATGACCGCCGACATCGATGCGGAGCTGATCGAGCAGGGGCGCAGGCTGTTCGCCGGTGACTGGCATTTCATCTGGGCTTCACCCTCGATCGAAACGCTGCCGCCAATGGCCGGCATCGAGATCGCCTTCGCGGGCCGCTCCAATGTGGGCAAGTCGAGCCTCATCAACGCGCTGACCGGCCGCAACGCGCTGGCGCGCACCTCGCACACGCCTGGTCGCACGCAAGAGCTGATCTTCTTCGAAGGCCCCGACAAGGACGGCCTGCGGCTGGTCGACATGCCAGGCTACGGCTATGCCGCGGCGGCAAAGACAAAAGTGGCGTCATGGACGGCGCTGATTCACAAGTTCCTGTTGGGGCGCGCCAGCCTCGCCCGGGTCTATGTGCTGATCGACGGCCGCCACGGCTTGAAAGATACCGACAACGACATCCTGAAGACGCTGGATCAATCCGCGGTCAGCTATCAGATCGTGCTGACCAAGGCCGACCAGGTAAAGGCCGCCGAACTCGCTGCGCGCATCGAGGAAACCCAGGCGACGCTGGCAAAGCATCCCGCCGCATTTCCGGAAGTGCTGGCGACATCGTCGCGCTCCGGCCGCGGCATGCCGGAGCTGCGCGCAGCGATCGTGCGCCTGATGCGGGAGCGCGGGGCATGAACCGCCTTGCGCGCATGCTGATCGTGTTGGCCGCCATCATGGGCGCCGGTGGCGTGATCTTCGCCGCCGCCGCCGCGCATCAGGTGGATGCCTCGCGGCTCGGCTCGGCGTCGTCGATGTTGCTGTTCCATGCCTGCGCCGTGCTGGCCGCAGTCGCGCTGGCGGAACGCGCACTGATTCATGCCCGCATCGGGCTTGCCGCGGCGATCGGATTCGTCATTGCAGCGGCACTTTTTGCGAGTGATCTTATGCTGCGGCAATATGCCGGCCACGGGCTGTTTCCGATGGCAGCCCCGACCGGAGGCACGCTCCTGATCGCAAGCTGGCTGACGCTGGCCGTTGCGGCGGCGTGGCGGAAGCGCGGATGACTCTTCCCTTCTCCCTTTGTGGGAGAAGGGACTTCCAAGGCACTTTGCGCCCTGCCCGGCAATCGGATAGAACCCGGCCCGACATCCGCCATGCCCGCCCGCCCAAGCGAGACCGCTTCATGACCGACACCGAGATCAGCCCGCTCGACCAGGCCCGCATCCTGTCCGAGGCGCTGCCGCATATGCAGGAATATGACGAGGAAACCATCGTCATCAAATATGGCGGCCATGCCATGGGTGACGAGGAAACCGCAAAGGCCTTTGCGCGCGATATCGTCCTGCTGGAGCAGACCGCGATCAATCCGGTGGTGGTGCATGGCGGCGGACCGCAGATCGCAACCATGCTGAAGCGCCTCGGCATCAAGTCGGAATTCGCGGCCGGTCTGCGCATCACCGACGCGGCCACCATCGAGATCGTCGAGATGGTGCTGGCGGGCTCCGTCAACAAGCAGCTGGTCGGCTATATCAACGAGGCTGGTGGCAAGGCGGTGGGCCTGTCCGGCAAGGACGGCAACATGGTAATGGCGTCGAAGACCAAACGAACCATGGTCGATCCCGACTCCCATATCGAGAAGGCGGTCGATCTCGGCTTCGTCGGCGACCCCGAGAAAGTCGACCTGACGCTCCTGAACCAGCTGATCGGCCATGAACTGATTCCGGTGCTGGCTCCGCTTGCGACCTCGCATGACGGCCAGACGCTCAACGTCAACGCCGACACCTTCGCAGGCGCCGTCGCCGGCGCACTGAAGGCCAAGCGCCTGTTGCTGCTCACCGACGTGCCCGGCGTGCTCGACAAGTCGAAGAAGCTGATTCCGGAACTTTCGGTGAAGGATGCGCGCAAGCTGATCGCCGACGGCACCATTTCCGGCGGCATGATCCCGAAGGTCGAGACCTGCATCTATGCGCTCGAACAGGGCGTGCAGGGCGTCGTCATTATCGACGGCAAGACGCAACATGCGGTATTGCTGGAGCTGTTCACGAATCAGGGCACCGGCACGCTGATCCACAAGTGACAGGCTCGACGAAAGCCCCCATCGACAGGCGCAGCCTTCGCGCCAGGGTCCGCCGTTACGCGCGGCGCACGGCGCTTTCATTGCCGGCTGCCGCGGTTTCATTCTTGATCTCGTCGGCCCCCGCGCATGCAGATTTGAAGCTCTGCAACCGCATGAGCTATGTGGTCGAGGCCGCGATCGGCATCGATCATCAGTCCGCAACTGCAACGCGCGGCTGGTTCCGCATCGATCCGGCCGCCTGCCGCGTGGTGGCGCAGGGCACGCTGACCGCCGATCGCATCCTCCTGCACGCGCGCGCGCTCGGGCTCTACGGCTCCTCGCCGGCCCCGCAGGGCGGCGCCGACACCCTCTGCATATCCGAGCAGAATTTCGTCATCGCCGCCGCGCGGCAATGCCGCTCCGGACAGACGCCGGCGCCGTTCACCCAGATCAACCCGTCGCAGGGCGACGATGGCCATCTCGTCGCCTATCTGGCCGAGGATTCCGAGTATGACGACGAGCAGGCGCGGCTGGCCGGCATCCAGCGCCTGCTGATCGTTGCGGGCTATGATGCAGCGCCGATCGACGGCACCGACGGGCCGAAGACGCAAGGCGCGCTGAATGCGTTCCTGAAAAGCCGCGGGCTGAATGCGGATGCGGTGCAGCAGCCGAATTTCTTCGCCAAGCTGATCGAGGCGGTGCAACAGCCTTCGGCGACCGGGCTGACCTGGTGCAACGACACGCCGCACAAGGTCATGGCGGCGGTGGCGACCGACGACGGCAAGACCGTGACCAGCCGCGGCTGGTATCGCATCGATCCCGGCAAGTGCCTGCATCCCGACGTCACCGGCCAGCCCAAGCAAGTCTTCAGCTTCGCCGAAGCGGTCGATGCCGAGAACCGCACCGTCAAACACAAGGAAAAGGCGCTGAACTGGGGCGGCACCACGCAGCTCTGTACCCGCGAGAACAAATTCGAGATCAACGAACAAGGCGATTGCGGTACGCGCGGGCTTTCGGTGGCGGGCTTTGCCGCCGTCGACATGAGCGGCGGCGGCAAGACGCTGCGATTTGCAATGCCATGAGTTATCCCTTATCGCCCCGGCGAAGACCGGACCCATAACCACAGGGCGACGTTATTGACGGCAAAGCATCTCCAGACCAAGGCAACTCCCCGCGTGCTCACCAATTCAGGTCACGGCGTATGGATCCCGGCTTTCGCCGGGACGACACGGTGAGAGAGCGATGCCCTCCTCACCCCGCAGCTTTACCCACGTCGACACATGGGTGTTCGACCTCGACAACACGCTCTATCCGCATCACGTCAATCTGTGGCAGCAGGTCGATGCGCGGATCGGCGAGTTCGTCGCCGACTTCCTGAATGTATCGGCGGAGGAAGCACGCCGTATCCAGAAGGACTATTACCGCCGCTACGGCACGACCATGCGCGGCATGATGACCGAGCACGGCATCAGCGCGGACGATTTTCTGGCCTATGTACACAAGATCGATCATTCGCCGCTGGAGCCCAACCCGGCGATGGGCGCCGCGATCGCAAGGCTGCCAGGCCGCAAGCTGATCCTCACCAACGGCTCTGTGGATCACGTCGACGCGGTGCTGGAGCGGCTGGGCTTGACGAGTCATTTCGATGCGGTGTTCGACATCATCGCCGCCGAGCTCGAGCCGAAGCCGGCACCGCAGACCTATCAGCGCTTCCTCACCTTGCACGGCGTCGATCCCTCGCGGTCGGCCATGTTCGAGGACCTGGCGCGCAACCTCGTGGTGCCGCACCGGCTCGGCATGACCACGGTGCTGGTGGTGCCCGACGGCGCGAAGGAAGTGGTGCGCGAGGACTGGGAGCTCGAAGGCCGCGATGCCGGCCATGTCGACCATGTCACGGACGATCTGACGGGCTTTTTGCAGGGACTGGCGGGCTGACAAGGCTTGGCCATGCCGCCTGCCTTCTTGACTCCTCGGCCCCATTTCCCGAAAAAGCCCCCGAAAAAGCCCGCCCTTCCCAAGGAACCGCCCATGTCCCTCGCCGCTCTCGAAACCACCGTCAATTCCGCCTTCGATGCGCGCGACGGCATCTCGACTTCCACCAAGGGCGAGGTCCGCGATGCCGTGGATTCCGCGCTGGAACTCCTGGACAAGGGGGAGGCGCGGGTCGCCGAGCGCGAGACGTCAGGCAAGTGGAAGGTCAATCAGTGGCTGAAGAAGGCGGTGCTGCTGTCATTTCGCCTCAACGACATGGGCCAGATTGCCGGCGGCCCCGGCAAGGCCTCGTGGTGGGACAAGGTCCCCTCGAAGTTCGAGGGCTGGGGCGAGAACCGTTTTCGTGACGCCGGCTTTCGCGCCGTACCGGGTGCGATCGTACGCCGCTCGGCTTTCATCGCCCGCAACGTCGTGCTGATGCCGTCGTTCGTCAATCTCGGCGCCTATGTCGACGAAGCTACCATGATCGACACCTGGTCCACCGTCGGCTCATGCGCACAAATCGGCAAGCGGGTGCACATCTCCGGCGGAGTCGGCATCGGCGGCGTGCTGGAGCCGCTGCAGGCCGAGCCCGTCATCGTCGAGGACGATTGCTTCATCGGCGCGCGCAGCGAAGTCGCCGAAGGCGTGATCGTGCGCAAGGGCGCCGTGCTGGCGATGGGCGTCTTCCTCGGCGCTTCCACCAAGATCGTCGACCGCGAGACCGGCGAGACCTTTGTCGGCGAAGTGCCGGAATATTCCGTGGTGGTGCCGGGCACGCTGCCGGCAAAGCCGTTGAAGAACGGCCAGCCCGGGCCTGCGACGGCCTGCGCCGTCATCGTCAAGCGCGTCGACGAACGCACCCGCGCCAAGACCAGCATCAACGAGCTGCTGCGCGACTGACGCACGTCATGACGACCCGTTGATGCAGCCCGAGTGAGGGCGCGCGCGAGCAATCATTCGATTGCTCCGATTGCATTCACTCGTGACTTCAGCGCACCAATCGATCTGCAGTTCGGCCACATTTGCCGGCGATGTCACGCCGATATATTCGCCGTGCGCCACGTCACTGTCGCGCGTTCCCCTTCGCAAAATACTCGATGTCGCGAACTGGACAGTGACGAGCACGCGCGGTGAACCATCGGCGTCACCAGCCGACTCAAACAGAGTCATGGAATCACCGGTGAGCTTGAGAATACGTCCAGTTTTTCTTGCGTATTTCGTGAGTTTTGCTTTGGGGTCGACAACGGATGAAATTTATCTTTTCAAATCAGGTACTTGATACAGACACGCGAGAGTTGAGTCGGGAGAACATGCCGGTCTCGCTGGAGCCCCAGGTGTTCGACCTTGTCGTCCACCTGATGGAGAACCGGGACCGCGTGGTCAGCAAGGAAGAGCTGATCGCGAAGATCTGGCATGGGCGACATGTTGCAGAGTCGACCCTGACCAGCCGAATCAACGCCGCGCGCAAGGCCGTCGGCGACAGCGGCAGCGAGCAGGCGCTGATCCGCACCATCGCGCGCAAAGGATTTCGCTTCGTCGGCTCCGTGCAAACGCGTGGCCAAGGTTCTATGGCGGCAGAACCCGTGGCTGCGCGCCGCGAGGTCGAGATTCAGCCGGCGCTGACCGACCGGCCCGGCATTGCCGTGCTGCCCTTCATCAATATGAGCGGTGACCGTACCCAGGAATATTTTTCCGACGGGATCAGCGAGGACATCATCACCGCGCTGTCCAAGCTGCGCTGGTTCTTCGTGATCGCCCGCAACTCGTCCTTTGTCTACAAGGGCCGTTCGGTCCATATCAACGAGATCGCGCGTGAGCTCGGCGTGCGCTACGTCGTCGAAGGCAGCGTGCGCCGCAGCGGCGACCAGGTGCGCATTTCCGCGCAGCTCAACGATGTCACGACTGGGAGCCATCTCTGGGCCGAGCGCTACGACCGCAATATCGAAGACGTATTCGCCGTGCAGGACGAAATCACCGAGGCGATCGTTTCCGCAGTCGAGCCGCATCTCTATGCAGCGGAGAGTTTCCGCGCCCAGCACAAGGCCCCGGGCAGCCTCGATGCCTGGGATCTGGTGATGCGCGCGCTGTCGCACTACTGGCGGGTGACGCCGCCGGACAACATGGTGGCGCAGGCGCTGCTCGAAAAGGCGATCGAGATCGATCCGCATTACGGCAAGGCGCTGGGGCTGCTCGCGAACAGCCGCGTCTTCGGCGCGCACATGGGCTGGGCTCGCATGGGGAGCGTGATCGAAAAGGCAACCCACGAGGCGCTCGCCGCAGTCGAGGCCGACAGCGAGGATGCATGGGCGCATCACGGGCTCGGCTATTCCTATCTGTTTGCGCGGCGCTTCGACGACGCGATCGCCGAGTTCGAGTTGGCGCTGCGCCTCAACCCTAACTTTGCGCTCGCGCAGGCGTTCTATGCGGTAACGCTGTGCTATGCGGGGCGTTATGAGGAAGGTGACGCGGCGATTCGCCGTGCGCTGCGGCTCAGCCCGCGCGACCCGCTGGCGGCGATCTATTGCGGTCTCGGCGCCTATATCCAGTTCGCCGCCCGGCGCTATGACGAAGCCATCCAGCTGGCGCGCGAATCGCTGCGGCAGCGTGCGGATTTCGTCGGTGCCCATCGTGTGCTGACAGCCTCGGCCGGCATGTCCGGCGATCGCGAGCTTGCCGTCATCGCCTTGCGTGGATTGCGGCAAGTGCAACCGAACATTTCGCTGGAATGGATCGCCCGCGAGCTGCCGATGAAACGGGTCGAAGACCGCGAGCACTATCTCGACGGCCTGCGCCGGGCCGGCTTGAAATAACAGGCGTCGTTGTTTCCGCCCCCGCCCCCGGTATCCGCACGAGCGGTGTCGCCCCGGCGACAGGCCGGGGCCCATGACCACCGTTGTTGGCGCTGCAGCGGGCTGGAGCTGCCGCGCTGTTGAAACAACGACCAGTTGTGGTCACGGGTCCCGGCCTGCCGCCTTCGCCGAAGCTTCGGTGCACATGGGTACGAGCAGCATCGAAGCCTCCTCGACTCGCCGAAGTCCGTCTCCGGACCGAGGCGGTGGCGGAGACGGACGCCGGGACGACATCCTGGTGTTCGGCACGCAACGTCGTCCTATTCGGCGACCGACTCGCCGCTGCCGCCAAACTCGGCCGGGAAGTCCTTCAGCTTGGGCAGGCCGTCGCGCATCGGCAGCACGGTCTCGGCATAGTTGACATGTACCCCCGGCGCAAAAGCCAGCGTTGGAATGGTTGCCGCGAACACGTCAATCATTCCCAGAAGAGGATGATTGGTCATGAGATGCCCGCCGCACTTCTTGCAGTATTGGCGATCGCTGGACGGCGCCTTGGTGTAGGTCGCGACGTGCTCCCGACCCTTGGTGACGCGCACGGCCTCCGGCTTCCACAGGCTGAAGGCGTTCACCGGTCCGCCCGACCAGGAGCGGCACGAGCGGCAATGGCAATAGCCCATCGCTTCCGGCGCACCGCGTACCTCGATCTCAACCGCGCCGCAAAAGCAGTTACCAACATGATTCATGATTGTTCTCCTTGTTGTGCTCGCACGTCACCAGGACTTGCGCCATGGAATCAGCATCGAGACACGCTGCCTGTACTCGCGGTACTGGTCGCCGAACATGTCGATCAGGTCGCGTTCCTCGAGCGCGATGCCGACAAGGATGTAGGCCGTGATCACGGCTGCGAACAGCAGGTGCCCCGCGGTCATGACGGGGGTCGCCCAGGACGCGATGATGAAGCCGAGGTAAATCGGATGGCGCACGAAATTGTAGAGCAGCGGCGTGCGGAAGCGTGGCGGCGCCACCTCCTTGTCGAACAGGTTATTCGCAACCTGCGACAGGCCGAACAGTTCGAAATGATTGATGAGGAAGGTGCTGATGAACACCAGCACCCAGCCGACGAGCGAGAACATCGCAACCGCCACGGCCAGATTGGGATCGTCGACCTGCCATATGACGGTCGGAATTGCGCGCCATTGCCAGAACAGCAGCAGCAGGCACGCGCTCGCCGCCAACACGTAAGTGGAGCGTTCGATCGGCTTGGGGACGTATTGTGTCCACCACGCCTTGAAACCCTTCCGCGCCATCACGCTGTGTTGTACGGCGAACAGCGACATCAAGAGTAGATTGACGACGACGGCCGTAGTCGTGGAGGAATTTGCGCCGGTGTCGATATTTTTCGGCACCATCACGCCCATAACAAAGCCGATGGCGTAGAGAATGGTGACGAAGAAAACCAGATAGGCCGCCGTTCCATAGAGGAATGCGATGAACTTGAAAAATCTTGAGCCCGAGACGTCCGGGCCGAATGATTGGACTTGAGACATGGGAAGCTCCGTTGCGCCGATGACAATCGACTGCTGCAAAATGCGGTATTGAGCGTCCCCTGACTTTCCTGGATGGTTGCCCTTTGCCTGAGATATTCCTGATTTTTGCTTGAGACGCGGAGCCGGGGTGCTTGGTGCGATTTCGCCTTGATAATCACGAACTTGAGAGCGACCTGCGGGAGCTGACCCGCGACGGAGTCGCGATTCCCGTGCAACCTCAGGTATTCGATCTGTTGCTGTTCCTGGTTCAGAACCGCGACCGCGTCGTCAGCAAGGATGAGCTCGTCGCCGAAGTCTGGGGTAACCGTCCAATTTCGGATTCTGCGCTGAACAGCCGGATCAATGCCGCCCGCAAGGCCGTGCAGGACGATGGCAAGGCGCAACGTCTGATCCGGACTGTGCCGCGCAAGGGCTTTCGCTTCGTCGGCAATTGCGTGGAAGCGGCAGCCGTCCCTCGGGCCGCATCTGCGCCGGCGACAGCGGCTGCCGATCGCCCGGCGATCGCCGTGCTCGCCTTTCAGAACATGAGCAACGACGCCGAACAGGAGTATTTCTGCGACGGCATCAGCGAGGATATCCTGACCGCGCTGTCGAAAGTACGCTGGTTCTTCGTCATCGCGCGCAACTCGTCGTTCACTTACAAAGGCCGCAACGTCAACATCCGGCGCATCGCGGAAGAGCTGCGGGTGCGCTATGTGGTCGAAGGAAGCGTACGCAAGGCCGGCGACCGCGTCCGCATCACCGCGCAGCTCAACGACGCCAGCAGCGAGAGCCACATCTGGGCCGAGCATTTCGACCGTGATCTGGTCGATGTCTTCGCCGTGCAGGACGAGATCACCAACGCCATCGTTGCCGCGATCGAGCCGCAAATCTACGCCGCGGAAGATTTTCGCGCGAGGCGAAAACCTCCCGCCAGCATGGATGCGTGGGACCTCCTGATGCGTGCGCTGTCGCATTACTGGAGAATCACGCGCGAAGATCATGTGATCGCGCAAGCGCTGCTGGAAAAAGCCATCACGATCGACCCGAACTACGGCCAGGCACAGGCGCTGCTGGCGGCGAGCCACATGTTCGGCGCACATCTGGGCTGGGCGGAGTTCGCCAAGGCTGTGCCGATCGCCGAGCGTGCCGCCGTCGCTGCCGTGCAGCTCGATAGCGAGGATGCCTGGTCGCATACGGCGCTGGGCAGCGTGTATTTTTCCACACGCAGGCTCGATGACGCGCTGTCCGAATTCGAGACGGCACTGAAGCTCAATCCCAACTTTTGTCTTGCTCAGGGCTACTACGCACTGGCGCTGTCCTATGCCGGCCGCCACGAGGATTCCTTCGAGGCCGCTCAGCGCGCCATTTGTCTCAGCCCGCGCGACCCCGCGCTCGCCATCTATTACGCCATCGCCGGCTACGCCCGCTTCCTGTTGCGGCGGTATGACGAAGCCATCGCACTGGCGCGCGAGGCGATCCGCCACCGCGGCGACCTCACCGGCGCTTATCGCGTCCTCGTCGTCTCCGCCGGCATGAGCGGCGACGCGGCGACGGCCAAAATGGCCCTTGCCGAGCTGCGTCGCGTCCAGCCGAGCATTTCGCTGGCTTGGGTCAAAACCCAGCTGCCGTGGCGGAGCGAGGCCGACCTGGAACATTTTCTGGAGGGGTGCCGCCGCGCCGGCATGACATGAACCGAGCTATGCAGGCGGGCGACTAACGGCCGACAGCGATGTACTGCCCTGGGCATTTTCGATGGATTGGACCTGGTACCTGTTCGGCTTCGAAGGCCGCATCAACCGAGCCAAGTACTGGCTGGCGGGGGTGGTGATCCTGTCGCTCATGATGGCCTTCGTCATGCTGGTCTACTCGGCGCTGATGATCAATTTCGTGGCGCATGCCATGGGCACGCCCCACGGCAAGGGGGAAGTCTCGTTCGGCTTCAATCTCGACGATATTTTCAGCGTGATCGATCCGGCGGCCTGGCGGGCGCTGTCGTTTGCCAAACTGCCGATGGTGCTGGTCAAGGCGACCGGCATGGTGCTGTTCCTCTGGATTTTCCTCGCCACCGCGATCAAGCGGCTGCACGACCGCGACAGGAGCGGATGGTGGATGGTGCCGTTCTTCGCCGTCCCGAGCCTCTACGACCATTACTCCGACCTGCTGCCTGGTTCATATTTCGCGCTCGTTGCCGGCGCGATCATGCTGGTGCTCATGATCTGGGGCATTGTCGAACTGTATTTTCTGCGAGGCACGAAATGGACCAATCGGTTTGGCGCCAATCCACTGGGCAAGGAGCAGATGCGTGCGCGCAGTGCGCGAGCCCGGCTGCGGGCAACGACGGCGTGGGCCCAGGAGAGCGAAATCGAAATGGTGCCGCACGCCGCTAGCCCGCCGCCGGCCATGCGTGTTAAGCCGGAGGCATGACCGATGCCCTCACGATCGCCCAATCCCTCGTCCGCTGCCCATCCGTCACCCCGGCCGATGCCGGAGCGCTGGGCGTTCTCGAAGACATCCTGAAAGAAGCCGGTTTCGAGACGCACCGCGTCACTTTCGGCGAGCCCGGCACGGCCGACATCGACAATCTCTACGCGCGCATCGGCAGCGAAGCGCCGCACATCACCTTCGCCGGGCATACCGACGTGGTACCGATCGGCGATGAAAGCGCCTGGACGCACGGTGCCTTCTCGGGCGAGGTAAAGGACGGCTTTCTTTACGGTCGCGGCGCGGTGGACATGAAGGGCGGCATTGCCTGCAGCGTCGCGGCGGTTCTGCAATATCTCCGGGACAATGGCGGCAAGCCGAAGGGTTCGATCTCGTTCCTGATCACCGGCGACGAGGAGGATATCTCCGTCAACGGCACGATCAAGCTCCTGCAATGGGTCGCCGCGCGCGGCGAGAAATTCGATCATTGCGTGCTCGGCGAACCCAGCAACGTCGAGATGCTCGGCGACTGCATCAAGGTCGGCCGGCGCGGTTCGCAATCCGGCACGCTGTATGTCGAAGGCCGGCAGGGCCATGTCGCCTACCCCCACCGCGCCTCCAACCCGGTGCCGGATATTTCGCGCCTGATCGTGGCGATCTCCGACGAGCCGCTCGATCAGGGCAGCGCGCAGTTCCAGGCGTCCAATCTGGAATTCACCTCGGTCGACGTCGGCAACACCGCCAGCAACGTCATCCCCAACCAGGCGCGTGCGAAATTCAACATCCGCTACAACGACCTACACACGCAGCAGAGCCTGCGCGACCTCGTTGACGCCCGGCTGGCCAAAGCCTGTGGCAACCGCATCAAGGCCCGCATTGTCTGGGAGCCCTCGAACTCGAACGTGTTCGTCACCAAGCCGGGGCCGTTCACCGATCTCGCGGTCGCCGCCATCGAAGAGGTGACGGGACGCAGGCCCGAGCTTTCCACCTCTGGCGGCACGTCCGATGCGCGCTTTATCTCCGCTTATTGCCCGGTGATCGAGTTCGGCCTGGTCGGCCAGACCATGCACCAGGTCGACGAGCGCACGCCGGTCGCCGATCTCGAGAAGCTGACGAAGATCTATCGCGGCGTGCTCGACCGCTACTTCGCCGGATAATCCACCCGCACCAGGTACAAGCCCTCCGGCGGCGCGACAGGCCCGCAGGCGGCACGGTTGCGGGCGGCGAGTGCGGCAGCAAGGTCGTCGGCACTCCAGCGCCCCTCGCCGACCCAAACCAGCGAGCCCACCATCGAACGCACCTGGCTGTGCAGAAACGAGCGCGCCGAGGTGACGACCTTGATCTCGGCACCGTCGCGGATGACGTCGAGCTGATCGAGCGTCTTTTCCGGCGATTTCGCCTGGCACTCGGTATCGCGGAACGTCGTGAAGTCGTGCTTGCCGAGCAGGCGTTGGGCAGCGGCATGCATCGCATCGCTGTCCAGCCGCCGCGGCACGCGCCAGGCGCGCCCGATATCGAGCGCGAGGTTCGCGCGGGTGTTGGCGATGCGATAGAGGTAGTGCCGCTTGACGGCGGTAAAGCGGGCTTCAAAGTCATCAGGCACGATTTCCGCAGCGAGCACGGAAACGGGGTGCGGCCGCAGATGCGCGTTCAGTGCATCGCGCAGGCGGCTGGCGGTGAAGGGCTTTGCGATGTCGCAATGAGCCATCTGGCCGAGCGCGTGCACCCCGGCATCGGTGCGGCCGGCGCCATGCACCCGCACGTCCTCGCCGCAGGTCGCCTTTACGGCGGCCTCCAGCACACCCTGCACCGTCGCATGATCGGGTTGCAGCTGCCAGCCGGCAAACGGCGCGCCGTCATATTCGATGGTGAGCCTGTAGCGGGGCATCAGGAAAATCGCGCACCTGGTTTCAGCGGCGTGCCGCGCAGGAATTCGGCCGCCTTCATCGGCGCCTTGCCGGCGCGCTGCAGTTCGACAATGCGGATCGCGCCGTCGCCACAGGCGATGGTGAGTTGACCGTCAAGCACGGTGCCGGGCACGCCCGAACTCCCGACCGGCTCGCAGCGCAGAATTTTCACGCGCGCCGCCTCGCCATCGACCGGCACCTCGCTCCACGCACCGGGAAACGGCGACAGCCCGTGAATATGCCTCAGCACCGCGTGCGCCGGCTTGTTCCAGTCGATTTTCGCCTCTGCCTTCTCGATCTTGGCGGCGTAGGTGATGCCGTCGGCGTTTTGCTTCGTCAGCTGCAATGCGCCGCGCTCCAGCGCCGCCATCGCGCGCACCATCAGGTCTGCGCCCAATCGCGCCAATGCGTCGTGCACGTCGGCCGCGGTCATGGTGTCCGATATCTTCAGTCGCTCGGCCATGGCGACGTCGCCGGTATCGAGCCCGACATCCATCTTCATCACCATCACGCCGGTCTCGGCATCGCCCGACATCACCGCGCGGTTGATCGGCGCGGCGCCGCGCCAGCGCGGCAGCAGCGAAGCGTGCAGATTGAAGCAGCCGAGTCTCGGCGCATCGAGAATCGCCTGCGGCAGGATCATGCCATAGGCGACGACCACCGCAGCGTCGGCGTCATGTGCGCGGAATTCGTCCTGCGCCTCTTGCGTCTTCAGCATCGTCGGCGTCAGCACGGGAATGCCAAGGCGGCGCGCCTCCTGTTCGACGGGCGTCGGTTGCAGCTTCATACCGCGCCCGGCCGGCTTGGGCGCGCGGGTGTAGACCGCGGCGATCTCGTGGCCGTGGGCGACGAGTTCGAGCAGTGTCGGCACCGAAAAATCGGGCGTGCCCATGAAGACCAGACGAAGCGGCATGGATGTGGATATCCTGCACCGGCCCTGAGTTGATCGTCATGGCGAGGCTTGTCCCGGCCATGACGGCGGAAAGAGCCCCTGCTACTCCGCGGCGCGCTTGGCGGCCTTGGCAAACTTCTTCAGCACGCGATCGCGCTTGAGCTTGGAGAGATAGTCGACGAACAGCACGCCGTTGAGGTGATCGATCTCATGCTGGATGCAGGTGGCGAAGAGGCCTTCGGCGTCCTCCTCGTGCACCTTACCGTCGAGATCGGTGAAGCGCACGCGCACCCGCGCGGGGCGCTCGACCTCTTCGTAATATTCGGGGATCGAGAGGCAGCCTTCCTCGTAGACCGACATCTCCTCGGATTTCGCGACGATCTCCGGGTTGATGAAGACGCGCGGCTTGGGCGTCGTTTCGCCGTTCTCCTCGCGCTTGGCCAGATCCATGGTGATCAGCCTTACGGGTTGCGCGACCTGGATCGCGGCCAGCCCGATTCCGGGCGCGTCATACATGGTCTCGAGCATGTCGTCGGCGAGCTTGCGGACTTCCGCCGTCACCTTCTCGACAGGCTTCGACACCAGCCGCAACTGCTTGTCCGGCAGGATGATGATCTCTCTGATGGCCATGGGGCGCGATTTAAGCGCTTGATTCGACGGGGTCAATGTGAACGACGCCGCATTAACCGTCCGCTAACCATGATTTTTAAGGCGGCATTAACCATAAAAATTAGTGCCCCATTAACCATAAATGTTCCCTCTTCGTTCGCGTGGAGCGGCGAATCGGGTTACAAAGCCTCATGAACGAAATTCTTTTCCTGGTCGGTGATTGGCCGGTTCGTGTTTCGGACGGCCTGATTGGCATCAGCGCGCTTGCGCTCGTCCTGCTGCTGGCGCTGGTGATTGTCGTGGCCAAGTCAGGCCGGCGCGGCGCGGAACTCGCCGTCGCGCAGGCCATCCGCGCCGACGAACTGGAAGAGCGCCTTTCCGACATGCTGCGCGCCCAGAGCGAATCGACCGGCCGGGTTGATGCGATGGCGCAGGCGCTGGCGGGCCGCCAGGCCGAGATGGCACGCGCCGTCAACGAGCGGCTCGATTCGGTGACCCATCGCGTCGGCCAGTCGATGGAGCAGACCACGCGCAACACCATGGACAGCTTGCGCAAGCTGCACGAGCGGCTCGGCATCATCGACAATGCGCACAAGAACCTGACCGACCTCACCACGCAGGTCACGACGCTGCGGGACGTGCTGGCCAACAAGCAGTCGCGCGGCGCCTTCGGCCAGGCGCGCATGGAGGCGATCGTCCAGGACGGAATGCCGAAGGGCTCCTACGAATTCCAGTTCACGCTGACGACGGGCAAGCGGCCGGATTGCGTGGTGTTCCTGCCCGACCAGCGCCCGCTCTGCATCGACGCAAAGTTTCCGCTGGAGGCGATGACGGCGCTGCACGATGCGCGCAGCGACGAGGAGCGCCGTAGTGCCGCGCAGCGCCTGCGCAGCGACATCATGAAGCATGTCAGCGATATCGCCGAAAAATACCTGATTGCGGGTGAAACCCAGGACACCGCACTGATGTTCGTACCCTCGGAATCGGTCTATGCCGAAATCCACGACGGATTCGACGACATCATCCAGAAGGCCTATCGCGCCCGCGTAGTGCTGGTTTCGCCGTCGCTGTTGATGCTCGCGATCCAGGTGATGCAGCAGATCCTGAAGGACGCGCGCATTCGCGACGCCGCCGACCAGATCCGCAACGAGGTGATGCACCTTGGCGACGACCTCGGCCGCTTGCGCGAACGCGTCTTGAAGCTGCAGAAGCATTTTGGCGACGTCAACGAGGACGTGCGGCAAATCCTGATCTCCGCCGACAAGATCGAAAAGCGGGCCGGCCGCATCGAGGAGCTGGATTTCTCCAAGGAGCCGGCGGTCGAGCCGCCGCGGCTGGTCAAGGGCGCGGCGACCGAGCTGTTCCCGCTGTCGCGCAAGCTGCAGGCCGGGGAATAATTCCGGCACTACGGCGGGTTTCGCTGCACTCAACCCGCCTACGAATTCCCCGAGAATCTGCTACCAACGGTCTCATGGCCGCCCCTGAAGCCTCTTCCCCCGCCGCGACCCCTGCCCGCGCCTCCTGGTATGAGAGCATGGCTGTGTACCTGCAGCCGCGCGTGCTGATCGTGATGCTGCTCGGCTTTTCCTCCGGCCTGCCGCTGGCGTTGTCGGGCTCGACACTGCTGGTATGGATGCGCGAGGACGGCGTCGACCTCCGCACCATCGGCTTCTTCGCGCTGGTCGGCACGCCCTACACGCTGAAATTCCTCTGGGCGCCGCTGGTCGATGCGCTGCATGTGCCGTTCCTCACTGGCGTGTTCGGCCGCCGCCGCGGCTGGCTGGTGTTCTCGCAGCTGCTATTGATGATCGCGATCCTGCTGCTGGCGCTCGCCGGCGGCTCGCCTCTGTACGCTGCCCTTGCGGCGCTCCTGGTCGCCACGACATCTGCGACGCAGGACATCGTGGTCGACGCCTTCCGCGTCGAAAGCCTGCCGGAGAGCGAGCAGGCGGCCGGGATGGCCTCCTATGTCGCGGCCTATCGCATCGGTATGCTGATCTCGACCGCCGGTGCGCTGTTCATCGTCTCCGGCTTCGAGAGTACCGGAATCACGCGTACCTCCGCCTGGATGTGGGGCTACGTGGTGATGGCTGCGATGGTGCTGATCGGCACGATCGCCGCGCTGGTCGCCACCGAGCCTGTGCAATCAGCGGGCGCCGAGCGGGCAACGCAGGAAGAGGACGCCGTCACCCGCGTGTGGCACGCAGCAAGCGGCGCCTTCTCCGAATTCCTCACCCGCAAGGATGCGATTGCGGCGCTCGCCTTCGTGGTGCTGTTCAAGTTTACCGATGCGTTTTCCGGCACCATGACGGCGCCGTTCGTCATCGACCTCGGCTTCACCCGCAACGATTATGCGGCGATCGTAAAGGGCGTCGGCCTGGCCGCCACGCTGATCGGCGGGTTTGCCGGCGGCTTTGTCGCGCGGCGCTATCCGCTCGCCGCCAGCCTGTGGATCGGCGGCGTCGTGCAGGCGCTCGCCAATCTCTCCTTTTCATGGCTTGCGGTGGTCGGCACCAGCCAATGGGCGCTGGCGCTGGCGATCTGTGCGGAGAATTTCACTAGCGCGATCGGCACCGTGATCTTCGTCGCCTATCTCTCGGCGCTGTGCCAGAACCCGCTGCACACCGCGACACAATACGCGCTGCTGACCGCGCTTGCCGCGGTGGGGCGGACGTATCTCTCGTCCGGTGCGGGTTTTATCGCCGAGATCACCGGATGGCCGTGGTTCTTCGTGATCTGCGTGCTGGTAGCGATTCCAAGTCTGGTGCTGCTCACCTTCCTGCAGAAGCGCGGGCACTTCGAGACATTGGGGCCGGTACGCGTGTAGCGCTACTTCACCACGCTCCACTTGGTGATGACCGCCTCGGTCATCTGCCCGGCATCCTGAGCGCAGGACACCTCATCCACCTTCACGGAAATGGATTTGCCGATGAATCCCTTCAGCTGCGCGGCCTGCGCGTCGCTGGTGGTGACGAGCTGGAATGTTTCGGGTCCCGTCTCGAGATTGCACAGCCCGCTCGGCGGGGGCAGACGGCGCGGCTCCGACGTGATCTGGTAGGTCGCAGCCTTGCCACGCTTGCCGCGCGTCTTGATGGTGGTGAGCTCGCCAGACAGAACCTCCCCGGCATTGATCGGCTTGCCGGCCTTCGCCGGCGCCGGTTCCGCCTGCTGGGGCGACTGGGCGGAGGCGGCGGGCGCACTGACGGTCACGGCCATCATCAATGCAAAGATCGAGCGCTTGGCGAATCGTCGTTTCGTCATTTCCAGTTCCGTCTGTAGAGAGAATCTATCTTGTTTGACGCGTTTTCTTCTCGCGAACCGGTTCCCGCTTCGCTTGAAAACGTCTTAGAACAGCGTCCGCTGCCGCATGGCAGCCGATAGCGTACCTTCGTCGAGATAATCAAGCTCTCCGCCGACCGGCACGCCGTGGGCCAGCCGCGTCACCCGCACATTGGCGTCCTGCAGGAGATCGGTGATGTAGTGCGCGGTGGTCTGGCCGTCGACGGTGGCGTTGAGCGCCAGCACGATCTCCTTCACGGGCTCCTCATGTGCCCGCGCCACCAGCGTATCGATGGAGAGGTCTTGCGGGCCGACTCCATCAAGCGGCGACAGCGTGCCGCCGAGCACGTGATAACGGCCATTGCTGGCATTGGCGCGCTCCAGCGCCCAGAGATCCGCAACGTCGGCGATCACGACAATGATGGCGGGATCGCGGCGCGGATCGGTGCACACCGTGCAGGGATTTTGCGTGTCGATATTGCCGCAGGTCTTGCACACCTGAATCTTTTCGATCGCGACCTGCAGCGCCGAGGCAAGCGGCGTCATCAGCGCCTCGCGCTTCTTGATCAGATGCAGCGCCGCGCGCCGTGCCGAGCGCGGCCCGAGGCCAGGCAGCCGCGCCAGCAGCTGGATCAGGCGTTCAATCTCGGGACCGGCAACCGCGGGCATCGATCAGGAACCAAGGCCCCCGAGCAGACCCGACGGCAGGCCGCCGGCGATCGACTGCATCTTTTCCTGCACTGCAGTCTCCGCCTTGCGCCTGGCGTCGGCGAGTGCGGTGACCACGAGATCCTCGACGATCTCGCGCTCCTCCGGCTTCATCAGCGACGGATCGATCTTCACGGCCTTCACTTCCATCTTTGCCGTCATGCGCACGGACACGAGCCCGCCGCCAGCAATGCCTTCGACCTCGACATTGCCGAGTTCTTCCTGCATCGCCTGCATCTTGGATTGCAGTTGCGCGGCCTGCTTCATCATGCCGAGAAAATCAGCCATCGTGCCTTCCTTGATCTAGTCGTCGTCGCTGTCGGGGATTTCCGCAGGGTCTTCCGCCATAAGATCGGATTCCGGCGGCTCCGCGGCAAGGCGGCGTACCTCGATGACCTTGGTGCCGGGAAAACGCGCCAGCACTTGCTGCACGCGCGGATCGGATTCCGCCGCCTTTTCACGCGCATTCTTCTCGGCGAGACTCTGCGAACGAATGGTCGGCTGGCCGGCCTCGTTGGAGACGATCACGGTCCAGCGCCGGTTGGTCCATAGTTCGAGCTTGCGCGAGAGGTCGTTGACGAGTCCGCGCGACGCGTTGGGCTCGAGCGCGATTTCCAACCGGCCGTCCTCGATGCGTACCAGCCGCATGTCGGCTTCCAGCGCCGCCTTGGTCAGGAGATCCCGCTTCTCGCCGGCGAGCGCAACAAGCTGCGGAAAACTGGAGATGCGCAGCGCGGGCGCTGCCTGCGGCTCGGCGCTTGCCATCGGCTGCGGGCGGGCTTCGGCACTGGCGCGCGGTGCCGCGACGGATGCCCGCACCGGCGACGAAGACATCGAAGACGACGGCGTCGCCGACACGGTGGAAGCCGGTGCGCCGCGGGACACGCCATTGCCCGATGCTGTCGGCGACGATCCGCCATTCTGCTCGATCATCCGGATCGCTTCATCCGGCGTCGGCAGGTCGGCAACATAGGCGATGCGCACCAGCACCATTTCGGCGGCCGCCGCGGGCCGCGTCGCTGTCTGCACCTCGGTGATGCCTTTCAGCAGCATCTGCCACATTCGCGACAGCACCCGCATGGAAAGCTTGGCTGCGAATTCGCGGGCACGCACGCGCTCGGTCTCGCCGAAGGCGACGTTGTCGGCGGTGGCCGGCACGATCTTCACGCGGGTGACGAAATTGACGAACTCGGCGAGATCGGACAGCACCACGATCGGATCGGCGCCGACATCGTATTGCTCGCGAAATTCCTTGAAGGCACCGGCGATATCGCCGCTGGCGAGCTTTTCGAAGAGATCGATGACACGGGTGCGATCGGCAAGGCCCAGCATCTGCCGTACGGCATCGGCACGCACCGTGCCGGCGGCGTGCGCGATGGCCTGGTCGAACAGCGACAGCGAGTCGCGCACCGAACCCTCCGCGGCGCGAGCGATAATGCCGAGCGCTTCGTCCTCGACCTCGACGCCTTCTTTATTCGCGATATTGGCAAGATGCCCCATCAGCACGTCGGCCTCGACCCGCCGCAGATCGAACCGCTGGCAGCGCGACAGCACCGTGACCGGCACCTTGCGAATCTCCGTCGTGGCGAACACGAACTTGGCGTGCTCCGGCGGCTCCTCCAGCGTCTTCAGGAAGGCGTTGAACGCCGCCGTCGACAGCATGTGGACTTCGTCGATGATGTAGACCTTGTAGCGCGCGCTGGCCGGCGCATAGCGTACGCTGTCATTGATCTGGCGAACGTCGTCGACGCCGGTATGGGACGCCGCGTCCATCTCCAGCACGTCCATGTGCCGGCTTTCCATGATGGCCTGGCAATGCACGCCGAGCTTCGGCATGGCGATGGTCGGCCCCTTCACGGAACCGTCCGGCAATTCATAGTTGAGCGCGCGGGCAAGGATGCGGGCGGTCGTCGTCTTGCCGACTCCGCGCACGCCGGTAAGGATCCAGGCCTGCGGAATGCGTCCCGTCTCGAACGCATTCGAGACAGTGCGGACCATGGCCTCCTGGCCGATCAGATCATCAAAGCTGGAGGGGCGGTATTTTCGCGCCAGCACGCGATAAGGCTTTGCGGCGGCAGCCGCGCTGCCGAGATCGAAGCCGCCCTGATCCTCGGGAGGGGGAGCGCCAGCATCGGTCATCGGTCGATCCGCAATTGAATGTCTCTCGGAGGCGGTCTTTGCGGAAAGGAGCGCGCGCGGGAACGGGCATAGGCCCACTTCCAGCGCGATTCGCTCGGAAAAACAGGTAGGAGACTGACGAGCGACCCGATCCGGACCTCGTTAGGGCTGCTTCCTTCCGGACCTGACCCGGTTGGCGAGTGGCTCGTCCACCGCCAATCTCCCGGTCCCTATTTGGGGCCAAAAGGAGCGGAAAGCAAGCGGGCTGGCAGCCTATCCCGGCCCCCCGCTCGGCCATGCGAAAAGCGTGGATGCCCGGCCGAAAGCAGGGCATGACGGGGTGTTGTTTGCAGGGCAAGTCTCTGCGACCTTGAAAGGAACCGATCGAGAAGAAGATGCCCACCGCCTGGTCGCTCCATCCCCAACTCACCCAAGACACCATCGACATCGGCGACCTGCCGCTGTGCCGCGTGCTCGTGATCAAGGACGCCAATTACCCCTGGCTGTTGCTGGTGCCGCGCCGGGAGGGCGCTGTCGAGATCATCGACCTCGACGAGGTCGCACAGGCGCAATTGACGACCGAGGTGTCTCGCGTCGCGCGCGCCGTGAAAGAGATCACCCAATGCGACAAGCTGAATATTGCCGCGCTCGGCAACGTCGTGCCGCAACTGCATGTCCACATCATTGCCCGCCGCAAGAACGACGCGGCCTGGCCGCGCCCGGTCTGGGGCGTGGTGCCGCCCATTGCCCATGACGCGGCAGAAGTTCAGAATTTCATCAGCGCGCTTCGCCGCAAAATCTGGCTAGGTTGAGAACAAGAAAAATGTCCGCATTCGACAAATATCCGCTCGGCAAGCCCGCTTTCGTCACCCATGTGCTCGACCGTGCCGCACATCTGCGCATGAACGACGAGAAACTGTTCGCGATGGAAGGCCAGAACAACGCCCGGGCCTATGTCGTCTACCGCGACTCGCTGGTCATGAAGCAGGAAGAAAGCGGCCCGCGCGCGCTGCTTTCGATCAGGGAGGCGCTGGATTACGGCGCCAATCCCGGCACGATATTCCTGGGGCTTCGTGACGGCGCGCCGGTGTTCGGCATGGGCATTTCGCCGCCGGCTGCGGAAAAGCTGGTCGGCCGCAATGACGTTGCCGTGACTGAACTGCGCGGCATGGCGATGCAGGGGGTGCTGCCGCTGGAGCAACTCTCGGCCATCGCGATGGCGAAATCGCTGGTGGGCTGGCATCAGCGCCACGGCTTTTGCGCCAATTGCGGGCAGCGCACCTCGATGAAGGAAGGCGGCTGGAAGCGCGAATGCGCGGGCTGCAAGGCCGAGCATTTTCCGCGTACCGACCCGGTCGTGATCATGTTCGTGAGTTCAGGCGAAAAGGCGCTGCTGGGTCGGCAGAAGCAGTTCATGCCCGGCATGTACTCCTGCCTCGCCGGCTTTGTCGAAGCTGCGGAGACCATCGAAGACGCGGTCCGCCGCGAAATCTTCGAGGAAAGTGGCATCCACGTCACCGACGTGAACTACTACATGACGCAGCCATGGCCCTATCCGTCGTCGTTGATGATCGGATGCACCGCGCGCGCCACCAATGAAGACATCGTTGTGGACCGCAACGAGCTCGAGGATGCGCGCTGGTTCGACCGCGCCGAACTGGAATTGATGCACAAGCGCAAGCACCCCGACGGACTGTTTGCCGCGCATCCCTTTGCGATTGCCCATCATTTGATCGGGCAATGGCTGCATGGCGGAACCGGCCGCGGCGCATAGCGGGAACCGCGCGATACCCAGCGTGATTGACTGAGGACTTGAACGAACATGACGGACTCACGCATGAACTTTCAGGCTCAGGCGCCTAAAATACCGCCGCGCATCCTGTGCATCGGGATGCCGGTGCGCGATCTCACCTTCCACACGCCCAGTGTACCCGACCGCGGCTCCAAGGAGAACGCAACGGCGTTCGACGAGATCTGCGGCGGCAATGCGCTCAATGGCGCGATCGGCATCGTGCGGCTTGGCGGCCGCGCCTCGATCTGTGGACCGATGGGCGATGCGAAGGAAGCTTCCAGTCGATTCATTTTCGAGCAGATGGCCCACGAGGGTATCGAGACGAAGCACCTCATTCACATGCCAGGACTGGTGACGCCGATCTCCGCCGTCATGATCGATCCGTCGGGCGAGCGCACCATCGTCACCTTCCGCGATCCTCGTTTGTGGCAGGTAGAGCTGCCCGATTTCGACCTGCTGCTGGAGGATTGCCAGGCCATCCTTACCGAAAGCCGCTGCGCGGAATTCTGCACCGGGCTCTGCGCGGAGGCCGTCCGGCGCGGCATTCCCGTGGTCGTCGACGTCGACCGCGCGATGTCGCTGCGCGAGGGGCTGCTCAATGCCTCGACGCACCTGGTGTTCTCGAGCGAGCCGCTGCGGGAAACGGCGGGCGAGAGCGACGACGGCGCGGCGCTGAAGAAGATCGCCAAACTGACGAAGTCCTTCCTCGCGGGCACCCGAGGGGCGCGGGGCACCATCTGGCTCGACGAGCGCGGCCAGCTGCAGGAGACCCCCGCCTTCCCCGTCCACACCGTGGATACGCTGGGCGCCGGCGACGTGTTCCACGGAGCCCTTACGCTGGCCATCACCGAGGGCCAGGAACTGCGCGAAGCGCTGCAGTTTGCGTCCGCCGCCGCGGCGCTGAAATGCACCCGCTTCGGGGGCGCCTTTGCGGCCCCGCAACGCGCTGAAGTCACAGCGCTTTTGAAGCAGGGCCAACCGGCGCGAAAGGCCTGACCGGCGATACCGCCCTTGCGCTAGAAGATTTTTCTATATATTAGGGTTTTGGACCCACGATATGGAAATTTCTTCTCATGACTGACCTGGCTGCCGTTAGCCCCGTTCAGGAGCCGAATCGACGGCTCGATGCCATCGACCGCAAGATTCTGACAGTGCTGCAGGAGGATGCCTCACTCTCCGTCGCCGAGATCGGCGACCGGGTTGGCCTCTCCTCCACCCCCTGCTGGAAGCGCATCCAGCGGCTGGAGGCCGACGGCGTGATCCTGCGCCGGGTGGCACTGGTCGACCAGAACAAGATCGGGCTGGGAATTTCGGTGTTCGTCTCGGTCGAGAGTTCCGACCATTCGGAGGCCTGGCTGCGCAAATTCGCCGACGCCGTCAGCGCCATGCCCGAGGTGATGGAATTCTACCGCATGGCCGGCGACGTCGACTACATGCTGCGCGTCGTGGTGGCGGACATGCCGGCCTACGACGTGTTCTACAAGAAACTGATCAGCGCCGTGCCGCTGAAGAACGTCACCTCGCGCTTTGCGATGGAGAAGATCAAGTCGGTGACCGCGCTGCCGGTGCCGGCGGCATAACAGGTTGATCCGCTAATGATGGAGCCGTCATTCCGGGACGATGCGGAGCATCGAACTATGGTGCGCTGTTGCCCACCTGAGAATCTCGAGATTCCGGGTCTGGTGCTTTCGCACCATCCCGGAATGACGCTCCCTCAAATCTTCTGATTATACTCGCCGACTTCCGGATGCCTGCGCAGCACCGAGTCCATTGCCTCGAACATGTCGCGCATGCGCGTCTCGCTGACGGGGCTTTCCACCACCACGACCAGCTCCGGCTTGTTGGATGAGGCCCGGATCAGGCCCCAGCTGCCGTCCTCGGCCGTGACCCGCACGCCATTGACGGTGACGAGATCGCGGATCGGCTGACCTGCCACCTTTTCGCCTTTGCTCTTCGCCGCCTCGAAATGTTTCACGACCTTGTCGACGATGCCGTATTTGGCCTCGTCGGCACAGTGCGGCGACATCGTCGGCGACGACCAGGTCTTGGGCAGCGCATCCTTCAGATCCGCCATCGACTTGCCCGGCGCGCGGTCGAGCATGTCGCAGATCGCAATCGCCGAGACGAGGCCGTCGTCATAGCCGCGGCCGAACGGCTTGTTGAAGAAGAAGTGGCCCGACTTCTCGAAACCGGCAAGCGCGCCGACCTCGTGGGTCCGCCGCTTCATGTAGGAATGGCCTGTTTTCCAGTAGGTCGCTTTGGCGCCCTGCTGTTGCAGCACCGGATCGGTGACAAAGAGCCCGGTCGACTTCACGTCCACCACGAACTGCGCATTCTTGTGGATCGCCGACATGTCGCGCGCCAGCATCACGCCGACCTTGTCGGCAAAGATCTCCTCGCCGGTATTGTCGACGACGCCGCAGCGGTCGCCGTCGCCGTCAAATCCCAGGCCCACATCGGCCTTGTGCTGCAGCACCGCATCGCGGATTGCGTGCAGCATTTCCAGGTCTTCCGGGTTCGGATTGTATTTCGGAAAGGTGTGGTCGAGCTCGGTATCGAGCGGGACCACCTCGCAGCCGATCTTTTCCATCACCTGCGGGGCGAAGGCGCCGGCCGTGCCGTTGCCGCACGCAACCACGACCTTCAGCTTGCGCTTCAGCTTCGGGCGATTGGTGAGGTCGGCGATATAGCGCGCCGGGAAGTTCTCGTGGAACTGGTAGGAGCCGCCCACCTTGTTCTTGAACTCGGAGTTCAGCACGATCTCCTTCAGCCGCGTCATCTCCTCGGGACCGAAGGTGAGCGGCCGGTTGGCGCCCATCTTCACGCCGGTCCAGCCATTGTCGTTGTGCGAGGCCGTCACCATGGCGACGCAGGGCACGTCGAGATCGAACTGCGCGAAATAGGCCATCGGCGTCACGGCAAGCCCGATGTCATGTACCTTGCAGCCCGAGGCGAGCAGGCCCGAGATCAGCGCGTATTTGATCGAGGCTGAGTAGCCACGGAAGTCATGCCCGGTGACGATCTCCTGCCTGGCGCCAAGCTCCGATATCAGCACGCCCAGGCCCATGCCGAGCGCCTGTATCCCCATCAGGTTGATCTCCTTGCCGAACAGCCAGCGCGCGTCGTACTCGCGAAAGCCGGTCGCCTTCACCATCGGCTCGGATTCGTAGGCATAGGTATTGGGAACCAGCACGGATTTCGGCTTGGGAAACATCAGGGGAGGCCTCAGAAATGGCTAAAGGGACCGCGCAGCCATAGCGAATGCTCGGCCACAGCGGAAGGCGGGATAAGGGCTTTTGATGATTAAATAAGGCGCTTTTGGACGCAGCCGGCCTGCCTACTGCTCCAGCACCAGCCGGCCATTGGCGTATTCAAAGCGTCTCAGCTTGGACAGGAAGGACAGGCCGAGCAGGTTTTCCGACAGCGCCTCGTCGGGCAGCACCATGGCCTCGACGTCGCGCACGATCAGGCCGCCGACATCCATCATGGCGATGCGGGCGCGGGCGGCCTTGATGGTTCCGTTGGCCGTGGCCACGGTGGCGCTGTAGTCGCCGCGCGATGGACGCAGGCCGAAGCGGGCGGCTGACCTTTCGTTCAGCGCGACAACGGAAGCGCCGGTGTCGACCATGAAGTCGATGCGCTGACCGTCGATGCGGGCGTCGGTCTGGAAATGGCCGCGGGCGTCGCGCGGAATAGAGATGCTGCGGCCGCTGGCCGGCATCGCGGCAGCCCCGACGGTCACATCCTTGCGCGGCGTATTGGCGTGCGCGGGAGCGGTCGCCATCCGGTCCGCCGTCTGGGCCATGAACACGCCGGCGCCGGCAATCGCAGCAGCCACAAACAGGAGGTTACGCATCACGCTACCCACGCAGGTTCCATGACCGCAGATCACACCACGGCATCAGCCAAACCGCGACTAAACGGCAAAGTCGAAGGCCGCCATTTTGGCGAAAAGGATGAGCGAAGCGTTAACGGATTTCCTTCAAGTACCCCGTGGCTTGACCCGGCGGGTCGGCGGCGCGTTGGCGGGGTCCTCAGGCCAGGGATGGCGAGGATAACGGCCGCGCAGGTCAGCTCGGACGGAAGCGTAGCTGCCGCGCCAGAAGCCGGGCAGGTCACGCGTCACCTGCACCGGCCGCTGTGCCGGCGACAACAGTTCCAGCACCAGCGGCACCGCGCCCTTTGCAATCGAAGGATGCGTATTGAGACCGAACAGCTCCTGCAGGCGAACGGCGATGGTCGGTCCCTGCTCGGCCTCGTAGTCGATGGCGAGCATGGTGCCGGTCGGCGCCTCGAAATGCGTCGGTGCCTCGCGCTCCAGCCGTGCGCGCAACTCCCAAGGCAACAGGCCCATCACGGCGTCCGAGAGATCACCGGCCGAGATATCCTTCAGTGACGTCTTGTCGTAGAGCGCGGGCATCAGCCAATCGTCGCCGGTTGCCGCGAGCGCCGCATCGGACAGATCGGGCCAGGCACCGCCTTCGGACTTGCGCAGGAACATCACGCGGTCGCGCCATTGTTTCAGCGCCTTCGACCACGGCAGCCTGTCGAGCCCGGCAGCGATCAGGCCATCCGCAAGGATCTTCGCCGTCTCGGCGGAGGGCGACAGCGGCATCGGCGCTTCCGACAGCGTGAGCGCATGCAGCGTGCGCTTGCGCCGGGCGCGTAGCGCCATCGCACTGCGGTCGAAGCTGACCTCTTCGGTGTTTTCGATCTGGTCAGCGAAACCACGCTCGATTTCGTCCTGCGTGATCGGAGCCGCCAGCAAAATGCGCCCGCTCGCGGCCGTGCCGGTCAATTCCCCGACGGCGATATAAGGCGCACGCGCCAGGGAGGACGTTTGCTCGACGGCGGCGCCGCGGCCGTTGGCAAGCACGAAGCTGCCATTGCCACGGTTGCGCGCGATGCGATCGGGAAAGGCGAAAGCGAGCATCACGCCGGTGGAGAGATCGCCGTCGCCGCGCGGCTTCTCCGCAGCGGCCACCTGCTGCGCCCAGCGCCGCGCGAGATCGCGCGCGCTCGAGGCGCGCGGCGCACGATCGCGGCGGAACTGATCCAGCCGCGCATCGAGATCGGCACTGTCACCGCCGAGGCCGCGCTCGGTGAGAACGGCGGCAATGTCGGCGGCTGCCTCGCCGGAGCCGAAGCGGTTGGAGTCGACGATCATCCGCGCCAGCCGCGGCGGCAGCGCCAGCGCCCGCAGGCTTTTCCCTTCCGCGGTGATGCGGCCGTCAGCATCGAGCGCGCCGAGCTCGTGCAGCAGGCTTCGCGCTTCCTTCAGCGCCGGGGCCGGCGGCGGATCCAGAAAAGCGAGTTGATGGGGATCGGCCACACCCCATTGCGCGAGGTCGAGCACCAGCGTGGACAGGTCGGCCGAAAGGATTTCCGGCTGGGTATAGGCGGCAAGCGAGGCCGTCTGCGGCTCGTCCCACAGGCGATAACAGACGCCCGGCTCGGTACGGCCCGCGCGGCCGCGGCGCTGGTCGACCGCGGCGCGCGAGGCGCGCACGGTTTCGAGCCGGGTGAGAGCGATGTCGGGTTCATAGCGCGGAACGCGCGCCATGCCGGAATCGACGACGATCCGCACCCCCTCGATGGTCAATGAAGTCTCCGCGATCGAGGTTGCCAGCACGACCTTGCGCGTGCCCTTCGGCGCCGGTGCGATGGCGCGGTCCTGCACGGCGGCATCGAGTGCGCCGAACAGCGGGACGATCTCGACGGACGCATCCTGCACGCGCTCTTTCAGAAAATTCTCGGTGCGGCGGATTTCGGCGGCGCCCGGCAAGAAGGCCAGCACCGAGCCGGGGTCGGCGCGCAACGCCGCAGCGATGGCGTCGGCCATCTGCCGCTCCAACGGCACGTCGACCTTGCGCCCGAGATATCGCGTCTCGACCGGGAAGGCGCGGCCTTCGCTCTGCACGACCGGCGCATCGCCGAGCAGTCCTGCAATCCGTGCGCCGTCAAGCGTTGCCGACATTACGAGGATGCGCAGATCTTCGCGCAGACCGGTTTGCACATCGCGCGCCAGCGCAAGGCCGAGGTCGGCATCGAGCGAGCGCTCGTGGAACTCGTCGAACAGCACCGCGGCGACACCGTTCAATTCGGGGTCTTCGAGAATCTGGCGCGAAAAGATCCCCTCAGTGACGACCTCGATGCGCGTCGCGCGCGATACCTTCGAACCGAAGCGCACACGATAGCCTACGGCTTCGCCGGCCCGCTGGCCCAGCGTTTTCGCCATCCGCTCGGCGCTGGCGCGCGCCGCAATGCGCCGCGGCTCCAGCACGATGATTTTCCTGGCGCTCGCCCAGGGCTCGTCGAGCAGCGCCAGCGGCACGCGCGTTGTCTTGCCCGCACCGGGCGGCGCCACCAGCACGGCCGTGTTGCGGGCGGCAAGCGTGCGTGCAAGCTCGTCGAGCACGGCGTCGATCGGCAGGGGCGTGTCGAATTGGCGGGGCAAAGGTTTGGCTCGTCATCACCCACGCAAGCGGATGATCCAGTAAACTCACTCGCGCGAATTGCGAAGACCGTGGGTACTGGATACCCCGCTTTCGCGGGATATGACAACAAGCCATCACACCTTCGGGGGCGCGCGGCCGACGCTTTCGTAGGTGAAGCCGTGGGCGGCCATGTCCTCGGGGCGATAGATGTTGCGCAGATCGACCACGGCGGGCTGCGCCATCTCGGCCTTCAGCCGTTCAAGGTCGAGGGTGCGGTATTGCACCCATTCGGTGACCACGACCATCGCATCGGCGCCCTTCACACAGGCGTACGGGTCGTCGAAATACTCGATATCGGGCAGTTCCTTGCGCGCCTGCTCAATGCCGACCGGATCGTGTGCACGCACCTTGGCGCCCATGTCGAGCAGGCCCGTCACCAGCGGGATCGAGGGCGCCTCGCGCATGTCGTCAGTGTCGGGCTTGAAGGTCAGGCCCAGCACGGCGACCGTCTTGCCGCGCAGATTGCCTGCGGCATTCGCGACCTTGCGCGCCATCGCGCGCTTGCGGTTGTCGTTGACGCCAAGCACGGCCTCGACGATGCGCAGTTGCACATCGTAATCCTGGGCGATCTTGACCAGCGCGCGGGTGTCCTTCGGGAAGCAGGAGCCGCCGAAGCCGGGACCCGCATGCAGGAATTTCGGACCGATACGGTTGTCGAGCCCGATGCCGCGCGCCACCTCCTGCACGTCGGCGCCGACCTTCTCGGAGAGATCGGCGATCTCGTTGATGAAGGTGATCTTGGTGGCGAGGAAGGCATTGGCGGCGTATTTGATCAGCTCCGCAGTACGCCGCGCCGTGTACATCAGCGGCGCCTGGTTGAGCGACAGCGGCCGGTAGATCTCGCCGAGCACCTTTCTCCCGCGCTCATCCGACGTTCCGACCACGATGCGGTCGGGAAACTTGAAGTCGCGGATCGCCGCGCCCTCGCGCAGGAATTCCGGATTGGAGGCGACGACGACATCGGCTTTCGGATTGGTTTCGCGGATGATCCGCTCGACCTCGTCGCCGGTACCGACAGGCACGGTCGACTTGGTGACGACAACGGTGAAATCCTCCAGCGCCTCGGCGATCTCACGCGCCGCGGCATAGACATAGCTCAGATCGGCATGACCGTCGCCGCGCCGGGACGGCGTGCCGACCGCGATGAACACCGCATCGGCCGCCGCCACCGGCGCCTTCAGGTCGGTGGTGAAGTCGAGACGTCTGGCCTTCACATTGGATGCCACCAGCGCGTCCAGCCCGGGCTCGAAGATCGGGATTTCGCCGCGGCGAAGGGCGGCAATCTTGCCTTCGTCCTTGTCGACGCAGGTAACCTGGTGACCGAAATCGGCAAAGCAGGCGCCGGAAACCAGTCCCACATAGCCCGTGCCGATCATGGCAATTCGCATGGAAAAAACCGCTCTTCGATGGTTAACGCGGTCCGGTCTTTAGAAAATTCGCGGACCCAAGGGAAGGGGGCAGGTTCCGCAAAAAATCGGCATGTCATTTGTATGAATAAAGGAGAAAGAAACCGGTTGGCGGCGATCATGCGCCCTTGCCGCGCCGAAACAGGACAGCAATGACTCCAAACGGCACATCCGCCCCGCTCGGTCGTCCCGCCTCCATCCGCGTGGACTGGGTCGACTATGCCAAAGGCATCTGCATTGTCATGGTCGTGATGATGCATTCGGTGCTGGGGGTGGAACTGGCTGCCGGCCAGACCGGCTTCATGCACGCGCTGGTGGCTTTCGCAAAGCCCTTCCGGATGCCGGACTTCTTCCTGATTTCAGGGCTTTTCCTGTCGGTCGTGATCGACCGCGACTGGCGCACTTATCTTGACCGCAAGGTCGTGCACTTCGCCTATTTCTATGTGCTGTGGGTGACCATCCAGTTCGGCTTCAAGGCTCCGTCCTTCGCTGCTGAATCGAACTGGGCGCATGTCGGCTATCTCTATCTGGAATCCTTCATCGAACCGTTCGGCACATTGTGGTTCATCTATCTGCTGCCGATCTTCTTCGTTGTCACAAAACTGACACGTCGGATGGCGCCGCTCGCGATCTTCGTCGTTGCAGCGCTGCTCGAGAGCTGGCATGTCGCGACCGGCTGGACCGTGATCGACGAGTTCTGCGCGCGCTTCGTCTATTTCTTCGCGGGCTATTGGGCAGCCGATTACGTCTTTGCGCTGTCGGATCGCGCGCGCGGCAATCCGGCGCCGGCCATCGTCGCTCTCGTGCTGTGGGCGCTGATCAATGGCACGCTGGTCCAATATGGCTACAGCGAGCAGCCGGGCGTCTCGCTGGCGCTGGGTCTCGCGGGCGCTTCCGCAATCATTGTTGTCGGCACGCTGCTCGCGCGCATGCGCTGGTTCGACTTCCTGCGCTACTGCGGCGAGCACTCGATCGTCATCTACCTCGCCTTCTTCCTGCCGATGGCGGCGACGCGAACGATTCTCCTCAAGAGCGGCGTCATTGCCGATATCGGGACTGTGTCCCTGATCGTTACGGTGGCAGGAGTCGCAGGCGCACTCCTGATCTGGCGGGTGGCGCTCGCCGCACATGCCACCTTCCTGTTTGAACGCCCCGACTCGTTCTGGATCGCGCCGAAGAAGGCTAACGCCGTGCTGCAGGCCGCGGAGTAGAGCTTCATCCCGCGCAGCAACAGCCGCGCCGACTTCACCGCTCAAGCCCCTTCGATCTTCACGCCATCCTTCAGCTTTGCAAGTTGGGCGCGATACGCCTCGGCGTCGCCGAAATCGGCAAAGCCGTGATAGTGGGGGTGCGGGCCGAGAATGCGTCGGGCATGCTTGATCGGACACCAGTAGATTTCGGTTCGTGACGCCACCTCGCGCATGAATGCGATCGCGCCATTGGCATAGGAGCAGTAGGCGCAATTGATCTTTTCCAGCGCATTCAGATAGGCAAGGTGGTGGCGATCGAACACCAGATAGTCGCGTCGCCTCACCCTCGGGATGCCGTAGGCGGGAAAGCAGATGGTCTGATACAGCATGACCGAAACATCCAGCAGGACGATCGGAACGATCATCGAATAGATCACCGGTGCCGTCACCACGACCAGCGGATTGGCCTCGCGGATATAGCGCGCCAATCCGACCTTGATCTGGCGGTGCAGCCGCAGCACTTCCTGCTCGAAGATGATCCGGCGGTTTTCCAGATGAAACCGCAACTCTTCCCGGCGCCTCGCCAGTTCGACCTCGATCTCGGCCTGAACCTCGCGCAGCTTTTCCATCAGCAAGTCAAGTTGCGTGGCCATGTTTTTCCTTTCGAAGCGAGACGGCTTGGAAGGGGACATGGAACAGCGGCCAATGCAACCCGCCGGGCAAAAACGCCGGACAAAAAAGCGCTCACAACCCGCGCCCAAGACTGTCATTCCGCGCAAAAACACTTAAGTTCCGGCCATGCCGAAGACAGCCCCCAAAGCCGCCGCAAAACCCGCCGACAAGGCCACCGCAAAGCCGGTCGCCGCCAAATCGCTTGCCAAGGGCGATCATGTGTTCCTGGTCGACGGCTCCTCCTACATTTTCCGCGCCTATCACGCGCTGCCGCCGCTGAACCGCAAGTCCGACGGGCTGCAGGTCAATGCGGTGCTCGGCTTCTGCAACATGCTGTGGAAGCTGCTGCGGGACATGCCGCCGGACAACCGGCCCACGCATTTGGCCATCGTATTCGACAAGTCGGAAATCACGTTCCGCAACAAGCTGTATCCCGACTACAAAGCGCACCGCCCGCCCGCACCCGACGACCTGATTCCGCAATTCGGCCTGATCCGCGACGCCGTGCGCGCCTTCGACCTGCCCTGCCTGGAACAGTCCGGCTTCGAGGCTGACGACCTGATCGCGACTTATGCGAGGCTGGCCACCGACCGCGGCGCGACTACAACCATTGTGTCTTCGGACAAGGACCTGATGCAGCTCGTGACCGACAAGGTCGTGATGTACGACACCATGAAGGACCGCCACATCGGCATTCCCGAGGTGATCGAGAAGTTCGGCGTGCCGCCGGAGAAGGTGGTGGAGGTGCAGGCACTGGCCGGCGATTCCACCGACAATGTCCCCGGCGTGCCCGGCATCGGCATCAAGACCGCAGCGCAGCTGATCGTTGAATATGGCGACCTCGAGCAGCTGCTGTTCCGCGCCGGCGAAATCAAGCAGCCGAAGCGGCGTGAGGCGCTGCTCGAAAATGCCGAGAAGGCGCGCATCTCGCGCAAGCTGGTGCTGCTCGATGACAAGGTCGATCTCGAAGTGCCGCTCGACGACCTCGCCGTCCACGAGCCGGATGCCCGCAAGCTGATCGCATTCCTCAAGGCGATGGAGTTCTCCACCCTTACCCGCCGCGTTGCGGAGTATTCGCAGATCGATCCGTCGGATATTGCGGCGGATGCAGGCGGCAGGAGCAACGTAGGGGACACTCTGCTCGCTACCAAGGCAAAATCCGCCACGGCTTCCGACGATCTCTTTCCCGGGGACAAGCCGATGCCCGCCGCGGCGAAGAAGTCCGCCGACAGGCAGGACAAAGCGGCTAGCCTAAAGGGAACACCGGTGTCGCTCGCCGAGGCCCGCGCCGAGGCTATCAAGAAGATCTCGGTCGACCGCAGGAAATACGAGACGATCCGCAGCCTCGATGCGCTCCAGGCCTGGCTCGCTCGCGCCGCAGACACCGGCCATTTCGTCATCGATGCGATGTCGGAGTCCATCGATCCGATGCAGGCGGAGATTTCCGGCCTTGCGCTCGCGCTGGGGCCTAACGATGCGGCGTATGTGCCGCTCGGACACAAGCAATCCGGCGGTGGCGCCGGGCTGTTCGACGCGGGGCTCGCGCCGGACCAGATCAAGGCGACGGAAGCGCTGGCCGCGATGAAGCCGCTGCTGGAATCCGCCGGCATCATGAAACTCGGCTTCAACATCAAGTTCACCGCCGTCGTGCTGGCACAGCATGGCATCACGCTGCGCAATCATGACGACGTGCAGCTGATGTCCTATGCGCTCGACGCCGGGCGCAATTCGCATGCGATGGATTCTCTGGCCTCGCGCTGGTTCGATCATGTCGTGGTCGACTACGGCACGCTGGTCGGCAGCGGCAAGGGCAAGCTCACCTTCGATCAGGTCGCCATCGACAAGGCTACGGAATACGCCGCCGAATATGCCGACATGATCGCGCGGCTGTGGCGCGTGCTGAAGCCGAGGCTTGTCGCCGAGCGCATGAATGCGGTCTACGAGACACTGGAGCGGCCGCTGGTCTCCGTGCTCGCGCGCATGGAGCGGCGCGGCATCTCGATCGACCGCCAGGTGCTGTCGCGACTGTCGGGCGAATTCGCACAAACCGCCGCACGCGTCGAGGCGGACATCCAGGAACTTGCCGGCGAGCCGATCAATGTCGGCAGCCCCAAGCAACTGGGCGACATCATTTTCGGCAAGATGAAGCTTCCCGGCGGCACCAAGACCAAGACCGGCGCATGGTCGACCTCGGCACAGGTGCTCGACGAACTCGCCGAGCAGGGCCACGAATTCCCCAGGAAGATTCTGGAATGGCGGCAGGTCTCCAAGCTGAAATCGACCTACACCGATGCGCTGCCGAACTACGTGCATCCGCAGACCCATCGCGTGCACACGACCTATGCGCTGGCGGCAACGACGACGGGGCGACTGTCGTCCAACGAGCCCAACCTGCAGAACATCCCCGTGCGTACCGAGGACGGACGGAAGATTCGGCGCGCCTTCGTCGCCACGCCCGGGCACAAGCTGGTGTCTGCAGACTACTCGCAGATCGAGCTGCGGCTGCTGGCAGAGATCGCCGACATCCCGCAGCTGAAGCAGGCATTCAAGGACGGCCTCGACATTCACGCCATGACGGCCTCCGAAATGTTCGGCGTGCCGATCAAGGACATGCCCGGCGAAGTCCGCCGCCGCGCCAAGGCGATCAACTTCGGCATCATCTACGGCATCTCGGCCTTCGGGCTGGCGAACCAGCTCGGCATCGCCCGCGAAGAGGCTTCCGCCTACATCAAGAAGTATTTCGAGCGCTTTCCTGGCATCCGCGACTACATGGACGCCACCAAGGAGTTCTGCCGCAAATACGGCTATGTGGAGACGCTGTTTGGCCGCAAGTGCCACTACCCCGAGATCAAGGCCTCCAACGCCTCGGTCCGCGCCTTCAACGAACGCGCCGCGATCAACGCCCGGCTCCAGGGCACTGCCGCGGACATCATCCGCCGCGCCATGACCCGCGTCGAGGATGCGCTGGCCGAGAAGAAGCTCTCGGCGCAGATGCTCTTGCAGGTGCACGACGAGTTGATCTTCGAGGTGCCCGAGCAGGAAGTCACAGCGACGCTACCGGTCGTCCAGCACGTCATGCAGGACGCGCCCTTCCCAGCGGTACTGCTGTCGGTGCCGCTGCAGGTCGATGCGCGCGCAGCCAACAACTGGGACGAAGCGCATTAGCGGCGAAGACAGACGGATCGTCGTCATCGGCAACAGCGGCGGCGGCAAGTCGACGCTGGCGCGGCGCCTGGGCGCGGCCTGCGGTCTTCCCCATACCGAGATCGATGCTCTATTGTGGGAACCAGGCTGGAGCCTGACACCCGCAGAGGTCTACGCTGCGGAACACGCCAGGCTGATCGCCGCGGACAAATGGATAATCGACGGGCTTGGGCGGCGCGATTCGATTCCAGCGCGCCTTTCCCGGGCGAGCTGCATTGTGCTCGTCGACCTGCCGCTCTGGATGCACTTCTGGCTTGCAGCCGAGCGACAACTGAAGTGGTCCAGAGGCGCAATCGAAAATCCGCCGGCGGGACTTGCAAAGATGCCGCCGACGGAGGCGATATTCCGTACGATCTGGGAAGTCGATCGCGAGTGGATGCCGGAAATCCGGCAGCTCGCGACGCTCGAGGAGCGTCAGGGAAAGACTGTTTTTCGCCTCACGTCGATCGACGATCTTGACCGGTTCGAACTGTCGCCGTGACACGGGTAGCATCGCCGTGAATGAAATCCATCCGTTGGCGGCCTTCGCTCTGACGGCGCTGATCATCGAGATCACGCCCGGCCCCAACATGACCTACCTCGCAGCGCTTTCGCTCTCGGGCGGCGCGCGTACCGGCTTTGCCGCGGTGGCCGGCATCGCAATCGGGCTTGCGACCTACGGCGTCGTCGCGGCGCTCGGGCTTGCTGCCGTGATCGACGGCTCGCCGCTGCTCTACGGCGTCCTGCGCTGGGGCGGCGTAGCCTACCTGCTATGGCTTGCCTGGGAAGCCTGGTCGAGCGAGCGGGAGATGGCGCCAACCGGAGCCGACGGTCCGGACGGCAAGCCCTGGATTGCCTTCCGCCGCGGCCTGATCACCAATCTGCTCAACCCGAAGGCTGCCGTGTTCTACGTCGCGGTGCTGCCGGAGTTCATCCGGCCAGGCGCCGGCTCGGTCATGTCGCAGACGCTGGCGCTGAGTGCCGTCTATGTGATGGTGGCGACCGGTATCCACGCCGGCATCGTTGTTCTCGCCGGTACGCTGCAATCGAAATTCGCGACGCCGGACCATCGCCGCGCGGTGCGTCGCCTGCTCGCGCTGGCATTAGTGGCGATCGCGATCTGGTTTGCGCTGACCACAGGCCACGCCTGATATTGCTCCGAGTACAATTGGAGCGATGACATCACGGGGCGCCGCGCGCTAGAAGGTCCTCATGCCCTCCCTCGCCTCCCTGCTCGGTTTCGCCCTGGTTGCACTCGGCGTCGCGCTGACGCCCGGACCGAACATGATCTACTTGATTTCCCGCTCGCTCACGCAAGGGGTGGCGGCTGGCCTCATCTCGCTCGGCGGCGTCGCGCTCGGTCTCGTGTTCTACATGCTGTGTGCGGCACTCGGCATCAGCGCGCTGCTGTTCGCCGTGCCCTACGCCTATGACGCGCTGCGTTTTGCAAGCGCGGCCTACCTGCTCTGGCTGGCGTGGCAGGCACTAAAGCCCGGCGCTTCCTCGCCGTTCCAGGTGAAGAAGCTGCGGGAAGACGGGCCGGGCAAGCTGTTTGCGATAGGGCTGCTCACCAACCTGCTCAATCCCAAGATCGCGATGCTCTATCTCGCGCTGCTGCCGCAATTCATCGATCCGGCCTCAGGCAGTGTCCTGGCGCAGTCGATCGTGCTCGGCTCGGTTCAGATCGCCATCGGCGTCAGCGTGAACGCGATGATCGCCTTCGCGGCGGGATCGATCGCGGCCTTTCTCGGCACGCGTCCGACCTGGCTGTTGATCCAGCGCTGGCTGATGGGCACGATGCTGGCCGGGCTTGCGGTGAGGATGGCGCTGGACAAGCGAGCCTAGTCCAGCTTCGCCTCCATGCCGCGCTTGGTGGCCGGGCGCGCCATCAGCTGGTTGTACCAGCGCTCGACATTGGGGAAATCCTTCAGATCGACCTTGTGGCGCGGATGGCGCCAGGCCCAGCCGAGAATGGCGAAGTCGGCCACCGACAGAGCGCCGGCGACGAACTCATGCTTGGCGAGGCGCTTGTTGAGCACGTCATAAAGCCGGCGCGTCTCCGCCATGTAGCGCTTCAGCCCGTAAGCGCGGTCCTGCTCGTTCTCGAGCGCGATGAAATGATGCACCTGGCCGGGCATCGGGCCGAAGCCGCCCATCTGCCACATCAGCCATTCATAAACCGGGATGCGCTCGGCCAGCGATTTTGGCAGGAACTTGCCGGTCTTCTCGCCGAGATAAAGCAGGATCGCGCCGGACTCGAAGACGCTGACGGGCTTTCCCTCGGGACCCTCGGGATCGACGATGGCGGGAATCTTGTTGTTCGGGCTGATCGCCAGAAACGAGGGCGCCATCTGCTCGCCCTTGGTGATGTTGATCGGGATCACCTTGTAGGGCAGCCCCATTTCCTCGAGCGCAACCGATATCTTGCGGCCGTTCGGCGTGTTCCAGGTATAGAGCTCGATGGCCATTCTTGTTTTCTCCCAAAAGAGTTTGGCGCCTCCCTAGCCCGGAACCGACCAGTCCTACAAGGCACGCTGGCGCGGGGGACCTTTGCGCAGGCACCCCGCGTCCCGCGGCCGCTGTTGATGGGGCCTAATCGGGCTGGAATGTGCGGGGGAGCGCCGATAGATTGCGCCACTCAAAAGATCGGAAGAAGCCGTGTCCAAATCAGCCGCCCGCGCCCGCCTCGCCGAAATCATCCGCAAGCGCTCTTTCGGGCGTGGCGAGATCACGCTGGCTTCGGGGCGCAAGAGCGATTTCTACTTCAACCTGAAGCCGACCATGCTCGACCCCGAGGGCGCGGCGCTGCTCGCGGAGCTGACCTACGAGGCGCTGAAAGACGACAATCTCGACTTCGTCGGCGGGCTAGAGATGGGCGCCGTCCCCCTGGCCGGCGCCATCGCGCAGCTCTCCTGGATCAAGGGCCATCCGATAGCGGCCTTCTTCGTCCGCAAGAAGCCGAAGGAGCATGGCGCGCGGCTCGCCGTGGAGGGGCTTGCCAAGGGCGAGACGTTGCAGGGCAAGCGCATCGTCATCGTCGAGGATGTCACCACCACCGGCGGATCGGCGCTGAAGGCAGTGGAAGCCGTGCGCGAGGCCGGCGGCGAGATCGCGCTGGTCTTCACCATGGTCGACCGCGAGGAAGGCGCGACGGAAGCGTTTGCAGCGGCCGGATTGCCGTTCCGCTCGCTCTACAAGGCGGGCGAATTTCTGAAGGGCTGAACTCTCGCCTCCTCTCCCTGAGCCCGCCTTCGGGCGAAGGCGGATGCGGAAGAGGCGAAGAAAAGGCGCGATCACCTCTCGCACTCACCAGTCATTTACTATCCACCGCTATGGTGAATCGTTGCCGAAGCCGCGTATTGGCCTCGGTGGTGTTGCGTCGGGTGGAGTAAGCGTTGCGTACAGAGTTGAGTATTCGGCCCATGCGGCGCCGGGCGCTGCTGGCTGCCGCCGTGTTTGCCGGCGCGGCGCTGAGCGTGCCGGATGCCGCCTTCGCCGAAGGCCTGTTCGACTTCCTGTTCGGGGGAATCAAGCAGCAGATGCGCCAGGCGGCGCCGCAAGCCAGCTCGTTCGCAGACCCCTTCGGCGCCCAGCAGGGCGCACCGGCATCTCAACCACGCGTCGCCGGCTCAGGCCCTGCCTTCTGCGTTCGCAGCTGCGACGGAAAATATTTTCCCGTGCATGCGCGCGGCAGCGCGACGGCAGCGCAGCTCTGCCAGGCCTTCTGCCCGGCCAGCGCCACAAAGGTCTATTTCGGCAGCAATATCGACTACGCCACATCGGCCAATGGCGAGCGCTACGCCGGCAGCGAGAACGCCTTTGCCTACCGCAAGGCATTGCGGGCGGACTGCACCTGCAACGGCAAGGATCCCGGCGGGCTTACGCAGATCGACATTTCGCTCGACGGCTCGCTGCGGGCAGGCGACGTGCTGGCGACGGCGAGCGGGCTGGTCGCCTATTCCGGCATCCGCGTCGGCAACGACCAGACCGCGGAGTTCACTCCAATCTCGTCCTATCCGGGATTGACCGCGGAAGTGCGTGCCCGCCTCGGCGAAATCAAGGTCGCGCCTGTCAATGCAGAGGTGATTGCGGACGCGCCTCCTTCGCCGCTGCAGGATGACCCGCCGGTCGTCGGCAGCATACCGAAGACGACGGCGCCGGCTCAGAAAGCCAAGCGGGCGGCATTGAACTAGTTTGCCGGCTACGGCTTCCTCAACCGGAGAAGCCATCGTGCTGCGGAAAACAGACTGTACAGCAGCAATCCAGTCAGCGCGAGCAGCACGGCTGCACCGAGCAGCGTCATGGCGTTGGCGAGAAAATCGTCCGCCGCCTCCCGCCCCCAGATGCGCGCGATGATGCTCTCGACAACGAACAGGCAGATGAAGACGCCGATCGGCACAAGCACCAGCAGGACCAGCGGCGCCGCCACGAGCCACGCGTTCACGGCAAAATCGCGGATTGCCCGAAAATACCCCATCGCAAGCCGAGACTGACAGCACGGCGCATACCGCACAAGCGTTCGCAACGTTGCTATCGCCCGACGATCACCCCGATCACATTCGGCGCGGCGAGATATTTCTCCTCGATCGCCGCGCGCGCGGCAGCGCGGTTTTCGGCCGTGAGCAGGCCGCGCTTCTCGGCCAGGATCATCCAGCAGAAGCCCCACCAGTCCGTCAGCATGCCCTGGTCGTCGACGAGGTCGTAGCCCTGCTGGCCTGCGAAGATGCGCGCATGCGCCTCATCCAGCGAATCTAGGAAGGCGTGATCCTCGTTCGAGAACAGATCATCGCTGATGTCGTCGGTCGTATAGCCCCAGATCGACATGCAGACCGCGTTGAATTCGCGGTCGATCTGGTCGTCGTCGATCACCTGCCGGCGCGAGGCCTGGTGCAGCCGCGACAGCGTGCGGGCGAAGTCGGCAATGCGCGTGAGCGCGAATTGATCAAAGGCGATGGTGGACATGTAGTCCTCACTAGGCCGGGTAGACCATACATATTGTGTCGGCAACGCGCCGAATCACTATGATATATCAAAGACTTGCTAAAGTGTTCTTAATTCGTTCCATTTGTCGCCCCGGCCTTCGCCGGGGCGACCCAGTTCCATTCAATGCGATGACACGCCGGAAAACAGATTGATCACCAAAACCCCCGACACGATCAGGCCCATGCCGCACAGTGCGGCCGCGTCGAGCCGCTGGCTCTGGAACACCCAGGCGATGGTGGCGATCAAGACGACGCCGACACCCGACCACACGGCGTAGACGAGGCCGGTCGGCAGGTTGCGCAGCGTCAGCGAGAGGAAATAGAACGCCACCGCATAACCGATCACGGTAACGACCGACGGCAGCGGCCGGCTGAAACCGTCCGACAGTTTCAGGAACGACGTTGCAACGACTTCCGCGACGATGGCAAGCGCAAGATAGAGATAGGTCATGCGGGCCTGTCAGCAGCGATTGCGAAGACTTCGCCGTCTATGCTGATTTGATTGCAGCGGCGTGACAGGCCCGGCCAGGCCACCGCCAGCGCACGTCAGGTCCTCACCTCATCGCCGACAGCAGCTTGTCGCCGCAATAGTTCGCGTAGAACTTGCCGCCGCATTGCCGCTTGATGGCGGCACAACGCGCAGCTGGCGAGGCGCCCTTGGGTGCGTTGAAGGAACAGGTCAGCCCGTCGGCGGTTGGGCCAGCAAAGGCGGCGCTGGAGACGGTGATGCAGACCATCAGGAGCGCTGCGGCGGCGATTTCGATCAGCAATTTCATGGCCAAAGTCCTCCCCGATCCTGGCGTCCGGTTCCGATCGTAGCACCAAAACAGGCCGCGCGGAGGCGGCTGGATCGGCCCGTTCCTTGCATAAATTCAGGGCAGTTCCATGCACCGCAAGTGCCCGGTGGTTTCGGCAGCGGCGCAAGGGGCGTATCTTTTCGCGTGATTCCAAACGGGGATGTACGGCTTGTCAGACCAACCCCTTCAGCACTATCCGGCCCTCGGTCAGCCCATCGACGAGCTGCAGCTGGGCGAGATCAAGGGCGCGATCCTCGCCAAGCTCAGGCTCGCCATCGGCAAGGACGCCGGCATGGCGACCAGACGCGACTGGTACATGGCGGCGGCGCTGGCGCTGCGCGACCGCATCGTGCACCGCTGGCTGGTGGCGGAGAAGCAGAGCTACGACGCCGGACGCAAGCGGGTCTATTACCTCTCGCTCGAATTCCTGATCGGCCGCCTCTTCACCGACGCGCTCAACAATATGGGCCTCTTTCCGGTGTTCGAGACCGCGCTCGGCGATCTCGGCGTCGGCCTGCAGGAGTTGCGCAAGTGCGAGCCCGACGCCGCGCTCGGCAATGGCGGCCTTGGGCGCCTTGCGGCCTGCTTCATGGAGAGCATGGCCACGCTTGCGATCCCAGCGGTCGGCTATGGCATCCGCTACGATTTCGGCCTGTTCCGCCAGATCGTCTCGGACGGCTGGCAGCAGGAATATCCGGACGAGTGGCTCTCCTACGGCAACCCCTGGGAATTCCAGCGGCCCGAGGTGATCTATCATGTGCACTTCGGCGGCCATGTCGATCATGTCGACGACCGCGGCCGTGACCGCGCCACCTGGCACCCGGCCGAGACCATCGAAGCCATGGCCTATGACACGCCGATCGTCGGCTGGCGCGGCCAGCATGTGAATGCGCTGCGGCTCTGGTCGGCGCGCGCGCCCGACCCGCTCAATCTCGACGTATTCAACAAGGGCGACTACATCTCCGCCAATGCCGAGCAGGCCCGCGCCGAGGCGATCTGCAAATTCCTCTATCCGAACGATGAAAGCGCCGCCGGCCGTGAGCTGCGACTGCGGCAGGAATATTTCTTCGTCTCGGCCAGCCTGCAGGATCTGGTGAAGCGACATCTTGGCGCCGATGGGCAGCTGCGCAGCCTGGCGCAAAAGGTGGCGGTACAGCTCAACGACACCCATCCGAGCCTCGCGGTGACGGAGCTGATGCGGATCCTCGTCGATCTGCACAATTTTCGCTGGGAAGAGGCCTGGAAGATCACGGTCGCGACCTTCTCCTACACCAACCACACGCTGTTGCCGGAGGCGCTGGAGACCTGGCCGGTGGAGCTGTTCGAGCGGCTCCTGCCGCGGCATCTCGAGATCATCTATCGCATCAACGTGCAGCATCTGGCGCAGGCCGAGGCCCGCTGCCCCGGCGATATCGATTTCCGCGCCTCGGTGTCGCTGATCGACGAGCGCGGCGGCCGCAGGGTGCGGATGGGCCAGCTCGCCTTTGTCGGCTCGCACCGCATCAACGGCGTCTCGGCGATGCATTCCGACCTGATGAAGGAGACCGTGTTCCACGATCTCAATCACCTCTATCCTTCGCGTATCACCAACAAGACCAACGGCATCACTTTCCGCCGTTGGCTAATGCTGGCCAATCCCAAGCTGACGTCGCTCCTGCGCGAGACCTGTGGGGAGGCCGTGCTGGATGATTTCACCTTGCTCGAAAGCCTCGAAGATCACGCCAGCGACAACGGCTTCCAGCAGCGCTTCCGTGACGTCAAGCACCACAACAAGCTGGCCCTGGCGCGGCTGATCGGCGAACGGCTCGGCATCAAGGTCGACCCCTCGGCGCTGTTCGACGTGCAGATCAAGCGCATCCACGAATACAAGCGGCAATTGCTCAACATCGTCGAGACGGTCGCGCTGTACCAGGCCATGAAGGACGAGCCGGACCGCAACTGGGTGCCGCGGGTGAAGATTTTCGCCGGCAAGGCGGCGGCGAGCTATCACTATGCAAAACTGATCATCAAGCTGATCAACGACGTCGCCGACACCGTCAACCGCGATCCCGATCTGAAGGGGCGGCTGAAGGTCGCCTTCCTGCCGGACTACAATGTGAGTCTTGCAGAAGTCATCATTCCCGCCGCCGACCTCTCCGAGCAGATTTCAACCGCCGGCATGGAGGCTTCCGGCACCGGCAACATGAAACTGGCGCTGAACGGCGCGCTCACCATCGGCACGCTCGATGGCGCCAACATCGAGATCCGCGACCATGTCGGCGGGGAAAACATCGCGATCTTCGGCATGGAGGCCGGCGACGTCATGATCCGCCGCAGGCAGGGCCTGGATGCGACCGACGTCATCAAGCGCTCGCCGCGGCTGTCGCGCGCCCTTGCCGCGATCGAGAACGGCGAGTTCGCAGCCGGCGAGCCCAATCGTTTCGCCCGCATCGCGGACGCCATCCGCCATCACGATCCATACATGGTCGCCGCCGACTTCGATTCCTATTACGAGGCGCAGCGCGGCGTCGATGCCCGCTGGCAGGTGATCCCCGCCTGGACGCGCGCCAGCATCCTCAATGTTGCGCGCATGGCCTGGTTCTCGAGCGACCGCACCATCCGCGAATATGCCGAAGATATCTGGCATGTGCCGGTGCGGCCGTCGCCGTCGACGCAGCCGGCGCGTGGCACGCGGCGTGGCGCAGGCGGCTAGAAATTCCGGCCGGCGAAATCGCGGGCCGCCTACCCGCACGACGTTTACCTTCGACGTCATTGAATTCGCCGGCGCGGCAAGCTACTTCAGGCTTGCAGTCAAAAAGGCGCGATGATGTCGATAGGAGAATACGTCAGTCCGGACGGACAATTGAAGTTTCTGGTCACCTGCCCGGACGGCGATTGGACAATCGGCTTCGATGGATTTCCCTCGCATACACACGGAAGCATCCTCGCCGAGTTGTCAGGGCAAGATGAAAAGTCTGCGGTCGAGCGCTATCTCGCCGATCTTGTTGGCAACGTCGCGGTAATTGCTCTGCAGCGAATTTCCGGCGAACTGACGGACGTCTGGATAACCGATGATCCTGCCGGAGCCGTCGCCGACTGCAGCAAGTACGGTCAAGCCAACGAGACGATCGAATTTCGACTTTGGGATGGAACACCTGTCAAGATTTAGTGGATTCTAATTTATGCTCACCAAGACGCCGCATCTTTTCGATGACGCCACCAGGGTCACGCCGGGCGACAGTCGATGGCAGGGACACACCAGCGACGATTACTGGGCCTTTGTCGGCCCCTTCGGCGGTTGCACGGCCGCAACGATCCTGCGTGCGCTGGTCGAACATCCGCAGCGCGCGGGCGATCCGATCGCGGTGACGGTGAATTATTGCGCGCCGGTCGCGCAAGGGCCGTTCGATCTGGACGTGCGGCTGGTAAAGGCCAACCGCTCCAGCCAGCACTGGTGCGTGGAGATGACGCAAGGCAGTGGCGAGGTATCGACGCTCGCAACCGCCGTGTTCGCCGAGCGCCGGACGTCCTGGTCGCACCAGCAGCAGGAATATCCGGGCGCAAGGGCCTTTGCCGAGACGCTGCCCTACCCACCGGTCGCAGCACCCGGGGTCAAGCAATACGACTTCCGCTTTGTCGAGGGCGAGCCGCGGCGCGGCGGGCCGGCGGCGCCGGTGGAGACGTTTTCCAAGCTGTGGATCGGCGACCGCGCGCCGCGGAAGGTGGACGCGCTGTCGCTGCTGGCGATGTCGGATGCCTTCTTCGCCCGCATCTTCCACGCCAAGCGGGAACTGGTCCCCTTCGGAACGGTGTCGCTGACGACCTATTTTCACGCCGACACCGCCGATCTCGAGGCCGAAAACACCACCCATGTACTCGGCGTCGCCGACGCCAAGATTTTCCACAAGAGCTATGGCGATCAGCACGGTGAATTGTGGTCCCCCGGCGGCCGGCTGCTGGCAACCACGACGCAGATCGCTTACTTCAAGGCGTAGGAGCCGGCGTCGGTCCGGCTCTTCGAAGGAAGCGCCTAATGTCCGACGCCATCAACAAACCGCGCATCGCGCTGCTCGGCGTGCCGATCGAAATCGGCGCCTCGCAGGCCGGCACGCTGATGGGCCCGGCGGCACTGCGCACCGCTGGCATCGCGCGCCTGCTCGAGCAGCTCGAATTCACCGTCGAGGACCACGGCGATCTGGCACGGCCCAACGTGGTTGCGGATGGCCCGGCGCCGGCCAATGCCAAGTATTATGACGAGGTGAAGAGCTGGGTCCGCGTGCTCAGCGAACACGCCTACACCCTGGCGCGCAACGGCGCGATCCCGATCTTCATGGGCGGCGATCACTCGCTGTCGATGGGATCGGTCAACGGCGTGGCGCGCTACTGGCAGGAAATGAATCGCCCGCTGTTCGTGATGTGGCTAGATGCGCATGCCGACTACAACACCCCGGCCACCACCATCACCGGCAACATGCACGGCATGTCGGCGGCGTTTCTTTGCGGCGAGCCCGGTCTCGACCGTCTGCTCGGCAACCAGGTTCGCGCCTCCATCACGCCCGACCAGCTCGATCTGTTCGGCATTCGCTCGATCGACCCGCTGGAGAAGAAGCTCGTCCATGAGCGACGCGTCGCGATTGCCGACATGCGCGCCATCGACGAGCACGGTGTCGCCGTGCTGATCCGCCGCGTCATCGAGCGCGTCAAGGCCAAGAACGGCGTGCTGCACCTGTCCTTCGATGTCGATTTCCTCGATCCCGGTGTGGCGCCGGGCGTCGGCACCACCGTGCCGGGCGGGGCCACCTACCGCGAAGCGCATCTGATCATGGAGCTGTTGCACGATTCCGGCATCGTGCATTCGGTCGACGTCGTCGAGCTCAACCCCTTCCTCGACGAGCGCGGACGCACGGCACGTGCCATGGTGGAATTGCTGGGCAGCCTGTTCGGCCTGCAGATCACCGACCGCCGCACGCCCACCAACGCGATGCTGCCGGGACGGTAGAATACAAAAGGGCGGCCCGATGGACCGCCCTTTGTTACGCGAGGCACATACCCGGCAGGGTTACTCGGCCGCGAGCTTCACGTCGGGCGCAGCCGCACGGACGTCGGCGTCGACCTGGGCTTCGAACTTGGCAAAATTCTTCTGGAACATGCCGACCAGCGCGCGCGCCGTCTTGTCGAACTCGGCCTTGTCCCGCCAGGTGTTGACGGGATCGAGGATTTCGCTGGGGACGCCCGGCAGCGCGGTGGGCACTGCGAAACCGAAATACTTGTCAGTGCGGAACTCGACATTGCGGAGCGAACCGTCGAGCGCAGCGGTGAGCAGCGCGCGCGTGACCTTGATCGGCATGCGCGAGCCCACGCCATATTTACCGCCGGTCCAGCCGGTGTTGACCAGCCAGCAATCGGCACTGTGCTTGGCGATCAGTTCGCGGAGCATGTTGCCGTAGACGGACGGGTCGAGCGGCAGGAAGGGCGAGCCGAAACAGGTGGAGAATTCCGGCTGCGGCTCGGAGCCGAGGCCGCGCTCGGTGCCGGCCACCTTGGCGGTATAGCCGGACAGGAAGTGGTACATCGCCTGCGCCGGTGAAAGCTTGGCGATCGGAGGCAGCACGCCGAAGGCGTCGGCCGCCAGCATCACGACGTTCTTCGGCTGGCCGGCGCGGCCGGTGCGCGAGGCGTTCGGGATGAAGTCGAGCGGATAGGCCGAGCGGGTGTTTTCCGTCTTCGTTCCGTCGTCGAAATTCACCACGCGGGTATCTTCGTCGAGCACGCAATTCTCGAGCACCGCGCCGAATCGGCTGGAGGCAGCGAAGATTTGCGGCTCGGCTTCCTTCGACAGCTTGATGCACTTGGCGTAGCAGCCACCCTCGAAATTGAAGACGCCGTCATTGCCCCAGCCGTGCTCGTCGTCGCCGATCAGCGTGCGGTTCGGATCGGCCGACAGCGTGGTCTTGCCGGTGCCCGACAGGCCGAAGAAGATCGCGGTGTCGCCCTTGGGCCCGACATTCGCCGAACAGTGCATCGGCATCACGCCCTTCTCGGGCAAGTAATAGTTCAGCGTGGTGAAGACCGACTTCTTCATCTCGCCGGCATAATAAGACCCGCCGATCAGGACGATCTTGCGGGCGAAATCGATGGCGACGACGTTCTCCGAGCGGCAGCCGTGACGTTTGGGGTCGGCGCGGAAGCTCGGCATGTCGATGATGGTCAGTTCCGGCACGAAGGCCTGCAGCTCGATCGCCTCAGGGCGAATCAGCAGCGTGCGAATGAACAGCGAATGCCAGGCGAGCTCGGTGTAGACGCGCGTCTTGATGCGATAGCTCGGATCGGCGCCGCCATAGAGATCCTGCGCGAACAGCGTCTTGCCTTCGGCATGCTTGAGGAAATCGGCGTAGAGCGTGGAGAACTGCTCGGAGGTGATCGACTGGTTGCCGGCCCACCACATCTTCTTGTCGGTCGTGGCGTCGCGCACCGTGAACTTGTCCTTGGGGCTGCGCCCGGTGAACTCGCCGGTATCCGCACAGAGCGCGCCGTCGGCTGACAGCACCGCCTCGCCATTGGTGAGCGAGTACTGGTACAGCTGGGGCGTGCCCAGATTCCAGTGCACGGCTTTGAGGTTCTCTAAGCCGAACTTGTCGGCGCCAAAGGCACCGTTGCGCACGCCCGTCTCTTGCACGAAGGATCCTCCTCGAAGTCCGCGAATCTCAGGCGCCGCCAAGGGTGCCGCTCGCAGTGACCTCCCAAAAATATAGCCCGTCAGGTCTCGGTCCCGCGACCTATTACTTGGCAACGCCCGGCTTGCCAAGCCGATCCCGTCAGATTTGGTTTATTCACCGGCTGTCTTGATGTGCCACACATCTTCTCCTGCTTGCGGACCTTTGTCGGGCGGCAAAACCGCGCGGCCAAGCGTCGCGCAGTGCGCTTTTCGAGCGCATTTTTGCGGTGCAAAAATACCATGCTGCAATAAAAGCCCGGCCTAACGGCCGACCCCCTCGCCGATCAGGGCGAACGGTCCCCAGAACGCCGGATAGGCATTGCGCGGAGAAGAGGCATCGTTCAGGTAGGCCAGCATCGCCTGCCGCAAGGCCTCGGCGCGACCGATGTTCGGGTTGGCCTTGAGACGATCGAAGGTCGAGGTGGTGAGCCGCGTGGCGGCCGCCGAATCGACCGCCCAATGCGTCACCAGCAGCGCTCGCGCCCCGGCATAGAAGAACGAACGGGCGAGCCCCGAAAGGGCCTCGGCGCCCGGCCTGTCGCCGGCTATGGTGTTGCAGGCCGACAGCACGACCCAGTCGGCGTTGAGCTTCAGCTGCGCGACTTCGCTTGCGGTCAACAGCCCGTCATCCAGTTCGCTGGGCTGCGCCGGGATGCTGAGCGCGAGCGACGGCTCGGCCACGCCCTTGACGTCACCGGCGACGAGTCCATGGGTGGCAAAGTAGACGATGGAATAATCGGAGAGCCGCATGCGCTTGAGCGTGGTCTCGCTGGCATCCGTGCCGAGATGAATGTCGCTGTCGGCAACGCCGAGGTCCTTTGCCACCGCATTGAGTTCGTCGGCCGTATCGGGCAGTTGCGGCAGCGCCTTTGCAAGCAAGGTGCGATCGACGCCGGCGCCACGCCAGAACTCCGTGTAGGCGACGCTTGCGACGCTGCGCGCGGCGATCTTGAGCGCGGCGCGCTTGTCGCCCGCGCCTTGCGCGGGATCGAACAGCGGATCGCCGAAACCGGTCATCGGCTTGGTATTCTGGTCGCGCCGCGCAAAGGTCCGCAGCGCCTTCAGGCTCGTGACCGACGGAAGGACCGACACCGCGTGCCGCTTCAAGAGCCACGCGGCATTGCGATAGCCGTCGAAATTGTCGGGGATTGCCATCTCGGGCTTCTCGGTCACCAGCAGGTGGAACGGCAGAGCCGTCAGCGCACCGGAGGCCACGACGAACAGGCTGCGCTTATCCTTGACCAGCGTCTCGACCGGCGACAGCAGCGTCGCATAGAGCTCATTGGCGAGCGCGAGATCAAACAGCCCTGACTTGCCCGAGGCGTCGCTCGCCTTGGCGATATCGAGCCCGCGGCGGAACGCGGCGATCTTTTCCGACAACGCGTCGGTGCCGATCGGGATCGGCTTCCATTCGACGCCACCGCGCGTCAGCGCGAAGACGTAGCTTTCCTTCTCGGCGACGGAGAACAGCACCATCGCCTCGTCGGCCGCCAGCAATGACTGCACTTCCTTTGCGGTCAGCGGCAGCGGATTTGACAGCGCGGCATAGTCGGGGAACTCGGCCGAAAGCGCTTTCTGCAGCCGGGCGCGCTCGCCTGCGATGGCGGAAATCCGGTCGCGAGCGCGCTGCTCGGCGGCCGGATCGCGCTTGGCGCGATCCTTGGACACCGCGGCCAGGATCGATTTGTCGAGGGATTCGGCTTCCGAGCCGAGATCCTGATCGCGGCGCACCAGCTCGGCGAGACGATCATTGCCGGCGGCAAGCCGCACTGCGAGCTTGTTGACGGCGGAGGCGGCGGAAGATTGCGCGCCGCGCTGAATCACGTTGAGCGCGTCGTCCAGCGCCGTGCCGGGCGCCACCAGCTGCTGCCGCTGCGCGTCAAACAATACCGGCAGCGCGACACGCGTTTGCGCACGACCGGTGACGATCAGCCGTGCGAGCAGCGGGAGGGCATCGGCGGTTTTGCCTTCCTGGCGCAGCAGATAGGCCAGATTGTTGGTGGACGTCGCCGTCTCCGGATGATCGAGGCCGACCGCGCGCTCGCGGATGCCGAGGGCGCGGCGATAGAGCGGCTCGGCGTCGGCGTAGCGGTTCTGCCGCTCATCAAGATCGGCCATGTTGTTGAGCGAACGCGCAACATCGGGATGATCCTGCCCCAGCACCTTTTCGCGAATGGCCAGCGATCGTTTGATCAGCGGCTCGGCCTCGGCGAAGCGCCCCGTCACCTTGGCGACCTGTCCGAGATTGTTGAGGACGGTCGCGACCGCCGGATGCTCCGGTCCGGCCGCCTTTTCGTAGATCGCGAGCGCGCGCTTGAACAACGGCTCGGAATCGGTGTGGCGCCCGAGCTTCTCATAGAGCGTGGCGAGATTGTTCAGGGCCTGCCCGGTGTCGGGATGGCTGCCCCCAAGCGTCCTCTCGCGGATCGCCAGCGCGCGGCGGAACAGCGGCTCGGCATCGGCCAAGCGATCCTGCCGCTGATAGAGCGCGGCGAGATTGGTCAGCGTCGGCGCCACGTCGGCGGAGTCGAGGCCGCCGACCTTCTCGAAGATGGTCAATGCCCGCTTGTAGAGCGGCTCCGCCTCGGCATCCTGTCCAAGGCTGGCATAGACCTGGCCAAGATTGTTCAGCGCCGCCGCGACATCCCGATGCGCCGCCCCGTGCGCCTTCTCGGCGTCTGCAAGCGTCTTCTGCGCCAGCGCCAGCGCCTCGGAATATTTGCCGGCGCGGTTGAGTTCGAGGATCTTGGTGGTCTGGGCGCTGATATTCTGCGCCAGTGAAGGCGTGGCGAGGCAGGCGCCCGCAGCAAGCGCCAGCCCCAGCAGCAATCGCAATGATGGGCCCGATTTCATCCTGCATGGGTCGCGCCAAACCGCATCGGCGTTCAACCCCACAGCAAGCTTATTGCGCGGCCCGCGCCTCTCCGGCCAGCCGCACCAGCATCTTGCGCAATTCCGCACCGGTCCGGACCCGTTCCGGGAATTCCAGCCGCAAGGTCCGGCCCTCGGCCTGCATGTCCAAGCCTTCGGGATCGCAGCCCGTGCAGCGCCAGTCGGCAGCCTCGGCGCCAATCAGCTTTGTGGCGTACAGGTTCATCGCCTCGCGGTGATCCTGGTTCATGTGCTCGACGGCGCTCGCTTCCGCCTCGAGCAAGTCGCCGGCATCCGATATGTCGGTCAGGAATTGCGCCGGCTTCAGGTCAATGATCCGCCCGAAGCCGGCCACGAGATGAAGGCCGGAGGGCGCGATGCGGAAGAAGGCAAAATCCTTGAAATCGACAAAGCCCTCCGCCGACGGATGTGCGGCAAGATAGCGGCGACGCGCCAACGCGGCAGCTTCGCCCGCAAGCTCCTCGGCACGTCCTGCCACCATGATACGGGCACCCTCCAACGGATCGCCCGCGACGCGCTCATCGAGCATCAGCGAGACCCGCGTGTCCGCTATGATGTTCTTGGTGTGCACGGCGAGCCGCGAGATCAGCAGCAACGGGGCGGCATCGGGGTTGGCGGCCACGTTGACGAGCGAGCAATAGGGATCGCCGCTGTTAACCATTAGTGTCGCGAGCGCCCCCTGCCGGCTCCTGCGGAGCAGAGATTTCGCCATCCTGGAAGGGTCAAAATCGGGCGTCGGCTGCATCAGTAATTCTCTGCCATGTTATTGCAATTGGTCTCTTTTTTGGGCTAAACGGAGTACCATATGGGTCGGAACGCGGTTCCCTCGGGATGCGTTCTGTCGGAACTTGGTCACACTTCAGCCCAGCTTGCATTGCTCGTTTGACCGAGTTCGAAGCCCAATTTGCGGCGGATCGCTGGATTGCGCGCCGTTCAAGCCACTCTCAATACTGAAAGCAGGCTCATGCCCACAATCGCCCTGGTCGATGACGACCGCAACATTCTCACATCCGTGTCGATCGCGCTCGAAGCCGAGGGCTATCGCATCATGACCTATACGGATGGCGCATCGGCGCTTGACGGCTTCCGCACCAGCCAGCCGGATCTCGCCATCCTCGACATCAAGATGCCCCGCATGGACGGCATGGAGACGCTGCGACGGCTGCGTCAGAAATCCGACCTGCCGGTAATCTTCCTGACCTCCAAGGACGAAGAGATCGACGAATTGTTCGGCCTCAAGATGGGCGCCGACGACTTCATCCGCAAGCCGTTTTCGCAGCGGCTGCTGGTGGAGCGCGTCAAGGCCGTGCTGCGCCGTTCGCAGCCGAAGGATCCGACGGCGGCTCCGAAAGAGCCCGATGCACGCGCGCTCGACCGCGGCCTGCTCCGCATGGACCCGGAGCGCCACACCTGCACCTGGAAGAACGAGCCGGTCACGTTGACTGTCACCGAATTCCTGATCCTGCAGGCGCTCGCCACCCGCCCCGGCGTGGTGAAGAGCCGCAATGCGCTGATGGACGCGGCCTATGACGACCAGGTCTATGTCGACGACCGCACCATCGACAGCCACATCAAGCGGCTGCGCAAGAAGTTCAAGATGGTGGACGACGAATTCGAGATGATCGAGACCCTGTACGGCGTCGGCTATCGTTTCAAGGAAACCTGAAGCGCGTCCGGCGCAGACTGTATGGACTGACATCGGCCGTGCATCCGGGATAAGGTGTGCGAGCCAACTGCATCACGGGACCAGAACAATAACCGGCAGTCTTGCCTGTGCTTGATCGAACGCCGCCCCATCCGGGTCTGCATGCCGAGGACGCTGCGCCGTCGCTCGATCAGGAGTCGTCGGCTGTCGAAACCCCGGCGCTCAGGGGCTGGCAGCGGCCGCTGAACTGGCTGCAGCGCGCCTGGCAGTACTTCTTCTCGCTCTCCTTCTCGAGCCTCACGCGGCGGATCGTCTCGCTCAACCTTGCGGGCCTCGTCGCGCTGGTGGCGAGCATCCTTTATTTGTCGCAGTTCCGCGCCGGCCTGATCGAAGCCCGCGCGCAGAGCCTCCTGGTGCAGGCTGAGATCATCGCGGTCGCCATCGCGGCCTCCGCCACGGTCGAGACCAACACGCCGACCATCGACGTCGACAAGCTGCTCGATCTCAAGCCCGGCGAGAGCTACGGCATTCCGGACGAATATTCCGACTTCCCGATCAATCCCGAGCGCGTCGCGCCGATCCTGCGCCGCCTGATCTTGCCGACCAAGACGCGCGCCCGCATCTATGACCGCGACGGCGGACTGATCATCGACAGCCGCAACCTCTTCGGCCGCGGCGATGTGCTGCGCATCGAGCTCGGCCCGCCCTCGGACAAGCCCAACATATTCGAGCGCAGCCTGCTTGCCGTCCGCACCTGGCTCAACCGCGGCGACCTGCCGGCCTATCGCGAGCTCGACAACGGCAAGGGTTATTCCGAGGTCGCCCATTCGCTGGAAGGCCAGAAGAGCAGCGCGGTGCGCGTCACCGAGCGCGGCGCGGTGATCGTCTCGGTCGCCGTGCCGGTGCAGCGTTTCCGTGCCGTGCACGGCGCTCTACTGCTGTCGACACAGGGGGACGATATCGATCAGATGGTGACCAACGAGCGGCTCGCCATTTTGAAGGTCGGCGGCGTCGCCTCCGCCGTGATGATCATGCTGTCGCTGCTGCTCGCCAGCACCATTGCGGGTCCGGTGCGCCGTCTTGCCGACAGCGCCGAACGCGTCCGACGGCGCATCCGCACCCGCGTGGAAATCCCCGACTTCACCCGCCGCCGCGATGAGATCGGGCATCTGTCCGGCGCGCTGCGCGACATGACGGATGCGCTCTATAACCGCATCGAGGCGATCGAGATGTTCGCCGCCGACGTCGCCCATGAATTGAAGAACCCGCTGACGTCGATGCGCTCGGCGGTGGAGACATTGCCGCTGGCACGCAGCGACGCCAGTCGCGCGCGGCTGCTTGAAGTGATCGAGCATGACGTCAAGCGGCTCGACCGGCTGATCTCGGACATTTCCGACGCCAGCCGCCTCGATGCGGAGCTGCAACGGCAGGACATGACGCTGGTCGACATGCGCCGCCTGCTGACGACGCTCGCCTCCGTCGCCAACGAAACGCGGCTCGGCCACGACGTCGCCGTCGAGGTCCGCTTCGAGGGCCGCGGCACGTCCGACACCTTCGCCGTGCCCGGCCACGACTCGCGGCTCGGCCAGGTGATCTCGAACCTGCTCTCCAACGCGCAGTCCTTTTCCGAGGCCGGCAAGAAAGTGCGCATCACCTGCCGCCGCGTCCGTTCCGAAATCGAGATCGTGGTCGACGACGATGGCCCCGGCATCCGTGAGGATGCACTGGAGCGCATCTTCGAGCGCTTCTATACCGACCGGCCGCACCAGGGGTTTGGCCAGAACTCGGGGCTCGGCCTGTCGATCTCCAAGCAGATCATCGAGGCCCATGGCGGGCGGATCTGGGCGGAGAACCGTCCGGGGCCAGCCAACGCGGACGGGGAGCCGACGGTGGCGGGCGCCCGCTTCGTCGTCAGGCTGCCGGCGCAATGACCGCCCGGGCCACGGTGCACGCCTCTGCCGTGCTGGTGGGCGAACGTGCCGTGCTGATCCGCGGCCCCTCCGGTTCAGGCAAATCGCGCCTTGCCTTCGAGCTGATACTCGCAGGCCGGTCGGGGCAGGTTCCCCCGGCCATTCTGGTCGGCGATGACCGTGTCCACCTCGACACAGGCAGCGGGAATCTGATCGTGCGGCCGGCGCGGGAACTCGCGGGACTGATCGAAATCCGGGGCCTTGGAATTCGCCGAATCAAGCATGTCGGCGAGGCAACGGTCGGCCTGGTGGTCGATCTCGGCGCGGAAGATGCCGACCGGTTGCCTGCGGCCGAAGCACTCATCATTCGCATTAATGGTGTCAATATACCGCGAATACCGGTGGATTTACGGTATGCGCCATTGCCGCTGATTGTAGCTGCGCTGACGACAACTGATGGTGCGTCCCCCTCCCAACCTTCGACTGATTGTCCGAAAGGGATTGCTAACCATATAAGCCCCACTATCGCGACGGAATAAGACCGGCGCGTCCTCCCGAAGCGGCCCCATTTCCCGGGACGAATCGAAGCGAACCCCTCTTGCGCCGGGGCTCGGGATGGTCAAAGTGGCGCGTTCGTGCGGTGCACCAAAGGGCACCCCGCGAGGAGTTTCCGGATGATTGGTCTAGTACTTGTGACCCATGGGCGCCTTGCCGACGAGTTCAGGGCGGCGCTGGAACATGTCATGGGCCCGCAAAAGCAGATCGAAGCCGTGACAATCGGCGCGGACGACGATTCCGATCTCTGTCGGAACGACATCATCGAAGCGGTGAACCGCGTCGACAGCGGCGACGGCGTTGCCATACTCACCGACATGTTCGGTGGAACCCCGTCCAACCTCGCCATCTCCTGCATGAGCCGGCCGAAGGTCGAAGTGCTCGCAGGCATCAATCTTCCCATGCTGGTCAAGCTCGCCAAGGTGCGCGAGGAGCGCTCGCTGCCCGACGCGATCGCCATGGCCCAGGAAGCCGGCCGCAAATACGTCACCATCGCCAGCCGAGTGCTCGCCGGCAAATGAGCGACGAGGCGGCGCCCGCGAACAATCCCGGGGCGGCCGTGCCACCCGATGCGCTTTCCCGCGAACTCCTGATCATCAACAAGCGCGGCCTGCACGCACGCGCGTCCGCCAAATTCGTGCAGATGGTCGAGAAATTCGAAGCCGAGGTCTGGGTCACCCGCGGCGGCGAGACCGTTGGCGGCACCTCCATCATGGGCTTGATGATGCTATCGGCCGCGCCGGGCACCACGATCCTGGTGTCCGCCAAGGGCCCCGAAGCGCAGGCCGCGCTCGATGCGATTGCCGCGCTGGTCGCCGACAAGTTCAACGAAGAAGGGACGTAGGTCTCGCGTCAGAACGGATTGGTCACGATGCCGCCGTCGGCGCGCAGCGTGGCACCGTTGGTCGCGCTCGACGCCTTCGAACACAGATAGCAGATCAGGTTCGCGACTTCCTCCGGCTTGGCATAGCGCTGCAGCAGCGAGGCCGGTCGGCGCTCGCTGAAGGTTCGCGCCACCAGGTCTTCGACTGTCGTCTCCATGCTCTTGGCGCGCGCGGCAAGGCGCTTGGGCGCCATCTCGACCCAGGTCGGGCCGGGCTGCACCGAATTGACGGTGACGTTGGTGCCTTTGGTCTGTTCGGCCGCGCCGCGGGCGATGACGAGCTGCGCGCCCTTGGAGAAGCCGTAATGCACCATCTCCTTCGGCACGAAGACGCCGGACTCGCTGGAAACGAACACCACGCGGCCCCAATCCTTGTTGTCCAGCATGCCCTTCAGATAATGCCGCGTCAGCCGTACGCCGCTCATGACGTTGACCTCGAACATCTTCGACCAGTCGGCGTCCTCGATCTCGAAGAACGGCTTTGGCTCGTAGATGCCGAGATTGTTGACGAGGATATCGACTTCCGGGAACTGCGCGACGATGTCGGCGCAGCCCGCGGCGTTCCCCAGGTCGAACGGCGCCGGATGAAGCTTGGCCTTCGGCGCGATTCGCGTGATCTCGGCGATCGCCTCCATCACCACGGCGCGCTCGCGCCCGTTGACGATGACTTCCGCCCCCATTCCGGCGAGGCCCTTGGCGACTGCGAGCCCGATGCCGCGCGTCGAGCCGCTGACCAGCGCAAGCTTGCCCGAGAGATCGAGATCCATAATGACACCTCCCCTTGCCCCGGCGTCACTTCGCCGGCGGCACCACATAGACTTTCCAGTTTCGCGACGGCCCCGGATGCCCGCGATAGAACCGCTGCGTTGTCATGACCATCCGCTCGGCATTGGCCGCGTTCTTGGCCATCCAATCTTCGCAGGCCGGCAAATTCCAGGTGGTCGCCGTGTCGCAGACGCCGATGAAGCCCAGGCGCTTCGCCTCCTCCAGCGAGGTGAGGCCGGCCGACCACGCCTCGCCGGGGGTCAACGGGGCAGGATGGTCGGCGCTATAGAAGGCAAGCGGCTCGGCGACATCCATATTGCCGACGACGACGGCCCATCGCCCGCCAAACCGCGAATGCCAGGCCTGCGTCAATTCGCGCGCGAGTTCCGATCGCGCGACATAGGGCGCCGGACCGGCGGAGTTCTGAATCATTTCCTGCGCCGCGATCCAGGGAGAGGCGATCAGGGTGGCGAGCGTGGCCACCAGCCAGATGGCCGCAATGTTGAACAACGCGAACCGCCGCATTCTCAGCGCCGGCAGCGCCACCAGCGCCAGGGGCACCAGGAAGAACAGCGATATGCCCCAGTCGGTCTTCAGGTAGACGACAAAGAACAGGGCGCCCAGCGGCGGGCCGATCGCGACAATCGCCTGGATGATCCAGATATTAAGCGCCTGCGAAATGTTGACGCCCGGATTTGGCCCGCGCGACCATGTGCGCGCGGCGACCGCAGCCGGCGACCACCAGCGCCGCCCGATGCTCAACGCAAGCAGCGCGAGCGCTACAGGAACCGCAAGCAGCGCCAGATTGTGCCCGATATAGCCGATCGTGAGCTGCACCGTCGTCGCGCGAGTGACATGCGAGTAGACGTCGCCGGCATAGGCGAAAGGCGCAAAGTCGACCTGCTTCAGCCAGACGAGATGCGGGATCATCGCAATAGCGAGCGTTGCGATCGCAACCCACGGCGCGGGCGAGGAGAGGAAGCGCAGCCGCTCGGGATGGATCAGGGCGGCGAGACCGACGGCGCCGATCATCGTCATCACCCAGTACTTGGTCAGCAGTGCCAGCGCACCGGCAAGTCCGAGCAGGACGCCGGACCTCACGTCGCGCTTCTCGAACGCGTCGAGATAGGCCAGCACCACCAGCGGCAGGGTAACGAGCTGCAGCAGGTCCGGGTTGTACTTGAAGCCCTTGAAATTGAAGATCGGATAGATCGCGAGCATCACGACGACGAAGAACGCACGCCGCCGGTCGACCACGCGGAGCGCCGTGAACCAGGAAATCACCATGCCCGTCGCCAGCACGGCCATGGCGAGCGCGTAGGTCGGCCAATCCCGGACCGGAAACAGCTTGAACCAGAGACCCGCGACCCAGCCGGACAATGGCGGATGCTTGCCATAGCCGAACTGGAGTTGCTGCCCCCAGGCGAAGGCTTCTGCGACGTCCATGTGAACGTCCTGCGCTGCCTTCAGATTGACCAGGATCAGCGTCCACAGCACCGCGTGAGCCGCCGCAAAGCCGATCACGAACCAAGTCCCGCTGCCGGGATCGACCGCGCGCGCATAAACCCATGCCACGAGCCGGCGCAGCGAAAGTTTCGGCCTGGCGCGCATGGCCGTGGGTGAAAGTGAGGCAGTAGACATGGCCCTTGCGTAGCGGTTTTTTCGCGGTTGTGGAATCAGCTTGGCGTGAAGAAACGCCTTTGAAAACAGCCCATGATGGTTGCCCGAATGGGGTGCCAGTGCTATCCCGCCGCCCATGACGACCGTCCCCATTTCCAACATCCGCAACTTCTCCATCGTCGCCCATATCGACCATGGCAAATCGACGCTGGCCGATCGCCTGATCCAGATGACGGGCGGGCTCACGGAGCGCGAGATGGCGGGCAAGGAGCAGGTGCTCGATTCCATGGACATCGAGCGCGAGCGCGGCATCACCATCAAGGCGCAGACGGTCCGGCTGCATTACAAGGCCAAGGACGGCAAGGACTACATATTCAACCTGATGGACACGCCCGGCCATGTCGACTTCGCCTACGAAGTCTCGCGGTCGCTGGCGGCCTGCGAAGGTTCCCTGCTGGTGGTCGATGCGAGCCAGGGCGTCGAGGCGCAGACGCTCGCCAACGTCTATGCGGCGCTCGACAACAATCACGAGATCGTGCCGGTCCTCAACAAGGTCGACTTGCCCGCCGCCGAACCCGAGAAGGTCAAGCAGCAGATCGAGGACGTGATCGGCATCGACGCGTCGGACGCGGTGATGATCTCGGCCAAGACCGGCCAGGGCGTTCCCGACGTGCTGGAAGCCATCGTCGCCCGCCTGCCGCCGCCGAAGGGTGACCGCGACGCGACCTTGAAGGCGCTCCTGGTCGACAGCTGGTACGACGTCTATCTCGGCGTCGTCGTGCTGGTGCGTATCGTCGACGGCACCATGAAGAAAGGCCAGCGCATCCGCATGATGGGCACCAATGCGGCCTATGACGTCGAGCGCGTCGGCTTCTTCACGCCCAAGATGGAGCAGGTCGAGGAGCTCGGCCCCGGCGAGATCGGCTTCATCACCGCCGCGATCAAGGAAGTCGCCGACACGAGGGTGGGCGACACCATCACCGACGACAGGAAGCCGGTCGCCGAAATGCTGCCGGGCTTCAAGCCGGCGATCCCCGTGGTGTTCTGCGGCCTGTTCCCGGCCGACGCCAACGATTTCGAGACGCTCCGCGCGGCGATGGGCAAGCTCCGGCTCAACGATGCCAGTTTCTCCTACGAGATGGAGACGTCAGCCGCGCTCGGCTTCGGCTTCCGCTGCGGCTTCCTCGGCCTCTTGCACCTCGAAATCATCCAGGAACGGCTGTCGCGCGAGTTCGACCTCAATTTGATCGCGACCGCGCCGAGCGTCATCTACAAGATGCACCTCACCGACGGCACCGAGATCTCCATCCACAATCCCGTCGACATGCCCGACGTGGTGAAGATCGCCGAGATCGAGGAGCCGTGGATCGAGGCGACGATCCTCACCCCGGACGAATATCTCGGCAGCGTGCTGAAGCTCTGCCAGGACCGACGCGGCGCGCAGAAGGAACTCACTTACGTCGGCTCCCGCGCGATGGTGAAATACGATTTGCCGCTCAACGAGGTCGTGTTCGATTTCTACGACCGCCTGAAGTCAGTGTCGAAGGGCTATGCCTCCTTCGACTATCACCTCACCGACTACAAGCTCGCCGATCTCGTCAAGATGCAGATCCTCGTCAACGGCGAACCGGTCGATGCGCTCGCCATGCTCGTCCACCGCACGCGCGCCGAGGGCCGTGGGCGAGCCATGGTCGAGAAGATGAAGGAGCTGATCCCGCCGCACATGTTCCAGATCCCGATCCAGGCGGCGATCGGCGGCAAGGTGATCGCGCGCGAAACCGTCCGCGCGCTGCGCAAGGACGTCACCGCGAAGTGCTATGGCGGCGACATCACCCGCAAACGAAAACTTCTGGAGAAGCAGAAGGAAGGCAAGAAGAAGATGCGGCAGTTCGGCAAGGTCGACATTCCGCAGGAAGCTTTCATCGCAGCGTTGAAGGTGGATAGCTGAGACCGGCTGCTCCGAGCGCCTTGCACGACAACATCGGGTCCGGCCGGACGTTTCCGGACCGACAACCAAAAAATGTCAAAACAACCCCATGCACAGTAGAATGAGACCCCGGCTTGGGGTCCGTCGATCTGGAGCACGACCGCGCATTCATTCACTCTGCGAAGGATGCTTTTCAAATAACAAAGTCTGGCATCCATGAGGTCGAGCGAAGAGCGCTCCATAAATCCAATGGGGATTGAAATCTCGGATAAGCCGAGTGCAGGCAAATCCCGCTGTTCACGTTATAGGGGCAATGTCTGGAAGTAGACCAGCCTGCAAGCAAGCCCGTCGTCTCTTTCCTGTAAGGTAACTCACAATCGCCTGATCCCCGAATGAGTGGCATGCCGTCCGTCATCTTGCCCCCGGCTTGCTAATAGGCCACCATCCCTTCACGCGCGACAACGACACAACAGCGCCGGGGAAACGCATGAGCCAGGCCCTCTCGTCCGACAGCACATCCTCCCGCTTCGACTATGGCTGGGTCATCGTCGCGGCCGGTGCGCTGATGACCTGCATCGGTTTCGGCACGATGCTGTCGCTCGCGGTGTTTCTGGCGCCGATCTCGGAAACGATGGGCTGGTCGCGCGCAGGCGTTTCGGCGGCGGCGACGCTGGATTTCCTCTGCATGGGATTCGCCGCCTTCGCCTGGGGCACGCTGTCCGACCGCTACGGCACGCGCATCGTGGTGCTGGCCGGCAGCCTGCTGCTCGGGCTTGGACTCGTGACGGCGAGCCAGGCGCAGGAACTGTGGCAGTTCCAGCTGTGCTTCGGCGTGCTGATCGGCATTGCCGCCGGCAGCTTCTATGCGCCGATGATGGCGCTGGCGAGCGGCTGGATCGACCGGCATCGCAGCCTCGCCGTGGCGCTGGTCTCGGCCGGCATGGGCGTCTCTCCGGTGACGGTGGCGCCTTCCGCCAGCATGCTGATCACGGCCTATGACTGGCGCACCGCCATGTTCGTCATCGGCATCGCGGCCTGGGCGCTGCTCGTTCCCGCCTGCTTCCTGGTAAGGCCCGCGCCGCAAGCTCCTGCCGGCGGCACCACCGCCAATGCGAACGATGTTCCCCCGACCGAATGGACCGCAGCGCGGGCGTTGCGCACACCGCAGTTCATCACGCTGGCGCTCGCCCACTTCGCCTGCTGCGCGGCGCATTCCGGGCCGATCTTCCACATGGTGAGCTACGCCATGATCTGCGGCATCGCGCCGTTGACGGCCGTCACCGTCTACAGCGTCGCCGGCTTCTCCGGGCTTGGCGGACGGCTCCTGCTCGGCGCGCTGGCGGACCGGGTCGGCGCCAAGCCGGTGCTGGTCGCAGGCCTTTTGGTGCAGGCGCTGTGCATCGCGACATATATTGCCGTGTTCCGGCTTGGCGAGTTCTACGCGCTCTCGGTCGTGTTCGGCCTGGCCTATGGCGGGGTGATGCCGCTCTATGCCGTGCTGGTGCGCGAGTACTTCGGTGCCAAGATCATGGGCACGGTGTTCGGCGCGGTGTCGGCCTTTGCCAGCCTCGGCATGGCGCTCGGACCGTGGGCCGGCGGGCTGGTCTACGACACGACCCACACCTACACATGGCTGCATGCCGGTTCTTTCGCCATCGGTCTCGCCGCCGTGGCGGTGGCGCTCAGTTTCCCCTCGAAACGCCGCGAATCCCTCGATCTCGGCCGCGCTGCGGCATGACTGCCAGCTGAACGCGCCCGCTTGATCGTCTCAGGCGGATTTGCCACCATCCGCCTGCCCGTCAAACAGCAATTCAAAAAGGGCACGGGGAGACGCATGAACAAGGCCACCGCTATCGACCTGGTCGAACGCGCCCGCGCGCTTGCGCCCTTGATCAGGCAGGAAGCCGAGGAGATCGAGCGCACCCGGCGGCTGACCGAGCCGGTTGTCTCCGCGCTGATCGACAATGGCATGTACCGCGCGCTGCTGCCGAAGAGCCTTGGCGGCGCGGAGGCGCCGCTGACGACCTTCATGCAGATGCAGGAAGAGATCGCCAAGGCCGACGCATCCACCGCCTGGTGCCTCGGCCAGTGCAGCGTCTGCGCGGTCATCTCTGCCTATATCGACCACGACGCAGCCGACGAGATCTTCAACAGCAAGCAGGGAATCCTGGCCTGGGGCGCGATCAACCACGACGTTCGCGCCGAGCCCGGCGGCTACCGTGCAAACGCGCGCTGGGAATTTGCCTCGGGCATTCGCCAGGCGAGCTGGCTCGGTGCCCATGTCCGCATTACCGAAGCCGACGGCACGCCGCGCAAGAGGCCGGACGGCTCGCCGGAAATCCGCACCATCCTGTTCCCGCTGTCGAGCGCGACGCTGTACGACGTCTGGGACGTGATCGGACTGCGCGGCACCGGCACCGACTCCTATTCAGTCGACAATCTCTTCATTCCCGAGAAGTTCGCAGCCCTCCGCGACGAACCTTCGGCGCTGCGCGAAAAGGGGCCGCTCTACAGGATCCCGACCAACGCGATCTACAGCATGGGCTTTGCCGCGACTTCTCTCGGCGTGGCGCGGGCGCAGTTCGATGCTGCGGTCGACCTGTCGCGCAAGAAGACGCCGCAGGGTCTGTCGGCGATGAAGGACAATGGCGGTGTTCAGGGCCTGATCGGCCTCAACGAGGCCAGGCTGCGCCGCGCCCGCGCCTATCTGTTCGCCACGGCCGCGGAAGTCTGGGACGATCTCGTGCGCGACAAACCCTTCACCGAAGGCCATCGCGTCGCGCTGCGGCTGGCGGCGACCTCCACCATCCATCAATCGACCGAGATAGTGAACGTCGCCTATCACATGGCTGGTGCCACCGCCGTGTTCCGTGCCAACGGTTTCGAGCGCCGCCTGCGCGACATGCACGCGATCAACCAGCAGCTCCAGGCGCGCGACACGCATTATGAGGAAATGGGCCGGGCGATCCTGTCGGGCAATCTCGCGGGACCGCCGACGGCGCGGTAGCTCGCGCAGATCTCGAGTTCGATTGTCAGATCAGACATGAGGCGTTGTCACGGCCGTTCCGATTGGCACGCCTGCCATTCCGGTTCCACAATTTCGCCAACGTAGTTTCCCCCTCTTCCGCTGACCGGCCCGCTGCCGTACTCTGCGGGCTCTAGAACAAACGCCCCGGGCGGCCGAGCGCATGAACATTGCCAGTTAACTGCAAGCGCGTCGGGGTCCTGCCATCGCGATGGACGAATTGCCGGCCATGCAGGTCACAAGCGCCCATGAGGGAGATTGAATGAGACGTCTGCCGGCCCGGTTCGCCATTGCTTTGCTGCTGTCGTCGGCGCTGTCCGGCTGCTGGTCCGACCCGACGCCGACCGGCTCGATTTCCAAATGCGTGGCGGAAAACTTCCCTTCGTATAATCCGGGCAACCGCGAACAGTGCATCGCCGCCTGCATCAAATGCGAACGCGGCGTGACGACGACATGCGCGACGGCCTGCAGCCTCAAGGGCACGCGATAGGAGCATCATGAAATCGGCAACGAAGCGTGCCCCGGGCAAGCGGACTGCCCCGGCCGGCTCGGCCGCCGATGCCGTGTTCGATGCCTGCCCCAAACCGATCAAGACGAAGCTGCTCGCACTGCGCCGGCTGATCCTCCACACCGCCAGGACGACCAAGGGTGTCGGCCGCATCGAGGAAGCGCTGAAATGGGGACAACCGAGCTACCTGACGACGGAGACCGGCAGCGGCAGCACCATCCGCATCGACCGGGTGAAATCGGCGAACCAGGTCGCCATGTACTTCCATTGCCAGACCGACCTGGTGGCGACGTTTCGCGAGCTCTACCCGGAGCTGACCTACAGCGGCAACCGCGCCATCCTGCTCGACGTGGCAGCGAAGCTGCCGGAAGCCGAGTTGAGCCACTGCGTGGCGCTGGCGCTGACGTATCATTTGCGGAAGCGGAAATGACGGCTACGGGGTCTCCGTCACGGCCGGGCTTGTCCCGGCCATGACGAGTTGCGTTGCCTTCAATAGATCTCGATGCGAGTGCTGCCGCGTCCGTTGCGCTCGACCAGCGCATAGAGCGTCGCCGCATTGGCCGGATGCAGCCGCACGCAGCCATGCGAGGCCGGACCGCCGAGACGGCGGATGTCGGTCGTGCCGTGGATGGCAAAGCCGTGATAGAAGAAGATCGAGTGCGGCATCGGCGAATTGTAGTACTTCCGCGAGAACCAGTGCCGCGCCATCATCTGCGGCTGAAAGACACCGCTCGGCGTGCCGTAGCCGCCGCGACCGGTGGAGACCGGCCAGGCGTAGCGCGGCTGTCCGTTGACGCTCACCGACATGCGCTGCGCGGATTTGTCGATGTGAACCACGACATCGGCCAGTGCCGGCGCGGTGCAAAGCCATGACACCGCGAATGCAGCCACAATGGCCGGCCGCCAGCCCGACGACAAACTCATGAAACGCCCTGCCCGTTACACGCTCCGGGCGCGATCCTTCCGCAACCCGGTGATCACGCCCCGCACGATTTTGGGCTATTTGCGGGTTCCCGAAGCCGCTTGTAAAGGGCGCATGCGGCCGCGACAGAATTAAGACTATTCGGTCGGCCAGGCCGGCAAATTGAACGGGACGATGATGCAGCCCACTGGCCCGGATCGGCCAATTCCGTGCTACTTCTGCCGGACATGCAGCCCCGCCGATTCCTGATTCCCCTTCTGATCGCGGCAGCCGTCAGTGCGTCACCCGCGCTGGCGCAGGACAAGGGCACGGTCAATCCAAAGCCGCTGCCGCCGCTGGCCAATCCCAACGACCCGAAACTCGGCGCCAAGGAATTGTTCGCCCGCAAATATCTGCCGGCGGCATCCGACAAGCCGCGCGTGGTCGGCTTCTATGCCCATGGCTGCATCGCCGGCGCCGAAGGGCTGCCGATCAACGGCGAGGCCTGGCAGGTGATGCGGCTGTCGCGCAACCGGTATTTCGCACATCCCGACATGATCGCGCTGGTGAAGCGGCTCGCCATGACCGCGAAAAAGGACGCGGGCTGGCCCGGCATCCTGGTCGGCGACATGTCGCAGCCGCGCGGCGGGCCGATGCTGACGGGCCATGCCAGCCACCAGGTGGGGCTCGATGCCGACATCTGGCTGACGCCGGCACCGGGCCGGCAGCTCTCGCGGGGCGAGCGCGAGGAGATGTCGGCGACCATGATGGTACGCGAGGACCGTCTCGACATCGATCCGCGCGTGTTCACGCCTTCTCATCTCGTTGTCATACGTGCCGCGGCGCAGGAGCCGACCGTGCAGCGCATCTTCGTCAATGCCGCGATCAAGAAGGCGCTGTGCCGCGAGGCCAAGGGCGACCGCAGCTGGTTGCACAAGGTGCGGCCCATGTACGGCCACGACTATCACTTCCACATTCGCATCAGATGCCCGCCGGGCTCGGGCGAATGCGAGACCCAGCCCGAGCCGGATGGAAGCGAAGGCTGCTCGGCCGGCGACCTCGCCTTCTGGTTCAAGGATTCGACGCTGCATCCCAAGCCGCCGAAAGTGCCGCCGAAGCCGAAGCCACCGATGACCATGGCGCAATTGCCGCCGGCCTGCCGGGGCGTGCTGAACCTGCCCGACGCGAAGCAATAATCGCACGTTTTCGAGGCTTTCCCGCCTGCGCGCGGATGGCTATAGTGCAGCCATTGCGAAACCCTTCCGACTGCGCGTCGGTCAAGGGGTTGCCGGAACGGCGCTTCCGCTTGTCGCAGCCTGAAATCATCAATGCCTGACTTGCGTGCGGATCCGCGCGCACGAACTCGCACGGAGCGCCAGCATGAAGCATCTTGCCAGGATTTTCCTCGCTTTCCTCGTCCTTGCCGGGGCGACCGTCGTTCCCGCCAGCGCGCAGGACAAGACCATCATCGTCTTCGCCGCGGCCTCCATGAAGAACGCGCTCGACGACATCGACACAGCCTACACGGCCAGGACGGGCACCAAGGTGACGGTGAGCTATGCCGCGAGTTCGGTACTTGCCAAGCAGATCGAACAGGGCGCGCCGGCGGACGTGTTCATCTCCGCAGATACCGACTGGATGGACTACGCGACATCGAAGAAGAACATCAACGAACCGACCCGCGTGAACCTGCTCGGCAACACGATCGTGCTGATCGCGCCGAAGGACTCCAAGGTCGACAACGTGATCATCGCTCAAGGCTTCAACCTGGCAAAACTTGCCGGCGACGGCAGGATCGCCACCGGGGACGTAAAATCCGTGCCGGTCGGCAAATACGCCAAGGCGGCACTGGAAAAGCTCGGCGCATGGCAGGCAGCGGAAGCCAAATTCGCAATGGCGGAGAGCGTGCGCGCCGCGCTGACACTGGTGGCCCGGGGCGAGGCGGCGTTGGGCATCGTCTATTCCACCGATGCCAAGGTCGAGCCGGGCGTCAAGATCGTCGGCACCTTCCCGGCCGACTCCCATCCGGCGATCATCTATCCCGTCGCCGCGACGACGACGGCGAAGCCCGAGACGGCGGATTATCTCGCCTTCCTGCGCTCGACAGCCGCGAAGACCATCCTGGAGAAATACGGCTTCAAGTATCTCGCAAGCCCGACTACCTGATGAGCGAGATCACGCCCGCCGAATGGACGGCGATCCTGCTTTCGCTCAGGGTCGCCGTGATCGCCACGCTGGTGGCGACGCCGTTCGGCATCGCGCTGGCATGGCTGCTCGCCCGCCACAGTTTCTGGGGCAAGTCGGTGCTGGACGCGGCTATCCATCTGCCGCTAGTGCTGCCGCCTGTCGTCACCGGCTATCTGCTGCTGTTGACGTTCGGCAAGCGCGGGCCGGTCGGCGCCTGGCTCGCCGACCATCTCGGCATCGTATTCGCCTTCCGCTGGACCGGCGCGGCGCTGGCGTGCGGCGTGATGTCGTTTCCCCTGCTCGTGCGCCCCATCCGCCTCTCGATCGAGGCCGTTGACCGCAGGCTCGAGCAGGCCGCGAGCACGCTTGGCGCGGCGCCCTGGCGGGTATTTGCTACGGTGACGCTGCCGCTGGCGCTGCCGGGCATTCTGGCGGGCATGGTGCTCGGCTTTGCCAAGGCGATCGGCGAGTTCGGCGCCACCATCACCTTCGTTTCCAACATACCCGGCGAGACGCAGACGATCTCCTCGGCGATCTATTCGCTGATCCAGACGCCGGACGGCGATGCCGCCGCCTTGCGGCTCGTGCTCGTCTCCATCGTCATCGCCATGGCGGCCCTGATCGGCTCGGAATGGTTCGCGCGACGCGCGACACAGCGCTTGCACGGGAACTGAGCATGCTGCGGGTCGACATCGCCAAGCAACTCGGCGACTTTACGCTTGAGGCAGCCTTCAGCAGCGAAGGCCGCGTCACCGGCCTGTTCGGCGCATCCGGTGCCGGCAAGACCTCGCTGGTCAACATCATCGCCGGCCTGTTGCGTCCGGATCGCGGCATGATCGCGCTCGACGACGACGTGCTCGACGACACCGACAAGAGTGTGCATGTGCCGCCGCACCGCCGCCGCATCGGCTATGTGTTCCAGGATGCGCGGCTGTTCCCCCACCTCGACGTGGCGGAGAATCTCGATTACGGGCGGCGGATGAACGGCCTCCCTCGCGACGGCGCGCAGCAGAAGCGCGTCACCGATCTGCTCGACATCGGCCATCTGCTCGACCGCCGTCCGGGAAAGCTTTCCGGCGGCGAGCGCCAGCGCGTCGCGCTCGGCCGCGCGCTGCTGTCGAAGCCGCGGCTGCTGCTGCTCGACGAGCCGCTCGGCTCGCTCGATGAGGGCCGCAAGATCGAGATCCTGCCGTACCTGGTGCGGCTGCGCGACGAAGCCAATGTGCCGATGGTCTATGTCAGCCACGATCCCGCCGAGCTGCGCCAGCTCGCCACCCAGATCGTGATACTGCGCAGCGGCCGTGTCACGGAGCTCGGCGGCGTCAAGGTGCTGGCACGCTAGGCGCGATCGAGGTTAAACCCCCGCCACCTGCGCCCAGATATCCGCGAGCTTGCGCCTGAATTTCTGCCTGCGCGTCAGTGGCGGCGCTTCGTCTTCGTCCTCCGGCAGGCGGAGGCCGACCACATTGACGCGGCCGCCGCCGATGCTGCGGGAGACGAGGACGATGGTATCCAGCACGAGTTCCGCGCCTTCCCGCGGCGCGTGATCGAGATGGATGTCGAAGTAATCGGCAAGCGTGAGCTTTCCGGCCTCTTCGTCGACCTTTACGCCGTACACCTCGGCAAGCTCACCGAGGGTGTGGTCGCCCGACACCATGAAGTCGCCAAGCAGATGCGGGTCGAGCGTCGTCGAAGGAGCCATGTCGACAAAGAAGCGGTCGAGCGCCTCGGCTTTTTCCGGCGGCGCGAGCAAATAGAGGTAATCGCCGGGCGCGATGGGTTCGGCCTCGACCGGCGTGAGAATGCGCTGGTCGCGGATCACCAGCGTCGGCTTCGACCAGGACGGGATCAGGCCGCGGCGAAAGTAAAGACTTTTCGAGCGCACGGGATAGCCGACGAGCTGCTGCTCGAGCTGGCCGGGCAGGTCGAGCTCGACGCGGCGCGGGCCGCGGTCGGCGCGCGGCAGCGCCACATGCAGCCGGCGCGCGGCGGGCGCCAGCGTCCAGCCCTGCAACAAGAGCGAGATGATGACGACGACAAAGGCGACGTCGAAATAGAGATAGGCTTTCGACAGGCCGACCAGCATCGGAATCGAGGCAAGGAAGATCGCCACCGCCCCGCGCAGCCCGGTCCATGCGATGAAGATCTTTTCCCGCCAGTTGAAGCGGAACGGCGCAAGACAGAAGAACACCGCAACCGGCCGCGCCAGGACCATCAGCGCCAGCGCCACGATCACCGCAGGCCCGACGCTGCCGAGCAGCCGGTTCGGCGATACCAGGAGGCCGAGCAGCACGAACATCACGATTTGCGCGAGCCAGGTGGCGGCATCGAGGAAAGTGACGACGGAATTGTGCGCGCGCGTCGGCCGGTTGCCGATGATGATGCCGGCGAGATAGACTGCAAGGAAGCCGGAGGCATGCGCAATCTGCGACGCACCGAAGATCACCAGCGCCGCCGTGGTGACGAAGGGCGCGTGCAGGCCCTGCGGCAGCGCCACCTTGTTCAGCGCAATCACCACAAGGCGTCCGCCGACCACCCCGATAATGGTGCCGAGCACGGCTTCCTGGGCGAATTCCATCGCGACATGCGCCGCGGAGCTCTGGCCGATCGAGATGAACTCGACCAGCATGAGCGTGAGGAAGATTGCGAAAGGATCGTTGGTGCCGGACTCGGCTTCCAGTGTGGCGCCGACGCGCGGGCGCAGGCGCAGGCCCTGCGTATGCACCAGCAGGAACACGGCAGCCGCGTCGGTCGAAGCCACCACCGCACCGATCAGCAGCGCCTCGCTCCAGTAGATGTCGAGCACGTATTTGGCGACCGGCGCGGTCAACAGTGCCGTGAGCAGAACGCCGACGGTAGCAAGCACCATCGAGGGCGCCAGCACCGCGCGGATGCTCTGGAAGCGCGTCCGCAAGCCGCCATCGAACAGGATCAGGGCGAGCGCGACCGAGCCCACCAGATAGGTGGTGCGCACGTCGTCGAACTGCAGCTGGCCGGGGCCGGCATCGCCCGCCAGCATGCCGATCACCAGGAACACCAGCAGCAGCGGCGCGCCGAAGCGCAGCGCGAGCAGGCTCGACAGGATGCCGGCCATCACGAGCGCGGCGCCCAGGAGGATTGCGATACTGACCGAGTCGAGCGAGGCCATCCGTCTGTCAAATCATTGCAAATGCTTGCAATTGCATCCTTATCGTCGCCACACTTCCGCGCCAACCCCCTTATCCCCACACGCGGCAATGTGCCCGGTTTTTTCCGGGCCAAATCGACGTCTCCATTGTGGAGTAACGATGGTCCGCCCGCCTTCCTTGTGAGATTCTCCCCGCCAGTCGAATCAAGGCCGATGTCCCAGCAAAATCCCGCCACCGAGCTCCTTTCGATGGATATGAACGAGATCGTGGAAGTCCTGCATACCGCTGCACGTTCGCTGGGTGCGGAAGTCACCTCGCCCTGGTTCTATCTGCAGCTCGGCCTGATCCTCGCCGCAGCCGGCATCAGCCTGGCCTCGGGCTATGCCATCCGTGCAAGGGCGGACACGAGCCGTCTCGCCACGGCCTGGCCGATCCCGTTGCGACTGTTCATGCGCGTCCTCGTCGGCAGCGCGCCGACGGCGGTGTTTGCGCTTCTGATGATCACGGCCCGCGGCATCATGCTGGCGTCGACCTGGCCGAGCCGCAGCTATCTACTCGCGGTCTCCGCCAAGCTGGCGCTGGCCTGGCTGGCGATCCGGCTGATCACCTCGGTGATCCGCAATGCCTTCATCGTCAAGGTGGTATCGCTGGCGGCCTGGACCGTGGCGGCGCTTTCCATCATCGGCCAGCTGGACACGGCGATCGATGCGCTGGATTCAGTTGCCATCGACGTCGGCGGCCTGCGGCTGACGCCGCTGCTCCTGATCAAGGCCGGCGCGCTGCTGATCCTCGCAGTCTGGTTGACCAACATTGCCAGCAATTTCGCCGAAAGCCGCATCAACCGCTCGACCGACCTGACGCCGTCGATCCAGGTCCTGCTGGTCAAGATGATCCGCATGGGCCTCATGGTCGTCGCGGTCGTGATTGCGCTCGGCGCCGTCGGCATCAATCTCTCGGCGCTCGCAGTGTTTACGGGCGCGGCGGGCGTCGGCATCGGCCTCGGCTTGCAGAAGATCGTCGCCAATTTCATCTCCGGCCTGATCCTGCTGCTCGACAAGTCGGTGAAGCCCGGCGACCTCGTCACCATCGGCGACAATACCGGCCGCATCAGCACGATGAAGACGCGCTACATCTCGGTCGCCGCCGGCGACGGCCGCGAATTCCTGATCCCGAACGAGGATCTGGTCACGCAGAAGGTCGTCAACTGGACCTATACCGACAAGAACACGCTGGTGAAGATCCCTTTCGGCACCAATTACGACGCCGACCCGAAGCTGGTGTGCAAGCTGGCGTCCGAGATCGCCGCGGCACATCCGCGCGCCACCAAGGGCAAGACGCCGAACTGCCTTCTCACCGAATTCGCGGAAGCCGGCATGAAATTCTCGCTCACTTTCTGGATCGCCGATCCCGACGGCATGGACGCCGTCAAGAGCGAGGTGATGCTGTCGCTGTGGGAGGCGTTCAAGCGCGAGGGCATCCGGGTGCCCTACCCGGTACGCGAGATCCGCGTCCGCGGCGCCCTGCCGGTGGAGACGGTGGTCGAGGTTCCGAGCTGAATTTGAGGCAAATCCATCGGCAACTCCGGCTTGCGCCAAACGCAACGATCATTAAATTAGGCCAATAAATCCGTTATTTCCCGCCGAAGCACCCTCTCATGAATTACATCGAAGCTACCGATACCTCGCTGCGCAAGACCGGTCAGATCAAGCTGCATGGGCCGGCGGCATTTGCCGGCATGCGCAAGGCGGGCGCGCTGGTCTCGAAATGCCTGGATGAGCTGACCGACATCGTGAAGGCGGGACTGCCGACCTCGGCGATCGACGAATTCGTGCGCGACTTCGCCTTCAGCCATGGCGCCTATCCGGCAACGCTGATGTATCGCGGCTATCGCTATTCGACCTGTACCTCGATCAACCATGTGGTCTGCCACGGCATGCCGGGCGACCGTGGCTTGAAGGAAGGCGACATCGTCAATATCGACGTCACCTTCATCGTCGACGGCTGGTACGGCGATTCCAGCCGCATGTATGCGATCCAGCCGATCGCGCGCAAGGCGGAGCGCCTGATCGAAGTGACCTATGAGGCGATGATGCGCGGCATTGCCGCGGTGAAGCCCGGCGCCACCACCGGCGACATCGGCCACGCCATCCAGAGCTTCGTCGAGCCGCAGGGCATGAGCGTGGTGCGCGATTTCTGCGGCCATGGGCTGGGCCGGCTGTTCCACGACGAGCCGAACATCATCCATATCGGCCGCCCAGGCGAGGGCGTGCCGCTGAAACCCGGCATGTTCTTCACCATCGAGCCGATGATCAATCTCGGCAAGCCGCATGTGAAGATCCTGTCCGACGGCTGGACCGCGGTGACCCGCGACCGCTCGCTGTCGGCGCAGTTCGAGCATTCGGTCGGCGTCACCAAGGACGGTGTCGAGATCTTCACGCTGTCGGAGCGGACGGCCGAGAAGCCTTGGGTGAAGGTGTAGTCTCTTTGCGGGGACCATGATCGATCTGGAACACGCAACGGTTGTCTGATAGGAACACCACCGGCTTTGGATATGCCGGAAATGCTGGTGGTGCATGTGGTTCAAGGTTGAGCAAAAGCGGTCGTCGACTGGTCAAAAATACATAGTCCGCTGCGACTCCGAAATTGCAGGTTCCCGCGTGCTCGAGGAACGTCACGCGAAGGGGGTGGCGGAAGCGCGCAAGACAGCAGAGATATTGGCCTCCACATTGAATGTGACGGCCACCGTCTACGGTACCGATGCCGAGGGCGAGTTTGTTCATGGTGTCTACGAGGTCTCGGAAGGCGCGGCGACCGCAAGCAGCCCCCTCATCAAACGGCTGTTTGCCGAATCCGCCGCCGCATCGCTGGCGTTCAAGGACCAGTTGCTCGCCGACATACCCGAGGACACGATCAAGGGGTTTGCGTCCATGTCCGCGGCACTGGGCTACATTGTCGCCCAGCACAAGCAGATCAAGCGCTCGACAACGCCGCAGATCAGCTACTCGACGCTGTTCCGCATTTTTTGCGGCGAAGGCGAGGCAAGTACGCTTTCGCTGTTTGCCGATGATGCGACGATCGCGATCCTGACACGAAAGCTGGCGGACATGCCGGGTTGGATATGTCTCGCCGAACTGCCGGGCCTTGGCGCCGCGGACCGCAACGTCGTGGTGCCTCTGATGCGGCCCAACAAGGTGACATTGAATATCGACGGAGAATTGCAGGTCATTCGTCCCCGCACCGTGTTCCGTGGCACCGTGCCGGAAACTGGCGCACAATTCATGCTGATCGTTCAAGCCGGGGAGCGTCGCGTCGGATTTGGGACGACGCTCGAGAGCGTAGGCCTTGTCTATCGCGAGGAAGACGAAGGCGGCATTGTTTCGCTGGTGCGTCAGTTGCTGCGGGAGTCGAATCCGTTCAAGGGACGGGTTGTCCTGATCAATCGCGATTTGCGCACGGTCCGCTCTCGAATATCCGATCGCACCTGGATGGATATCATCCCCCACGAGCATGTACGCGCTGAACTTGACTTTATCGCCGCTTCGATTCGCAATCGCGACATGCTGAAGGCCGAAAGTCTCAGTATCCGACGTGGCCTCTTGCTCTCCGGCCCGCCGGGCGATGGCAAGTCGACGGCCATCGAGTGTTTCGTGAACGACATCGCTGGAGAAGCGAGCATCCTCATCGTTGAAGCGGTCGAGCATATCCGGGCCGTCTATCACCTCGCGCAAATGCTGGCGCCGACGGTAGTGATCCTCGAAGACCTCGATCTCATGACCAAGAGTCGCCAAAACCCTTACTCTTATGCTGCGATCAGCAAGGATGACGTCACCGGCGAGTTGCTTCAGGTTCTGTCGGGAGGGTCCGCCTACGACGACATCGTCACCATTGCGACCACGAACCATCCGGAAGCCATTGACGAGGCATTGGCGAAACGGGCCGGCCGCTTTGATGCTCATATCCGAATGGGATATCCCAGCGACGCGGACAAGCAGCGCATACTCGAACTCTATCTGGACCGCTTTGGCGTCAGCGACGAATTGACCCGCCGCCGATTGCAGCAGATCTTAAGCCGGGATCTGGGACGGCTCCATCTAGTCCCGGCGCACATCGAGGAATTCGTCAAGGCAGGGATCAAGCGCGCTCGGTTGGCCCACCGACCGCCAGAGTATCTGGATTTTGAGCCGGGAATCGAAGCCACTAAATCGATCGCGACGCAGAAGCCCGCCTCCTAAAGAACTAGGGTCAGAACTCATTAATTTCTTTGCCCTGACAATACGATGCTGATTCGTTTTTGGAAGGGGCTGGGATCGTGCGCAAGAATCTATTTTGGTTGGGCGACGAGCAGTGGGAGCGGATTGAACCTCATCTACCGACGGATGTTCGTGGCGTCGAGCGAGCCGATGACCGACGTGTCATCAGCGGCATCGTTCATGTCCTGAAAACTGGTTGCCGCTGGTGCGATTGCCCGCCCGAATATGGACCGTCGACGACGATCTACAATCGATTTGTGCGCTGGGCGCGCCGCGGCATCTGGGAGAACCTGTTCCGAGAGCTTGCCGGTCGGGGACGCGCCACAGATATGCAAATGATCGACTCCACGCACATCAAGGCACACCGCTCGGCATCGGGCGGAAAAAGGGGGAGCACAAGCAGGCTATTGGCCGCTCGCGCGGAGGGCGTAACACGAAGATCCACGCACTCGCAGATGCTAAGGGGCGCCTGATCGCCATACTGTTGACCGGCGGAGAAGCGCACGATTGCCCGCTCGCCGAGCGCTTGATCCGCCGTGTGAAGCCGCCGAAGCACATGCTCGGCGACAAGGCTTACGACAGCGCCGAACTACGCGAGGAACTGAACGAGCGCGGAACCAGGCCAGTCATCCCCAATCGCAGCAACAGGAAGCAGCCCTTCAGCTTCAACAAGCGGCTCTACAAGCTGCGCTGGCGCATCGAGAGCGCCTTCGGCAGGCTGAAGGACTTCAGGCGCATCGCAACCCGATACGACAAGCTCGCCCGCAACTACCTGGCATCCGTCTGTCTTGCCGCCGCCCTCGTTTGGTGGATTTAATGAGTCTGGACCCTAACCTTTCTTGCGGAATAGCGCGGCCGCGCCGGTGTAGAACCAAGCGCGGGCTCGGAAAGAACGAGGGTCCGGGCGAGGGATTCAACAAGGAGGCAAGGCAATGTTCGAGATTTCACGTCGCGATCTGGTGCTTGGAAGCACGGCGGCAGGGCTGGTGTTTGGGCTGAAGGCACCTGTATCGTTCATTGGCGCCGCACAGGCACAGCGCGCCGCCGACAGCCTGAAATACAAGGTCGGCGACGTCGAGGTTTTCAGCCTGCATGAAGGCTCGGTCGAGCGCACGGTCACCGAGGCCATGGTCAAGAATATCGGGCTCGACGACGTCAAGAAGGCACTCACCGCGGCCGGCATGGGGCCCGACAAGATCGACAATCCCTTCACCGTCACCGCGATCCGCACCGGCGGCAAGGTCATCCTGTTCGACACCGGCTTCGGCGGCAATGGCCCGGCGACCGTCGGCAAGTTGGCCTCCAACATGAAGTCGGCCGGCCTCGATCCGGCTGCGGTCTCCACCGTCGTGATTTCGCATTTCCATCCCGATCACGTCTCGGGCCTGTGGGTGAAGGAAACCGACGCGCAGGTGTTCCCCAATGCGGAAATCCTGATGCCGGAGGTGGAGTTCAAGTTCTGGACCGACCCGGCGCTGGTGGAGAAGACGCCGGAAGCCAACCGCGGGTTCGTCAAGCGTATCCAGGCGACGTTCCCGACCTGGAAAAACGTCAAGCAGTACAATGACGGCGCCGACATCGCGCCCGGTGTCAAGGCGATCGCCACGCCCGGCCATACCGTGGGGCACATGTCCTTTTTGGTGGCCTCGGCCGGACAGCAGCTTTACATCCAGAGCGACGTCACCAGCATCTACCAGCTGTTCGTGAAGAATCCCGGCTGGTTCTCGGGGTTCGATGCGGACGGGCCGAAGGCGGAAGCGACGCGCCGCGCTTTCTTCGACCGCGTGATCGCCGAGAAGGGCATGATCGCCGGCTATCACTTCGGCTTCCCGAATGTCGGCACGCTGTCCAGGGACGGCAACGGCTATGCCTTCGCGGCCGTGAAGGCCTGAGCACGCCACATTGGACGCGAGACGGGTGCCGCGCGATCCGCGGCGCCCTTTTCGTTTCGGCAAAATCGGCCGCCGTCCGGGCAATTCAGAGTTGAAAAAGCCGGCCAGCACGGCATGCTGTTTCGGCAATGCCCCGCAAGCCCGACCCACCCGGCAATCCATCCAGTGAAGAGCCGCACTACCACGGCCACCGCGAACGGCTGCGCGAGCGCTTCTTCGCCGCCGGTCCCGACGCACTGAGCGATTACGAGCTGTTGGAGCTGGCGCTGTTCGCCGCGATCCCGCGGCGCGACACCAAGCCGCTGGCCAAGGCGCTCCTGAAAAAGTTCGGCTCGTTCGCCGAGGTCGTTCACGCGCCGGCGGCTCGGTTGCGCGAGGTTGACGGCATCAAGGATGCCTCGATCGGCCAGCTCAAATTGCTCGCGGCGGCCGCAGGGCGGATCGCCAAGGGCGAGATCAGGCGCAGCGTCGCGTTGTCGTCCTGGAACGAGGTGATCGACTATTGCCGCAGCTCCATGGCGTTTGCCGACAAGGAGCAGTTCCGCCTGCTGTTCCTCGACAAGCGCAACCAGCTGATCTCGGACGAAATCCAGCAGACCGGCACCGTCGACCACACACCCGTCTACCCGCGCGAGGTGATCAAGCGCGCGCTGGAATTGTCGGCCACCGCGCTGATCCTGGTGCACAACCATCCTTCCGGCGATCCGACGCCCTCGCAGGCCGACATCCGGATGACCAAGGCGATCATCGATATCGCCGCCCCGCTCGGCATTTCCGTGCACGACCACATCATCGTGGGCAAGAACGGGCATGCGAGCCTGAAGGGGATGAAGCTGATCTGATCAAATCGATCGGGTGGCGAACAGGCCCGGCGCGCCGTTTACCATCTGTTAACTCTCCGCTTCGCGTTTTGCGGAACGTATGAGAGAGTAGTGCATCATCGAAATCGAGGGGATCGATCGTGAATCACACGATGGCGCGCCTGCGGGGCGCGGGGTCATTGCTGTTGAATCCGGAACGCCTGATCGACTTGCTGCTGGACCGGCTCGAGGAATTGAGTTTCACGGTCATGCCGGATCAGGTCGAGCTGATCCCGTGCCGGGAACGTCGGGACAGGCCACCCTTCGACTAGAGCGTTTTCAAGCGAAGTGGATGCCGGTTCGCGTGAGGAAAACGCGTCAAATCAAAAATCCAGAGCTTCGGTTCTGATTCACTCAGAACCGAAAATGTTCTAGGACAACGCGCCGGCGACCGGGCGATGCCGCAGCGCGTTGCGCTCGCGGCGATACCAGAACAGCGCAGCGACGATTATCAGGTTCATCACGCCGGCGCCGGCGGCAATCGCAAACGATAGTCGATAATTCGCGCTGATGTCGTAGAAGTAGCCGGCCTGGTAGCTGCCAAAGCCCATGCCCAGCCAGCCGACGGTAGCGACCGCGGCCATGGCAAAGCCGGACAGGCGCAGCGGCGCCGCCTCGCGCGAGCAGATCAGCAAGCACGTCATCACGCCGGCGAAGCCGAAGCCGAACAGCACCGAGAGCTGGTACAGCGTGGCGATGCTCCTGGTCTGGGTGAAGAAGAACACCACCGAGGTCTGCGCCAGCGAGGCCAGGAAATAGGCCGGCAGCCCGCCGACGCGGTCGGCGAGCCAGCCGAAGAACATCCGGCCGAACACGGCCGTCACCATCACCGTCAGCAACAGGCCGGCCGCGGTTTGCGGGCTGCAGCCGAGATCGATGCCGAGCGGAACCAGATGCACCTGGGGCACGGCCATGCAGATGCAGCAGAACAACGCCGCGAAGCCGAGCCATGGCAGGGTGACGCGATGCGGCAGGTTCCAGAGATTGCCGTCGCGCGGCGCAGCCACGCCCGCCGGCAGCGCGGCCTCCGGCGCCGGCCGCAGCAGGAACATCAGCGGCAGGAGAATTGCGAGGAAGCCCACGCCGAGCGTCAGCATGGCGTCGCGCCAGCCAAGTTCGGTGATCAGGAGCCGGCCGAGATAAGGCACGATGCCCTGGCCGAATGCGCCGCCCGCCGTGGCAATGCCGATCGCAAGGCCCTTGCGCGCGTTGAACCACAATCCCGTTAACGCGGTGAGCGGCGTGAACAGGCAGGCAAAGCCGACCGCACCGATCAGGAAGAACAGCAAGTCGAGCTGCCACAACGTGCCTTGCCATTTCAGCGCGGCAAGGCCCGCCGACATGCCGACCGTGCCGATCAGCGCGACGGGCTTTGCGCCGATCCGGTCGGACAGCGCGCCCCAGAACAGGCCGCCCAGCGCCGCACCGATGCTGTAGGCCGTGTAGGCCATGGAGACGTCGGCACGAAACCAGCCAAACTCGTCTTCCAACGGCTTCATCAGGACGGAGACGACCCCGCCGGCGCCGAAGCCGAGCGCGAGGCTGACGGTTGCCACCGTGACGATGACCCAGCCATAGGGCTGTTCGCTTACGCGATCGGCGCGGGCGGTGCTCATTGCGATGTCCCTCTTGCTGCCGAAGCAGGCGCGGCGGAGATACCGCCGCGCCCTCGCATTTGTGACGCGCCGCGGTCAGGCGCGCTTGGTAACGACGACTTCGAGATACTCGCTGGGGATCACCAGCGTGCCATCCCTGGCCACATTGAACTGATCGATCAGCGCGAGCAGGTCGGCCTGCAGCTTCTGCTGCGCCGCCGCGTCGATCGCGCCGAACGCCTTGTGCGTCGGTCCGTAATAGGTGCGGAAGATTTCGAGGAAATGCGCCGGCGATTTGTAGCGGAAGTTAAAGCGCCGGCTCTCCGCCGCGATGGCGACACCACCGCCGAAAATCTCCTCGAGGTAATCCTTCTTGCCCCACATCACCGGCGACTTCACCCCGGCCGGCGGCGGCACGAATTTCACGACCGTCTTCAGCAGATTGCCGATGAACCCCTCGGGCGTCCAATTCGCCATGCCGATCTTGCCACCGGTACGGCAGACGCGAACGAGCTCGCTCGCGGCGCGTGGATGGTTGGCCGTGAACATCACGCCGAAGGTCGAGAGCACGACGTCGAAGCTCGCGTCGGCAAACGGCAGATTTTCCGCATCGGCCTCGCGGAATTCGACCGGCAGGCGCTCGGCCGTGGCGCGCTCGCGGCCGCGCTCCAGCAACGCGCCGACATAGTCGGTCGACACCACGTCCGCAAAGCGGCGCGCCGCGGCGAGCGTGGCATTGCCATTGCCGGCCGCGACGTCGAGAACCCGCTGGCTGCTTCTGAGGTCGACGGCCTCGCAGAGGCTCTCGCCGACGATCTGTAGCGTCGTTCCCACCACGGCATAGTCGCCGGACGCCCAGGTCGCCTGCTGCTTGGTCTTGACCGCGGCGAGGTCGGGGGCGGGAATGGTTGACTGAATATTCATACTTTCTCTCCTGTTTCCCTCAATTGGGTCGCAAACGCCGGAGGTGGCGTGATCGTAGGTATGGACGGGGTGGGTCCTGGCCTGTCCAAAATGCGACACGGCTATCCAGACGACGAAACCTTTGGCGGGTTCCGGGAGACTAACAAGGTTATGATGCACTCAATCAGGCTTCAGGGAATCAACCGGTGACCGGACAGGACGAAATCCCGTCAGGCAAGGCATCGGGCGTGGCCGTGCTGCCGCGCGCGGTGCGCCGTGCCCTGGATTTCATGCAAGGTGCCTTCGAGCGCGATATCGGCCTGCCGGAGCTGGCGGCCGTGGCCGGCCTGTCCGCACGCGCGCTGCAGCGGCAGTTCAGAACGTTTCTCGGCAAGACCCCGCACGAGGCGTTGCGCGACATCAGGTTCGACCGGGCGCGGCGTCAGTTGCTGCTGGGCAAGCCCGGCACGCGTGTGATGGAGGTGGCGACTGCCAATGGCTTTCCGCATTTCGGCCGGTTCTCGATCGAGTACCGTCGCCGCTATGGCGAGACGCCGTCGCAAACCTTGCGGCGGCAAGCGACTTTCAGCAATGCCGTCGCCGCGCAGCTGCAGACGTTTTCGCACAGCCTCGATCGGCCGGGCGTGACGATCGGACCGATCGAGACGGCGGCGGGCCATGAGGAAGCCGCGCGCGGCATCGCCGCCGAGATCGCAACGGCGCTGACGCGCATCGGCATCTCGACGACGGCGCTCGCGGGATCGGCGCGATATCACCTGGCCGGCGCGATCCGCGGCGCCGGCGCGCAGGCGCGGCTGGTCCTGCGGCTTATCGACCGCGAGAATGGCAATCATCTTTGGGCTCACCGCGTCGAGGGCGATTGGAATCTCGCCACAGCCTTCGACGAGCGGCTCGCCACGCGGCTGGCGGCGGCGCTGCGTCCAAGCCTGCGGGCCGCCGAGATCGACCGCGCCTTGCAGAAGCCCGATACCGACCTCACCGCGCAGGATCTGGCGCTGCGGGCGATGCCGGGCGTTCTGTCGCTGAACGAGGCCGGCAATGCCCATGCGATCGAGCTGTTGAACGAGGCGATGATCCGCGACCCCCTCAACCCGCTGCCGTTCGCCTTCGCGGCCTGGGCCCACGCCCAGCGCATTGTTTACTATTTCGGTTCCGACCCGTCACGGGATCGCGCGCTGAGCCTGGAATATGCGGGCAAGGCGCTGGGCCTGCGAGCTGACCCGCGCGTGCTCGCGGTCGCCGGCACTGCGCTGTCCCTGCTCGACGATGAAAACGCGCAGCGCGTCATCGCCCAGGCCCTCGCCATGGATGGCAGCTCGGCCTTTGCCTGGGGCCGCAGCGGCTGGGCCGACGTCTACAAGGGCAACGACGACTCCGCGATCGAACGCTTCATGATCGCGCTGGAGCTGGCGCCGACCGATGCGCTGGCGTTCAACAATCTCTACGGCATCGGCGTGGCCCACTTCATCGCCGGCCGCTTTCGCGAAGCCGCGCAGTGGCAGGCGCGCGCGGCGGCCGAACATCCGCAGCTTGCCTGGATGCACCGGACATTGTGCGCTGCCTACATGTTCGACGGCGCGCGGGACGAAGCCTCCGCCAGCGTCCGCCGCCTGCAGGACGGCTATCCCGACCTGACGCTCGCGAAGGTCACGAACGGATTGCCACCGCTGCCGCAGGCCTCGCGCGAACGTGTGATCGAGGCGTTGCACAATGCCGGGCTGCCGCCGTAGCACTCCGTCGCGTGTGATAACATTGCGTTATCTCTGATATCGCTGGCGCCGGTCTTTGATCGTCAGGTGGCCGCACTAGCTCTCCGGTTTAACCACCGCCTTCAACCGGGAGAAGCACATGCCGCTCGTCCGCATCGACCTCATCAAGGGAAAGCCCGCTGCATTCCGCAAACAAGCCGGCGAAATCGTCTACAACGCGATGCGAGAGATGATCAACGTCCCCGCCGACGACAAATTCCAGGTCATCACCGAGCATGATGCCGACGAGCTGAACATCGCCGACAGCTATCTCGGCAACAGCTACACCAGTGAAATCATCCTGATCCAGATCACGCTGAATGCAGGCCGTACCGTCGAGATGAAGAGAGCTTTCTTCAAGCGCATCGCCGACGATCTGCATGAGCAGCTAAACGTCCGCCGCGAAGACGTGGTGATCAATCTCGTCGAGGTCCCGAAGGAGAACTGGTCGTTCGGCGGCGGCGTCGCGCAGTATGCGAGCTGACGTGCGCTGCCGACATCCTCACATATTGCCGTGGCCGCGCTTGATGGTCTGGCGCATCACCGGCGCCGTCACCCGGTCGGAGATCTGGATGTTCCAGATTTCGCTTTCGCCCCGCGCGGCGAAGTCGGCGAACAGCTTCGGGATGACCGACACGTCGCGAATCTCGTGGCCGCGCAGGCCGAATCCCTGCGCGATCTTTTCGAGCGCGGGCCGGCCGAATACCGCCAGGCTGTCGTCGAGGCCGTCGGCACGCAGCTTGTGGAACTCCGATCCGTACCCGCCGTCGTTCATCGCGCAGATCAGGATGCGATAACCCTGACGCTTCAGCGTCTCGAGCTCCTGGATATGGAACAGGAGCCCGCCGTCGCCTTCGAACAGCACGACCTTGCCCCCGCGGCCCTGCCGGCGCGCCGCCGCAACGCCAAGCGCATAGGACAGGCCGTTGCCGACCGCACCGAATTCACGGACCGTCGTGTAGCGCTCCGCCGGCCGCCCACGCATCTGCGCATTGAAATAGGCCTGATGGCCGCCGCCGACGACGATGTCCCAGTCCTTCGGGACGACCGCATCGATGGCCCGGATCGCCTCGCGCGGATCAAGCACGCCGGGCTCGATGTCGAAGGCCACGGAGTCCGCAGGCTCGGTCGCGATGCGATGCGCGAGCTCCTTGCTGCGGATCGACGCAGCCGTCGGTTTGCCTGCGCCGAGCTTATTGTCGAGGCCAGCAAGAATGGCCTCGATGCCGGCAAGCGCGTCCGACTTGACGTAGAGGTCGGCGGCCTTCTGTCCATCGCGCAGACCGCGTGGGGCGTCATCGAGCTGGATCTTGAAGGCCTTTGGCCAGAAGGCCCCGCCGCCGACGTAGTAGGACAGGCTGGTGCCGACCGCGAGCACGACGTCGGCTGACTCGTATATCTCCCTGCCCAATGACGAGAAGTAGCTGCCGGCGATGCCGAGCCCGAACGGATGGTCGTGGAACAGGCCGCGCGCGGGCAGCGTGTTGGAGAGCAGCGCGCCGCAGCGATCGGCGAGCCTGATCGCCGCATCGCGCGCGCCGGACCACAGCACGCCGCGGCCACCGAGAATGATCGGACGCTTGGCCGCGGCCAGCCGCTCGACGGCCTCGGCGACGATCGCGGGATCGGGGTGCATGCGGCCGACCCTGGGCTGATAGATAGCTGAAGTCTCGTAGGGCTGGTTGGCCATGTACTCGACCTTCTGCAGGTCGTAGGGAATGCCCAGTACCGCCGGCTTCCGCTCGTATTTGGCGATGTGGAAGGCCTCGCGCACATAATCCATCATGCGCGGCACGCTGTGGGCGGCGATGTAATGCGCGCCGGTCGCCGTCACCAGCGGCGCCTGGTCGATATTCTGGTTGTAGAATTTGGCGTTGATCGGCGGCTCGCCGGCGAACACCACCATCGGCAGGCGGGCGCGCACCGCGGCCGGCAGCGCCGTCATCAGCTGGGTCAGGCCGGGGCCGCAGGTGACGGAAGCCACGGCAACCTTGTTGGTGGCAATATTGTAGGCGGTCGCTGCCGCAACGGTCACGTGCTCATGCCTGACATGGACGGTGTGGACACCGGGCAATTTGGCAAAGGTGGTCGACCAGTGCATGTTGCCGTCGCCCATCAGGACGAACTGCGTATCGACTTCCTCCGCACGGAACGCTTCGGCGAGAGCTTCGTAGAGCTTGGGCATGGGCGCGATCCCCCTTTCGTGGAGGCGCGCCGATGGCACCCACCTTTGCCGCCATTGCAACAATGGGGATTCGGCACCTCCCGCCGGCGGCTTTGGGGAAACGCTACATCAGGCTTGCGTGCAGGCGGAAGGGGGACATCGCGCCTTTTTCTGCGCGGCTGCTCTGCAATGCCGTTGCGATGTCCGCCGTGCGGCGCGCAGCAATCGATCACTGCAGGGGGCAGCAATATCCGATCCGCTACTGCCCGCGCAGCATGATCAGGCCGTCGGCCGTGTCGGGCACGCGGCGCCATTGCGCGTTGTCGTCGGCCTCGAACTGCCAGGTCTCGCCCGCCTTCGACATCAGGATCATCTGGCCGCGCTCGAGCCGCCATTGCACCGGCCCGAAGGCGGCAACAGCGGGATCGCATTTCGGCTTGACGAAGACCTGGAAATTGTCGCCGGTTGTTTCCGTATTGGTGAGCGTCAGGCCGCAGATCGGCCGGCCATTGCCGCGCACCATCTGCCAGTCGCCGATCATCTGGTCCATTGATTTGGCGAGCGAGCGGGCTGCCGCGAGATTTTGCAGGATGTAGACGCCCTCGCCCTGGCGCAGGCCCTCGAAGATCCCGCTCTCGACTTCGGTGAAATCGATCACCGGCTGGCCGCTCGCATCCTGCAGCCGGACGATGTCGAGGCCCTTGACGCTCCAGGCCTTGATGTCCTGGGTGAAGGGAAGTGCGGCCGCGCATCCCGGCTCAAGCTCGAGCTTGAGCCCTTGCGGCGCCCCTTCGTTCTTCATGGTCACCACGCAGGTCTTGCTGCGCTCGGTGGTGGAAAGCTCCCACTGGCCGACCATCTCCTTGCGCAGCATATCCTGTTGCTGCTGCGCCAGCGCCGGCGGCGCGAGCGCCAGCCATGCGAGACACACGATGCCGGCTCGACGCAAAGCCATCAGCGGCCCTTCACCGGGGTTTCCGCCACCGGCGTCAGCGGCGCCTTGCCGGCGAACCAGTTCTTGAGATTGTCGACCACGAGCTGATCCATGGCGTTACGCGTTACCACGGAAGCGGAGCCAATATGTGGCAGCAACACGACGTTTTGCATGGACTTCAGTTCATCCGGCACGGCCGGCTCGTTGGCGAACACGTCGAGACCGGCGGCGAGGATCGTGCCGGATTTCAGGGCAGCCACCAGCGCGGGCTCGTCGACGACGGAACCGCGTGCCACATTGATGAGCACGCCGCGCGGACCGAGCGCCTTCAGCACCTCGGCATTGACGATCTTCGATGTCGATGCGCCGCCGGGAACGATGATCATCAGCGTATCGACGGCCTTCGCCATCTCGATCAGGTCCGGATAATGCTGGTAGGACACGCCCGCCGCGGGCTTGCGCGAGTGATAGACCACGGGCACGCGCGAGGCGTCGAGGCGGCGGGCGATCGCCTGCCCGATACGGCCCATGCCGACGAAACCGACCTTGCGGTCGCGCAGCGAGCCGACGCTGAGCGGATAATTCTGGGTCTGCCACAGGCCGGAGCGCAGATATCTGTCGGCCTTGACGAATTCGCGCAGCGTCGCGATCAGGAGCCCCATCGCGACGTCGGCGACTTCCTCGGTGAGCACGTCGGGCGTGTTGGTGACGACGACGCTGTGCTCGCGCGCATTCGTGCAATCGATATGGTCATAGCCGACGCCGAAGCTCGCGATCATCTCGAGCTTGGGAAACTGCGATTGCACATCCTTGCCGGTATGCATGGTGTGATAGGTCACGGCCATGCCTCGCAGCTTTTCCTTCACCGCAGGAGAGAGCTTGTCTACATCTTCGCGGGTTTCGGCGCGATGCACGGTGAACTGGTCGGGAAAGCCGTTCTCCAGGATCGGCCTGATCGGCCCATAGATCAGCAGGTCGACCTTTTCGGACGAAATTGCCGCCATCAGCTTTCCTTTCCAAGCGCACTTTCGTGCCAGCGCCGCAAAACGAGGTGCGAAACTAGCGCCAGCAGGGCATAGATGACAATCCCGGCAGCCGACAGCAAAAGCAGCGCCGCGAACATACGGGGTATGTTCAGGCGATATCCGGATTCCGCGATGCGATAGGCGAGCCCCGAGCCCGCGCCCGCCGAGCCAGCGGCGATTTCGGCAACCACGGCGCCGATCAGCGACAAGCCGCCGGCGATGCGCAGCCCGCCCAGGATATAGGGCAGGGCCGCCGGCAGTTTCAGGTAACGCAGCGTCTGAATGGGCGAGGCGCGATAGAGCTGGAACAGGCCGGCGAGGTTGCGATCGACCGATTTCAACCCGAGCGAGGTGTTCGACAACACCGGGAAGAACGCGACGATCCAGGCGCAGACGACCACCGCAGTCTGCTGCGGCAGATAGATCAGGAGCAGCGGCGCGATCGCGATCACGGGCGTGACCTGCAGGATGATCGCATAGGGAAACAGCGTATATTCCAGCCAGCGCGACTGGTTGAACAACAGCGCCAGCGCGATGCCGCCGACTGCGGCGCAGACGAAACCTTCCAGCGTGGTCAGCAGCGTGACCAGCAGGGATTCCGACAATACGCCCCAATCGTTCACCAGGGTCCGCAGGATCAGCCACGGCGCCGGCAGGACATAGGGCTGAATGTCGTTGAGTCGGACCATGAGTTCCCACGCAGCGAGCCCGATCGCGAGCACGATGATGGGCAGCAGGATACGTCCCGGGGAACCCTGCCCACTCCTTGCCGCCGGCGTCGCCACGTCGTTGCTCATGCGCGCGTTCCTTCATAGGCGGGCGCAAGCGCGGCGGAAACCTGACGACAGAGGCCGGCATAGTCGGCGGAGGTGCGGAATTCCTCCGTGCGTGGCTCCGGTGCAACGATACGGAACTCGGCCGCGATCCGTCCCGGCCGTGCGCTCATCACGATGACGCGCTGGGAGAGATAGACGGACTCGAAAACCGAGTGGGTGACGAAGATGATGGTCTTGCGCAGCTTGCGCCATAGCGCGAGCAGATCGTTGTTGAGGCGAAAGCGCGTGATCTCGTCCAGCGCTGCGAACGGCTCGTCCATCAGCAATATCTCGGGATCCGTCACCAGCGCGCGCGCCAGCGAGACCCGCATCTTCATGCCGCCGGACAATTCGCGCGGATAGCTTCCGGCGAATTCGGCGAGCCCCACCTGAGTCAGCGCTGCCCTGACGCGATCTTCGGCTTCCGCCGCGGGCATGTCCGCGAGCTTCAGCGGCAGCCGGACATTGGCAGCCACATCGGCCCACGGCATCAGGGTCGGCTCCTGGAACACGAAGCCGATCGCGTGGCGCCCGCCGGCTCCAGCGGCGCCGCTGGTGACATCGACCGTCCCTGCGGTTTGCGCCGCGAGCCCCGCGATCAGTCGCAGCGCCGTGGACTTGCCACAGCCGGAAGGGCCGAGCAGCGAGACGAACTCGCCGCGCCTGACGTCGAGATCGAGCGGCCCGAGCGCGGCCAGGCCATTGTCATAGGTCTTGGTGACACCGCGCAGCCGTACCGCAAGGCCGCTCATGCCAATCCCGGAAGCCGAATTCATCGCCTCGTCGTTCATCTCGCGTCAGTTCTTCGGACGCAGATCGAGTCCGACCGCCTTGTTGACGAAGCGCAGCGTGTAGGCCTTGCGGAAATCGACGTCGCGCTTGACGACGCCCGATCGCACCATCTTGTCGAAGAAACTCGCCACGCGGGAGTCCGACATGGCGCCGATGCCGTCCTTCAGCGTATCGCCGGAATCGACGATGCCGTGTTCCTTCATCTTGGCGACGGAGTAGGCGAGCAATTCATCGGTCATTTCCGGGTTGAGCTTCTTGATCGCAGCATTGCCGGCGGCGTTGTCGCCGTAGAGATAGTTGTACCAGCCGATGATGGAAGCATCGACGAAGCGCTGCACGAGATCGGGCTTCTTGTCGACGAGTTCGATCCGAGTCTCGATCAGCGTCGAATAGGTGTTGAAGCCGTAATCAGCCAGCAAGGTAACGCCCGGCTTCTTGCCGGTCACCTTCTCGATGGCGAAGGGTTCGGACGTGACATAGCCCTGCATCGCGCTCTGCTTGTTGGCGAGGAAGGGCTGCGAATTGAAGGTGTAGGGCCGCACCATGCGCTCGTTGAAGCCGTATTCCTGCTTCAGCCATTGGAAATAGCTGGCGATGCCTTCCTTGGAGACGAACAGCGTCAGCGGCTTCAGGTCTTCCAGCCTGGTCACCTTGAATTCGGGATGGGTGACGAAGACCTGCGGATCCTTCTGGAATATCGCGGCCACCGCGATCACGGGCACGTTGTTGGCGACCGCATCGAAGGACTGCAGCGTGTTCGCGGCCATGAAGAAATCGATCTTGCCCGCGATCAAGAGCATGCGGTTGTTCTCGTTGGGCCCGCCGGGAACGATGGTGACGTCGAGACCGTATTTCTTGTAGGTGCCGTCGGCGACCGCCTGGTAGAAGCCGCCATGCTCGGCCTCGGCCACCCAATTGGTTCCGAACGAGATCTTGTCCAGCGTCTCGCCGCTCACGGGCGTCATGGCCGCCAGCAGAGTTGCAAAGGCGGCGGTTAACGCTCGCGGCAAAAAGGCCGGGTTCATCGTTGGACTCCGTCTGACATTTTGCCCCATGATGGGATTCGACGGTTGCGAAAGCACCCGTGAAAGACGCAACAAGCTACCCTGCAAATCCTCTGAAAGAAACGCTTGGAATAATGGTGAAAGTCCCGCCCCGCGACTGGAACGCGATTGACTGGCCGGCGGTTTCAGGCGCGGAAGCGGCGCGATGGATTGCAGTTCTGCCGCTGGCGGCAACCGAGCAGCACGGCCCGCATTTGCCGCTTGAGACCGATGTCATGATCGGCGAGGCTTATCTGGCGAAGGTGGAGCAATCGCTCCCCCCGGCGCTGCCCGTCACCTTCCTGCCGATGCAGCGTATCGGGATTTCCACCGAGCACACCGACTATCCGGGCACGCAAACGCTGTCGACCGTGGAGGCGCTGCGGCAGTGGATGGCGCTGGGGGAAAGCGTCGCACGGCGGGGCGTGAAAAAGCTGGTGATGGTGACGAGCCATGGCGGCAACAGCGCTGCGATGATGCTGGTGGCGCAGGATTTGCGCGCACAACACCGGATGCTCGCGGTGACCACCAGCTGGTTTCGCTTCGGCACACCGGAGGGGCTGTTCTCGCCGGAGGAATTGCGCCACGGCATTCATGGCGGCGCGGTGGAGACATCGATCATGCTGGCGCGCTATCCGCAAGCCGTAAGGAAACAGGCGATCGCGGATTTTCCCTCGTCGGGAGCGACGATGGAAAAGCAATTCCGCTGGCTCTCCACGCAGCGGCCGGCGCCCTTTGCCTGGCAGGCCCAGGATCTCAATCCTGCCGGCGCGGTCGGCGATGCGCGGCAGGCTTCGGCGGAAAAGGGCGAGCGGCTGCTCGACCATGGCGCCCGGGCTTTCTGCGAGCTGCTGCAGGATGTCGATAACTTCGACGTGAAGCGGCTGGCCGCCACGCCCGGGAAATAGTCTATCCGACTGTATTAACTATCTTTTTCCCATTCGCCCGGACTCCCCTGGGACGAATCGAACCGCTTTGGAAATGGCTCCGTCCAACGGGCATGCGGACCACACCGGTGCCGCTCCTAAAACAGGATGGAGTCACTCATGTCGATCAAGACCAAGATTGCCGCTCTCGCGCTCGCCACCCTCGCCGTTGCGGGCTCGTTTGCTGCCACCACCACCAAGGCGGAAGCCTATCCGATCAACAACTGGGCCTGGGGCGTCGGTGCCGGCCTCGCCACCGCCGCGATCGTCTCTTCCGCGGTCGCCGCCAACAACGGTGGCGTCTACTACACCGGCTATCGCCGCTGCGGCTGGGCCCCCCGCTACAATGCGTTCGGCCAGTACATGTACAGCGTTCGCGTCTGCAACTTCTAAGAGATCGACAGAACAGTGGAGCTGCGTCCGGCACGGGCGCCTCATCCACCCCGTGTCGTACCCGACCCGCCCGGCCGTCCCCCCGGGCGGGTCAACTGTTTCCAGAACCAGCCAAAAGCCCTGTTGCACAACCGTCACGACCGCCTGCCAACGATAGCCTGCGACCTTTTGCACTAATTGCTATTGCGAATTATTTGCAATAAAGGCGGAATAACTTCGGGGTTGGGGAATGAACGGGGCCTTCCATCAATATGGCTTTCGGCGCGCGGCGAATTGGCCACAGCCATCAAGACGAACGAAGCGGAGGCGCAGTCCGTGGTGGCGGCGCACCGGCAAATCTGCAGTGATGGCGTGGAATCGCGGGGGCGTTCGCAGCATGAGTCGCGTCAAGATAACCCGGGCTTGTTTGATCGCAGGCGCCGCGCTCGGCGCGCTGACGCTCGGCGCTACGGCGCATGCGGCCGATCTCAAGCTGCCGGTGAAGGCGCCCTATCTGCAGCCGGCCTTCGACTGGAGCGGCTTCTATATCGGCGCACATGTCGGCTACAGCCATGGCGCTTCCAGCGCGGTGCTGCGGGACCCCCCGCCCACCGCAGTATCGGGAACGTTCGGCGGCATGATCGGTGGCCTGCAGGCCGGCTACAACTGGCGGCTGGCGTCGGGCTTGCTGTTCGGTGTCGAAGGCGACCTGACGTTTCCGAACTCTCTCCACTCGAATTCGCAGATCGCGTTGATCTCGACACCCCGCACCGACTTCATCGAAGACTGGGACTATATCGGCACCGCGCGCGGCCGCATCGGCTACGCCTCCAGCCACTGGTTGCTCTATGCGACCGGCGGCCTGGCCTTCATGGGCGAGCGCTTCACCCACATGCCGGTGGACGCCCTGCCCGAGAAACATCTCGGCGTGCGCCTCGGCTGGACCGCCGGAGCCGGCATCGAATACGCCTTTGCGCCGCATTGGACAGTGCGGCTCGAATATCTCTACAGCAAGTTCGAGCGCGCCAATGAAAGCTTCCAGTCGGGCACGCAGTACACCACTTCTGCTCTCGACCTGCAGATGCTTCGGCTCGGCCTCAACCGCAAGATCGATCTTCCGGGCTCGCCCGGCTGGAAGCCGAACACCGACATCACCGACCCCGAATCACAGCGCTGGGAAATCCATGGTCAGACCACGTTTCTGCCGCAGGGCTACCCTGCCTTCCGCGCGCCCTATAGCGGCCCGAACAGCCTGACACCGGCCCCGCAACTGCAGCAAACCTGGAGCAACAGCCTCTTTCTCAATGCGCGGCTCTGGGAGGGCGGCGAGATCTACTACAATCCCGAGCTGTTGCAGGGGTTCGGACTGAACAACACGGTCGGCCTGGGTGGCTTCTCCAACGGTGAAGCGCAGAAATCGAACTTTCCCTATCCGCATTACAACACCTCGCGGCTGTTCCTGCGCCAGACCTTCGGCTTTGGCGGAGAGCAGGAGGAACTGGCGAGCGGGCAGTTGCAGCTTGCCGGCAAGGTGGACGTCTCGCGCCTGACGATACAGGCCGGAAAGTTCTCGGTCGTCGACGTGTTCGACGGCAATTCCTATGCGCGCGATCCGCGCAAGGATTTCATGAACTGGTCGCTATGGTCCTCCGGCGCCTTCGACTACGCCGCCGACAAGCTCGGACTGGGCTATGGCGTGAGTGCCGAGCTGAATCAGAAGCAATGGGCGCTGCGTGCCGGCTACTTCCTGATGGACGCGACGTCGAACGCGAACAGCTTCGACATGAACGTGCCTCGGCGCGGCGAATACGTCGCCGAACTCGAAACGCGCTACACCTTGTTCTCGCAGCCGGGCAAGCTCAGAACCCTCGCCTTCCTGAACAGCGATTATTCCGGCAGCTATCGCGAAACGCTCAATAATCCGGCGCTCAATCTCGACATCGCGCAGACCCGCAGGGGCCGCATCAAATACGGTTACGCCATCAATCTCGAGCAGGCGCTTGCCGACGATTTCGGCGTGTTCGGCCGCTGGAGCTGGAATGACGGCAGGAACGAGATCATGGCCTTCACCGACATCGATTCCTCGCTTGCGATCGGCGCCTCGATCAAGGGCACGAAGTGGGGACGTCCCGACGACGTGATCGGCATCGGCGGCGCCAGCAACGGGTTGTCGCGCGACCATCGCGACTTCCTCGCCGCGGGCGGCCTCGGCCCGCTGATCGGCGATGGCGCGCTCAACTATCGCCGCGAGCGCGTCCTGGAGACCTACTACGCCTATGCGCTGACCAAGGCGATCACGCTGACGGCGGACTACCAGTTCATCACCAACCCCGCCTACAACGCGGATCGTGGCCCGGTTCACATCTTCTCCAGCCGCCTGCACGGCGAGTTTTGAGCTACGTCATTTGAGCCCGCTCATCACCCATGCCGGCTGCAGGATCGGATAGGCGATCAGTCCCACCACGGCGGTAGCCGCGATCAGTAGCGGATTGGAGACCTTCCAGCGGAACAGCACGGCGAGTGCAACGACGGCGACGAGTGCGGTCAGCCAGTCGCCGATCGCGATCTTGCCGAGCAGGAAGCAGGCGCCCAGTATCGTGCCGATCGCCGCGCCATAGGCACCCTTCACAAAGCCCTGCACATTCGCATTGGTGCGATGTCGCACCAGGAGCGGCGCTACGATCAGCACGAACAGGAATGACGGCAGGAATATGCCGACGGTGGAGACCAGCGAGCCCCAGAAGCCGGCGACGAGATAGCCGACAAAGGTCGCGGTGATCACCACCGGCCCCGGGCTGATCATGCCGATGGCGACCGCCACCAGGAATTCGCGCTCGTTGAGCCAGCCATATTGCTGCACGAGGCCCTGCTCGAGGAAAGGCACGATGACGAGCCCGCTGCCGAAGGTCAGCGAGCCCGCCTTGAGGAAGAACAGCAGAAGCTTCCCCAGCGTCGAGCTTGTCGCAACCGGCGCTATCCCAGGCGTCGCCGCCGGGATCACCGCGATCGACAGCGCGACCGGCGGCCGGTTGGCGAAGTTGCCGTAGTAGACGATGCCGACGATCCCTGCGCCGATGAAGAGCAGCGCCACTTCGGCCTGCACGACGATGGTCACCGTCATGCAGACGGCCGCGATCGCCCATTGCAGCCAATCCTCCATGCCGAGCTTCGCCAGGCGATAGCAGGAATGCAGGATCAGCGCGATCACGGCGGGGCTGACGCCGTAGAAGATCGCGGTCACCGGCTGCAGATCGCCGAGATGGACATAGAGCGCGCCGAGCGCGGCGACGATGACGAAGTTCGGCAGGATGAAGCACCAGCCGCCGAGCCAGGCGCCCCAGAAGCCGCCGCGCAGCCAGCCGACATAGATGCCGACCTGGATGGCGAGCGGCCCCGGCAGCGACTGGCAGATCGCGATCGATTCCCGCATTTCGTCCTTGCTGAGCCATTTCCTGTCGTTGACGAGCTCGCGCTCCATCTGGCCGACCAGCGCAATCGGGCCGCCGAAGCCGAGAAAGCCGAGGCGCAGGAAATAGCGCGCCAGCTCCGCCATGCGGCCGCGCTCGGGAAGCGTCGTCTCGCTCATGACTTCACCTTGTTGGTCGGCCAGTTGTGGGTCTCGCCGGTCGCATCCCGGCATCATCGGTAGAACGCATCATAGAGCAGCATGCCGGCGTTGAGCTGTTCGAGGTCGTCGTCGAACATCCGCGAAAGACCGAGCGAGGCGGCAAGCAGGCCCGGCCCTTCCGGCGCGAGGTCAAGACGGGCGGTATCGGCTGCGCGAACCATCGTCGCCAGCCGTTCCAGTGGCGGGCTGGACAGGCCGAACTCCTTGACCATGACGTCGAAGGTGCAGAGGTCGCCGCGATGGCTCCAGAACACGTTCTCGATGTCGAAGGGCGTCGCCTCGAAGCGGTCGCCCACCGCCTCCACTTCCGAAGACTTCACATAGAGGAAGACAGCCGCCGGATCGATGAAGCGCCGGATCAGCCATGGGCAGGCGATGCGGTCGATCTTGGGCCGTTCGCGCGTCACCCACACCGTGCGGCCGCGGCCGTCCCGCTTGGGAATCCTGTCGGCGGGAATGGCGGGCCGCTGAGACTCGACCCAGCCGAGGTGGCCCTCTTCGAGCGACTCGGCCGCAACGCCGCCGTCGCGCAGCCAGGCTGCGGCCCCTTCGCTGAGCTTTTTCCCCTTTTGGCAGATGACGACCACGGAGTGGCCGGTAAGCTGCGGGGCCCAGTCGTGCAGATCACGATAGGAGCGCCGCATTGCGCCGGGGATCAGGCGCGGGTCGGCGGCAAAGTCCTCGTCGACGCGTACGTCGATCAAGGTGGGCGCCTTGGCGGTGCCAATGAGACGGGAGAGTTTTTCGCAAGAGATGGTGGTGTAAGACATGCTGCGTCCTTGGAAAAAGCGGACGCGATTCTTGGGCATGTCGCCTCGTGGGGAGATCGCACTTCCCCATGCGCCTAAATAAGGCCGACGAAGCGGCCTTGTCAACGCATGAATATGCTTGCGCCCGACACGACCAGCGACGCGGCCGCAAGGAGCACCAGCACCAGCACGGTCTTGCGGAAGGTCTCGTCGTCGATCGTTCCGTAGAGCTTGAAGCCGATCCAGATCCCCCCAATCATGAACGGCAGGCCGATGCCGTATAGCTTGACCGTTTCAGCCGTGTATGACCCGGCGACGAGCTGGGAGATCGCGATGACGACAAAGGCCGCAAACAGCACGGGTTGAAACACCGCGCGCTGCCTGTCCTTCGGCCACCCGCGCAACTGGCAGGAGATGGTCGAGATGATGCCGCCCAGCCCGGTAAGCCCTCCGACCAGTCCGTTGCAAATCCCGATGCCAATGTCGGCCGGCGCGCCGATCTTCAGTGGCTTGATCGGTGGACGCGCCAGACCGTAGGTCGCATACAGGACCAGCAACATGCCGACGCCCAGACGCGCGGAGGCCGGATCGACATGGGTCAGCAGCATCACGCCGATCGGTATGCCAACCGCGGTGCCGAGCATGAGCGGCCAAATGCTTTGCCAGTTCCATTCGTGACGCAGCTTCGCAATGCCATACCCCTGCGTGAGCAGGCCGTAACCGGCGATCAGGGCAGCGGTTTGAACCGGCGTGATGATATGCAGCCAAACACCGGATACGACGATACCCATCGCAAATCCGGAGAAGCCGCTGACAAAGCCACCGAGAAATGTCGCGGAGATGAAAAGAAGTAGCAGGTGTCCGTCCATGGCGCTCGCTCCAAACGAAAGCGAGCAGCGCTTGCATGGGGTCACCCACTTGACGGGGAGGCTGCGGGATCCCCGTCTCAAGACGGTAGATCAAAAACTTCCACGTCACAACGGGCAACCCGCCGGGACGAACCGTGGAGCCTACCCCACCGCCTGGAACGTATCCGGCCGCGCCATTGCCCAGGCGTCGCGGAAGCGCGGATCGTCGGTGCCGTCGAGCAGCTCACCGGGGCGCAGCGCCGGATAGAGCTTCGCGAAGGACCAGACTTCCGTGGTCGAGGTGCGCTGCGAGAAGTGAATCGGGCGCAGATCGCGCGGATGTTCGAGGCCGGCCGCCGCGAGCAACTCGGCGAGCGCGTGCAGCGTCGCGTGGTGATAATTGTGGACGCGATCGGTCTTGTGCGGCACGACGAGAGCGCGGTTGCGGATCGGATCCTGCGACGTGACGCCGGTCGGGCAACGGTCGGTGTGGCAGCTCAGCGACTGGATACAGCCCAGCGCGAACATGAAACCGCGCGCGGAATTGCACCAGTCGGCGCCGATCGCCATGGCGCGCGCCATGTCGAAGGCGGTCGCGATCTTGCCGCTCGCGCCGATCCTGATCCTGTCGCGTGCGTTGATGCCGACCAGCGCGTTGTGGACGAAGTTGACGCCTTCGCGCATCGGCATGCCGAGATGGTCCATGAATTCGAGCGGGGCTGCGCCGGTGCCGCCCTCATTGCCGTCGATCACGATGAAATCGGGATAGATGCCGCTTTCCTGCATCGCCTTGCAGATCGCAAGAAATTCCCAGGGATGGCCGATGCACATCTTGAAGCCGGCCGGCTTGCCGCCGGAAAGCTTGCGCATGTTGGCGACGAACTGCATCATCTCCAGCGGCGTGGAGAACGCGCGGTGCCAGGCAGGCGAGATGCAGTCCTCCCCCATCGGCACGCCGCGGATTTTCGAGATCTCTTCCGAGACCTTTGCCGCCGGCAGCACGCCGCCATGGCCGGGCTTGGCGCCCTGGCTGATCTTGAGCTCGACCATCTTGATCTGGTCCTCGCCGGCGATCTTGGCAAACAGTTCCGGATTGAAGGTGCCGTCGCGGTTGCGGCAGCCGAAATAGCCTGAACCGACTTCCCAGATGATGTCACCACCATTCTCGCGGTGATAGGGGCTGACGCCACCCTCGCCGGTATCATGCGCAAAGCCGCCCCGCTTCGCGCCGGCATTGAGCGCACGCACGGCATTGGGGCTCAGCGCGCCGAAGCTCATGGCGGAGATGTTGAACACCGAGGCGGAATACGGCTTGGCGCAATCCGGCCCGCCGACGGTGATGCGGAATTTCTCGCCTGCCGAAACCTTCGGCGCCACCGAATGGTGCATCCATTCATAGCCCTCGCGATAGACGTCTTCCTGGGTGCCGAACGGGCGCTTGTCGAGCTGCATCTTGGCGCGCTGGTAGACGACGGCGCGGGTGTCGCGCGAGAACGGCATGCCGTCCTTCTCGCTCTCGAAGAAATACTGCCGCATCTCCGGGCGGATCTCCTCGAGCAGGAAGCGGATATGCGCCGAGATCGGATAGTTGCGCAGCACCGCATGTCCCTTCTGCATGATATCGCGGATGCCGAGCACTGTGAGGCCGCCGAACAGCAGGATCGGAATCAGCAGGAAGTCGAACCATTCGGGATCGAAGATCACTTCGGCGACCAGCAGCGCCGACACCACGGCGCAGATCGTCAGGACGATGAAGCGTGGCGAGAACGGGAGCAGCAGCGTTTCCATGTGATCCTCGGGCATTCTGCCGGGTTTTGCCTGGCCGCCGTTTCGATTCGGCGTCCTATCCGCCGGACATGGTATCCGGCTCCCGGGATTACGGATATGACAACGACGATACGTAGGCAGCGAGGCTATCGTTTCCTTCTGCGGAAAATCAATCCGCTCGCGTACGGCAACAGGGAACGCGCCCGTTTTGCAGTGCAACGAAGCGGTCATGACGGCCTAGTGGTCGTGAGGCCGCAGCTCATGCGGGATTTCCTGCCTCTGAAGGCCGTTCTGCGCCAGCCACGCATCGGTCGAGCGCATCGCGCGATCGATATGGCCAGCCGTTTGCGAGAAGTCGTAGGGGGAGCCGACCAGCGGGCACAGCGGCGGCACCAAGTAATATTCGACGTCGGGACCGAGATTTTCCAGCTCGTTGACGAGCTGGCGGGCGATCAGAAGCATCAGCGCATGCAGCGCATTGGCGACTGCGCCGACCGGCGGTGCATCGTTGGCGCAGGCATGTCCGGTCGGCAGCACGATCAGACGGCGCGCACCCTTGGCGACGGCGACGGCAACCGGCGTGTTGCTGGAGATGGCGCCGTCCGCCAGGAAATAGTCGTGGTAGCGGACGGGGGAGAAGGCACCGGGGATGGCGGTCGAGGCGACGATTGCATTGGAAGTGGAACCTTCCGAGAGCACCACACTGTCGCCGGTGATGATGTCGGTGGTGACGATATGTACCGGCAGCTGCGCCTGTTCCAGCCTTCGAAAGGGAATGTGGTCCTCGATGAGCTTGCGGACGCCATCCTGCGGGATGAGAAAGTCGCGCCGCCACAGGAAGGCAAGCACCGAGCGCGCGGTGAGCGGGAACACGTCCTGCCGCTTCAGCCCGCGCCAGATCTCGGACAGCCGCGCCATGCCTTTCACGGTGGGATCGCCGGCATAGAAGGCGCCGTTCAGCGCGCCGACGCTGGAGCCGACCACCATGTCGGCGGCGATGCCGTGCGCGGCCAGCGATTGCAGCATGCCGACCTGAATCGCGCCAAAGCTGCCACCGCCGGCAAGGACGAACGCAGTCTTGCGCGGGCCTGCGGCGCCGGATGCGGACACGGCTTCCTCCCTTGCCGCGTCGTATGCGCGCGGCGTTGGGAAATTATAGCAGCCGAGGAAGAAGGCAGGCTAGTGCTCGACGCGCGCTTGTCGGGGACGACAATGGTCAGCGTTCCACGAAGGCCTTCTCGATCACGAAGTGGCCGGGCTTGTGGTTGGCGCCTTCGGCGAAACCCCGCGTCTCGAACAGTTGCTTCAGATCTTCGAGCATCGCCGGACTGCCGCACATCATGATGCGGTCGGTGCCGATGTCGAGCGGGCCCTGATGCAAATCGTCGAACAGCTGGTTCGAGGTGATGAGATCGGTGATGCGGCCGCGATTACGGAACGGCTCGCGCGTGACGGTCGGATAATAGAGCAGCTTCTCCTGCAGCAGCGGACCGAACAGATCGTCGTCACGGAGCCCGGCGACCAGTTCCTCGCCATAGGCAAGCTCGGACACCTGGCGGCAGCCGTGCACCAGCACGATGCTCTCGAAGCGCTCGTAGACGTCGGGATCCTTGATCAGGCTCGCAAACGGCGCAAGGCCCGTCCCGGTCGAGAGCAGCAGCAGCCGATTGCCGGGCAGCAGATTGTCGGTCACCAGCGTGCCGGTAGCCTTGCGGCCGACCAGGATGGTGTCGCCCTCGCGTATCTTCTGCAGCTTCGATGTCAGCGGGCCATCCGCCACCTTGATCGAGAAGAACTCGAGCTCTTCCTCGTGGTTGGCGCTCGCCATGCTGTAGGCGCGCAACAGCGGCCGGCCTTCGACCTCGAGGCCGATCATGGCAAACTGCCCGTTCTGAAAACGGAAACCTGAATCGCGGGTGGCACGAAAGCTGAAAAGCGTATCGGTCCAATGGCGAACGGAAAGAACCTTCTCTCGATAGAACGCGCTCATGTGTATTTGTTGATCCGTGAATCTCGACGTGGAACAAGCGTATCGGCGTTGCAGGCGGAGGCAGAAACCCCGCAAAATCCCGCAAATTTCAACGTCCATCGCGCCATCAGGCACGACAGTCAACCTCATCTGGTTCACAAATGAGAGTGCACAATGGCAGTCGGCCGAGAGGGGCCGAAGGTTCGATCAGGCGTGATATGCATCACGAAATCAACTTGCCGCGCCTCGGTCCACGGCAGAATGAAATTGCCGCCGGACATGAGAATCGAGAAGATTCCTTCACCCCCCGCGGCTGGGAATAGTGGCCATGCGTCGGCCAAGATTCCTAACATTAACTCTAATTGCTTCCGCCCGGTGAATCGTCCATCGACTTGAAGGCTTCCTCGAGCTGCGGCGAAATCGCCACGCCCAGCTTCTCGCCGGTCGGCAGCCGCGACACGAACCACTTGTTGTAGAGCGGAATCAGATCGCGGCCCGAGCCGAGCCTGCGGAAGGTGCGATCCACCAGCGCGGCGAGCTGCGGCTCTCCCTTGCGGAACATGATGCCGTAGGGATCGTAGGACAGGTAGTCGCCGACCACCTTGAACTGTCCCTGCGCCTTGTGCCGAGCGATCAGGCCAAACAGCAGAATATCGTCGGTGGCGAAGGCATCGGCCTTGCCGCCCATCAGCGTCTGGTACGACTGCTCGTGATCCGGCGTGGCGACGATGTTGAGGCCGAGCGAGAATTTCTTGTCGGCATTGTGGATCGCCTGCTCGTTGGTGGTGCCCTTGGTGACCACCACGGTCTTTCCCTTCATGTCCGTGATGGCGGAAATCGATGATGTCTTCGGCACCATCAGCTTGGTGCCGGCGACGAACATCAGCGGCGAGAATGCCACCTGCTTCGAACGTTCGGCGTTGGCGGTGGTCGAGCCGCACTCCAGGTCGATCTTGCGGTCCAGCACCGCCTGGATGCGATCGTCCGAGGTGACCTTGACGTAGTCGATCTTGAGATTGGGGTCGTCGACCTCGGCGCCGATGTCCTCGACAATGGCCTCGCACAGCTCGAGGCTGTAGCCGATCGGCCGATTGGACTGGTCGAGGAAGGAGAACGGCGGAGAGCTCTCGCGATAGCCGAGCCGCACGACGCCCGCCTTCTTGATGCTGGCGAGCGTCGGGCTGAGCTGCTCGCTAACGGTCTGCGCGCAGGCGCCTGTCGCTAGCAGCTGTGCTGCTAGCAACAGGCTGCCCGCCGCCATCGGAAGCATGCGGGTCATGGCCCTCTCCCATCAATGCGTCGCCGGGACGGCTTCGCCGGGCACGGCGTCGGCTGGCACGATGTCGTCGGGACCCAGTTCATGCTCGGCCTTCAACTCACCCTCCCACTTCGCCACCACGGCGGTCGCCAGCGAGTTGCCGATGACGTTGGTGGCGGAGCGGCCCATGTCGAGGAACGTGTCGATGCCCATGATCATCAACAGGCCCGCCTCGGGGATGCCGAACTGCGACAGCGTCGAGGCGATCACCACCAGCGAGGCGCGCGGCACGCCGGCGACGCCCTTTGACGTGATCATCAGCGTCGCCAGCATCGCCAGCTGCGTCGCGAGCGGCATGTCGATGTGGTAGGTCTGCGCGATGAAGACGGCCGCGAAGGTGCAGTACATCATGGTGCCGTCGAGGTTGAAGGAATAGCCGAGCGGCAGCACGAAGGCGGAAATCCGCGACGAGGCGCCGAAGCGGTTCAGGCCCTCCAGCGTCTTCGGATAGGCGGCCTCCGAGCTCGCGGTCGAGAAGGCGAGCATCAGGGGTTCGCGCATCAGCTTCAGCAGATGGCTGTAGCGCGGCCCGAGCACGATGAAGCCGACCGCAATCAGGATGGCCCAGAGGATCATGAGCGCCAGATAGAATCCGCCCATGAACACGATAAGCTTCCACAACACCGCAAGGCCGTTCTTCGCCACCGTCGCGGTGATCGCCGCCCACACCGCGACCGGTGCGAACAGCATCACATAACCGGTGATCTTCAGCATGATATGCGCGATATCGTCGATCAATCCCATGATCGCCTTCGAGCGTTCCGGCATGGCACCGAGCGCGACGGCAAAGAACACGGCGAACACCACGATCTGCAGGATCTCGTTCTGCGCCATCGCATCCGCGATCGAGGTCGGGACAAGATGAATCAGGAATTTCTCGAGCGAGAAAGCCGTGACCGCCAGGCCGGTTGACTGGCCCTTGTCCGGCAGGGTGCCGGGGAAATTGGCGCCGGGCTGCAGCAAGTTGACCATGACGAGGCCGAGCAGCAGCGAAATGAAGGAAGCTGAAACGAACCAGCCGAGAGTTTTCGCGAAGACTCGGCCGAGCTTGGAGCCGCTGCCCATATGGGCGATGCCGCCGACGAGGGTGGCAAACACCAGCGGCGCGATGATCATCTTGATCAGGCGCAGGAACAGCATCGCAATCAGGTTTATGCTCGAGGCGATCTCCGCACGGTTGTCCGCGAAATTGAAGATCAAGGCCCCCATCACGATGCCCAGTACCATCGCGAAGAGGATGTACTGCGTAAACCTGTTGGACATATTTCTTACCCCCGTAAGCGCCGGCACAACCCCTCGTTGGGTTCCGGCGATTTCGAAGTTTGGCAGATTTGAAGTCGGACGCAATACGAATGCGGCGATAAGGGCACTTGCCAAAATGTTTCCGTTGTGAATTCGCCACACAGCGTCTAGCGTCCGTCGCAACACACAAGCACGAAAGTGCCTCAACGAGCGCCAGGTGCATTGCGAATAGCCAGTTCGAGGGGGAGGGTATTATGAATGCCACCGTCAATCGCCAGATCCTGCTGGTGGAGAAGCCGAGCGGCAAGCTTGGCCCCGAGCATTTCAAGCTCGTCAACGGTGCGATGCCCGAGCCGAAGGACGGCGAAGCGCTGGTTCGCACCCGCCTGATCTCCCTCGATGCCGCCAACCGCGCCTGGATGCACGGCGCGACGTATCGCTCCGCGGTGGAGGCGAACTCCGTGATGGCCGGCGGCAGCATTTCCGAAGTTATATCGTCGAAGGCGCCGAACCTCTCGTCGGGAGATCTCGTGTTCGGCGACACCGGCTGGCAGGATTACGCCGCGCTGCCCGCCAAGCATCTCACCAAGATGCCGAAGATCGAGCCGATGAGCTACCTGCTCAGCGTGTTCGGCATCGCCGGTCTCACCGCCTATTTCGGCCTGCTGCATGTCGGCAAGCCGAAGGAAGGCGAGACCGTCGTGGTGTCGGCCGCGGCGGGCTCGGTCGGCTCCATCGTCGGACAAATAGCGAAGATCAAGGGCTGTCGCGTCGTCGGCATCGCCGGCGGCAAGGACAAGTGCCACTGGCTGACGTCGGAGCTCGGCTTCGACGCCGCGGTCGACTACAAGGACGGCGCCACCTTCAAGGCGCTGCGCGCGGCGGCGCCTGGCGGCATCGACGTCTATTTCGACAATGTCGGCGGCGACATCCTGGAGGCCTGCCTCGCGCAGATGAACAACCGCGGCCGCATCGCCTGCTGCGGCGCAATCTCGCAATATGACGGCGTGCCCTCGGCGCACGGCCCGCGCGGCGTGCCGGGACTGCTGGTGGTGAAGCGGCTGACCATGCAGGGCTTCATCGTGATGGACTATGCCGAGCACAACGCGCAGGCATTGAGCGACCTGCAGTCCTGGGTGAAGTCCGGCAAGCTCAAGGTGCAGGAAGACGTCATCAGCGGGCTGGAGAATACGCCCGCCGCGCTGATCGGCCTGCTCGCCGGCGAGAACCGGGGAAAGCGGATGGTACGGGTGTGAGGTAGTCCGTCATGCCGGGCTTGTTCCGGCCATGACGATTGACTAATGCCCCGCCGCCGGCGAGCTCTCCGGCATCTTCTGCACGCCGATCTTCTTGCCGCTGCGCTCGGCGCGCCAGTTCTCGAAGCGCTGGATCACGACGAAGAACGTCGGCACGAACAGCACCGCAAGGCAGGTCGAGGCGATCATGCCGGAGAACACGGTGATGCCGATCGACTTGCGGGCATTGGCGCCGGCGCCGGTGGCGAGCACCAGCGGCAACACGCCGAGAATGAAGGCAAACGAGGTCATCAGGATCGGCCGGAAGCGCGCGCGGGCGGCATTGACGGCGGATTCCAACAGCGGCTTGCCGTCGCGCACATGCAGCTCCAGCGCCACCTCCACGATGAGAATGGCATTCTTGGCCGAAAGCGCGATCAACAGGATGATACCGATCTGCGTGTAGAGATTGTTCTCGATCCGCAAGCCCGTCAGGACCAGCATCGGGCCGAGCAACGACAGCGGCACCGCAAGAATCACCGAAATCGGCGCGTACCAGCTCTCGTACTGGCCGGCCAGCACGAGATAGACGAGCAGCAGGGCCAACGCGAATGCGAAGTAGATCTGGCTGCCGACGATCTTCTCCTGGTAGGACATCGCCGTCCATTCATAGCCGGTGCCGCGCGGCAGCGTCTTGTCGGCGATCTCCTCCATCAGCTTCATGCCCTGGCCCGAGCTGTAGCCGGCCGCGGGCAGGCCGATGATGGTGGCGGAAGGATACAGATTGTAGAGGCTGATCAGGGACGGACCGACCGCGGGCGTGATCTTGGCCACCGTGCCGATCGGGATCATGTCGCCGTTGGAGTTGCGGACCATCAAATTCTCGATGTCCCGCGAGGTGACGCGGAATTGCGAGTCGGCCTGGGCATAGACCTGGAAAGTGCGGCCGAACTTGTTGAACTGGTTGACGTAGGCGCCGCCCATATAGGCCGACAGCGTCGAGAAGATCTGGTCGGTGGTGACGTGAAGCGTCTGGGTCTTGATGCGGTCGATCTCGACGTTGAACTGCGGCACCATCGAGCGGAACGAGGAAGAGACCCGCTGCAACGCGCTTTGCGTCTGCGCACTCGATATGATGGCACTGGTGATCGCCTGCAGCTTGGCGAAATCGGACGTACCGTCGCGCAGCTCGACCTGCATGGCAAAGCCGGCGGCATTGCCGATGCCTTGAATCGGCGGCGGCGGGATCACCAGCACGCGGGCTTCCTCGATGACCGAGAGCTTCTGGTTCAACCCGACAAACAGCGAGCGCAGATCCTGCCCCTCGCCCCGCGCGCTCCATTCCTTCAGCACGATATAGGCGACGCCGGCATTGGCGAGGCTGGAGGAGTTGTCGAGCGCGGAGATGCCGGAAATGGTCATGATCTGGTCGACGCCGGGCACCTGGCTTGCGATCTCCTGGACGTGGTCCATCACCTTCTGCGTCCGCTCGAGCGAAGCGCCGTCGGGCAGTTGCACGGCGGCGAGCAAGTAGCCCTGGTCCTCGATCGGAATAAATCCAGTCGGTACGCGCGACAGGCCATAGCCGCCGATGCCTATCAGGATCAGCGCGATGATGACGGAGACGTTGGCGTGCGCAACCAGGCTGCCGATCAGCCGGGCGTAACCGCGCTCCAGCCGTTCATATACCGCGTTGAAGCCGCGATAGAAGAAATTCCGTTGCTCGGGCGGCACCGGGCGGCGCAGCCAGACCGCACATTGCGTCGGCTTCAGCGTCGCCGCGTTGACGGCGGACAACAGCGCGGTGGCGGCGATGACAAGCGCGAATTGCGCATACATGCGCCCGGTCAGGCCCGGCAGGAACGCCGACGGCAGAAACACCGAGATCAGCACCAGCGTGATGCCGATGATCGGCCCGAACAGCGCGTCCATCGCCTTGATCGCGGCGTCGTGGCCGTTCATGCCCTGCTCGATGTTGTGGGCGGCCCCCTCCACCACCACGATGGCGTCATCGACGACGATGCCGATGGCGAGCACGATCGCAAACAGGGTCGAGAGGTTGACGGTGAAGCCAAGCGCGGCCATCGCGGCAAAGGCGCCGATGATGGTTACCGGCACGGTCGTCGCAGGCACCAGCATGGCGCGCCAGTCCTGCAGGAAGATCAGGATCACCACGAGCACGAGGATTCCGGCCTCGAACAGGGTCTTATAGACCTCGTTGATCGATTCCTGCACGAACTTGGTGGTGTCGAACGGCGTCTCGTATTTGACGTCCTGCGGGAACGCCCTGGCGAGTTCCGCCATCTTCTTCTCGACTGCCTTCTCGACGTCGAGCGCATTGGCCCCCGGCGACTGGAACACGCCGATGCCGGCGGCGGGCCTCTTGTTGAGCGAGAACACCTGGCTATAGGTCTGCGCGCCAAGTTCCACCCAGCCGACGTCGCGCACCCGCGTGACGTCACCCGAGGTGCCGGTCTTGACGATGATGTCCTCGAACTGCGTCTTGTCGTCGAGCCGACCGGCGATGTTCAGCGTGTACTGAAAGGCCTGGCCCGCCTGCGCCGGCGGCGCGCCGACCTGGCCGGCGGTGACTTGCTGGCTCTGCTGCTGGATTGCCTGGATGACGTCCTGCGGCATCAGCGAGCGCACCTGAAGCTTATTCGGATCGAGCCACACGCGCATCGAATATTGACCGGCGCCGAACACCGTGACGTTGCCGACGCCCGGCAGCCGGGACAGCTCGTCGCGAATGCTGATGGTGGCGAAATTGGACAGGAACAGGCTGTCGTAGGTCGCTTTCGGCGAGGTCAGCGTCACGAACAGCAGGATCGCGGTCGACTTCTTCTGCACGGTGACGCCCTGGTTCTGCACCGAGGTCGGCAGTTGCGACAGCGCGGCCGAGACGCGGTTTTGTACCAGCACCTGAGCGAAGTTCAGGTCGGTCCCGATCTTGAAGGTGACCGTCAGCGTGTAGGTGCCGTCGGCGCCGCTGTAGGACTGCATGTAGAGCATGTCCTCGACGCCGTTGACCTGCTGCTCGATCGGCAGCGCCACGGTATCGATCACGGTCTTGGCGCTGGCGCCGGGGTAGCGGGTGGTGACCTGCACCGTCGGCGGCACGACGTCCGGATATTGCGCGACCGCGAGACTGTACAGCGACACCGCGCCGATCACGATCATCAGGATGGCGATGACGTTGGAAAGAACAGGCCGTTCGATGAAGAATTTCGAGATCATGGCCGGCTCCTACTTCGCGGCAGCCGCGCCGGACTCGATCTTGCTCGCCTGCGGATCGACCTTCTGGCCGGGGATCGCGCGCAGCAATCCGCCGACGACCACCTTGTCGTCCGCCTTCAATCCGCTTTCAATGACGCGCAGACCATCCTCCACCTGCCCGATCGTCACCTTGCGCTGCTCCACGACGTTCTCGCCGTTGACGACGAGCACGTAGCGTCCGGCCTGGTCGGCGCCGAGCGCAGCATCGGGAATCAGGAGCGCATCCTGCTGCCGGTCGAACGGTACGCGGACGCGGACGAAATAGCCGGGCAGCAGGACCCGGTCGGGGTTCTTCAGGATGCCGCGCACGGCAATGGTGCCGGTCGACTGGTTGAGCTGCGGCGAGACGTAGTCGAGCGTGCCCTTGTGCGGAAAGCCGCTGTCGGTCTGCAGCGCGACCTCGATCGGCAACTGCCGGAGGTCGTCCACGGTCATGCCGCGGCGGCGCGCCTCTTCGCGCACCTTCAGCACGTCCTGCTCATTGACGTTGAAATTCACATAGATCGGATCGAGCGCCACGATCTGCGCCAGCTGTGTCGGCGAGGCCACGCCGACGAGTTCGCCGATCGAAACCATGTGCGCGGTGACAACGCCGTCGAAAGGTGCGGTGACATTGGTATAGCCGTAGTTGACCTGCGCGATCTTCGTGTTGGCCTGGGCCTGCTGCAGGTTGGCCTGCGCATTGTCGCGGGTCGAGGTGGAAGTATCCAGCGTCGCCTGCGATACGGCCTGCCTCTGCACCAGCTCGACCTGGCGCTTGTAGTCGTTGTCCGCCTGCTTCAGCGAAGCCTGTGCGCCAGCCTCCGCAGCCTGCGCCTGCTCGAGCTTGAGCTTGTAGGTCTCGGGCTCGATGGTGAACAGCGAGGTGCCTTCCTTGACGTAGCTGCCGTCCTTGTAGTTGATCGCCTGCAGAAAGCCCTGGACGCGCGCGACCAGGTCGACCGATTTTACCGCCGAGGTGTTGCCGGTGGCGTCGATATAACGCGTGATGTCCTTCCGCAGCGGTGTGGCGACCGCCACTTTCGGCGGCGGAGGCGGCACAAAAGCATTTTGCTCGCAGGCAGTTAGGAGGATCGCCATCGAAGCAAGCGAGACAACGCGCAACGCCGCGGCGGCCTGCTGCCGCAGGAACTCGTCCATGTTCGGATATGCGGGCGTGCGCGCATGCCTCATTTCTGTACCCCGGTCAATTTTTGTTCTCAGGCTTTTGGTCGGAAAGCCGCACTCCGCCATCCGGGTTGATAGCAACAATCCGCTTGCAGTGGAACCGGAATCCGAAAATGATGCCGCCCGCAAAGTTGTTCTGCCAATACAAGCCGGCTGAAAATTCAATTCAATCGGCAAAACTCTAGCGGTAGCAAAAAGGAATTTCAAAAAATGTTCGAGACGTTGAAGCGTGATGCGATGCATTGCGCGTTGACGGCGGCTCTGACGCTTGCCGTTGCAACTTCCGCATTCGCACAACCCACCGAAGCGCAAAAGGAGGCCGTCAAGTCCGCCTGCCGCTCGGATTTCATGGCGCATTGTTCCAGCGTCACGCCAGGCGGCGAAGCGGCGCTGCAGTGTCTCGCCAAGAACATGTCGAGCCTTTCTGCGGGATGCCAGAGCGCGGTGAAGGCGATCGAAGCCTCGGCCGAGCCGAAAAGCGAGCCGGCCAAGAGCGAGGCGACCAAGAGCGAGCCGGCCAAGACCGAAGCAGCGCCTGCCGCAGCAGCGCCGAAGACCGAGGCGGCGAAGCCTGCTGCGGAGCCGAAGGGCGAATCCAAGCCCGCAGCGGCGACCGCGGCGAAGAAGCCGACCGATGCGCAGGCCGCCGCGATCCGCAGCGCCTGCCGCGGCGATTATCCAAAGGTCTGCGCGGGCGTGCCCACTGGCGGTGCGCCGGCGCTGGAATGTCTTGAGAAGAACAAGGCCAGGGTTTCGGCTGGCTGCAGCAAGGCACTTGCAGCGGTCGGTGGCGGCACGGCTGCGCCGGCCGCGAGCGGCGCTGCGGCTCCCGCCGCAGGCGCAGCGGCACCAGCCGCCGCGCCCGTGGTGATCGTGCTGCGCCCGATGCTGCCGCGCGAAGAACTGTTCGTCATGCGCTCGGCCTGCGGCGGCGACATTCGCTCGCTCTGCGCCGGCGTGGCGCCCGGCGGGGGGCGCATCATGCAATGCGTCGCCAACCGCGCCGCCGATCTTTCGCCGGCCTGCAAGGATGTGCTCGTGCCGTTCATGGTGCGTTAAGCTCGGCGCAGGCTAAATCGCGCGTCACAGGCCGGCGGCATCAGATGGCCGCCGGCTACTCCCCACCGCGAAAAGCGAGGATGAGCTGGATCAGGCGAACCGACAGTGCGATGTAGAACAGCGACATCACGATTTGCCATGCCACATGCCAGTTGACCTTCGCGAGCTTGTAGAGCCCGTCGATGAAATTCAGCACCAATATGATGATACCGACCAGCATCACGCCTCGTCCCACCAGACTGTGCCGCAGATAGCCGAACAGCTGGATCGCCGGTTCGTCGCTCGATACATGCGCACCGGCCGAGACGATCAACGTGCCGATGATCAGCTTTTCGATATGGGAGACAATCTCCTTGTAAACGGGCTCAACATTCTCGGCGTAGAAGTTCATCCATTTGGCCCTGAATTCCGCCATGGGCGCTCCTTGCAAGAGGAAATCAATCGACTGAAACCAGTGTAACACCGGCAATACAACGAGTCCGGAAGCAAGAGACAAGCCGCCAGGAACGACTTGGATGGGGGATCATGAAAGGAAAAAAGCCAATGCTACGCATTACACTTGCCACCGCTGCGCTCCTGTTCGCCTCCGGCGCATGGGCGCAGGAACTGACCGCCGCCCAGCGCGACGCCTGCATGGGCGACTACGAGAAATTCTGCAAGAGTGTCGTGCCCGGAGGCGGACGCATCATCGCCTGCCTCGCCAAGGAGAGCGACAAGCTGACGCCGGCCTGCAAGAAGGTGCTGGCGGAAGCGGAGAAGAAGTAGGTTCTTTAACCGCAGCACATTTGCCGGCAACAATCATTGGAGGAGAAAATCATGCGTTCATTGCTGCTTGCAGGAATCGCCCTGCTCGCTCTGTCTGCCACCATGACGATGGAATCGCGTAGCGCCAGCGCCGCGGTGTGCGCCGATGGCGTGTGGCGCGCCGGCTGCGCCGGCCCGAATGGCGCGGTCGTGGTCCGCAAACCCGTCCCGGTCGCCGCCTGCAAGTGGGTTTGGGTGAACGGCGTCAAGGTGCGGCGTTGCGTCTGAGCTGACCGCCTCGCCCCGAAAATTCTGGTGGCGCCCGCCCACGGCGGGCGTTACATTGCCTCCCATATTGTAAGTATACTGTCAATTTGGGGAGGAGAGCATGCGCATCGCCGTCATCGGCGGAGGCCCGGGAGGCCTGTACTTCGCCTATCTCTGGAAGCGGCGGCACCCTGGCGACATCGTCGAGCTGTTCGAGCAGAACCCGCAAGGCGCCACCTGGGGCTTTGGCGTCGTGTTCTCCGATCAGGCCCTGGATTTCCTGCGCGCCGACGATCCCGAGACGGTGGATGCGATTGCGCCTCACATGGAGAGCTGGCGCAACATCACCCTCAATCTGCGCGGCGAAAGCATCGAGATCGACGGGGTCGGCTTTTCCTCGATCGGCCGGCTTGAACTCCTGAAGCTGCTGCAGGCGCGCGTGCAGAGCACAGGCGTCGCAGCGCGCTACGAGGTCCCGATCGACTCCATCGACCGCTTTGCCGGCTACGATCTGGTCGTCGCCGCCGACGGCCTCAACTCGATCGTACGACGCGCCTTCGAGAAGGAATTCGGTACCTCGGTCACCCATTCGACCAACAAGTTTGCCTGGTACGGCACCACCAAAACCTTCGCGACCTTGTCGCAGACCTTCGTGACCGCCGGGCGCGGCACCTTCAATGCCCATCACTATCGCTACTCGCCCTCGATGAGCACGTTCCTGGTCGAGTGCGACGCGGCGACCTGGAACGCATACGGCTTCGAGCACAAGAGCATCGAGCAATCGCAGGTCATCTGCGAGGAAGTCTTCGCCGACACCCTCGACGGTCACAAGCTGATCTCCAACAAGTCGGTCTGGCGCAATTTTCCATGGATCTGGAACGAGCGCTGGTCGCATCGCAACATGGTGCTGATCGGCGACGCCTTGCACACGGCGCATTTCTCGATCGGCTCCGGGACGCGGCTGGCGATCGAGGACGCCATCGCATTGACCAAGGCGATGGAAGCGGAAGCGGACATTCCCGGTGCGCTCGCCCGCTACGAGCGCGAGCGGAAGCCGATCGTGCAGAAGCTCGTCACCGCCGCGCGCACCAGCGCCGACTGGTACGAGCATTTCCCGGAACACATGCAGCTTAGCCTGATGGACTTCACCTACAGCTACATCACCCGCTCCGGCCGCATCGACAATGCGCGGTTGCGCGCGATGTCGCCGCAATTCATGGCCCGATTCGAGGCGTCGAGGAGGTCCGCATGACGCAGCCGATTGTGGATCAGGTCCCGCAAGACAGCGCCGGCGCCCGCGAGATCGGCTTTGCCGTTCCGGAGCAGTACAACGCCAGCCGCATCCTGTTCGACAATCTCGCGTGCGGCAACGGCGCGCGGCTGGCGTTGACCGGGCCGGCGGGGACGCGAACTTATGCGGAGCTGTGCAGTGAAGCCGCGCGATGGGGCAACGGCTTTGCTTCGCTCGGCCTTCAGCGCGGCGACCGCATCCTGCTGTTCCTCGACGACACGCCGGCCTATCCCGCCGCCTTCTTTGGCGCGGTGCGCGCGGGCTTCGTGCCGCTGCTGATCAATACGCTGACGCCGCCGGACCTGCTGCAGTTCTATCTCGCCGATGCCGGCGCGAAAGTCGCGGTGGCGGATGCGGAATTCACCTCACGCTTCGATGCGGAGGCCTGCAAGGACACGCCGCTCGCGACGCTGATATCGGTCAATGGCGCGGCCGGCGAACACGCCGCGCCGGGATCGCTCGCAGCCGATCAATGGCTGAAAGGCTTTCCAGGCGAGCTGGCCGAGGCCGACACCGGCCGCAACGACATGGCGTTCTGGATGTACTCTTCCGGCTCGACCGGCCGGCCCAAGGGCATCGTGCATCTGCAGCATGACATGGCCTATTCGGAGCTCGCCTTTTCCCGCAGCATATTGAGGCTGACGCCGGACGATATCTGCTTCTCCGTGCCGAAGATCTTCTTCGCTTACGGCTTCGGTAACGCCATCACCTTCCCGTTCTCGGTTGGAGCCGCGACCCTGCTGCTGCCCGGGCAGCCGAAGCCGGCGGCGATCTTTGCCGCGGTCGAGCGCTTTCGTCCCACCGTCTTCTTCGGCTTGCCGACGCTCTACACTGCGCTGACCAAGGCGGAGAATGCCGCCGCGACCGATTTCTCGTCGCTGCGCATGGCGCTTTCCGCGGCCGAAATCCTTTCCGCCGAGGTCTTTGCCGGCTGGAAGGCGCTGACCGGGCTCGAGATCATCGAGGGCCTCGGCTCGACCGAGGCGTTGCACATCTATCTCAGCAACAGCGCGGAGAGGAAGAAGCCCGGCGCTGCCGGAATGCGCGTCCCCGGCTATGAAATCCTGCTGCGCGACAAGGACGGCCGCGACGTCGGCGACTATGAGGAAGGCATCATGTGGGTGCGTGGCGATTCCAATACGCCGCTGTACTGGAACCGGCCGGACAAGACCGCCGAAACCATCCGCGAGGGCGGCTGGATCTATACCGGCGACCGCTTCGTGCGCGATGCCGACGGATTCCACTTCTTCCGCGGCCGCGCCGACGATCTCGTGAAAATTTCTGGCCAGTGGGTCTATCCGCTCGAGGTCGAGCTGTGCCTTGCCGATCATCCCGACGTGCGTGAATGCGCGGTATTCGCGGTCGAGCTGCCGGACCGCCGCATGACGCTGAAGGCCGTGGTGGTGATGAACGATCGTGCCTTCGACCGGGGCAGCGCCACGCGCAAGCTGCAGGATTACGTCAAGACGACGTTGCTGCCGCACAAATATCCACGCGAGGTGCTGTTCGTTGACGAGTTGCCGAAGACCGGCACGGGCAAGATCGACCGGCAGGCGTTGCTGAGGATGTAGTCTCCGCACCGTTCGCTCGGCACGGCGTCGCCCTCAGCCCGCCTTGCCGAGATGCTCCAGCGCGTCTTCGGCGCGCAGCGGCACGCGAGAGGCCTCGTTGTTGAGATCGACGAGTTGCGTCAGCAGTGTCAGCAGCACCTTGCGGTCGGCGGGCTTCAACGGCTGCAGCATCCGCGCCTGGGCCTTCTCCACCGAGGGCATGATGTCGCGCAGGACAGCCACGCCCGCTCTGGTGAGGTACAGCAGCTTGACCCGCTTGTCGTCCGCCGAAGGCCTGCGATCGATCAGCTTCTTGGCCTCCAGCCGCTCGATCACGCTACCGAGCGTGGAGCGGTCGAACGCGATCACGGCCGACAGTCGCGTGGCGTCAATGCCGGGATGGGTGTGGATCGCGATCAGCGAGCCGTACTGCACCGGCGTGAGGTCGAAGGCGCTGCACTCCTCCATGAAGAGCGCGACCGCGATCTGCTGCATGCGGCGGAACAGATAACCGGGCGCGGTATAGACCGCATCCATGGTGATGGGCGCCTGCTTACTCGGCATCGGGCTGCCTGTCCGGCGCGGCGTCAGCGAATGCCGGCATGGCTCTGGCCGCAGCTTCCGCCTGCAGGAGCCGCGGGAAGGCGGACACATCGACGCCGAAGCGCCGCGCATTGGCAAGTTGCGGCACGAGGCAGAGATCGGCGATGGTCGGCACCTCGCCGAAGCAGAACGGGCCGGGCTCTTTCGCGATCAACCGCTCGCAGGCCGCAAGACCGTCGCGGTTGGCCCAGGCCGCCCACTCCGTCACCTTCTCCTCGGGCAGGCCGAGCTGGCGCAGGCGCGCGAGCACCTTCAAATTCTGGACGGGATGGATGTCGCAGGCGATCGCAAGCGCAAAAGCCCGCGCCTTCGCCCGCTGCATCGCGTCCAGCGGCAACAGCGGCGGCGTGGGATGGGTCTCGTCCAGCCATTCGATGATGGCGAGCGACTGGGTGAGCACAGCGCCCTCGCCGTCTTCCAGGGTCGGAACCAGCCCTTGCGGGTTGAGCGCGAGATAATCCGGCGCGCTCTGTTCGCCCCTGCGAAGATGATGCGGCAGGTGCTCGGCGGAGAGGCCCTTGAGATTCAAGGCGATCCGGACCCGGTAGGCCGCGCTGCTGCGAAAATAGCCGTGCAGCTTCAAAGGAACCTCCCTCGTTTCTTGCTTGCGCACTCACATTGACGCTTTCCATATTGTCAGTATACTGTCAATTAATTTGAGCCGACAGAACACAGGCGGGAGGCCCCCATGGAAGCCGTGCAAAAGACTCCGGAGCGCGAGGCGTTCTACAAGAAGATCGACGGCGAAAACCTCTCCGCGCTGTGGAACGTGATGGGAGACATCATCACGCCCGAGCCGCGCAGCGCCTGCCAGCCGCATCTGTGGAAGTTCGACGCCATCCGCGACTACATGAACGAGGCGGGAAAGCTCATCACCGCCAAGGAAGCCACGCGGCGGGTTCTGGTATTGGAAAACCCGGGGCTGCGCGGCCAGTCGAAAGTCACGACCTCGCTGTTTGCCGGCGTGCAGATGGTGATCCCCGGCGACATCGCGCCGTCGCACCGGCACAGCCAGTCGGCGCTGCGTTTCGTGCTCGAGGGCCATGGCGCCTACACCTCGGTCGACGGCGAGCGCACGGCGATGGAGCCCGGCGATTTCGTCATCACGCCGGCGATGACCTGGCACGATCATTCCAACGAAACCGACGCGCCGATGTTCTGGCTCGACGGGCTCGACATCCCGATCGTGCAGTTCCTCGACGCTTCATTCTCGGAGGATGCCAAGCAGGACCAGCAGAGCATCACAAAACCTCTCGGCGACAGTTTTGCCCGCTACGGTCATAATCTGCTGCCGGTCGGCGAGACCAGGAAATCGAAGACCTCGCCGATCTTCAACTATCCCTACGCCCACACCCGCGAGGCGCTGGAGCGCGCCAAGGCCCGCAACGAGTGGGACGCCTGTCACGGGCTGAAGCTGAAATTCTCCAATCCCGAGACCGGCGACTACGCCATGCCGACCATCGGCACCTTCATCCAGCTCCTGCCGAAGGGGTTCAAGACCGCGCGCTATCGCTCGACCGATGCCACTGTGTTCGCGGCGATCGAAGGCAAGGGCCGCACCCGCGTCGGCGACCAGACCTTCGAGTGGGGTCCGCGCGACCTGTTCGTGGTGCCGAGCTGGCGCTGGGTCACGCATGAGGCCGACGCTGATTCGGTGCTGTTCAGCTTCTCGGACCGCCCGGTGCAGCAGAAGCTCGACCTGTTCCGCGAGGATCGCGGCAACGCGTAGGCGGCAACGGCCTCTCCTTCGTCATGCCCGGGCTTGACCCGGACATCCACGTCTTTCTTTCATCGCGGCAATCAAAGACGTAGATGGCCGGGTCAAACCCGGCCATGACGGCCGTTGTTGTGGCTGACGTCGGCGCTCTACCGCCAATGCAGCAGCCGCGCCTCCAAGAGACTGATCAGCTTCCCCACCGCCAGCCCGAACACGCTGAGTATCACCACGCCCGCAAGCAGTTGATCCGTCTGCATCAGATTGCCCGCCTGCAGCACGAAGGCGCCGATGCCGAATTGCGCGCCGATCATCTCGGCGCTCACCACCAGGAGCAGTGCCACCGAGGCGGTGATGCGGAAGCCCGCGAGGATCGAGGGCAGCGCGCCCGGCCAGATCACGCGCCGCACGATGGCGTGGAACGGCACGTTGAAGCTCTGCGCCATCCGGATGAGATTGCGCGGCACGGCGTCGACGCCGCTATAGACCGAGATCGCGGTCGAGAAAAACACCCCCAGCGCAATGGTCGCTACCTTCGGCTCCTCACCGATACCGAGCCAGAGAATGAGCAGCGGCAGCAGCGCGATCTTCGGAATCGGAAACAGCGCGGAGATAAAGGTGATGCCGACGCTGCGCGCCAGCGTCGACAGTCCGACCGCAAAGCCGACCACGACGCCGGCGGCGGTACCGATGATCCAGCCCGAACCGATCCGCATGATCGACCAGGAGACGTGCTGCCACAGCGCGCCTGAGGCGGCGAGCTTCCAGATCGCCACAGCAATCGCCGACGGCGCCGGCAGGAACAACGGGTTGACCCAGCCGGCGCTGCCGGCGAGTTGCCAGAGCGCCAGCACCGCCGCAAGCGATATCCAGCCGCCATAGCGGCCGGTGGCCGGCACGAAGCCGCCGCCGCGAAATGCGACCGGCCGCATGTCCGCTTCGCCCCTTGCCGGCTGCGGTGCGCGCTCAAGCATGCTGCACCTCGCGCTCGGCATCGATCGCCTCGCTGCGGATCAGCGACCACAATTCGCCTTGCAGCGCCATCAACCGGCTGCGCGCCTCGGCCGCGCCGCGCTCTCCCCGGGTCATGGGAATGGTGACGGTCTCGCGCACCCTGCCCGGCCGCCGCGACAGCACTACGATACGGTCGGCAAGCCGCACGGCTTCCTCGAGGTTATGCGTGACATAGACCGCGCCCATCGCGCCGTCGGCGAGCAGGCGGACGAAATCCTCCATCAGCAATTCGCGGGTCTGCGAGTCCAGCGCCGACAGCGGCTCGTCCATCAGCAGGATCGCTGGCCGCACCGCCAGCGCGCGGGCAATTCCGACCCGCTGGCGCATGCCGCCGGAAAGCTGCTTTGGATAGGCGCTGCGAAAATCGGTCAGCCCCGTACGCCGAAGCGCGTCGTCGATGACGGCGCGGCGCTCACCGGCGGAAAGGCCGGCATGCTCCAGCGGAAACGCGACGTTGTCTTCCACCGTGCACCAGGGCAGCAGCGCGAAATCCTGGAACACGAAAGTCAACGGATTGAGGCTGTCGGTCGGCGCTGCACCGCGCAGCCCGGCCGTACCCCCGCTCGGCTGCAACAGCCCGCCGAGGATCGACAGCAGCGTGCTCTTGCCGCAGCCGGAAGGGCCGACAATCGCCACCACCTCGCCCGCGCGCACGGTGAACGAGACGTCATCCAGCACGTCGAGCGTGCCGAAGCGGTGGCTGATGTGGTCGGCGATCAGGTCCATGTCGTCCTTGGTGGCGTCTGTCGGGCCTCTTGGTTCGAGACGCCGCGTTGCGGCTCCCATGAGGGGATGCACCGGTCCTTATCTCTCCTCATGGTGAGGAGCGCGGCTTGCCGCGCGTCTCGAACCATGAGCCCCCCGGCGCGTCTGTCAATCCGCCTTCACATATTCCCTGGCGAGGATGGCATCGACGCCGAATCCCTTGTCGACGAATCCCTGCTCCTGCAGCCACTCGATCTGGTTGCCGACATTCTTCACATCGAGCTTGCCGCCGGGATCGATATAGGCGCAGTTGCCGACGACCTGCTCGACCGGCAGGTTGGTGTATTTGGCGATGATCTCGAGCAGCGGCTTGGTCCTGTCGTCGATCTGCGCTTTGCCGTCCCTGACCGAAGCCAGGATCACATCGTGATACTCGCGATCTGCGCGTTCCAGTGCTGCAAGCAGCTTCGTCACCAGCGGCTTGTTGGTCAGCGTCTTCGGCGAAGCGAACACCGCGCCGAGCTGCCAGGGCGTCTCGTCGCCGACCCAGCCGAGGAATTTGGCGCCACCCGTCTCCATCAGCGGACGCGCGGTCGAGACCGGCAACAGCGCGGCATCGACGGTCTCGCCCTTCAGCGCTGCGGCCGCATTCGACAGCGACTGCAGCGGCAGCACTTTCACGTCGGCGAGCTTGAACTTGTATTTGTCTGCGAGAAGCCCGAGCGAATAATGGAAGCTGGAGCCGACCTGCGTCACCGCCACCCGCTTGCCCGCGAGATCGCTGGGCGTCTTCAATCCGGCCGCATAGGCGGCGTTGCTGGCGAAATAGCCGATCAGGGGATAGCCGGCCTTTTCGCGGCTCATGCCGGCGATCACCTTCAGCGTATCCTTGCCGGCCAGATTGTAGAGCCCGGCGGTGAAGGCGGTGATGCCGAAATCGATGTCGCCGGAAGCGGTCGCGACCGCAATCGGCTGCGCCGCATCGAAGAATTTCAGCTCGATGTCGAGCCCGGCTTGCTTGAAGTAGCCCTTGTCCTGCGCGATGAACACCGGCGCCGACGACGACAGCCGCAGCACGCCGATCTTCGCCTTCAATGCATCTTCGGCCTGCGCGATCCCGCTCGCCGCCAGCGCCAGCAGGCCCGCGAGCGCGGGCCGCCAAACTCGCTTCATCCGTTTCCTCCGTCTACAGCCCGTCGGGGACCTTCTGGTCCCGGCCGATGAAAGCGCCCTGCTCTCTCAGCTGTTGTTGCAATTTTTCCGGCGCGATGTCTCGCGGAATCGTGTTACCCGACAGCGCCAGCGCCGCCGCAGATCCTGCCGCCTCGCCCATCGCAAAGCAGGCGCCGGAAACCCGCGCGGCCGACTGCCCGTCATGGGTCATGGAAGCACAGCGGCCGGCGACCAGCAGATTGTCGATGCGCTCCGGCACCAGCATGCGATACGGCAATTCGTTGAAGCCGCGCGACTGCGGGATCGGCGGGAACTTGAAGACGACGTCGCCCGCCACATGCTGCTCCATCGGCCAGCCGTTGACGCCGATGGAGTCCTCGAACGAGGCACAACCCAGCACGTCCTCGCCCGACAGCATGTAGCCGCCGACCACGCGCCGTGTCTCGCGGATGCCGAGCTGCGGCGGCAGATCGACGATGTAGGACTTCTCAAATCCAGGCACGGTCCGCAGGAATTCGAACGCCGCCATCGCCTGGCGGCGGCCGTCTATCTCGCCTCGGGTGAGTTCATCGGGCTCGATGCCGTTGACGGCGCGGCCGTCGCTGCGTGCAACTTGCGTGAAATTCACCCGCCACTCGATGCCGGATTTCTGCGGCCGCACGATCGCGCCCTTGCGCGGAAATGTGTGGGTGCCTGCGGCCACCGCCTTCTCCATCAACGCAGGGATCGTCCGCCATGCCTCGCCCGCCTTGGCCGGATCGATGCCGTTGAGGCGAAACATCATCGAGGGATAGAGCGTGCGGCCTTCGCCATCGCCGATCTCGAACGGTGCCCCGGCCCAGGCGGCGAGATCGCCGTCGCCGGAGCAGTCGACAAAGATGTCGGCGCGCACCGCCCGGCGGCCGGCCTTCGTCTCGACCATCAGGACATCGACGCGGCGTTCGTCATGCATGACGACACCGGCGCCGAGCGCATGGAAGAGGATGTCGACCTTGTGCTGCGCCAGGAGATCGTCGGCCGCGATCTTGTAGGCGGCGGTGTCATAGGCCTGCGCAAAAATCTTGCCGAGGATCAGATGCGGCGCGTTCAGCCCGCCGAGGCGATCGATCCGCGCCAGCAGCTCGGAGGCAACTCCCTGCACCACGCGATGCATCTCTCCATGTACATTGGCATGCAGCCCGCAAAAATTGGTGACGCCCGCCGCGGTGCCCATGCCGCCGAGAAAGCCGTAGCGCTCGATCAGCAGGGTCCGCCGGCCCGCGCGCGCGGCGGCGACAGCCGCGGCAATGCCCGCCGGCCCGCCACCGAGGACGACGACTTCGTACTCACCGTAAACCGGTACTTTACGGGCGGGTTCGGCTATGGTTCCCAATGACAATTCGGATCACCCCTTTGCAGCCGATGGCATTCTCGCAAGGACGCCGGCCATTTGCCATCGCGCCTTGCGCCAAATCAACCGTCGCCGGCCACTGCGGTCTAGATTTTACCTAGTCCCCCGGAGCCGATGATGAAGCAGATTTTGGACAAGGCCGAGGTTGCCCTCGAATATCCCGACAAGTTCTACAGCGGCACGTTCGAGCGCTCATCGCGCTTCGAGGCCGCTTTCGATTCGGTCGGCGTCGGCCTCGTCCTGGAACGCCCCGGCGATGCCGACACACGCAAGTCGGTTCATCTGCATGTCAATTATGGGTTACTTGCCGATATTTTCGCCCAGCTCGCCGCCACGGCGGGGCGAATCCCCGTTGACGAACCGCATCGTGAAATGCTGATTGAGCAGGTGGCCGCACTGCATCGCGCGGTCAGGGCAAAGTGAGCATTTGAATCGAAGGCGTGCGGGAATGAAGATTGCAGTTCGTGTAACCGGCGCTTGTGTAACCGGCGCTCTTGCCACAATCGCAGTGACCGTTTTCCCGCTGGTTGCGATGGCCGGCGACGCCGCGACGGGCAAACAGCTTGCCCAGCGTTGGTGCCAGTCCTGCCATGCCATCGGCGCCAACCAGCCCATGGCGGTCACGGAAGCACCGCCATTTGCAACCATCGCAAGGAAGCCAGGTTTCGAGGAAGCCAAGGTCGCGGCTTTCCTGCTCGACCCGCACCCGAAGATGCCGGACATCGGATTGAGCCGCGAAGCGGCGGCTGATCTCGCCGCCTTCATTGCCAGCCAGAAATAGTCATCAGCCGGTCGCAGCCGCCTTGCTCGCGCCACCTGGAATTGGGAAAACGGGCGGCACGAGGACCGACGCCCTTGAAGCTGTTCCTTTCCTTTCTGCTCGCTTTGACCGCCGCCACTGCGCCCGCGCTGGCGGTCGAGCAGAATTGCCGCTTCATCCAGGCGAGAGCCGAACGCGAGGCATGCTACTCCCGGCAGGAGGCGGAACTCGCGGCAAAGCGCAAGCCGCAGCCGACCGCCGACAGCCAGGCGCTGGAAACCATGCAGCGGATGCGGCAGGAAGATGCGGAGGTCTACCGCAGCCTGCGCGGCATCTGCCGGGGCTGCTGAATTACGCGTTCGCGCTCCACCGTCCCGCGCGCTTCTCGGCAAAGGAAGCAAGCCCCTCGGCGGCTTCCGCGGTCTGGCGCTTGGCCGAGTGCAGGCTGACGAGGCGCGCATAGGCGGCATCATCGACGGCCATGCCGCCGAACGAGCTTTCCATGGCGAGCCGCTTGGTTTCCGAAAGCGCTTCCGGCGCATTGGCGAGCAATTGCTCGACCACCTTGTCGCCGGCGGCATCGAGTTCGGCGAATTTCACCACCTCGTGCACAAGACCGATGCGGCGCGCCTCTTCGGCGCCGAAGCGCTCGCCGGTCAGCGCGTAGCGGCGCACCTGGCGCACGCCGATGGCATCGCACAGTTGCGGAATGATGATGGCCGCCGTCAGCCCCCAGCGCACCTCGGTTATCGAGAACAAGGCATTGTCGGCGGCGATCACGATGTCGCAGGCCGAGATCACGCCGGTGCCGCCGCCGAAGCAGCCGCCCTGCACCAGCGCCACCGTCGGCACCGGCAGCGTATTGAGCCGCTGCACCGCCTCGAAGGTCGCGCGGGAGGCCGCCTCGTTCTCGGCCGGTGATTGCGGCCGCACGCTGTTGATCCAGCGCAGATCCGCACCGGCCTGGAAGTGCCGGCCGTTGCCCTTCAGCACGACGACACGCAGCGGCTTTTGGGAGAGATCGTCCATCGCCGCGAGCACGCCATGGATCAGCGCGCCGTCATAGGCGTTGTTGACCTCCGGCCGGTTGAGCGTGACGGTCGCGACCCCGCGATCATCGAGATTCCACAGCACTGGGTTGGCCGGCATGGGCGATCCTCTTCATTGTCATGCCCGGCACTATGCGAAATGCTCAGGTGATGATCCATCGCTTTCTGCCGACACCGGCCGCGCCAATCGCATGACATGACCCGGTTGCGCCGGGGTGCGCGGATGTGGAAACTGGCGCACCATCCGGGACGGGACATTTCATGCGCATCTGCATTTTCGGCGCGGGCGCCGTCGGCAGCCACCTGGCACTGCGGCTCGCGCGCGCCGGCAACGAGGTTTCCTGCGTGATGCGCGGACCGCATCTGGCGGCCGTGCGTCAGAACGGCCTGACGCTGCGCGTGGGAACCGAGGAGTACAAGGCAGCCGTCAAGGCTTCCGACCATCCGGCCGATCTCGGCCCGCAGGACGTGGTGATCAGCACGCTGAAGGCAACCGGGGTGGCCGCGCTCGCGGATGGCGTGACGCCGCTGCTGGGAGAAGACACGGCCATCGTGTTCGCCCAGAACGGCATTCCCTGGTGGTATGATATCGGCCTGCCCGGGGATCATCCTCCGACGCCCGACCTTTCCTTCCTCGATCCCGGAGGCGCCCTGCGCCAGGCGATCCCGAGGCAGCGCATCGTCGGCGGGGTGATCTTCTCATCCAACGAGGTGATCGCACCCGGCGTGGTGGAAAATCTTTCGCCCGAACGCAACATGCTGCTGATCGGCGAATGCGACGACCGCGAGGGCGAGCGCATCGCGCGGCTGCGGAGCGTGCTCGAGGCGGCGCAGTTCGCCTCCGCTCCGGTCGCGAAAATCCGCGAGGCGATCTGGTCGAAGCTGCTGACCAACATGTCGATGTCGGTGATGTGCCTGCTTACCGGCCAGACCGCGCGCGCGGTGCGGGACGAGCCGGCACTGAAGGACGTGATCCCGCATCTGCTCGATGAAGCCAATGCGATTGCGCAAAGCTGCTGTCCCGCCGTCAAGCGCGTCAGCCGCACCGGCCCGGCGCCCAACCACAAGCCCTCGATCCTGCAGGACTACGAGCTCGGCCGCGCCATGGAGATCGACGCGCTGGTGCGCGCGCCGGCCGCCTTCGCCCGCCAGGCGGGGCTGTCGACACCGATGATGGATTTGATGGGCGCGCTCGCGATCCAGCGCGCGCGGGACAAGGGGCTGTACGCGCCGTGAGCGCGCGACAGAAAATGCGAGGAAGCAAGCCATGCAGGTCAAGGGAAAAGTCTGTGTCGTTACCGGCGGCGCCAGCGGCATCGGCGAAGCGGTGGCGCGCGCCTATGCTGCGGCCGGCGCGCGCGGCGTCGTGGTCGCCGACCTCAAGACCTCGCGCGAGCGGCTCGCCGCGGTCGCCGGCGACATCGACGGACTCGCGGTCACCGCCGATGTCGGCCTCGAGGAGGACGTCAAGGCGCTGATCGCGGCAAGCGAAGCCAAATACGGCCCGGTCGATGTGTTCTTCTCCAATGCCGGCCTGTCGCGCAAGGGCCAGGAAACCGCATCGGACGCCGACTGGGACATCAGCTGGCGCGTGCATGTCATGAGCCATGTGTTCGCCGCCCGCGCGCTGGTGCCCGGCATGCTCGCGCGCGGCTCCGGCTACCTCCTCAACACGGCGTCCGCCGCCGGACTGCTCGCCTCGCTCAATTCCATGCCCTATGGCGTGACGAAGAGCGCGGCGATTGCGCTCGCCGAGCATCTGGCGATTCAGTATGGCGACCGCGGCATCCGCGTCTCCGTGCTGTGCCCGCAATCGGTGCAGACCGGCATGACCATGCCGGGACCGAGCGCAGCGCGGGTCGACGGCGTGATGCAGCCGCCCGAGGTCGCGCGCATCGTCCTCGAGGCGATGGAGGAGGAGCGTTTCCTGATCCTGTCGCACTCGCAGGTCGACGAATACGTCAAGCGCAAGGCGAACAATCGCGACCGCTGGCTCTCCGGCATGCGCAGGCTGCGCGACAGGATTTATGGCCCGCAATCGGGTTGAGCAGAGCTAAGTCGTAAATCCCTGCTCTGGCGTGTGCCTCATCGAGGATCAGGTCAGGCTCGTCAAAGGTGGACGCAGCGCGGCACCCGCCGTGGATCAGCTCCTACGCCTCTGACCGCGAGGCGAGGAGCCAGCTCCTGATCACCAGGTAATGAAAGGGCCTGATCAGGTTGAGATAGGTGAGGCCGAAGGCATTGTGGGAGTGCACGACGGTTGTCGCGATCAGCTGCGTGCCGGTCGGAGAATCGCGACGGAGCAGCGATAATCGAAAGTCCAGGTGTCGATCATCTTCACCCAGCACGATTTCATCGTTGCCTTCCCATTGCACCGGGAAAAAGTCCACCCGTTCGTTCTCGGCCCTGGACGCTCGGACCTCGCCGGAGGTTTTGACGCCAAAGGGCTTCACCATGGCGTCGCGCACTGCGTTCAACACCTTGAACCACGTCGGCGAATTTCCGACTGTCTGGATCGCAAGCACGCGTATGCTGGACTGCTTCGATGAACTCAAATCGACGCTAAAACTTTCGAGCAGACTGGCCTTCTCGTACCAGCCTGCAACGACACTTTCAGGCGGTGGCGTGGTCCGGCGTACCTGCGGTTTGTGGTCTAGGCCCATGCTCATGATGATGTCAGCTATTCAAGGAGCCAGCAACTACGGTTGTAACGACAGGCAAATCGCCTCAGCCCTTGTCTGGCTTGGATCATTTTCGAGGGCTTCGGCAGGGATCGTAGGCAGGTTGATGTCCGCCCCTGTCCGTGAGCGTCATCAAGGCCGGCCCAAGAGCGTTGCTCTCGGCCAGACTTCCGCGATTCAAACGCGCGAACTGGACACGAATCAATCCTGAAACTCATTGCGTTTCAGCGGACCATCAGGTCCACCCACGTCGCAAACGCATCCAGAATTTCCGCCAACACCGCGCGGTCGTTGCGGCCGGAGCTTTTCAGCACATGGAAGGAATGATCGGCGCCCTCGGCCAGATGCAGCGTCGCTTTGTTGCCGAGGCCTTTCACGACCGGCCGCAGCAGGCTCAGCTCCGCCAGCGCATCGCGCGTGCCCTGCAGGAACAGCATCGGGATTTTGACATCGGCGAGATGCTTTGCCCGTTCCGCCGAAGGCTTCCCCGCCGGATGCAGCGGAAAGCCGAAAAAGGCGAGACCCTTCACGCCGTCGAGCGGCGCTTTCGCCTGCGCCTGCGAGGTCATGCGCCCGCCAAAGGATTTTCCGCCGGCAAGCAACGGCAATCCGGCGCAAGTCTTCGCAGCCTCTGCCACGGCCGCGCGAACGGCGGCGTGCGCGATCGCGGGCGGATCGGGCCGCTTGCTGCCCTTCTCCATATAGGGAAACTGGTAGCGCAGCGTCGCAATGCCGCGCTCGGCGAGGCCTGACGCAATCGCTTCCATGGAAGCGTGACGCATGCCGGCGCCGGCGCCATGGGCGAGCACGTAACAGGCACGCGCATTTCCTGGACGCATCAGTAGCGCCGAGACCTGCCCGGCGCTGCCGACCGAAAATCTGAGCTCCTGCGCCAGGCTCATCGGCTCCACGGCAAGGCGATCACGCCTTGCCGTAGCTGCCCTGGTAGCGGCCCTCGCGAATCGAAAGCAGCGTCGCCTCCTCGCGCGCGATCTGCGCTTTCACCGCCTCGAGCAACGCCGGTGCCGCGCTTTGCGAGAACGAGACCACGCCGTCCTCGTCACCGACCACGATGTCGCCGGGCGATATCACCGCCCCTCCGATCGACACCGGCACGTTGATCTCGCCCGGTCCGCTCTTGTAGGGGCCGCGGTGGATGACCGAGCGCGCAAAGCATGGGAAGTCGGAGGCGGTAAACGCCGCCACGTCGCGGATCGCCCCATCGATGACATAGCCGCTCGCGCCGCGCCATTCGGCGATGTTCTTCATGATCTCGCCGACCAGCGCACGCGACTCGTCGCCGCCGCCGTCGACGACGAGGACGTCGCCGGGACCGACCATCTCAAGCGCCCGGTGGATGGCGAGATTGTCGCCGGGGCGCGTCTTGATCGTGAACGCGGTGCCGACCAGCCGGCCGGCACGATGAAACGGCCTCAAACCCACCGAGCCGGCAAGCCGCGCCAGATTGTCCGAGATGATCGATGTCGGCGCGTCCCTGAACGCCTCGATCAGTGCGGCCGGCGGCTTCGCCACGGAATTCGCTGCAATGGTAATGGTCATGCTGTTGGGTCCCCTTGCCGCCCGGTGCGGCCGCCATGCTTCTTCGTTGACGGTTCAGGATTGCACGAGGCGGGGCCGACTGCCCATCGCATTCCGTCAAGCAGGCATAACAGAAATGGATAGCGGGAAAGCCGGCGTGACGCCGAACAATGGCGCAGCACGCAAAGCGATGGCGATCCCGGCATGACTCGAACATGCGACCTACGGTTTAGGAAACCGTCGCTCTATCCAGCTGAGCTACGGGACCGCGAAGCTGCCTCATAGCAGAGCGGGCGCACCCTCGCCAGCCGGGCAAAATGTCATATTTGGCGCGCGGCCGACCGGCTTCCGGCCAGCTTCAGGCGAGGAACCGCAGCTCGGGTTTTGCGAATACGCGCACCTCGGCCCGGCTCCTCGTCTGCGTCTGCTGCGCGGACTTCAGTTCGAGGGATAGCGCCAGGCAGCGCCGGAGCGCCGCGTCGGCTTCCTTCATCTGGTTGCGCAGTTCGCGCTTGTCGAACGGGGTGAGGGCGGGATCACTCAGGCGGCGCCAGGCGCCCGCCAGCCACCTTTGCAAGGTGGAGATGTGATGCTGGATTTCCGGTTCGGTCATTCCCGCGCAGCCACGAGCCCAAGGTGCTGGCGCGAACTGTAATGCTGATTCGGCTATTGCCAAACAATGATCGCAACCATCAAGCGATGATACGCGACCAGCGTCGCCCTTTTGCAACGCGGCAGAAATTGCCATGGCCTTTCCCAGCCGGTTTCGACGTGACAAGCCCGCCGGGAATGGCGACAATCTCCGCAACAATAATGGCGAGCGGCAAGCTCGAACTCACAAACTCCGCCGGCACACAGCGGGGCATCAACAGGGAGAGGGACCATGAAACGCAGGACAGTACTGACCGGGCTGGCGGCGACGGCGGCGGTCGGCCACCTCGGAATGCCGTCGATCCTCCGGGCGCAGGCACCCGTTACGCTGAACGGCGCGGTGCAGTTCAACGACGACCACGCCTTCACCAAGGCGCTGACCCGTTTCGAGGAGCTGGTGAAGAAATACTACGGCCAGCCGGTCAACTTCACCCTGCACAAGAACTCCTCGCTGGGGCTCGAGAAGCAGTATTTCGAGTACATGTCGCAGGGCAAGGCGGTGGACTACGGCATCGTTTCGCCCGCGCACATGTCGACCTTCGCCAAGGCGGCGCCCTTCATCGATGCGCCCTTCGTGTTCAAGGGCATCGAGCACATGAACAAGGTGGTGGAATCGGGCATCCTGGCGCCGGTCGCCGACGAAATCGCGACCAAGGCGGAAGTGGTGCTGATCGGCTATGCCGGCGGCGGCGTGCGCAACATCTTCGCCAACAAGCCGCTGAAGAACCTTGCCGACCTCAAGGGACTGAAGGTGCGCGTGCAGGGCGCGCCGATCTGGTCGAAGACCTTTGCGGCCGTCGGCATGAGCCCGACGGTGATCGCCTACAACGAAATCTACAACGCGATCCAGAACGGCGTGATCGCGGCCGGCGAGAACGAGGCGGCCGGGGTCGAGGCCATGAAGTTCTACGAGGTGGCACCGCATCTTTCGCTGACGCAGCACGCGGTGTCGATCCGTCCGATCTGCTTCTCGGTGAAGACGCTGAAGACGCTGCCGAAGCCCTTGCAGGACGCGATCATGAAGGCAGGCAAGGAAGCCGGCGATTTCGGCCGCCAGCTGGAATCGAGCGAGGAAGCCGTCAAGCTCGACACGCTGGAGAAGGCGGGCAAGCTGAAGCGCGTCCCGTTCGAGGAGCGCGACGCCATGAAGAAGCTCGCCGATCCCGTGATGGCGACCTACGCCAAGGAAATCGGCGCCGAGGGCATCTACGAGAAGATCAACGTCGCCTGACCATCCAAGATCGGGCGGCGGGCCTTGCGGCTTGCCGCTCCAACTTGCCGCCCGCCCGGAGTGCCAATGACCGACATCCCGACGCCATCCAGCCCGTCGCTCTGGCGCCGAGCAACGGCGCTCTATGCAAAGCTGCTGGAATTCCTGCTCGCTGTCTGCCTCGCCGCGCTCATCTTCCCCGTTACCCTGCAAATCGTCTCCCGCTACACCTCGCTGATCCCCTCCTACATCTGGACCGAGGAGATGGCGCGCTTCCTGTTCATCTGGACGATCATGATCGGCGCCATGGTCGGCGTACGGGAGTCCCTGCATTTCGAAGTCGACGTCTGGCCCGATCTGTCGCGCCGCGCGGAAGCCGCGGTGCGGATCGCGGCACGGCTCGGCATCCTGGCGCTGGCGCTCGTATTCGTGGTCGCCGGCATCGAGTTCACCCGCTTCGCCTGGAACCGGACCTCGGAGCTCGCCGACCTGCCGCTCTGGCTGATCCACGTCGCCTGGCCCGTCGCCGGCTTCACCTGGATCGCGTTCGCGGGCGAGCAGATCGTCGATGAGGCCAAGATCCTGTTCGGGAGGGCGCCATGAGCGGCGCGGTCCTCTCCGCCGGCCAGGCCGCGCTGATCCTGTTCGGAACCTTTGCCGCCCTGCTGATCGCGCGCGTGCCGGTCGCCTTTGCGCTCGGACTGGCCTGCCTGCCCATCCTGCTGATCGAGCCGCGGCTGTCGATGATGATGCTCGCGCAGGAGACCTTCAACGCCTACAATTCCTTCATCCTGCTCGCCGTGCCGTTCTTCCTGTTGACGGCGAATCTGATGAGCATCGGCGGCATCACCGACCGCCTGGTGGCGCTGTCGCGCTCGATGGTCGGCAGCTGGCCCGGATCACTGGCGCAGATCAACGTCGTGCTGTCGGTGTTCTTCGCCGGCATTTCCGGCTCGTCCACGGCCGATGCCGCAAGCCAGTCGAAAATCTTCATCGATGCGCAGACCAAGGAGGGCTACGACCTCTCCTTCTCCATCGCCATCACGGCGGTCTCGGCCGTGCTCGCCGTGATCATCCCGCCCTCGATCCTGATGATCGTGTGGGGCGGCCTGATCTCGACCTCGATCGCGGCGATGTACCTCGCCGGGATCGTGCCGGGCCTGTTGATCGCAGGCGCGCAGATGGCGACCGTGCACGTCTATGCGGTGCGGCGCGGCTATCCGACCTATCCGCGCGAAACCTGGCACGAGATGGCCTGCGCAGCCTGGCGCTCGCTGCCGGCCATGATGACGCCGTTCATCATCGTCGGCGGCATCCTGCTCGGCTGGTTCACCGCGACCGAATCCGCCTGCATCGCCGTGCTTTATTCCATCGCCCTGTCGACCTTCTTCTACCGCGAGACCGGCTGGCGCGAACTGTATCGGGCGCTGCTCGACACCGGACGCCTCGCCGCGGTGGCGCTGTTCTGCGTCGGCACGGCCAGCGCCTTCGGCTGGCTGCTGGCCTATTACCGGATCCCGCAGGAACTGCTGGCCAACGTCTCGACCTGGGGCATGGGGCCGATCGCGGCAGGCTTTTTTATCGCTTTCTGCTTTCTCGTGGTCGGCTGCTTCCTGGATGCCATCCCGGCGATCATCATCGTCGGCACCGTTCTGGAGCCGCTCGCCAGGTCGGTCGACCTGCACCCGGTGCAGTTCGCCATCATCTCGATCGTGTCGCTCGCTTTCGGCCTTGTGACGCCGCCTTACGGCCTGTGCCTGATGATCGCCTGCGCAGTTGCCGGCGTGCGCCTGCGTTACGCGTTGAAGGACACCATGATCATGCTGGTGCCGATGATGATCGTGCTGGCGGCGCTGATCGTCTGGCCGGAGGTCTGCCTGTTCCTGCCGCGCCTGCTGGTGCCGCAGATGCTGAAGTAGCCGTCGAGGCGCTACTGCGCCTCGCTCGGCTTGGCACCCGAGGCGTCGACCAGTTTCGCCACCCGCGGCAGGTCCGCCACAAACAGCCGCGCATGCGCTTCCGGCGACAGCTCCTTGTCCGGATAGGGCAGCGTGCCGAGCTGCTTGAACTTGGCGACCACATCAGGATCGGTAACCGCCTTGCGCATGGCCTCATTGAGGGCGGCGACGATTTCCTTCGGCGTGCCCTTCGCCACATACAGCCCGTGCCACATGGTGTAGTTGATCTCGGGCATGCCGAGCTCGGCCGTGGTCGGCACGTCCTTCAATTCGTCGAGCCGCGTCGTCGAGGTGATCGCGATGCCGTGCAGCATGCCGCTCTGCACCTGTTGAATCGCATTGGTCACCTGGTCCCACAGCAGATCGATCTGTCCCGCCAGCATGTCTGTGATTGCGGGATTGGAGCCGCGATAGGCGACGAAGGTTGGCTTGAAGCCGAGCACATTGCCCATCATCACGCCGCAGAGATGACTGTTGGTGCCGATGCCGCCATGGGCGAAATTGGCCTTCGGACCCTGCTCCCTGATCCAGCCGATGAAGTCCGCGGGCGCTTGCCCGGGGATCGACTTGCGTCCGACCAGCAGCATCGGCGCGTTGTTGACGAGTCCGACCGGCTCGAAATCCTTCTCGGTGTCGTAGCGCAGATTGGTGAAGAGGCTCGGCGCCGCCAGCAGCGCGACGTGGTTGATCAGCACCGTGGCGCCGTTGGGGTCGGAGCGCGCCACGCGCTCGTTGGCGCGCGTGCCGCCGGCGCCGACCACGTTTTCGATCACCACCGGCTGGCCCAGCGCCCGCGACATCTGGTTGCCGATCAGCCGGGCCACCGTATCGGTGCCGCCGCCGGCCGAATACGGCACCACGAGCGTGACTTGCCGCGTGATGACCTGCGCCGAAGCTTCACCGATGCCTGCAAACGTCAGCAGGGCTGCCAACAGACTCGCCAAACCCGCCGCGCCGCCCAATCCCGAGATCATGGCCGCCCTCCCCGCTCTTCTTTTCGCGAATCGTATCGTTCCAAACCGCCCGAGGGCAACCGGGGAAATGCCTTGATCGTGGCCCGCGTCGCCGGCGACGAGTCCGAAAAGGCGAGTGAATTCAAGCCTTCACGCACACGGTTCGGGCCCATCGCGGTTATGCCGGAAAAATGCCCGGTTCCGGGGTGACAAGCCGGCCGGGAATGGGCGACAATCTCTCGGAAATTGTGGTGTGAGAATTCTACCCTTGGGAACCGCGTCAGGCGCGTTGCTTTCTGTTGCCGCGATCGGTGGCCTGCTGGTGCTGGCGCCGGAGCGCGCGCATGCGCAATGGTGGCGCAGCAGCCCGGCCGATTTCGAGGATTGCGCGGCGGCCGCCGAGAGGGCCGCGAGCAAGGAAGAAAAGACCTCCAGGCTCTCCGAGTGCAATGCCAAGTTCGCCGGGCGCCGCAAGCCGGGCGGCGGTTACACCTATTACGACTTCATGCAGAATCGCAATTTCGACATCGCAGGACCAAATCCGACGCCGGAAGAGCAGAAGAAGATCGACGAGGAGTACATCGCCTATCTCGAGCGCGAACGCCGCAACAGCGCGGCCGCCGCACTGACGGCAAAGCACCAGGAGCGTCAGCAGCAACAGCAGCAACAGCAGTTGCAGCGGGTCTCGATGAAGAGCGACGAGAAAGTTCCGGTGCCGGTGGCAAGCCCGGCCAAACAGCCCGCCCGCGCCGCGGCCGAGCAGCCGCCGCGGACCCGCTCCCTGTCCGGCTGCCCGAAAGGCACCTTCTCCTGCGACTGGCCGCGGCTGTCCGAAGGACTCAACGACTTCATGAAGCTGTTCGGCGCAACAACACCGAACAAGGAGAAGGGCAAGAAGGGCTGACGTCGTCCGACGATGCGGCCCGCAGCAACCCCGACGTTATTGCTGTTGCTTCTTGGGCTTCGGCTTGGCCGGCCGGGGCGCCGGCGCAAATGTCATGGTCCCCGCATCTCGGCGGCTTTCCTGAAGCCGCGCGTCATAACCGGGTGACGGCGTTGCCGTCGGCGGCACGGCATGAGCCGGCATCAACAAGCTGCTCGCTGTGACGGCCGCAAGCGCAATCCAGATTCGCGTCATGTCGATTCTCCTGCCGGGAACATCGCGCCGCCCTCGCACGTTTTCAAGGCTGCGGCTGACCCTGCCGCGCGTTGTGCCGGCGCGTCGCCTTGTAACCGTCATGGGACATCGCTATCTTTTTGCCCGCGGGGCGGGCTGGCTTGCGGGAGGAGACTACCATGGGCTTACTCGACGTATTGAACGGCATGCAGAATGGTCCGCGCGGTCCCTCCGGTCCGGCAACCGAATCCAGGGGCGGCATGTCGCCGATGACGATGGCGATTCTGGCGCTGCTCGCCTGGAAGGCGCTGAAGCATTTTGGCGGCAGCAGCCAGCCGGGCGCTCAACCGGCGCCTGCCCCGGCACCTTCGCCCAAGACCATCAATGCCGGCATGCCCGGCGGCGGCCTGAGCGATGTGCTCAAGGGCGGCCTCGGCGGCCTGCTCGCGGGCGGCGCGGCAGGCAGCATCCTGTCCGGCGGCCTCGGCGATCTCATGAAACAGTTACAGCAAGGCGGCCAGGGTGACGCCGCCAATTCCTGGGTCGGCACGGGCCAGAACAAGCCGATCGCGCCCGGCGATCTCGCCAGCGCGCTCGGCGCCGACCAGATCGAAGCCATTGCCCGGCAGAGCGGCATGTCGCGCGAGGATCTGCTGCAGGGCCTCAGCCAGTACCTGCCTGATGTGATCGATCACCTCACGCCGGATGGTCGGCTGCCGGACGCCAGTGAATTGGCGGGCCGTCTCTGACCAGCGGTTAGCAAAAGGGTTTCACATGAGCGGCATTCTCTGGATCATCATCGTCGGCTTCGTCGCCGGGATCATCGCGCGCGTCCTGTCGCCCGGGCCGAACAATCCGAGCGGGTTCATCCTGACCACCATTCTCGGCATTGCCGGCGCGTTCCTGGCGACCTGGATCGGCCAGGCGATCGGGCACTACGGCCCGGAACAGGGCGCGGGCTTCATCACCGCCACCATCGGCGCGCTGGTGGTGCTGTTCATCTGGAACCGGCTGGTCGCGCGTGGGGCAATACCCGACTGGAATAAATAGCGACGATCGGAAGGCCGTCATGCCCGGGCAGAAGCGCGAAGCGCTTCTTCGCGCTAGCCGTCCCGGCCATGGCGATAGAGAGTTCACCCCTCACTGAATCAAATGCATTCCCGCATCCATGCGGACGAACTCGCCGGTCATCTGGCCGGACTGCGGCAGGGCGAGGAAGCATACGAGTTGCGCGATATCGTCGGCGGTCGAGGCCGACTTCAGCGGCACCCGCGAGATCACCATATCGCGCACCTGCTTGGCGCCCGCTTCGCCGCGGCCCTTGGTAAACCAGGGCGTATCGATATAGCCGGGACATACCGCATTGACGCGGATCAGCGGCGCCAGCGCGCGTGCCAGCGATTGGGTCATCGTGTTGAGCGCGCCCTTGCTGGCGGCATAGGCCACCGATGAGCCGCCGCCGGATATGCCGGCGATCGAGGAGACGTTCACCACCGACGACGGCCGGCCCCGCGCCTTCGCGCCGGCTTCCAGCAGAGATCGCGCGGCGCGGGTCATCTGGAACGGGCCGATGGTGTTGACGGCATAGATGCGCTGGAAATCCTCCGCCGACAGCCCGTCCAGATTGTCATGCGGCACATGCTTGGTGACGCCGGCATTGTTGACGAGAATGTCGAGCCCGGCCCAGCCGCCGACCGCGGCCACGATCTTCTTGCAGTCCTCGTCGCGCGAGACGTCGCCCTGCACCACCACCACTTCGGCGCCGGCCTTGCGGCAGAGATCGGCGGTCTCCTCGGCTTCCTTCTTGCTGTTGGAATAGTTGACGGCGATCCTGCCGCCACCCTTGGCCAGGATGGCCGCGGTCGCAGCTCCCAGCCCCGAAGCCGACCCCGTCACGATCGCGTTCAATCCATCCTTGGACATCCGTTTCCTCTTGTTCTTGCGAGAGTCTGTTCCGGCGGTGGGATACCATATCGCGCGGCAAAGTCAGGGCAAATGATACTCCGCTCGATGGAATAAGCGGCGCTGCGCGCCATATTCCACCCGCGCAAGCCGCCCTGCGGCGGGCGCTTGTCAGGCCTATGGCTTTTCCTCATCATAAAGCGCAAGACAAGACCGCACCCGGCGGGGCAAACCCCGGCCAGCGGTTGCCAAATCAACATCGGGGAGCGCCGTGGCGGAGAGTGAGAACATTGTCGTCGAGACCGCGGAAAAGATTTTCGCCGATCTCGCCGACCCCCAGACCATCAATCACGACAAGAAGGGCGAGTGGAAAGGCCCGCTGTGGCAGGCGCTGAGCGAGGCCGGCCTGCCGCTCGCCTGGGTGAGCGAGGAATGCGGCGGCTCGGGCGCAAGCCTGGCCGAAGGCTTTGCCGTGCTGAACGCCGCCGGCCGCCACGCCATCGCCGTCCCCCTTGCCGAAACCATGCTCGCGGGCTGGCTGTTGGCGCAGGCCGGAATCTCATCGCCCGAAGGCGAGATGACGGTGATCCCGGCGACGCCCAAGGACCGCATCACGCTCAATTCGGACGGCACGCTCTCCGGCCGCGCCCGCAGCGTGCCCTTTGCAAAGGCAGCAAGGCATTTCGCCGTGCTCGCCGGCAATTCCATCGCGCTGGTCGATGCCGCGAAATGCCGGATCGAGGCCGGCATCGGGCTCGGCGGCGACGCCAGCGACATCGTGGTGCTCGACAAGGTCGCCCCGCTCGCGAGCAAGTCGGCACCGAAGGGCTTCGACCAGACGCAGCTGATGCTGATGGGCGGCGTGGTGCGTTCGCTCCAGATCGCCGGTGCGCTCGAGGCGATGCTGGAGGTCAGCGTGCGCTATTCCAACGAGCGCGTCGCCTTCGAGAAGAAGATCTCGAAATTCCAGGCGGTGCAGCACAATCTGGCGAAGCTCGCCGGCGAATCCGCCGCGGCACTTGCCGCTGCGACTTCCGCTGCCGATACCATCGCGAATGCCAAAGGCTTCGACGACGCGTACTTCCTCGAAGCTGCCGCGGCCAAGATCCGCTGCTCGGAAGCGGCCGAAAAAGGCGGCGCCATCGCCCATCAGGTGCATGGCGCCATCGGTTTCACCGTCGAGCACATCCTGCACCGCTTTTCCCTGCGGGCGCTCGCCTGGCGCGACGATTTCGGCTCGGAAAGCTATTGGGCCGTCGAGCTCGGCAAACTGGTCGCCGACCGCGGCGCCGACGAATTGTGGCCGCTGGTGGCCTCGCGCTGATCAAAAGAGACGAGACACACGATGACCGCAGCCCTCCGTTTCGATCCGATCCGCCTGCCGGAAAAGTGCGAGCAGCTCCGCAAGGAAGTGCGCGCGTTCCTCGCCGAGGAAGCCGCCCGCGGCACCTTCGATGCGAGCAAGCCCAACCGCGAGGATACCGACGTGCCGGAATTTTCCCGCCGAGTCGGCGAGCGCGGCTGGATCGGCATGACCTGGCCGAAGAAGTACGGCGGCCAGGAACGCTCGTTCCTCGAACGCTACGTCGTCACCGAAGAGATGCGCGTGGCGAACGCGCCGACGCGGCGCTTCTTCGTCGCCGATCGCCAGAGCGGGCCGATCCTGCTCAAATACGCGCCCGAACACGTCAAGATGGACATCCTGCCGCGCATCTGCAAAGGCGAGCTTTGCTTTGCCATCGGCATGAGCGAGCCGAATTCCGGTTCGGATCTGTTTGCGGCGAAAACGCGCGCGACCAAGACCGACGGCGGCTATCTCATCAACGGCACCAAGATCTGGACCTCGTCGGCGCATATCGCCGACTACATGATCGCGATCTTCCGCACCTCGCCGCCGACCAAGGAAAACCGCCGCCACGGCCTGACGCAGTTCCTGGTCAAGATGAAGCAGCCCGGCATCCAGGTGAATCCGATCGGCCAGATCACCGGGCAGTTCGAATTCAACGAGGTCGTCTTCACCGACTATTTCGTGCCGGACGATCACGTGCTGGGCGAGATCGACGGCGCCTGGAAGCAGGCGACGGCCGAACTCGCCTATGAACGCAGCGGCCCGGAGCGCTTCCTCGAGACCTATTATGTGCTGACCGAGCTCGTCCGCGCCGTCGGCAAGAACCCGGACACCCGCTCCGCCGAAGGCATCGGCCGCCTGGTGGCGCAGGTGCATACCATGCGCCGCATGTCGGTCTCCGTCGCCGGCATGCTGCAGGCCGGCAAGGAGCCGGTGGTGGAAGCCTCGATCGTCAAGGACATCGGCACCGTCTGGGAGCAGCAGCTGCCGCACCGCGTGCGCGACCTCGCCGCCTTTGTCGAGGAGACCGCGACCAATCGCGAGACGCTGGAGAAGCAGCTGTCGTTTGCGATCAAGACCGCGCCAAAACTCACCATCCAGGGCGGCACGACGGAGGTGCTGCGCGGCATCATCGCCCGCGGGCTTGGTTTGCGCTAAATTCAACGAGGACAATTATGACCAAATACACCGATATCGGCGTCGAGAAGCACGGCCACGTCGGCCTGATCGAGATCAGGAAGCCGCCGCTCAACTTCTTCGATGTCTCGCTGATCAACCAGATCGCGGACGCGCTGGAGGATTTCGACAAGGACGTCGAGATCCGCGCTTCCGTGCTTGCCGCGCAGGGCAAGGCGTTCTGCGCCGGCGCCGATTTCTCCGACCCCAAGCGCAAGGAACAGGAAGAGCAGTCGCAGCGCGATCCCGCTGCCAACCTGCCGATCAATCATCTCTATGTGCAGGCAGTGCGCATCTTCCGCAACAAGAAACCGATCGTGGCGGCCGTTCACGGCGCGGCCATCGGCGGCGGGCTGGGCCTTGCGGTGTCAGCCGACTTCCGCGTCACCTGCCCTGAGGCGCGTTTTGCGGCGAACTTCACCAAGCTCGGCTTCCATCCGGGCTTCGGCCTGACCACGACGCTCCCGGAACTGGTCGGCAGGAACAACGCCGAGCTGATTTTCTATACCAGCCGCCGCGTCACCGGCGAGGAAGCGACCCGTATGGGCCTTGCCAATGTCTGCGTGCCGCAGGACAAGGTGCGCGCGGAAGCGATGAAGCTTGCGGGCGAGATCGCCGAATGCTCCCCGCTGGGCCTGATCTCGACCCGCGCCACGATGCGCGCAGGCCTTGCCGACCGCGTGCTGGCGGCGACCAACCACGAACTGATCGAGCAGAACAAGCTGCGCGCCACCGAAGATTTCAAGGAAGGCGTCAAAGCCACCGCCGAGCGCCGCGTCGCGAATTTCAAGGGACGGTAATGGTTGTCGCCCCGGCGAAGGCCGGGGCCCATAACCACGAATGCCGATTGGTGAAGCAAGCCGTCTACCCGCGTACCCTTTCCGCGGGTCACGGCATATGAGTCCCGGCCTTCGCCGGGACGACAGTCGTTATGCCGCCAGCCTGAACTTCACCCCGCAGAGATCGAACGCTTCACCGTCGACCTTGCATCCCCTGGCCTTGGCGGCATCGCGCACCTTGGCGGCGTCCTTCACGCGGAACGACAGCCCCGTCATCAAATCGACCGGCCCCTTCACGAACCGGAACGTCGCGTTCGGCAGCTTCAGCACCGGGCCATCCGCGCCCTTTGTCACGCCGACACCGATGATCCTGCCCCAGTGCTCCGCCAGCGCTTGCGGCTCCGGACTCTGCATCTCCACTTCCGTCAGCGCCAGCGTCGTGTCCTTGCGGATCGATTTCTGCCAGTCCGGTCCCGCCGGCGGATAGGTGCCGAGCACGTCGTCGCTGCCGTCGGTGTGGTTGAACTCGATGAAAGCAGCGCGACAGTCGCGCGGATGCAGCTGCACGCCGTGATAGGGTGCATGCGTGATGACATTCGCCGTGCGCACGCCCATCGCATTGGCCTTGGCGCCGCGCGCATCGGGATCTTCACAGCAGAAGATCGCCATGTAGCCGCCGCGGTTGCCGGTCTTGTCGAGGAAACGGCCGGCCGCGGTGCCCGGTTGCGTGGGCGCGACTACTTCCAGCAGGATGGTATCGACCGGCAGCAGCGCGTTCTCCAGTCCGTATTTCGCGACGTTGCCGTCGCGATAGCAGATCGAGAGCCCCATGATGGCGGCGATGTCGGAGATCGCCGGCTCCAGATGCGGCGCAACCAGACAAATCTGCCGCAGGCGCATGTACTCCGCCATCATCAAGCTCCCTGGAATGCCGGCTTGCGTTTCTCGACAAAGGCTTTTGCCGCTTCCTTGTGATCGGCGGTCTCGCCCGAGCGCGAGTGGTGGAGCGCCTCGGCATCGAAGCAGGCTTCCAGCGACAGGGTCTCGGCATTGTTGATGTTGCGCTTGATATAGCCCAGGGTCACCGACGGACCCTGCGCCAGCGACATCGCCACTTCCTTTGCGGCTTCATCGACCTCGGCATCCGGCACCACTTTGGTGACCATGCCGAGATGATGCGCCTCCTGCGCGGTGAGGACCGGCGACATCAGATAGAGTTCGCGCGCCTTGGCGCTGCCGAGCAGGTGGGTGAGGAAATAGGTTCCGCCGTAATCGCCGGACAGGCCGACTTTCGCGAAGGCGGTGGTGATCTTGCAGGAAGCGCTGGCGATGCGGAAATCGCAGGACAGTGCGATGGAGAGACCCGCGCCGGCCGCGGCTCCGTCGAGCTGCGCCACCACGGGCTTCGGCATCTGGTGCAGGATACGCGAGACCTCCATGCCCTTGCGCAGGTTCGCCATCTTCGCCTCGAAGGGCAGCGGCGCGCGCCCCTCTGCCATCGACTTGACGTCGCCGCCGACGCAGAAGGTTCCGCCGGCGCCCTTCAGGAGTACCGCGCGCACCTCGTGATCGTCGGCCGCGCGCCGCGCCGCCTCGACCAGGCCGCGCGTCATGTCCGGATTGAGCGCGTTGCGGCGGTCCGGCCGGTTCATCGTGATGGTGAGCAGGCCCTTGTCGAGATTCTGGAGGACGATTTCGTTTTCGCTCATGGCGTGTTGGCTTTCCTTGCTTGTTATTTGAATTCGTCATTCCGGGGCGATGCGCAGCATCGAACCCGGAATCTCGAGATTCCGGGTCTGGTGCTAACGCACCATCCCGGAATGACGGCCTCGGCCGTCAGTTCGATTTCTTCACCAGCGGACAGCGCGAGACTTCCAGCGGCTGGAATGCCTGGTCACCCGGCACCGTCCCAACCAGCTTGTAGTAGTCCCAGCGCGCCTTCGATTCCGACGGCTTCTTCACCTCGAACAGGTACATGTCATGCACCATGCGGCCGTCCTCACGGATCTTGCCGTTCTTGGCGAACATGTCGTTGATCGGCGTTTCCTTCATCGCCTTCATCACGGCGGCCGCTTCCGTCGTGCCGGCGGCCTTCACCGCCTTCAGATAGTGCATGACGGAGGAATAGACGCCGGCCTGCGCGGTGGTCGGCGGCCGCTGCTTGTTGCGTTCCATGAAGCGCTTGGAGAACGCCCGCGTGTCGTCGTTGAGGTCCCAGTAGAAGGCTTCCGACAGCAGCAGGTTCTGCGCGGTGTCGAGGCCGATGGAATCGATGTCGCTGATGAAGACGAGCAGGGGCGAGGCCTTCTGTCCGCCCTTCATCAGGCCGAACTCGGCGGCCTGCTTGATGGCGTTGATGGTGTCGCCGCCGGCATTGGCAAGCCCGATCACCTTGGCCTTGGAGGCCTGCGCCTGCAGCAGGAAGGACGAGAAGTCCGACGTGTTGAGCGGATGGCGCACGCTGCCGAGCACCTTGCCGCCGTTCTTCAGCACCACATTCGTGGTGTCCTTTTCCAGCGCTTGCCCGAAGGCATAGTCGGCGGTGAGGAAGAACCAGGTGTCGAGGCCGGACTTGACGGCGGCAAGCCCGGTCACATTGGCCTGCCCGTAGGTGTCGTAGGTGTAGTGGATCGTGTAGGGACCGCAGGCCTCATTTGTGAGCGCGATCGTCGCCGGCCCGTTGAACATGATGAGCTTGTTGCGAGCTTTCGCGATCTCGCCCGCGGCCAGCGCCGTGGCGGACGCGGCGACATCGAAGATCATCTCGACGCCCTGGTTGTCGAGCATGTCGCGCGCGATGCTGGCGGCGAGATCGGCCTTGTTGAGGTGATCGGCGACCACGATCTCGACCTTGCGGCCGAGCACCTCGCCGCCGAAATCCTCCGCTGCCATCCTGGCCGCCGTCTCGCTGCCGGGTCCGGTGATGTCGGCATAGAGCCCGGACATGTCGAGGATGCCGCCGAGTTTCAGCGGAGGTTTGGACTGCGCCAGCGCTGACGTGGCTGATACCGACAGCGCGCAGGCGAAGACGCCCGCAACAATGCGTTTCATGAAAACCTCCCTTGATTACTCTTGCCGCCTGTGCCGGCGGCTTCGCGTTGCCGTGATCATGCCGCATGGTCAGGAGGCCAGCAAGCAGAGTAGCGGCGCATGCCCGCATGCGGCGAGCGCCAATTCCGCTTAGCGGAATGGCTGACGTCGGTGGCTTTCATTCTTCGAGAAGCGGCGCCGCTCTCAGGATCAGGTTCGGCATCACGCGTGCTGTCAGACCTTCATGGTGAGGAGCGCGGCAATGCCGCGCGCGCTCGAAATTGGCCGAAGCCAGAAAGATAGGCGCAACGCCGGCGATCTCCATCGTCTCCGCCTTCCCTCCCCCCTTGCCGCGATTTCAGGTACCTTTTTCCGTCAATGCCGCCGTCGCACAGGAACAGGGCGCATCTCGTGGATCGAATCCGGACCGCCCTTCTTGCAGCACTCGCAGGCGCGTTGGCGACGATCGTCGCACACGCTTGCGCGCTCGCAGCACCCTGTTCGTTCGAGACGCAGGGCGATGGCCGTGTCGTGGCCGTCATCGACGCGCGCAGCTTTCGCCTGGCCGACGGCCGCGAGGTCCGGCTTGCCGGGATAGAGCCGGGATCGATCGAGGCCGCGAGAAGCACAGCGGCATTGTCGGCGATCGTGGCGGGCCGCGATGTCACGCTGCGCGCCGACGACGACGCGCCGGACCGCTACGGCCGGCAGACGGCGTTCGTCTTCGTTGCCGGTGAAGAGAATTCCGTGCAAGCCATGCTGCTCTCGCATGGCGAGGCATTCGCGGCGGCCAATGTTGCCGACAAGAACTGTTCGGACACGCTGATGGCCGCCGAATCGGCCGCGCGTGCGGCCAAAAGAGGCATTTGGGCAACGCCCTCGGCCACAAAAAACGCAGAAAGTACCGGCGATATCTTGGCCGGGAATGGGCGCTTCATGCTGGTGGAAGGCAGGGTTCTGTCGGTCCGGCAAGCCGGGGCAACGACTTACCTGAACTTCGGCCGCAACTGGACACGGGATTTCGCTGTGACTATTTCACGGCGCATGGTAGCGTCCCTTGAGGCGGTCGGCATGGCGCCTAAGTCCCTCGAGAATCGACGGATTCGGGTTCGCGGCTTCATCGAGACGCGGGCCGGTCCGAGAATTGAGCTGCTACGGCCGGAGCAGCTGGAAGTGCTTGTGAACTAGCAGAGCATGATCGCCAGCTGATCGGACCGGCTTTCAGACCGGATTATGCTCGCAGGAAAGAAGAGCGGCAGGCGTGGCAGGGTTGGCGGGACAACAGCAAAAGCGGGATTGCCGCAGCCGTTGGGCTGCACCCGTCCTGTTGTGCGCGGGCCTCGCTCTGGCCGCCTGTGGCGACATTTCTCGCTTCCAGACCCCCGGACCGGCGCTGTCGGTCACGCCGGCCAAGCCGAACCGCGCCGTGGTGCAGACGCCGGCCTCCGAACGCGAACATGAGCGCATCCTCGCCACCTATGGCGGCGTCTATGACGATCCCAAACTTGAAGGGCTGATCAGCAAGACCGTCGAGCGGCTGGTGGCAGCCTCCGACCGACCCGAGCAGGCCTATCGCGTCACCATCCTCAATTCCGGCGCGGTCAATGCTTTCGCGCTGCCGACCGGCCAGCTCTATGTCACGCGCGGGCTGGTCGCGCTCGCCAGCGACACCTCCGAGCTGTCGTCGGTGCTTTCGCATGAGATGGCCCATGTGCTGGCGAAGCATGCCGCGAGCCGCGAGGACCAGGCCAAGCAGGCCGCCGTGTGGACGCGCGTTACCGAGATGAGCAGCGATCCCGACCTGACGGCGCTGGCGCTGGCCAAGACCAAGCTGGCGGTGGCGAGCTTCTCGCGCGCGCAGGAGTTCGAGGCCGACGGCATCGGGGTAGGCATTTCCGCCAAGGCACAGTTCGATCCCTATGGCGCCGCACGCTTCCTCAGCGCGATGGAGCGCAATGCTTCGCTGAAGGCCGGCAAGGCCTCGCTCGATCCGCGCGCGCAGGATTTCCTGTCGTCGCACCCTGCCACGCCCGAGCGCGTCCAGCACGCGCGGACCAGCGCCAAGCAGTACAACTCCCCTCAGGCGGGCGAGCGCGACCGCGAGACATATCTTTCGACCATCGACAACATCGTCTACGGCGAGGATCCGAGCGAGGGCTTCGTGCGCGGACGCCGCTTCCTGCATCCGAAGCTCGGCTTCACCTTTGCCGCACCCGACACGTTTACGCTCGACAACACCGCGCAGGCGGTGATCGGCGTGCGCGATGGCGGCACCCAGGCGATGCGGTTCGACGTGGTGCGGGTGTCCGCCGATCAATCGCTTTCCGCCTATCTCAATTCCGGCTGGATGGAGAATGTCGACAAGAGTTCAACGGAGGAAATGACCATCAACGGTTTCCCCGCCGCCTCCGCCATCGCGCAGGGCGACCAGTGGCATTTCAAGGTCTATGTGCTGCGCTTCAGCGCCGACGTTTACCGCTTCATCTTCGCCACGCGGCAGAAGAGCACCGAGAGCGAGCGCAATGCCCGCGAGACCGTCAATTCCTTCCGCCGCCTGACGCTGGAGGAAATCCAGGCCGCCCGCCCGCTGCGCATCAAGGTCATCACCGTGCAGCCCGGCGACACCGTGGAGTCGCTGGCCCACCGCATGAGCGGCGTCGATCACCCCGCGGAGCGTTTCCGCATCCTGAACGGGCTCGAAACCCACGCGCAGGTGAAAGTACGCGACAAGGTGAAGATCGTGGTGGATTGAGGCGGGGCCCGCCTCACGGATCGATCAATACCCCCGGATTCAACATCCCCTTCGGATCGAGCTCGCGCTTGGCGCCACGCAGCGCGCGGGCGAACAGCTCGGGGCGCTGCTTGTCGTAGAACGGCCGGTGAAAGCGGCCGACGGCATGGTGGTGGGTGGTGGTGCCGCCATGCTCGACGGTCGCCGCCGTGCAGGTGCTCAACACCTCCATGAACTGGTCGAGCATGATGCGCTTGTCGAGCAGGCCGCCGAAGGTGAAATACAGGCACGGGCCGTCGGGATAGACATGCGTGAAGCGGCAGGTGACCGTGCCCTCGCGCCCGGTGACCCGCTTGATGGTATCGCTGGTGATTTTCGTGATCTTGCCGTGGAAGTCGCGGAAACGCTCCCACGTCATCGACGTTTCGAAGGTCGATGACAGGATGCCGCGCGCCACCGCATGCTCGCTGTAATGCGGGGCGCGGATGAACTTGTTGCGCCAGGCGCCGGCGGCGCCGGAGCGGTGCGAGTTCTCGTCCTCCAGCGCCGCGGCATCCGGCACGCCGCCGCAATCCCGGCAGATCTCCAGCGCGCGTTCCATCCACGCATCGAGCGGATGGTCGGCCGACTCGAAGGTCAGCATCAGTACCGCCTCCTCATTCTCCCAGGGAATATCGGGCAGTGCCTCGCGCGCCTCCAGCAGCCGGCAGTTGGCGGGATAGAGGCCGGCCTGGGTGATGCCGCGCACGGCGTCGGCGCCGGCGTAGAAGTCCTTGAAGCGCACGCTGGTCGCCGCGCGGAAGCCTGGCTTCTTGCGCAGCCGCATCCAGGCTTCGGTGATGATGCCCAAAATGCCTTCGGAGCCGATGAACATGCGGTCGGGGCTCGGCCCCGCGCCGGAACCCGGCAGGCGGCGCGTCTGAAGCGTGCCAACCGGCGTCACCACGCGCGTGCTCTCCACGAAATCGTCGATGTGGGTATAGAGCGTGGCGTAGTGGCCGCCCGAGCGGGTGGCGATCCAGCCGCCCAGCGTTGAGCAGCGATAGGCCTGCATGTAGTGGCGCATGGTGAAGGGCGTGTCGCGCAGCTGCTCCTCGATATGCGGGCCGTATACCCCGCCCTGGATGCGCGCGGCCTGGCTCACCGGATCGACTTCCAGCACCTTGTCCATGTGGCGCATCGAAATCGTCACCACCTTGTCGAACGCCGCCGACGGTTCGATGCCCTTCACCACCGACGAGCCGCCGCCATAGGGAATGGCCTTGGCGCCGATCCGATCGCACCACTCCAGCACGCGAACGATGTCTTCTTCGTTTTCCGGAAACGCCACCGCATCGGGCGGATTGGGCACCGAGCGCATGAACATCCGGCAGGTATCGAAGCCCGCCTTGCCATAGGCATGCTCCAGCCGGACGAGGTGATCGGTGCGAACGATCGGTTGCAGCGCCGCAGGCACCGCAAGGCGCGGCGCACGCAGCACGATCTCGTCGGCCCTGGGCGGCGGCGTGACGTCGAAACCGGAGACGCCATAGCGCTGGGCGATGCCGGCTTCCCAGGGCTTGATCTCCTCCGCCGTCAGATCTTCGTCGGCATAGCCCCAGGCGTAAAACTTCTTTTGCCGCCTCATCTTCGAGCTCCCGGATGAACCTGCCCGGAGACGATGGTAGCGGCTATCGGGACAGGCCGGAAGCGGAACGAGCCGTCCTGCATGGACGGCTGATCGGGTAAGCGCTCGCAAACAAAAAGCCCGGCGTCACGCCGGGCCTTTCGTTTCACATGTCGCTTTCGCCATCCTTTCAGGCGGCTTCGTCCTCCACGGCGGCATCGTCGCCCTCCGTGTCGGCATCCTCGTCGCCCTCGGCCTCGCCTTCGGCGACCGCATCGCCTTCGGTCTTAGCACCACGGCGCGGGCCCTTGGCGAGCTGGCTCTCGATTTCCTTGACCGCTTCGGTCTCGGTCGAGTGCTGCACGACCGCGATCTCGCGCGACAGGCGATCGAGCGCGGCTTCATAGAGCTGGCGTTCCGAGTAGGACTGCTCGGGCTGCGACTCCGAACGATAGAGGTCGCGCACGACTTCGGCGATCGCGACGATATCGCCCGAATTGATCTTCGCTTCATATTCCTGGGCGCGGCGCGACCACATGGTGCGCTTGACGCGGGCGCGGCCCTTCAGCGTTTCCAGCGCCTTCTTGACCAGCACCGGATCGGACAGCTTGCGCATGCCGACATTGGCGACCTTGGCGGTAGGCACGCGCAGCGTCATCTTGTCCTTGATGAAGTTGATGACGAACAGCTCGAGCTTGGCGCCCGCGATCTCCTGCTCCTCGATGGCGAGGATCTGGCCGACGCCGTGCGCCGGATAGACCACGAACTCGTTGGTCTTGAAGCCCTGGCGCTGGGTCAGCGGCTTCTTCTCCTCGACGCGCGGCGGCGCGACGGGCTTCACGGCGGCCTTGGGGGCAGCAGCAGGCTTGGCGGCAACAGCGGGCTTCACGGCGGCCTTGGCAGTTTTCGCGGCAACCTTGGCGGCGGGCGCCTTCGAAGCAGACGACTTCGACCCGGCCGCTTTCGCGACAGTCTTGGCATTCTTGGATGGCATTGCGCTTCTTTTATTGGAGGACTTTGCAGCCGCCGCCTTCTTGGCGTCCTTCACGGACGCCTTGGCACGGCCCTTCGATCCGCTGCGACTCGCCGCAGCGCTCTTCTTGGTGGTCTTGGAAGCACTCTGTTTACGCGTTTTCTGTGACACAGCCTGTGCGCGGAGAACGGCCACGCCCCTGTTGCAAGGTTTTGACGGGGAACCCATAAGGGCCAAGCGGGGCTGACGGGTTCGGCTAGAATGTGCTTAATATAGCACATTTTCCGCAAAAATCAATGATTTACGCCCGATTCCGGGCGTATACGGGGCTGTTTTGACACTCTGTTACGGAATTAGGGTTAAAGGGATGCCCTTTTTTGGTCCCGATTCGGCCCTAACTGCTGTATTGGGGCAACCGCGAATCAGTCGCCCGTGCCGGGGTTCTTGGAAAAATATTTCTCGAACTTGCCCTCGACACCCTCGAATTCTTTCGCGTCCGCGGGCTGATCCTTTTTCTGGGTGATGTTCGGCCAGCTCTTGGCGTATTCGGCGTTGACCTCGAGCCACTGCTCCAGCCCCGGCTCGGTATCGGGCTTGATGGCATCGGCCGGGCATTCCGGCTCGCACACGCCGCAATCGATGCATTCGTCCGGATGAATCACCAGCATGTTCTCACCCTCGTAGAAGCAATCGACGGGGCAGACCTCGACGCAATCGGTGTACTTGCACTTGATGCAGGCTTCAGTGACGACGTAAGTCATCCAGGGCTCCGGAACAGTCTTGTTTTGGCGGCGAATTTCCCGGGGCGTTGCTAGCGCAGGATGTGCGCAGCCGCAAGGGAAGCACCGGGGAAGCAGGGGTGCGGATTCGGCCTGTTTTGCGGCCGTCGCGGCCCGCTCCGGGCAGCTGCGGTCAGCCGGGATTCAAATCCTCGTACAGCGCGCGCGCGGCGCTCGCATCGCCGCGCCGCTCGGCGAAGCCGATCACCTTCATGAGCCGCACGCCGCGGTCGAGCGAGATGGTGAGGACGTCGCCGGTCTTCACCGCGTGGCCCGGCGAGGTCTCGCGCACGCCGTTGAGGCGGACATGGCCGCGCTCGACCAGCGCTGCGGCGCTGGTGCGGGCTTTCACCACCCGCGCATGCCACAGCCATTTGTCGAGACGCTGTTTGTCCAATCCCGCTCTCTGTACGGCGCTAATCCTTACGCGCGAGCTGCTCCTTGAGCGCGGCGAGCTTGGCGAAGGGCGAATTGGGATCGGCGGCGCGGTTGTCGCGTGGATTGGCGCTGCTGGCGTATTGCCGGTGCGACGGGCCGGATTCGCGATCCCTGCGGTCGCGGCCCTTGTCGCGGTCGCGGCCGCCGCGCTCGGGGCGGTCCTTGCGCTCGAACTTGTCGCGCCGCTCGTCGCGGCCCTTGCCGTCGAAGCGCTCGCGGCGATCGCCGCGCTCCTCGCGCTTGTCGTCACGCCGGCCTTCGCGCGGCTCACCCTCGCCGCCTTCGCGCGGCTTTCTGAAATCGCGCTGACGGTCACGGCGTCCGCGATGCTCGCCGCTCTTTTCGCCTTCGGCCGGCTGCGCAGCGGCCTCGCCTTCCGCGGCGGGCGCGCCGTCGGGCTTTCGATGGTGGCGATGGCGGCTGCGCTCGTGACGCGGGCGGCGTTCGTCGTGACGGCCGCCGGGGCGCCAGACCTCGACCATCGCCGGCTCGGCCGCGGCTTCGGCGACGACGGCTGCGCCTTCCGCAGCAGCGCCTTCCGCAGTGGCAGCTTCCGCAGTGGCAGCTTCCGACGGAGCAGCTTCGCTGACGGTGACTTCGGCAGGCGCCGTCTCCGCCGCGGCCTCAACGGCGGCAGGCTCCGGCGCAGCTTCAACCGCAGGCGTTTCCGCGACCGGCTCGGCCTCGGGCGCAGCGACAGACGTCTCGGCCTCCACCGCAGCAGGCGCGGGCAGCACATTGTCGTTGGCGGGCGGGGCGATGTGCAGTTCGGGCAGCAGGGCGGCCGACGGCGAAACATGGCTTGGCGCATCCGGCGCGGCGGCTTCGGCCGGCGGCGTCTCGACGGAAACCGTCTCCACCTTCTCGGGCGCCTTTTCCGGCAATGGCGGGCGGCGGTCCATGCGGTAGCCGAGCGCGCGCAGGATCGAAGCAAAATCCTCGCCGGCCGATCCCGTCAGCGAGGTCATTGCCTGCGTCACCACGAAGCCGCGGCCGTCGAACGCGCCGGCGGGCTTTGCACCGGGCGACGTCTCCTTCCAGGCCAGCGCCGGGCGGATCAGATCAGCGAGCCGCTCCAGGATGTCGACGCGCACGGCGCGCTCGCCGCACTGGCGATAGCCGAGCACGCGATAGGCATCGCGCGGCAGCGTCTTGTCGATGGCAAACGAGGTGCGCCCGGAACTCGCCAGATGCTGCGCGCCCGACAATGCCGACAGATCGACATTGTCCTGCTTCGCCGCCCACAGTAGCGAGGCCAGGGAACGCGCTGCGGGCTTCAGCAGCCCGGGGAAATAGATGTGATAGGCGCCGAACCGCACGCCGTATTTGCGCAGCAGCGCGCGCGCGGCCTGGTCGAGATCCTTCATCTCGGCCGAGATCCGGTTGCGCTCGAGCACGCCGAGCGCCTCCACCAGCTGGAAGGCGATGCCGCGGGCGATGCCGGTGATGTCCTCGGCCCTGGACAACGCAAACAGCGGCCCCAGCAGCTTTTCGATATGCGTCTTCAGCCAGAGATCGAGCCGCGCCTGCACGGCTTCGCGCGGCGCGCCGGTCAGCCGTTCGTCGGCGACGATGCGGATGCGCGGATGCAGCGCGTCCTCGGCGGCCACGAGCTTGGCCACCGCATCGCCGGTCCAGCGGAAGGTGCCGTCGGAGGTCAGGATGAACTGGTCGTCGGGCGCAGCCGCGAGCTTTTCCGCCCGCGCGTCGATCTCGCGCGCCAGCACCTGTTGCGCCGCGGCCTGCAGCGCCTTGGCATCGGAGCCCGCTTCGGCCGCATCGGGCGCAAAGGTAAAGCCGTCGAGCCGGCCGATGGTGTGGCCCTCGACGATCACTTCGCCGGTCTTGCCGATCTCAGTATTCAAACCCGTATTCTCCCGCAGGCGGCGCATCAATACACTGGTACGGCGGTCAACGAAACGCTCCGTGAGCCGTTCGTGCAGCGCATCCGATAATTTATTTTCGATCTCCCGCGTCACGCCCTGCCAGTGCTCGGGGTCGGCCAGCCAGTCCGGCCGGTTGGCGACGAAGGTCCAGGTGCGGATCTGCGCGATCCGGCCCGACAGCGTGTCGATATCGCCGTCGGTGCGGTCGGCCTGGTCGACCTGGGCGGCGTACCAGGCATCGGGAATGCGGCCCTTCTTCATCAGGTAGCCGAAGATCGTGGTCACAAGTTCCGCATGCGCCGCCGGCGAAATCTTGCGGTAATCGGGAATGGCGCAGGCATCCCACAGCCGCTCCACGGCAGCGGCGCCATGGGCGAGATCACGCACCTCGCCGTCGCGCGCGGCATGGTCGAGCACGCGCATGTCCTCGGCGATCGGCGCCCGCGTCAGCGCTTCATGGCCGGGCGGCAGCGCCAGCGACACCTGCAGCGATCCGAGCGAGGAAAAATCCAGCCGCGCATTGCGCCATTGCAGCGTCTTGACGCTGTCGAAGGAATGGTTCTGCAGCGCGTTGACCAGTTCCGGCTCGAACGGCGCGCAGCGCCCGGTGGTGCCGAAGGTTCCGTTGCGCGTGGCACGCCCCGCTCTCCCGGCGATCTGCGCGAACTCGGCCGGCGTCAGCCGGCGGAACTGGTAGCCGTCATATTTGCGGTCGCTGGCGAAGGCGACGTGGTCGACGTCGAGATTGAGCCCCATCCCCACGGCATCGGTGGCGACGAGGTAATCGACGTCGCCGTTCTGGAACATCGCGACCTGCGCGTTGCGCGTGCGCGGCGACAGCGAGCCCAGCACCACGGCCGCGCCGCCATGCTGGCGGCGGATCAGCTCGGCGATCGCGTAGACCTCGTCGGAGGAGAACGCGACGATGGCAGTGCGCCGCGGCTGCCGCGTGATCTTGCGGTCGCCGGCGAATTCGAGCGTCGAGAGCCGCGGCCGCGTGACGATGGAGGCGCCCGGCAGAAGCTTCTCGATGATCGGCCGCATGGTGGCCGCGCCCAGCAGCAGCGTCTCGTCGCGCCCGCGCCGGTGCAGGATGCGGTCGGTGAAGACATGCCCGCGCTCGAGATCGGCGGCGATCTGGATTTCGTCCACCGCGAGGAACGACACGTCGATGTCGCGCGGCATCGCCTCCACCGTCGACACCCAGTAGCGCGGCGATTTCGGCTTGATCTTCTCCTCGCCGGTGATCAGCGCCACGGCCTCGCTGCCGGCGCGGTCGGCGATCTTGTTGTAGACCTCGCGCGCGAGCAGCCGCAGCGGCAGCCCGATCAGGCCCGAGGAATGGCCGAGCATCCGCTCGATGGCCAGATGCGTCTTGCCGGTATTGGTCGGCCCGAGCACGGCGGTAACGCCGGCGCCGGGCGCCCGTTCATGGCCGAACGAGGCGTGAGAAGGAGAGAAGGCCATGGGTTTGAAGGGGTTCTTGTCTCACTTTGCGACGGCCGGAACTCGATTTAGGCCGTGCTTTTAAGGCTTGCGAACGAGTCTGGAACGAAAGGCGCCCGAATCGCTGACTCCACCTGGCTTCCGGCTTCGTTCACCGCAACATCTCGCGCCGAGGTGCAGGTGACGACACTAGATCAAGTTTATGCGGGGCGAACAAGGCTGAGGTTTTGGCGGCGATTCCTTAAATTTTGCGCGGGCCCGAGTCGAATCAGAATGGAGAAAGAGTCAATCCCCTCGGTCGCCCCGCGGCGACAAGCATCACTGCGTCTTGGCGACACGCGGCGGCAGCGCCACCGTGTTGAACTGCGTCGCCTCCAGCACGGCGGGGCCGAACGGCGTCGGGATGAACAGGCGGAACGGCACCAGCACGCGCGTGCCCGCGATCGGCACCAGCACGATTTCCATGCGCCGCTCGGCGGCGAGATATTTGATCACCGGCCGGTCGGGAATGTAGCCCGCCACCGGCGTGAAATAGACGGCGCAGACCACGGCCGGGCCCTGGTAGCCCTTCTCCGCCCGCACCGTTTCCATGCGCTTGAAATCGAGCTTGAGGTCGTAGCGCAGCCGTCCGTCGAACACGCTGGAGCCGCCGCGGCAGGCCTCGGGCCCGAGCGGATCGCCATTGCCCGCCACGCGCACCAGCGAGCTCGTCATCGGATCGATCACGCCCTTCTTGTGGGCGTCGGTGACGACGACGCGGTCGGCATCGACCGGCGGCACGGGCTCGATGGAAAAATCCTTCACGCCGCCATTGGCGAGGTTGATCCGGATGGTCTCGGACTTCTTGGAATTGACGGAGGCCGTGTAGGCCCCCGGCACCAGCGCGCCGTTGACGATGCGGCCCTGCACGGAACCGGAACCGGTGCCGCTGGAGAACGCCTTCAACAGTCCCGCGGTCGCGCCCTGCGCGCTCGCCGAATAATAGTCGTCGCCGATCTCGATGCCCCAGGTGCCGCGGCCGACCGCGATGCCGGCGAGCGAAGCCTCGTAATGCGCCTCGAGCCGCCCTTGCGCCGCCGCCGGCAGCGGCGCCAGCATCAGGAACGCGGCCGCGCATGCGCCGGCGATCCCGGCTTTCGCCGGGCGGGGCAGATCGAAACGGACGGAGATCCCCAAGGGCTGGTCCTGTTCTGGGAACGAGCTGGCAATCATCTAATCAGCAATTGCGGCCCGGCAACTCTCTTAAATAAAGCCAGCTTCCATGTCGGCGCCGATTGCGCCCTTTATATGGTGGGTTAAGGCCCTGAAATTCCAGCGGAACTGCCGTCCGCGCGCCAGCCTTTGAGCCGGAAAAACCTTGACGCGAAGGCTGCTCGCCCCTATACGTCCGCCCGTTCCTGGAAATGGACGAAGTTTTGGACCCCCGCGGGCGCGAGGCGCGCCGTTCAACGGGCGGGGATGCAAGAGGATTTTTACGATCATGTCGCGGCGCTGTGAACTGACGGCCAAGGCCCCGCTGGTGGGCCATAAGGTGAGCCACTCCAACATCAAGACCAAGCGGCGCTTCCTGCCGAACCTGTGCAACGTCACCTTCATCTCGGATGCGCTCGGCCGCAACGTGCGCCTGCGCGTTTCGACCAATGCGCTCAAGAGCGTCGACCACAATGGCGGCCTCGACGCCTATCTGATGAAGGCCCGCGCCAGCGCACTCTCGCCGCGCGCGCTGGAGCTGAAGCGCCAGATCGAGAAGAAGCTCGGCGGCGCAGCGGCCGAGAAAAAGGCGAGCTGAGAGATTTTATAGTTGGGGCTGACTGGGGCGGGTAGCGTCCGGTAGCGTGAGCCTAAGTCAGAGTTGAGTTCGTGGCGGCCGGGTCGGAAACGATCCGGCCGTTTTTGTAAATTATCTTGAGCAGACCCCAGATTGCGAACTTCCTTGTTACACCCTCACACGTATCCGCTCTCGAATTCTCTGGTACAGTTGGATGTCTACCTCATGCTGAAGTTCGACAGCGACAGCAAATCGCTGATCATCCGATGACCAACCACTTTCACAACGTACCGCGAGAAAATAGCTTTCTCCGTATTTTTCCAAACCCCTTTGCGCAACGAAAGAACTGCACTGGAGCGTTCCGCGCTCTCTTCTCTGAATTCCAGGTTCCATCGAGCATCGAAATCTTCCGGTAAGCCGTGCGGGATCACCTTCGTCCTTTTCCCACTTCCGGTACGCATCAAACACCTCTTCGGCCGTCACCCCACGGAGCAAATGGAAGCCCATCTTTGTCCCTGCGCAATCCACGCGCGTATGTCGCACGGGCGGATCGAAGGCTAGCGAAACCTTAATATGTCGTCGGCCTCTCCCCATTCTAAACTCTTCGGGGATAGGCACTTCGTAAACCGCAAAATGATCGGTAGCTAGGCTGTCCTCCCGAAAGAGAACCACACGGTTATCGTCCGAGGCCAAGGCCCGATTAATATCGGTCATTCCATAGCCAAGCAAATTGAAGACTGCGTCGTCTCCTTTGCCTTGAAGAAGTTGAAGGGCGGACGGAGGGTGTTCGGCACCCAACGCAAGTAGCGATCTCACCAAATTGGAGGTAGCGCCGGGAAAAGCATCAAAGAGCATAGCAGCTTTGTGAGCAACCAGCGGCGCAGAAAATGAGGTACCGGATCGTGCAGCCAACAGCTGCACAAGGTATTCACTGTACAACGAGAGTACCCCGGCGCTCGCACGACGAGAGCCATCTTGAAGGCGCTGCGTTGGGCCATCAAAGACGGCAGTGCCTCCGAAATCCACAAGATCGGGCTTAATCGCGCCGTTCGCACCCGGTCCGATTCTCGTGAATGGAGAAGGCTGGAATGCGTCCGAAATTGGCATTACGCCAACGTTTTCCGCATCCGAAATTGCAAGCCCATTTGCATGAGCAATTGAACCCACGGCTACCGCATTTATTGCACTGGCAGGTTCTAAGATGCGGTTTGCCTCATCCAAGAGAAAGTTCGGGTAATCAACGGCAATTCCATCCCCGAGCTTGGCCAAACGTGCTCTGTCGGCGTTCCCAGTTGCCAACACAATGACAATATCCAGCTCACGAGCTAGATTGTCGAGAGTGGCCGCCCACGAGCTAAGTTTTAGAGCTGCTGGTCTATTAAAGTCCGCCAGAGATATGTTGACGACTCTACATCCGAATTCAAAATGCAACCTTCGGATGGCTCTTTCCATTTGAGTCGGGACAAGTTCCGCCCGATCAAATTTGCCGTCAGCATTGACTACTTTTGCGCTCGCAATACGGAACGCCGGCTGCATCGGATCTTTAGCGAGCTTCTGGCGGATATCTCCAAATGCAGCGATGCCTGAAACAGATGTTCCGTGGCCTTTTGCATCATCATCGCCTAGGGTTGCCGGCTCTCCGAAGGAAGCAATCACCGAGCCCGAAAGCAACGGATGCGAAGAGGTGAGCCCGCTATCAATGATTCCGACAATTTGGGCACCTTCTTCTGCCGGCGCCTGGTCTGGAATGCTACCCAACGTGAACTCTTCAATCGCCAATTCGGGCCAATCAGGTTCAGGAGAGCGGTCGATTGAAGCAACTTCCGGTAAATCAAAAAGCGCACGAATAGCTTGAGAAGGTCCGCTCACCCGCATCAAAAGGACGGATGAGCCGCGATACTCGCTCACTACCTCACCGCCATTATCCTCCAAAATCGTTGTAACACGCTGTATGAAAAGCAACGCAACAACGTCGCTCACTGGCCAGAGTTCAACGTCCATCGTTTGGACGCCCTCAGGAAACGTATCAACAGCGACGACACCCTCGCGTCGAAGCACGGGACCGATACGATCAGCCGGAGATAGCTGACCTATGGACTCGATCGCATCAAAAATCTGCGCGTATGGAGCGCCCTTCTGTCCCTCCGGAATTTTACCGCCGTACGCTTCGACCCTTCTTCTAAATTCAGTAAGTTCGACGTCGTTTGCAAACAAAACTACTGTCTTATTGGGCTCGATAGCGAGCACGGTAAGGCCAAGCCTCGCCCAAGTGTCTTCATCAATAGCTCCCGTCGTTTCTATTTTCAGGATTAGGGCAGGATCTATATCTGCGATCGGTGGCAGCTTCTTATGGTCTTGGACGACATCAAGCATCTCTCGTCCGACCTTGACGCCATGCTCCTTTGCCGAGCGCTTTTCAGCAGGAAAACCAAGTCGCTTTCGGCGGACAAGCTCACCTTCAATTCGTTGCAGCGGAAGGTGCTCGTGGGAGGCCATGCTAGCCTACTTGCTACCAGCTATCGAGGGCTCAGCCGCTCTCTGACGGCATGCCGACGTTGTTGCTCTCTGATCGCAAAATTGAACTCCGCTTCTATTAAATTCTTAGACCCCTTGAGAATTGACGTCTTAATTGCGTTATCGCAAACGCGCTCTATGTCCGCGTATGACATGCCGCGTAATCCAGCCAGTTTTTCTGACAGACGAAAGGACACTGGAAAGTTCTTTAGTTTAATCTCGACAAGCCGCCTTATCTCTCTGTGTGACGGAAGATCAAATACAATCACTTCGTCAAATCTTCTCCATATTGCGGCGTCCAAGCTCTCTTCCAAATTCGTTGCCGCAACTAGAAACCCAACGCCCCTGTAGCGATCGATAAGCATAAGCAAACTATTTACGACGCGCCGAAGCTCGTTGTGCTCTGACCCATCCGATCGCGCCCTCGCCAAAGCATCAAACTCATCGAGAAACAAAACACAGGGCTGTTCGGCCGCTGCCTCAAAGACCTTCCTGATGTTGGTGGCGGTTTCACCTAGGAAAGAGGAAATAATTGCATCTAGCCGCGCCACTATCAGTGGGAGCCCCAGCTCGCGAGCGAACACCTCCGCTGTGACCGTTTTCCCGCATCCCGGGGGGCCACAAAATAGCAACTTTGAGCGGATCTGAAGTCCATGCCGACGCAGCCTATCCGCGCCCCGGAACTCTTCCATTAAGCCTAAGAACGTCCTGATATTATGGGGTGCCAATACGAGTTCGCTGCGGTTTCTTCTTGGCTCAACAACTTCGACTAGTTGAGAAAATCGATTGTCCCGCGCCAGCTTAATTGGAATCAAGGGCCTGCCCTGCTCCACCGCCGTAATGACCTTTCGCCGTGGAGACCTCATTTTAGGCCTTTGTGGAGGTTTGGTTGAAACAAGGAACTCTGAGACACTAAGCGGTAGCTTTTGTGCTTCGCAAGCATCGGCTGACGGCTTTTCCAAATTTCTTTCGCGACTGGTCCAAAACTGCCTCATAGCGAATGCCCCAAAGATTCAAGCCATCTCGAGCGTCTCATACCCTTTGGCCGTCTGCTCGCGAAGAAGGCGGAGAAGAGTCACGCGGGGATGCATTCCTCTTGCCATTTGGCACGTTCCAAATAATGAAAAATGCATGCCGCGAAGCCTCGCATAAATGCAACTACAGGTGCCATGAAATGGGCCTGCTGAAAATCCATGCACGCTTCGCATGGCAGTCGTGCCACCATACTGCTTCGAGCGCTCGGTGATCTTTGTGTCGTTCAGCGGCTCGATCCGATGGTTAGGGCTCCCGAAGCGCGGCCGGCCGCCGCCGAAGCAGCACTACGCGTTGTGACTGACCCAACCTTGCGGGCGGCTCGACCGCGACGTGATCGACGCCATCGCCGAAACCCGGCTTGAGTTCGGTATCCCGGGTCGATCGTTTCCCCTCCCCATCATCCGTACGGATGACGCCGCTTCCGTCCGCGCGTGGATCATGTGCGCCGGGTTCATCAGCGGACCGGGAGAGCGCGCATGTCGTCCTTGGGTTATGCCATCATGTTCCTGCTGTGCGGCGCCGACGGGCAGGCGTGCGAGACCGTCGCCATCCGCGCCAGCCGGTTCGACACGCTGGCGCAATGCCGCGAGCAGGTCGGCGACGCCCTGCGCGGCGCGGCGCGGCGGCACCCGCAAGGCGCGCGGCTGACGGCGGCCTGCGGCGATCTCGACGAGCTCTGCGAATGGCATCTGTCCTGGGCGACCCCGGCGGGCAGCGAAGGCGGATTGCTGCATCGCGTCCGCGCCGGCGAGGCGGCGCCACGGCCTTCGGCCGCGGCTGAAGCCACGCTGGCCATCCTGTGCCGCAAGCCCGCCGGCGGCGATTGCCTGTGAGCGCGGACGCGTCGTGAGGCGCGGTGGCACCGCCATCGAAGTATGGCCGCGGCGGTCTCTCAACTTCCGATATTCCGTAACAATATGTGATTTCCATTTTTCGGAAATTGCTGGCATAACGCGTCCACCCCGTGCCCCCGGAGGGCGGATCGCGAGTCGTCAACGGTGCGTTGGGCGCGGGCGGCGATGGACGCAGGCCGGCGTCGGTGTTTCACCCGACGAGCGCCGGCCGGCGGACGGCAAAGCCGCGTGGTCCCGGCGCCGCGACCGTGGCGTCAAGCCGGTGCAGACCATCGCGCCGGCGACGGTGGCAATCAACGCCGCTCACCGGGGAGAGCGCGGGATAAGCCGTAAAACCATTGCGCAGGGAATGCCGGTGTCGTCCGGCTGACCTGTGGTGACTATCTCGTGTGCTTTTTTCATCTGCACGCGAGGCTGCGGGCGCAGCTTGCGCCCGGCATTCCCTGCGCCCTCCTCATTGTAGCGAGGGCCGACGGTGCAAGCCCCGGGCGAAACCGCGCCGCGGGAACGCGAAGCCGCGCGTCGCCGAACACTGCGCGGCACAGGCTGTCTGAAAGAACGCTGTTTGAAAATCGAATCGGAGAACCGGCCCCTGACCTTGCTGCGTCACGGGCCCCTCATGGTGAGGAGCCCCAACGGGTCCGCGCAAAGCGCGGCCCGATGACAAGCCAGGGCGTCTCGAACCATGAGGCCAAGGGCGGGCCTGCATCCTTCGAGACGCGCTACGCGCTCCTCAGGATGAGGGACAACAGGGATTTCGATGCAGCAGAAGGACGGCCGGCTCAGCCGCCGATGCGGATCTCGTCGGTCAGCGAGGACGACACGCTCGGCACCTGCTCGCCGTCGGAGGCCCGCGAGATGGCGACGCGGGTCTTGTTGAAGACGCTCTCGACGCCGGCGCCTTCCTTGGCCAGGTTGTTGAGCAGCTCGGAAACCAGCACGCTGTTCTGGCCCCGGCTGTCGTCGACGACCTTGCCGGGCGTGGCGGAGGTGAGGATCAGCGCATTGTCGGGCGCACTGATCGGCGCGAGACCATGCGAGTAGGAACGGAAGCGGCGCTCATAGGGGTTGCGGCGGGAAGCGTCGAGCACGACGAGCCTGGCGCGCGCGCCCTTCTCGCGGACGGCCTCGAGCACGGACTCGACCGAGACGCCCTCGCGCCTGATGTCGCCTTCCTTCCAGATCCGCGCATCGACGGGGATCATGTAGCTCTCGCGGCCGGCCTGGATGCCGTAGCCGCCGAAGAACAGCATCACCACGGAATCCGGCTTGACCCTGGACTTCAGCCGGCTGACGGCGCGGTGCATGTCGTCCTTGCTGGCGTCTTCCACGACGTCGACGTCGAAGCCGCTCTGGCGCAGCGTCGCGGTCAGCGCGCGCGCGTCGTTGATCGGCTGGTTGAGGGGCGCGGCAGCATCCGGGTAGTGGCCGTTGCCGATGACGAGCGCGAGACGCGAAACCTTCCGGGTCGGGTCAGCCGACTGCTCGGTGCCGATCGCCTTGGCAGCGTCGAGCGCGCGCTTGTTGAGCGCGGCATGCGCGCCGATCGCCAGCGACACCATGCCGACGAGGCTGGCGAGGATGGCAACCGAACGGCGGGAGACGAACTGCCTGACATGCATCACGAAACTTCCTGTCCATCGTTCGAGTAGGCGCGGCCGATCAGTAGTCGCGCCAGTCGGATCCTAGGTTTGAGGGGTTGTCCGGGTTGGTGCCGTCGAATTGCGCTGATTTTGCGGCGTCGCAACAAACATTCCCTTAAACCCCATTCTTCCCTACCGCAAGGCGGAACGTCGACCCCCTCTCAAGCTATTGTTTCGATAGCAGAATTAAATTCAGACCCGGACCCTTCCGGCCGCCATTGAAAGGGAAAAACCGTGCCTTTTCCGTGACCAACATCACATTTTGTAAATCGCGGCCGTTCGTATAGCTTTTCCAACGACTTAAAGTTCCATTTACCCTGACGCCGGCGCCAGAAAGTTTTGCATGGGACTCCAATATTTCGCCGGCGCCGCTTTCCGGGCGCTGACGGCCCATAAGGACGGGCCGTCGCTCTATGACGTCTGCGACCCGCTGCTTCTGAAATATGCCGGCGGCGACGGCCATCTCGGCCAGTTCTACCGGACGGCGCTCGGCAATCCGGCGCTGCGGCCGCTGCTGCGGCGGACCGGCCTGCCGGCCCTGAAGGACGGAACCCGGCTGGCCGAATTGCGCGGCGCCCTCACCCGTGCCCGCGACGACGACGCGCCGGACTGGGCTGCGATCGGCGCGCCGGTGGCGGCGCTGATGGACGACATCGATGTGCGGCATCCGATGCCGGCCGCCGTCGCCGCATCGCCGCGCGCCCCCGCAATGGCCGAGATCGAGAGCACCATCCGGGCCTGCGCGGCGCACCTGCTGCGCTCCCGGGCCAAGAACGGATTCGTGCCGACCTACGCCGCCTTCAACCTGCTCGGCGACGCCGACATGGGCGGGCGCGAGATGGTGATGGCGCTGACGGGCCTGAATTCGCGCGGCTACAAGAATTCGACGCTGCTGTTTTCGCTGGCCCGCATCTTCATCGCCCATTCGCCGGCCCGCGCGCTGATCAACCCGCCCTGGACGGGAATTGCCGAGCCGATGTGGGAGCCGATGCAGATCCGCCACCGCTCGGCCTATTACGACGCGTTCTTCACCGAGGCGCTGCTCGGCTACATCGAGAGCGGCCTGGCTTCCGCCAGGGAGACCGCGGAGGCGCGCCGCGCCATCGACGACATGGTGGATTTCTGCCTCAACATCAGCCGCGAGGAAGTGCCCTCGCATGACGGCTCGAACGTCAAGGTGATCACGGCGCTGGCGCCGTTGCCGCATCCGCGCTTTTCGCGCTTCTTCGCCCAGATCAAGCAGGATCTCGGCTTCGGCATCTACGTGCCGGATTGCGACACCACCGCCTGCTCGTTCTCGGCGGCGACGCAGGCGGGTTCGAACGATCCGATCCTCGATCAGCCGCTTTTGGATTTCTACCGCGGCTACCAGGTGCGTGCAGGCGCCAACGAGCCGCGCGTGACCGTGCCGATCAACGACAACATCGACTATGACGGCGCGGTCGTGACCTGGATCGACAACCTCAACGGCGACCGGCCCTACGGCAACGACCTCGATCCCACGCTCAATCTCGACATTCTGGAAGTTTCCTTCCGCAACCTGGCGCGCTGGAAAATCCTGGAGACGCCGTCGCGGCTGGAGACGGTTCACCGCATCATCGCCTTTCAGCGCAAGCTCGCCGAAAGCGGCGCCTTCACCGATCCGCGCTCGCACATCTACTACCTGCCCGAACTCTATTGCGCCTATTTCGGCCGCTGCTACGCCGCATTCACCGCGCTGCCGGCCGCCGCACAGCGCGCGATCGATCCGCACGGCGCCTTCGCCTTCATCCGTTCGCGCGTGCTCGGCCATGTCGAGGGCGAGATCATCACCCACGAGATGAACGCGTTCGATGCGGCGCTGGCCCTGATGGCACTGGCCCATCTCGGTGCGGATGTTTCCACCTTTACGCCGGCGCTGCATGTCATCGTCGCCTCGCTCGGCGAGGGCGGACGACACGGGCCGTACAAGGCCTATGAGTGGAACAAGATGAAGACGCCGACGCGCATCCTGGTCGGCGGGCCGGAGGTCACCTCCGCCTTCGTGCTGATGGGGCTGGTGTTGGCGCGGCGCGCGATGCAGCGGGCGGGCGGCGCCGCTTGACTTCCAGGCCGTCTTACGCAGAAAGACGCCACACCCGCCGGCGTGAATTCGCCCCGGGCCGAAAGCCGGCCCGCGAATGCACGCTAAATCGTTGAAGACACGCGATTTCTTCCGCAGCGGCAAAACCGCTTCGCCTGACAGCGCTGTTGTCCCTATATTGCCTTGATGCCGGACCAGATGCGCAGCTATCTCGATTTCGAAAAGCCCGTCGCCGAACTCGAGGCCAAGATCGACGAGCTGCGCACGCTCGCCGCCAACGGCAGCGACATCGGCGACGAGATCGCCAGGATCGAGGAGAAGTCGGCGCAGGCGCTGGCCGAACTCTACGCCAATCTGACGCCATGGCAGAAGACGCTGGTGGCGCGGCATCCGCAGCGGCCGCATTTCACCGATTTCGTCGGTGCGCTGATCACCGAATTCACGCCGTTCGCCGGCGACCGCAAGTTCGGCGAGGACGAAGCGCTGATGGGCGGCTTCGGCCGCTTCCGGGGCGAGCCGATCTGCGTGATGGGCCAGGAAAAGGGCAACTCCACCGACAGCCGCATCAAGCACAATTTCGGCATGGCGCGCCCGGAGGGCTATCGCAAGGCGGTGCGGCTGATGGAAATGGCCGACCGCTTCGGCATTCCCGTGCTGTCGCTGGTGGATTCGGCCGGCGCCTATCCCGGCATCGGCGCCGAAGAGCGCGGACAGGCCGAGGCGATCGCGCGCTCGACGGATGCGTGCCTGTCGCTTGGCGTGGCCAATGTCGCCATCGTCACCGGCGAGGGCATGTCGGGCGGCGCCATCGCCATCACCACGGCCAACAAGGTCTTGATGCTCGAGCACGCAATCTACAGCGTGATCTCGCCGGAGGCCGCCTCCTCCATCCTCTGGCGCGACGGCACCAAGGCGCAGGAAGCCGCCAACAGCATGAAGATCACCGCCCAGGACATGCTGAGGTTCGGCGTGATCGACCGCATCCTGACCGAGCCCCCCGGCGGCGCCCATCGCGACCCCGCCGCCATGATCGCCCGCACCGGCGAGGCCATCGCGCAGGCCTTCACCGAGCTGCACAATCTCGACGCCACAGCGATTCGCCAGCAGCGCCGGCAGAAGTTCCTGGATATCGGGCGGAAGCTGGGGTGAGCGCGGAAAATTACGGCCGAAACTTGACGAAAACCGCCGGTTTCGGTCGCAATTAGGCCGCGAGGGCTATGTTTAAGTTTTGTTGACTATGGCTGCTGCATATCCTTCGGAGCCACCCGGTCCGGGTTGCGACGCAGGGACGCGACAGGTAAGATTTTAATCAATGGCTTCAGGGCGATGACGCGGATGTCGGGTTTGCCGACATGGGGGTTGGCGACGTCGCCCGGTGGGTGTGGAGCTTCGGCTTGATTTCCAGCGTTACCGTTCGCGCGCTCATGACCTCGGCTGTGCTTGCAGCCGGCGTGATGCTTGCCGGCTGCAACAGCGACGAGATTTCGCTGGCCAACAACGCCAAGGCGAACCAGCCGGTACCGCCGAAGCTGATCCAGGCCATGGTCGACAAGAACATGGACCTGAACTCGCCGATCCTGGTGCGTATCTTCAAGCAGGAGGCCGAGCTCGAGGTCTGGAAGCAGGACCGCGACGGCCGCTTTGCGCTGTTGAAGACCTATCCGATCTGCCGCTGGTCCGGCGATCTCGGTCCGAAGGTGCGCGAAGGCGACCGCCAGGCGCCGGAAGGCTTCTACACCATCACGCCGGCGCAGATGAATCCGCAGTCGGCCTACTACCTCTCCTTCAACACCGGCTATCCCAATGCCTTCGACCAGGCGCTCGGCCGCACCGGCTCGCAGCTGATGGTGCATGGCGACTGCTCGTCGCGCGGCTGCTATGCGATGACCGACGAACAGATCGCCGAGATCTATGCGCTCGGGCGCGAATCCTTCTTCGGCGGCCAGCGCGCCTTCCAGCTGCAGGCCTATCCGTTCAAGATGACGCCGATCAACATGGCGAAGCATCGCAACAACCCGCACATGCCGTTCTGGAAGATGATCAAGGAAGGCTACGATCATTTCGAGGTGACGCGGCAGGAACCGAAGGTCGATTTCTGCGAGAAGAAATACGTCTTCGACGCGATCCGCGCGCCCAACGCCAAGAGCGATCCGGTGTTCAATGCGTCGGCGAAGTGCCCGGCCTATGCGATCCCAGAAGAGGTCGCGGACGCCGTGCGCGAAAGGCAGCAGCAGGAGCAGGCCGAAACCAACAAGCTGGTCGCACGCGGCACGCCGGTGGCGCGCATGAACACCGGCATCGACGGCGGCATGAACAAGGTGTTTGCGGCAAAGCTGCCTGACGGCAATACCGGCCTGTCCGAAGGCGGCGACGGCCAGGGTCTTTCGCTGCTGGCGGTCTCGCGCGCGCCCGGCACCATCCCCTCGCACGTCAATCCGCCGAAGCCGAGGCTGACGCCTGAGGAAGAGCCCGTGGTGGCAGCGCCCGCTTCCGCACCCGCCACCCGCGTCGCCGCTGCGACGCCGGCGCAGCAGCCCACGCAACAGTCGGAAGGCTGGTTCTCCAGCCTCGCCCGCAAGGTTGGATTGGGCGGCTCCGACACCACGGCCAGCGCACCGCCGCCGGCTGCCGCCAAGCCGAAAGCGGAGAGCAAGCCCGCGCAATCATCGATCGTGCGCGCCACCGCCGCCGCACCGAAGCAGGCCGAACCGAAGCAGGCCGCGGCCAAGCCTGCCGCTCCGGCGCTGAAGCCGGCCGTCGCCGATGCGCCGGCAGCTGCGCCCGCCCCGGCCGCGAAGGATACGACCATCGCCGGCGCCCAGCCGGTCGTGCCGTCGAATTCGTTCGAGAGCCGCTTCGGCGCGATCAAGTAGGCGCGAGCACGCCTCACCAAGCGCGTAGCGACCGTGACGCCCCCGCGAAGCGGAGGCGTCACAACCAAATGACGGGCGGGAAGATGCGCGGCTACTTGTCGAACGCGCCGTAGACCATGTTCTTCAGCGCAACGCGAATCCGGCCCCGATGCGTCACCGTCTGGGACATGAACACCACGAACATGTTTTCCTTCGGGTCGACCCAGAACGTGGTGCCGCCGGCGCCTGACCAGTTCATTTCACCGACAGACCCTTCGGCATTGCTGGCGCCCGCCTCGGTGCGCACGGCAAAGCCGAGCCCGAAGCCGAATCCCGGACCGGGCAGATAATAGGGACCGGGGACCACACCCGTCGAAGGAGTGATGTGGTTCGATCCCATATAGGCGATGGTGCGCGGGCTCAGATAGCGCCGTCCGTCGAGCGCGCCGCCATTGAGGATCATCTGGGCAAAGCGCGCATAGTCGGAGAGCGTCGACACCATGCCGCCGCCGCCCGATTCCCACTTCCTGACCACGCGCGGGTCGTTCATTTCAGCCCCGCTGCCGATCTTGCGATCGTTGGGAAAAGGCTCGGCAACCAGGGAGGCCTTGGCGGGGTCGGCCACATAGAACGCGGTGTCCTTCATCCCCAGCGGGTCGAGCAGCCGCTCCTTCTCGAACTGATATAGCGATTTGCCGGAGATCACCTCGATGACCCGGCCCAAAATGTCGGTGGACTGGCTGTAGTCCCAGGTCGTGCCGGGCTGATAGGCCAGCGGCAGCTTTGCGATCCGTTCGGCAAACTCGGCATTGTCGAAATCGCCTTCGCCCAGCTTCGCGTCGACATAGGCCTTCTTGACCGCGCCCTCACCAAAGAAACCGTAGGTCAGGCCCGACGTGTGACGCATCAGGTCCTGAATGGTCATCGCTCGCTTCACGGCCACAAGGTCGAGGCCGACAGCGCCATCCTCGCCCTTCTTCTCGACGCCGACTTTGACGTTCGCAAACGAGGGGATGTATTTCGAGACCGGATCTTCAAGCTGCAGCTTGCCCTCCTCGACCAGCATCATGGCCGCCACCGTCGTGATCGGCTTCGACATCGAATAGATGCGGAAGATCGTATCCTCGGTCATCGGCGCCTTGGTGGCGGGGTCGCGCATGCCAACACTGGTGGAATAGGCGATCCTGCCGTTGCGGCTGACGATCATCATCGCGCCCGGGATCTTGTTGCCGGCGATCTCGTTCTTCAGATAGGCGTCAATGCGCGCGAGCCCTTCGCGGCTGAAGCCGGCTTCTTCCGGAGTGGCCTTGACCTGCGGACCCTCCGCCAGTGCGGCGGAAAGCGGAAGCGAAAACACCAGTGAAAGGCATGCGATCCGCAACGCGGCGGCTGAAATCATGGCGACCTCCCTGAATTCGTCATTCGGCCAAGCCTTGACGATTGCGGACAGGATGAACCTCCGGGTCTCGAGAGTCCAGTAGAGCGCTGCGATCCACAGCGGCGGAGCGCTTGGTATTCCGCAGCGGCGCGGGCTGTCTTCGCGCGGCGCAATTGACTCTCCTGTTCGGCAACTCGATGATCCGCCCGGGAAAACGGCGGCCGATGCCGTCAAGCATGACGGGAGAGACGATGATGAGGGCGATGGTTGCCGCGGCTGCTGCTGTTCTGTTGTCCATCCACGCCGCGGCGGCGCAGAACTTCCCGACCCGGTCCGTCACCTTGGTGGTCGCGGCGGCTGCCGGAGGCACCACGGACGTGCTGGCCCGCATCGTGGCCAAGCGCATGGGCGAAGACCTCGGCCAGTCCGTTGTCGTCGAGAATGTGGTCGGCGGCGGGGCTACCGTCGGAACGCGCCGCGTGGTGCGCTCGGACGCCGACGGCTACACGCTGATCTTCGGCAACATGGGCTCGCTCGCCGCCAATGTCTGGCTGTTTCCCGACCTCGGCTTCGATCCGCGCAAGGACCTGGCGCCGGTCGGCCTCGTCGCGATCGTGCCCATGGTGCTGTCGGTGAGCAAGCAGAGCGGCATCCGCGATCTCGCGGGCTTGCTGGCCGCTATGCGGGCGAAGCCCGACGCGCTGAATTTCGGTCACGCCGGCCCCGGTACGACCGGGCATCTGGCGGCCATCACCTTCCTGCATGTCACCGGAACGAAGGCGCATGACATTCCCTACCGGGGCGCGGGTCCTGCGCTCAACGATCTCATCGCCGGCACGATCGACGCCGTGATCGACCAGACCGTTACCATGATCCCGATGCACACTGCCGGCAGCGTCACCGCGCTTGCGACCTCCAGCCCAAAGCGTCTCGCCCAGATTCCCGATGTGCCGACCTTCGCGGAAGCCGGCGTGCCCGCCTTCGATCTAACGGTCTGGAATGCGATCGCCGCCCCCGGCGCAACGCCGAAGCCCGTGCTCGAACGCCTGGAGGCCTCGCTCAAGACGGCCCTTGCCGATCCCGACGTGAAGCGGCGCTTTGCCGAACTTGCAGCCGAACTGCCCGAACCCGGCCAGATCGGCGCCGAACCGCTGCGGCGGCTTATCGCCTCCGACATCGAGCGCTTCGGCCCGATCATCCAGGCGGTCGGATTGAAGGCGCAGTAGCGGCGAATTCGTCGCGCTGCGAGGCGCAGCGGTTACGCGTATTTGCCGTGGCAGTGCTTGTACTTCTTGCCGCTGCCGCAGGGGCAATCCTCGTTGCGGCCGACCTTACCCCAGCTGGCGGGGTTTTGCGGGTCGCGCTGCTCGGCACCGCCGCCGTTGGCAGGGACCAGCGAAGCGCTGGCGAACGCCATCTCGTCCTCGCCGGTATTCGGATCGAGCTTGTGCGCCTCCATCATCGGCAGCGGCTCGGGCGGCTGCTCCGGAGGCACGATCTCGACCCGCATCAGCTGCGCCGTGACCGCCTCGCGCAGATGCGCGATCATGGTCTCGAACAGGTTGAAGGCTTCCGACTTGTATTCCTGCAAGGGATCGCGCTGGCCGTAGCCGCGCAGGCCGATCACCTGGCGCAGATGGTCGAGCATGATCAGGTGCTCACGCCAGAGATGGTCGAGCGTCTGCAGCAGGATGGTCTTCTCGACGTAGCGCATCACGTCGGGACCCCATTGCGCGACCTTTGCCGCCATGTGTTCGTCGACGTGCTTCTCGATGCGGTTGAGCATCTCTTCGTCGGCGATGCCTTCTTCCTTGGCCCATTGGTCGACCGGCAGCTCGAGGCTGAGCACGCGGTTGAGCTCGTCCTTCAGGCCCGCGACATCCCACTGCTCGGCATAGGCGTGCTCGGGAATGTGCTTGGCGACGACGTCGTCGACATAGGCATGGCGCATGTCGGCCACCGTCTCGGCGACGCTGTCGTCCTTCATCAGGTCGATGCGCTGGTCGAAGATCACCTTGCGCTGGTCGTTCTGGACGTTGTCGAACTTGAGCAAGTTCTTGCGGATATCGAAGTTGCGCGCCTCGACCTTCTGCTGCGCCTTTTCCAGCGCCTTGTTGATCCAGGGATGGATGATGGCCTCGCCCTCTTTCAGGCCGAGACGCTGCAGCATGCTGTCGAGACGGTCCGAGCCGAAAATCCGCATCAGATCGTCTTCCAGCGACAGGAAGAACTTCGAGCGGCCGGGGTCTCCCTGACGGCCGGAACGGCCGCGCAGCTGGTTGTCGATGCGGCGGGATTCGTGGCGCTCGGAGCCGATGATGTAGAGGCCGCCCGGCTTCTGCTCGGTGCGCGCGGGCTTTGCGCCCTTGGCGGGCTCGAGTTCGACCGCCTCTTCTGCCTTCAGCACGATCTCGCGAAACCGATCGATGTCGGCCTTGATGCGCTCGATCCTTTTCGCCTTCTCGGCTTCATCGGTGATCCCGGCCGTCTCCTGCTGGATGCGCATGTCGAGCGAGCCGCCGAGCTTGATGTCGGTGCCGCGGCCGGCCATGTTGGTGGCAATCGTAATCGCGCCGGGTACGCCGGCCTCCGCCACGATATAGGCTTCCTGCTCGTGGAAGCGTGCGTTCAGCACCGCGAACAGCTTTGCCGGCTTTCCCGCACGCGCAGCGGCGTAGAGCTTTTCCAGCGCGTCGGCATTGCCGAAATCGATCTGCTTGTAGCCGTTCTTCTTCAGGAACTCGGCAAGCACTTCCGACTTCTCGATGGAAGCCGTGCCGACCAGTACCGGTTGCAACCGCTTGTTGGCGCGCTCGATCTCGGCGAGGATCGCAACGTATTTTTCGCCCTGCGTGCGGTAGACCTCGTCGTCCTCGTCGAGACGGGCGACCGGCAGGTTAGTCGGGATCTCCACGACTTCGAGCTTGTAGATGTCGAACAGTTCGTCGGCTTCGGTCGCCGCCGTGCCGGTCATGCCGGCGAGCTTCTCGTACATCCGGAAATAGTTCTGGAAGGTGATCGAGGCGAGCGTCTGGTTCTCCGGCTGGACCGTGACGTGCTCCTTGGCCTCCAGCGCCTGGTGCAGCCCTTCCGAATAGCGGCGGCCCGGCATCATACGGCCGGTGAACTCGTCGATGATCACGACCTCGCTGTCGCGAACGATGTAATCCTTGTCGCGGGTGAACAGCGAATGAGCGCGCAGCGCCTGGTTGACGTGATGCACGACCGAGACGTTCTCGACGTCGTAGAGCGAGTCGCCCTTGAGCTGGCCGGCATCCCGCAGCAGCGTCTCGATCTTCTCCATGCCGCCTTCGGTCAGCGTCACCGTGCGCTGCTTCTCGTCGACCTCGAAGTCCACCTTCTTTTCCAGCTTCGGCATGAAGGTGTCGATGGTGTTGTAGAAGTCCGAGCGGTCGTCGAGGGGGCCGGAGATGATCAGCGGCGTGCGCGCTTCGTCGATCAGGATGGAGTCGACTTCGTCGACGATGGCGAAGAAGTGCCCGCGCTGAACCATGTCCTCGAGGCGGTACTTCATGTTGTCGCGCAGATAGTCGAAGCCGTATTCGTTGTTGGTGCCGTAAGTGATGTCGCAGGCATAGGCAGCCTTGCGCTCGGCGTCGTCGAGGCCGTGCACGATCACGCCGGTGGTCATGCCCAGGAACGAATAGATCTGGCCCATCCAGGCGGCGTCGCGGCGGGCGAGGTAGTCGTTGACGGTCACGACATGGACGCCGCGGCTGGCGAGCGCGTTGAGGTAGACCGCCAGCGTTGCAACCAGCGTCTTGCCTTCGCCGGTCTTCATCTCGGCGATGTCGCCCTCATGCAGCACCATGCCACCGATCAATTGCACGTCGAAATGGCGCTGGCCGAGCGTGCGCTTGGCGGCCTCGCGCACGGTGGCAAAGGCCGGAATCAGGATGTCGTCGAGCGTCTTGTCCTCGGCCAGTTGCTTGCGGAATTCACCGGTGCGCGCCTTGAGCTGCTCGTCGGAGAGCTTCTCGATCTCGGCCTCGAGCGCGTTGATGGCGTTGACTCGCGATTGGTAGCCCTTGACCCGGCGGTCGTTGGGGGTGCCGAAGAGCTTGCGGGCGAGCGCGCCGATCATGGGTTAAGTCCTGTTCCTGCGGTCTTGCGGACGAGTAGCCTATTCTAGTTCGAGCATGACCCGATCGGAAAACCGGCACGTAATTTTGCCAGCGCATGCCCTTCCGGGATTACCCATCAACTCACCGTGACGCATCGCGGTGCCATTCCGGTGGCGAGGGAACATCCGCCATTGAGTGGGAAACGGGTCATCCAAGGTTCAACGGCAAAAACGTCAGTAAAATAAACGCCATCGCCGCCGAAACGGTGGCGCAGAGATATGGCCGGGCCGACACGATGTCAACGTGGGCGGATTGCGCGCCGAATGTCAGGAATTTCATCATTTTGACAGGTTTTCGCGTTGCCAAGCCCCCTCGATTGGGCGAGTGTCCCGCCGCCCTTTAGCCCCCCGTCCAGCATTCAAGGATCTTGCATGACCACCTCGTTCCCGGAGACGAAAACCGGACTGCGTCTCGGCTTTGCCGCGGCCCTCGGCGCCTGCGCGGTTTTGGCCATTCTTGCCGGTTCGCCTGCCCGCGCCGATGACAAGGTACTGGCCAAGGTCAACGGGGTGGAGATCAAGGAGAGCGACGTGGCGCTGGCCGAAGAGGAACTGGCGCCCTCGCTGCAGCAGATGGACCCGGCCACCCGCAAGGACAACGTGCTGGGTTTCCTGATCGACCTGCAGATCGTGGCCAAGGCCGCAGAAGACAAGAAGATCGAGAATACCGACGACTTCAAGAAGCGTCTCTCCTTCATCCGCAAGCGGCTGATGATGGACAGCCTGCTCGCTGCCGAAGGCAAGGCGGCAAACACCGAAGAGGCCATGAAGAAGGTCTACGAGGATGCCGCCAAGCAGATCACCGGCGAGGTCGAGGTGCATGCCCGCCACATTCTGGTCGAGACCGAGGACGAGGCAAAGGGCGTCGTCGAGGAGCTGAAGAAGGGCGCCGATTTCGCCGAACTCGCCAAGAAGAAGTCGAAGGATCCAGGCGCCTCGGATGGCGGCGACCTCGGCTTTTTCACCAAGGAGCAGATGGTGCCGGAATTCTCCGCCGTGGCGTTCACGCTGGAACCCGGCAAGATATCCGACCCCGTGAAGTCGCAATTCGGCTGGCACGTCATCAAGGTCGAGGAGAAGCGCAACCGCCAGGCGCCGCCGATGGAACAGGTCAAGGGCCAGATCGAGACCTATGTGACGCGCAAGGCGCAGGCGGATTATGTCGCCAAGCTGCGCGAAGCCGCCAAGGTCGAGCGGATGGACAAGCCGGCCGATGCCGCCGCCAAGCCCGATGCGGCAAAGGAGCCGGCCAAGCCCTCCGATTCCAAGATGGCTCCAGCGAAGAAGTGAGACGCGCCCCACCCTCTCCTTCGGGACAGGGCGGGCGTCGGCAGCTGGGCCTGTTGTTAACCGTGACGTCGAGCGTGGCGCCCCATCGGCGGCGGCACGCCCTGCCACGAAGCAAGGCCGGCGGCCGGGATGGGCTTCGCCCCATCAAATTTTTAGCGATTTCAAAAAGTTAGATATCCGGCCCGTCGCATTGATGGTCGTCCAATCCGGACGACTGAACATCTCTGTCCGCACGATCATCAAAGCGACCGGAGCCGCCGCGCCCACATTGTCCCGTGACAGCGGTGGCGCGGTCCGTTATCCCCGAAGGCATGGATCATGTCGTGACAGAAAGCCGCAGCGAAGCGGATGATCGGTTCGAGACCGCGCGGATCACCGCCGCGGTCGACGCGCTCGCCGAGAAATATTCAGGCCGCGAGGATATGTTCCGCTCCTCGCTGGCGCAGTTCCTGAAAGGCGAAATGCTCGCCGCGCGTGCCCAGGCGCAAGCGATCCTGCTGAAGGACCGCCACGGACGGCGTTGCGCCGAGCGGCTTTGCTTCATGCAGGACGAAATCATCCGCATTCTCTACGACACCGCCACAAGGCACCTCTATCCCTCGCATCTTCGTTCGGGCGAAGAGCGCATGGCCGTCGTCGCCACCGGCGGCTATGGCCGCGGGCTGATGGCGCCGGAGTCCGACATCGATCTGCTTTTTATCCTGCCCTACAAGCAGACCGCCTGGGGCGAGCAGGTGGCCGAAGCCATCCTTTATTGCCTGTGGGACATGGGACTGAAGGTCGGGCACGCCACCCGCTCGGTCGATGAGTCGATCCGCCAGGCGCGTGGCGACATGACGATCCGTACCGCGGTGCTGGAGACGCGCTTTCTCGCCGGCGACCAGCCGCTCTATGACGAATTGGTGGAGCGGTTCGACAAGGAGGTCGTGCAGGGTACCGCGGCGGAATTCGTCACCGCCAAACTGGCCGAACGCGAGGAGCGGCATCGCCGCGGCGGCCAATCGCGCTATCTGGTCGAGCCGAATGTGAAGGACGGCAAGGGCGGGCTCCGCGACCTGCACACGCTGTTCTGGATCGCCAAATACGTCTATCGCGTGCGCGACACCGACGAGCTGCTGGAACACGGCGTGTTCGACGCGCAGGAGTACCGCACCTTCCGGCGCTGCGCCGATTTCCTCTGGTCGGTACGCTGCAACCTGCACTTCTTCGCCGGCCGCGCCGAGGAGCGGCTGTCCTTCGACATGCAGCGCGAGATCGCCGTCCGCCTCGGCTATACCAGCCATCCCGGCATGCAGGACGTCGAGCGCTTCATGAAGCACTACTTCCTGGTGGCAAAGGACGTCGGCGACCTGACCGCGATCCTGTGCGCCAAGCTCGAGGAGGAGAACGCCAAGCCGGCGCCGGTGCTGTCGCGCATGGTGGCAAAGCTCCGCCCGAGCGCCAAGCGTCGGCGCGTGCCCGACAGCGACGACTTCATCATCGACAACAACCGCATCAACCTCGCCGCGCCCGACGTCTTCAAGCACGATCCGGTCAACCTGATCCGTATCTTCCGCCTGGCGCAGAAGAACGAACTTGCCTTCCACCCCGACGCGATGCGCACCGTTACGCGCTCGCTGAAGCTCATCAACACGCAGCTCAGGGAAAACCCGCAAGCCAACCGGCTGTTCATGGAGATCCTCACCTCCAACAACGCCGAGACGGTGCTGCGGCGGATGAACGAGACCGGGGTGCTCGGCCACTTCATCCGCGCCTTCGGCAAGATCGTGTCGATGATGCAGTTCAACATGTATCATCACTATACCGTCGACGAACACCTGATCCGATGCGTCGGGTGGCTGCAGGAGATCGAGCGCGGCACCAACGACGAATTCGTGCTTGCCAGCGACCTGTTCCGCAAGATTCGCCCCGAGCATCGCGCGGTGATCTACGTCACGACATTGCTGCACGACATCGCCAAGGGCCGGCCCGAGGATCATTCAGTCGCCGGGGCCAAGGTGGCGCGGCGACTCTGTCCGCGGCTCGGCTTCTCGGTTGCGGATACCGAACTCGTGGCCTGGCTGATCGAGCAACATTTGACGATGTCCACGGTCGCGCAATCGCGCGATCTCTCCGACCGCAAGACCATCGAGAATTTCGCCGCCGTGGTGCAGTCGGTCGAGCAGATGAAGCTGCTGACGATCCTGACCACTGCCGACATCCGCGGCGTCGGCCCCGGCGTGTGGAACGGCTGGAAGGCGCAGCTGTTGCGTACGCTGTATTACGAGACCGAGCCGGTGCTGACCGGCGGCTTCTCGGAAGTGAACCGCGCCAAGCGGATTGCCGCAGCCCAGTCGGAATTCCGCGCCGCCTTCAACGAATGGCCGGAAGAGGAGCTGAGCGCCTATATCGGCCGGCACTACCCCGCCTACTGGCTCAAGGTCGACCTGCAGCGCAAGATCCGCCAGGCGCGCTTCATCCGCGCCAGCGAGCAGGCCGGCCACAAGCTTGCGATCAATGTCGGGTTCGACGAGGCGCGCGGCGTCACCGAACTGATGCTGCTGGCGACCGACCATCCCTGGCTGCTGTCGATCATCGCCGGCGCCTGCGCCTCGGCCGGCGCCAACATCGTCGACGCGCAGATCTACACCACCACCGACGGGCTGGCGCTCGATACCATCGCCATCTCGCGGGAATACGACCGCGACGAGGACGAAGGCCGGCGTGCTACCCGGATCGGCGAGATGATCGAGCAGGTGCTGGAAGGCAAGCTGCGCCTGCCCGAAGTGGTGGCGCGCCGCACCGCAAGAGGCAACGGCAAGGCGCGCGCCTTCGTGGTCGAGCCTGTAGTCACGATCAACAACCAATGGTCGGACCGTTACACCGTGATCGAGGTGTCGGGTCTCGACCGGCCGGGCCTGCTCTACGAATTGACCACGTCAATCTCGAAGCTCAACCTCAACATCGCCTCCGCCCATGTCGCCACATTCGGCGAACGCGCCCGCGACGTGTTCTATGTCACGGACCTGCTCGGCGCGCAGATCAACGCGCCGACCCGGCAGGCGGCAATCAAGAGCGCGCTGCTGCATCTGTTGGCGCAGGAAGACAAGGCCGCGCAGCCGGCGGCGTAGGTTTCACCGCGCGCTCACCGCCACGCCCTCGTGCCGCAGCAGCCAGCGCTTGCGCTCCAGCCCGCCCCCGTACTTCACCAGCGAGCCGTCGGCGCCGATCAGGCGATGACAGGGCACGACCACCGAAATTGGATTGGCGCCGTTGGCATGTCCTACGGCGCGCATCGCGCGGGGCGCACCGAGCCTTGCCGCGAGTGCGCCATAGCTCATCGTCGAGCCCGCACGAATCCCGGACAACGCGTTCCACACCTTGCGCTGGAATGGCGTGCCGCCGACGCGCCACGCAATTTCGTCCAGGCGGTCGAGGTCACCCTTGAAATACGCCGACAGCGCCGCCCTCACCGCGGCCGGCGCGCGCGCGTTCTTCAGTTCGACCGCGCCACATTGCAGGCGCAGCAATTGGCGCATCCGCGGCTCGTGATCCTCCCAGTCCAGCGCGCGCAGCACGCCGTCGCCGTCAGTCACGAGCAGCGCGACGCCGATCGGCGTTTTCAGGCGGTCGAGGCGGAAGATGGCGGACATCGATGCATTTCCATTCGTCGCGTCTCGCACTGTTCACGCGGGCCGTGCTACCGTCCACCCGAAAAGCGGAGGGGACAGAGGAAAACATGGTTGTGGTCGCCAATGTGCTGGTGGCGCTGGTCGCCATGTTGCACGTCTATTTTCTGATCCTCGAAATGTTTCTCTGGACCAGGCCGCTGGGCCTCAAGACCTTCGGCAACAGCCAGGAGCGAGCCGACGCCATGGCCGTGCTTGCGGCCAACCAAGGTCTCTATAACGGCTTCCTCGCCGCCGGCCTGTTCTGGGGCCTGTTCCACCCGACGCCCGCCGTGGCCTTCCAGATCAAGGTGTTCTTCCTGCTCTGCGTGATCGTGGCCGGTGCCTACGGGGCTTACAGCGTCAGCCGCAGGATCCTTTTCGTGCAGGCGCTCCCGGCCGTCCTCGCACTAATCTTCCTGTGGTTGAGCTGACTTGGTCCGCCTGCGAGGTCTCTGAGCCCTTACTCGCGGGAGGAGGAAGAGACCGCCACTATTTCGGGATTTCGCCGAACGTCTTTCCCACCGGCAGCACCGCATGGCGGATCAGCCGGGAATCCTCCACGGCGGCCTGGCGGTGCTTCACCGCCTCGCGGTAGACGGGATCGCGGATCATCTCGACGAAGGCGGCAACGGAAGGATATTCCGCGATGAAGCAATGGTCCCAGCGCTCCTCCTGCGGGCCAATCAGCATCAGCTCGAATTTGCCCTGCCAGACGATCCGCCCGCCGAGCCGCTCGAACACCGGTCCGCTTTCGCGGCCATAGGCCGCATAGGCTTCCGCACCGGTCGCCTTCCGGCCGTCGGGATAGGCGGCCTGCGCGCGCAGCCGCACCAGGTTGAGCATGTGGATTGGGCCAGGCCGATCGCTGTCGCGGAACTGCGCAAAGACTTCCTTGGTCGGATCGATGTGGCCCATGCCGTTCTCCCTCAATTGCACGGGCCTTCTACCACGGCCTGCCCCAGCTCCTAATCCCGCATTAACCTCTCGCTAACCGGCCCTTAAAGTCCGCACCGTAGCGTGCGGCGGGACCGGTGTGAACGGCGTTTTCTTATGGCGTGGGGACGGAAAAGGAGCGGCGCGCGCAAGGAGCCGCAGTTCGGGCTGTCCGCAGCTCTCGCCGATTTGCGCCTCGATGCCAGGGACCGCATACCCGCCGCCGAAGAAAAGCCGAAGAAATCTGCCAGACGCAAGGCGGATGACGACGATGACGACGACGCCCCGCCTCCGGAGCGCAAGTCCCGCATGAGCAAGAGCGGCGCCAAACGACGCTCGAAATCGCCGCGGCGGTTCCGCCTCGGCAGGCTCGTCTACTGGGGCGCCGTGCTGTCGCTCTGGGCGGCGATCATGGTCGTCGGCGTCGTGATCTGGGCCGGAGCGCATTTGCCGCCGATCCAGTCGCTGGAGATCCCCAAGCGGCCGCCGACCATCCAGATTGTCGGTCTCGACAACAGCGTGCTGGCCACCCGCGGCGAAATGGCAGGCTCCAACGTCGCGCTGAAGGATTTGCCGCCCTATTTGCCAAAGGCCTTCATCGCCATCGAGGATCGGCGCTTCTACTCGCATTACGGCGTCGACCCCATCGGCATCGGCCGTGCCGCCGTCGCCAACGTGCTGCATCGTGGCGTGTCGCAGGGCGGCTCGACACTCACGCAGCAGCTCGCCAAGAACCTGTTCCTGACGCAGGAGCGCACGCTTAACCGCAAGCTGCAGGAGGTCGAGCTCGCGCTGTGGCTGGAGCGCAAGCACTCCAAGAACGAGATTCTCGAACTCTATCTCAACCGCGTCTATTTCGGCTCCGGCGCTTATGGCGTGGAAGCGGCCGCACAGAAATATTTCGGCAAGTCGGCCAAGAACGTCACGATCGCGGAAGCCGCCATGCTCGCCGGCCTCGTCAAGTCGCCATCGCGCCTTGCGCCGAACCGCAATCCCGAGGGTGCCGAGCAGCGCGCACAGATCGTGCTCACCGCCATGGCGGACGCCAAATTCATCACGGAGGCGCAGGCGCAGGCTTCCATCGGCCACCCCTCCTACCATGTGAAGCCGGCCGGCGCCGGCACCGTCAATTATGTCGCCGACTGGATCGGCGAAGTGCTCGACGACCTCGTCGGCCAGATCGACCAGAGCATCGTGGTCGAGACCACCATCGATCCCAGGCTGCAGAGCGTGGCGGAAGCCGCCATCATCGACGAACTCGCGGCCAAGAGCGTCAAGTTCAACGTCACGCAGGGTGCGCTGGTGGCCATGACGCCGGACGGCGCCGTGCGCGCCATGGTCGGCGGACGCAACTATTCCGAAAGCCAGTTCAATCGCGCGGTCACCGCCAAGCGCCAGCCCGGCTCGGCATTCAAACCGTTCATTTACCTGACCGCGCTGGAAGCCGGCCTGACGCCGGAAACCATCCGTCAGGACGCGCCGCTGAACCTGAAGGGTTGGCAGCCCGAGAACTACACCCACGAATATTTCGGCGCGGTGACGCTGACGCAGGCGCTGGCGATGTCGCTCAACACCGTCGCGGTGCGGCTCGGCCTCGAGGTCGGCCCGAAGAACGTGGTGCGCACGGCGCACCGGCTCGGCATCTCCTCGAAGCTCGAGGCCAACCCGTCGATTGCGCTCGGCACCTCGGAAGTTTCGGTCACCGAGCTCGTCGGCGCCTATGCCGCGTTTGCCAATGGCGGCCAGGCGACCTCGCCGCATGTGGTGACCAGGATCCGCACCATGGAGGGCAACAAGATTCTATATGCGCGCCAGCCGGAGCAGCCCAACCAGGTGATCGAGCCCCGTTATGTGGCGATGATGAACGGCATGATGCAGGAGACCATTGTCAGCGGTACCGCGCGGAAAGCGGAGATTCCGGGATGGACCGCGGCCGGCAAGACCGGCACCAGCCAGGATTTCCGCGACGCATGGTTCGTCGGCTATACGGCCAACCTTGTCACCGGCGTCTGGCTCGGCAATGACGACAACTCGCCGACCAAGAAGGCGACCGGCGGCGGCCTGCCGGTTGAAGTCTGGACCCGCTTCATGCGCGCGGCCCATCAGGGCGTGCCAGTGGCGGCCCTGCCGAACTCCCGCGGCGGGGTCGGCGGATTCCTGTCGAACTTCTTCCAGACCGCGGCCCAGAACAGCAACGCGCCGTCGCCTGTTCCGCCGCAGAACATGCAGGCCCCGGTCCCGCTGCGGCCGATTCCCTCCGATGGGGCCGGCAATCGCCCGCCGCCGACCCGCACCTCCGCGCCGCCAAACCCGAATGCGCGGCCGGAACCCGCTGCCGGCCTGGATGGCTGGCTGGTAGACCGGCTGTTCGGGGGTAATCGCTAAATTTCAACGCGGGGGGCGATCGGGGCCGACGCCCGGCTCGCCAACGGCAGCGACGGCCCCGCAGGTTCGGACACGTCACGCGAACCGGTATCCGCTCCGCCTGAAAATGCCCTGACTAATCCTCGATCCCGTAGCGGTGCAGATCGTTGCCGTGGGTATCGAGCCAGCGCTTGGCCCGCTCGACATTGTCGCAGACGCGGCCGACGACGCGCCAGAACCGCGGCGAGTGGTTCATCTCGACGAGATGGGCGACTTCATGGGCGGCAAGATAGTCGAGCACGAAGGGCGGCGCGAGGATCAGGCGCCAGGAAAAGGACAGCGAGCCCGCCGAGGTGCAGGAACCCCAGCGGCTGGACTGATCGCGGATCGACACCCGCTTCACCCGGACGCTGAGCGCTTCGGCATATGCCATCGACGCCTTGTGCAATTCCTTGCGCGCCTCACGCTTGAGGAAATCGTGCACACGGCGGTCGGTGAATTCGGCGCCGCCGGCGACGCACAGAATCCTCTCCCCGCTGTCGCGCATTTCCGTCCACACCGTGCCGCGCTCGCCGGCACGATGCACGATCCGGTGCGCCACGCCGCGCAGCGGGATCACCGTGCCGGACTGGAACGGCGCCGCCTTGGGCAGGCGACCGAGGCGCGCGGCGATCCAGCCGCCATGCATATGCGCAAAGTCCCTCGCCTCCGCGATGGTACCGCGCGGTGGCATGGTCAGGATCGCCGCGCGGTCGGTCGGATGGATGCGCAGCGTGTAGCGTCTCGCGCGCCGGTGCCGCCTGAGCTTGACGGAGAAGAATTGCGAGCCGTGCCTGACCACGATGGTCGAGGGTTCAGCGGGCCGCCGGTAGAGGAGCGCGCGAGTAGCCATGTCTGGAAGTCCGGGGAGGAATAGTTCGCCCGGAATCTGCCATATCCGACGCCATGGAAATCGGTCGGCGCAAAAACAAATCATTTGCCCAATATACAGGGGTCGGCGGCCTTCTGGCCCCTACCGGCAGGGGCTGGAGAGCAAAAATTACGGTCCTTTCCGGCCCAAATCAGCGACTCAAAAAGTGAGTCAAAACTCATTCGTTCAAAAGGCCGCGAATCTTAATTCCATCTGGGGATTCAGAGGGTTAACCCGAACGCCCACCCGCGTTCGGGTTTCCATTATTCAGCTGCGGAATGCGCAACCTTGAGCGACGGCTTGGTGTTGGTGGCCGCCGAGATCATGAAATCGTTGATGCGCGGCACGATTTCCGAGCGGAAGCGCGAGCCGTTGAACACGCCATAGTGACCGACGCCCTTTTGCACGTAATGCACACGGCGATGGGCGGGGATCAGCGGGCACAAAGCGTGCGTCGCCTCGGTCTGGCCGAGTCCGGAGATATCGTCGTTCTCGCCTTCCACCGTCATCAGCGCAACGCGGCGGACCTTCGAGGGATCAACCGGGTTGCCGCGATGGGTCATCTGGCCCTTGGGCAGCGCGTGCTTGACGAACACGAGGTCGACGGTCTGCAGGTAATATTCGGCCGGCAGGTCCATGACCGCGAGATATTCGTCATAGAATTCGCGGTGCTTGTCGACGAGATCGCCGTCGCCCTTCACCAGATTGGCAAACAGCGCCTTATGGGCGTCCATATGCCGATCGAGATTCATGCTGATGAAGCCGTTGAGCTGCAGGAAGCCCGGATAGACGTCGCGCATGACGCCGGGATGCGGGAACGGCACCTTGGTGATGACGTTGTTGCGGAACCAGTCGATGCCGCGGTCTTCGGCCACCGCGTTGACGGCGGTGGGATTGCGGCGGGTATCGATCGGGCCGCCCATCAACGTCATCGAGGTCGGCACATAGGGATCGTTATTGGCCTCCATGACGGAGACCGCAGCCACCACCGGCACGGAGGGCTGGCACACCGCGATCACATGCATGTTGCCGCCGAGCTCATGCAGTATCTCGATCAGGTAATCGATGTAGTCCTCTAGATCGAAACGGCCCATCGCCACCGGCACCATGCGCGCGTCGGCCCAGTCGGTGATGTAGACCTCATGCGTCGGCAGGAAAGCTTCCACGGTGCCGCGCAGCAGCGTGGCGTAGTGGCCCGACATCGGCGCCACGATCAGCACGCGCGGCTGCGGAACCTGCAGCGGACGGGTAAATTTGCGTTCGAAGTGCAGCAGGCGGCAGAACGGCTGCTCCCAGACCGAGCGGACCTCGACGGGGACGCGGACGCCGTTGACTGTGGTTTCGTTCAGGCCCCATTCCGGCTTGCCGTAACGGCGCGTGGTGCGCTCGAACAATTCGCAGGCGGCCGCAACCGATTTGCCGAACTCGGTATGGGTCCAGGGATTGAGCGGATTCTGAAACAGGATCTTGGTGGCGTCGGTGACGGCGCGGGCCGGATTGAGAGAGGCGTGGGCCATCTCGTACAGCCAGTACATGGGCGTCGTCAGCGCCGGACTGCCTTGCCCTGCTAACGGCGGTGCACCGCCAAACTCACCAATCGCCATGTGTCCCTCAGCCTGTTTCCTCAGCCCGTTTTGCGCCGCAGCATACTGCAAGACCGCAAATAAAGCGTCAATGTACCGATTAGTTAATGATTAGGGATGGAAATACAAAAAAGACCGGGATTTCACGGAAAAATGTGACTTATTCGCCACCCCCAAGCAGCGATCCCTGCCGTTTCGCGCTGCGTAACAGGGCCAGGAAGATGGCGAACGATGCGAGAAACAGCACCGCATTGATCGCAAGCGACTCAAGCATCAGATCGGCCCGGAAGGTGTGCTCGATCAAAAGCGCCCGCATTCCCTCGAACACATAGGTCGGCGGCAGCAGCCAAGCGACATGTTGCAGCCAGACGGGAAGCACGCTGACGGGATAGTAGATGCAGGCGAGCGGCAGCATCACGAACATCAGCGTCCAGACGATGCTCTCGGCGCCGAGCCCGTTCCGCAGCACGAGGCCGGAGACGAAGATGCCGATCGACCAGCTGGTGAAGATCAGGTTGCAGAAGAACGCGATCAGCGGCAGGCCGATCGAGTAGAAATTGAAGCCGAAGAAGAACCAGCCGAGCAACGTCATCGGGATCACGCCGATGGCGAGGCGAACGATGCTCATCGTCATCAATGCGATCAGGAACTCGATCGGCTTCAGCGGGCTCATCATGAGGTTGCCGAGATTGCGCGACCACATCTCCTCCAGGAAGGAGATGGAGAAACCGAGCTGGCCGCGAAACAGGATGTCCCACAGGATCACGGCGCCCATCAGCGTGCCGCCAGCGCGGGCGAAGAAGCTGTCATTCTGCGCGATATAGCTCTGCAGAAAACCCCAGGTGATGATCTGCAGCACCGGCCAATAGATCAATTCGAGCAGCCGCGGCCAGGACGACAGCAAGAGATACCAATAGCGCAGCACCATCGCCCCCACTCGATGGAGTGCAATGCCCCGCCCCCCGCGAGCGACCGCTTCGCTCATCGCGCAGCCTCCCGGTCGCGGCCGCGGGCGACGTCGAGGAAGACTTCCTCCAGCGTATCGCGGCCGTAGCGCGCCATGATCTGCACAGGGGCGTCGTCATCCTCGATGCGGCCGCGCTTCATGATGATCACGCGGTCGCAAAGCCTCTCGACCTCCTGCATGTTGTGCGAGGCGAGCAGGATCGTGGCGTCGTGTTTCTTGCGAAAGCCCTCCAGATGCTGCCGCACCCAGTCGGCGGTGTCGGGGTCGAGCGAGGCCGTCGGCTCGTCCAGCAACAGCAGCTCCGGCTCGTTGATCAGCGCCTTGGCCAGCGCCACGCGCGTCTTCTGCCCGGCCGAAAGTTTTCCGTTGGCGCGATCGAGGAAATCGTTGAGGTCAAGATCAGAGGCGAGCTGCGCGATGCGCGCCTGCACATCCGCCACCGCATAGAGCTTGCCGAAGATGGTGAGATTTTGCCGCACCGTCAGGCGCATCGGCATGTCGACATACGGGCTCTCGAAATTCATCCGGCCCCGCACCGCATCGCTTTCAGCGGGGATGGGATGACCCAGCACCTGGACGCGACCGGAGGTCGGCAGCACCAGCCCCATGATCATGGCGATCGTCGTGGTCTTGCCGGCGCCATTGCCGCCGAGCAGGCCGGTGATGCTGCCGCGCGCGATGCGGAAGGTAATGTCGTCGACGGCGCGGGTGGTCTTGTAGACCTTGACGAGACGCGCGACGTCGATCGCCGCGGGAGCTGGGCCGGCGGCAGGCGCATTCGCAGGCCTGTCTTGCGCGAGTGTCATGTGCCGTTCATTGGGCCATTGGCGCCGCCAGCGCAAGGCTCTGCCGCCGCTCGGCTGATTTGTGATCGCAGGCATCGACAGGTAAGGTCCCGGCATGACCGACGTAGCGCCTTCCGAATTCCGCCAGCCGAGCCGCTATGTCCGCCTCGACACCATCCTGCGGCTGCGCTGGCTTGCCGTGCTCGGCCAGCTCGCCGCCGTCTTCATCGTCTCGCAGGGACTGAATTTCGAATTCGCGATCATTCCCTGCCTTGTCATCATCAGCCTGTCGGCACTGATCAATCTGTCGGTGCAGACCATCTTCAATCCGATGCAGCGGCTGGAGCCGGTCTATGCTGCGGCGCTGCTGGCGCTCAATATCGTCGAGCTGGCCGGGCTGTTGTACCTGACGGGAGGCCTGCAAAATCCCTTCTCGTTCCTGTTCCTCGCGCCGGTATTGATCTCGGCCACGGCATTGCCGGCGCGGATGACCATGGCGCTCGGCTTTGTCGCGGTGGCCTGCGCGTCGAACCTGGCATTCTACCACCAACCGCTGCCCTGGGATTCCGACGACCCGCTGGTGCTGCCGGGGATCTACCTGTTCGGCGTATGGCTCTCGATCACGCTCGCCATCGGCGTCACCAGCCTCTATGCGTTCCAGGTCACCGAGGAGGCACGAAAGCTCTCCGACGCGCTGGCGGCGACCGAGCTCGTGCTGACGCGCGAGCAGCATCTGACCCAGCTCGACGGCCTTGCGGCTGCCGCCGCGCATGAGCTCGGCACGCCATTGTCGACCATCTTCCTGATCTCGCGCGAGCTGGAGAAGACCGTGCCGGAAGGCCCGCTCTCCGCCGACGTGAAGACATTGCGCGAGCAGGCGTCGCGCTGCCGCGACATCCTCGCCAAGATCGCGCAGCTCTCTGCCTCCGGCGCGCCGTTCGACCGCATGAAGCTGTCGCTGCTGATCGAGGAGGTGGTGGCGCCGCACCGCCATTTCGGCGTCGACATCAGGGTTCGCATCGCTATCGCGCCCACCAGCGAGCCGGTCGGCGCTCGGAATCCGGCAATCCTCTACGGCATCGGCAACATCCTTGAAAACGCCGTCGACTTCGCCCGCGACGCGGTGGAGGTGAATGCCTGGTGGAACAGCGAGACCGTCGAGATCGTGATTTCCGACGACGGCCCGGGCATTGCGCCCGACATGCTCAAGCGCATCGGCGAACCCTATGTCTCCCGCCGTCCCAGTGCCGATGACGGCGACCGCCGCGGCATGGGGCTCGGCATCTTCATCGCCCGTACGCTGCTCGAGCGCACTGGCGCCAAGGTCTCGTTCTCCAACCGCACCTTTCCTGATCACGGTGCCGTGGTGCAGATCGTGTGGCCGCGCAACCGCTTCGAGGCAAAGGAACCTGCCGACGAACCAACGGCTTAACCATTTTGTCGCGGTATTTCGCCGCGCCGGCTCCCACCTTTTACGGTCTTGGCAGTGCCACCCCGACGCGCCATATGTTGGGGATCGTTCATAACAGGGACGTCCGACTTGACCGCCACCGAACTCGCCGACCATACCGACCGCTCGCTGCTGATCGTGGAAGACGACAAGCCGTTTCTGGAGCGCCTGTCGCGCGCCATGGAGACGCGCGGCTTCACCGTTACCTCCTGCGACACGGTTTCGGATGGCCTTGCGCAGATCGGACGCGCGGCACCGGCGTTCGCGGTGGTCGATCTTCGCCTCGGCGACGGCAACGGTCTCGATGTCGTTTCCGCGCTGAAGCGCAAGCGCCCCGAGGCGCGCGCCATCGTGCTGACCGGTTACGGCAACATCGCCACCGCGGTGACCGCGGTGAAGATGGGCGCGGTCGATTATCTCTCCAAGCCCGCGGATGCCGACGATGTCGTCGCAGCGCTGCTTGCCACCGGCACCGAGAAGTCCGAATTGCCGGCCAACCCGATGTCGGCGGATCGCGTGCGCTGGGAGCACATCCAGCGGATCTACGAGATGTGCAACCGCAACGTCTCGGAGACCGCGCGCCGGCTCAACATGCACCGCCGTACCCTGCAGCGGATTCTGGCGAAGCGCGCGCCGCGCTAAGGTCGCGCAGCCGCTTTGGCGGCAGGCTTCGACTTCGGGGGCGATAACTTGGGGCTCACTTTCCGGCGAATCCGGACGGCCCCTCCCTTCTGGTCCTCGATGTCGAACGCATCCGTCTTTCGCACGAGATCACTGAGCTTGCGAAAGCCGTAGGTCCTGGGATCGAAGTCCGACGCGAGGTTTGCCAGGTGCTTACCGACCTCGCCCAGGGTTACCCACCCGTCCTCACTATCCATCTGACTGATGATCTTCGTGATGATCGGCGTGGCGGCGCTCGCGGGCTGCAACGACTTTGCTGGCGCAGCGGCGTCCTGATTGCCCGATGCGGGAGCCGAAAGGTTCTCGGTGTAAACGAACCTCCGGCAGGCTTGCCGAAAACTCTCCGGCGTCTTTTGTTCGCCAAAGCCAAAGACGTCGACGCCCTGCTCGCGGATGCGGGCGGCAAGCCGGGTGAAGTCGCTGTCGGAGGAAACAAGGCAGAACCCGTCGAAGCGGCCGCTGTGCAAGAGGTCCATGGCATCGATCACGAGCGTGATGTCGGATGCGTTCTTGCCGGTAGTATAGGCAAACTGCTGCTGCGGGATGATGGCATGCTTGGCGAGGATATCGGTCCAGCCCTTCGACCGCGGGTGGGAGAAATCACCATAGATGCGACGGACGCTGGCCTCGCCGAGCCTGGCAATCTCCTCGAACAATCCATCAGCGATCTTCGATGATGTATTGTCCGCATCGATCAGAACAGCCAAACGGGGTGAGCGGGCTTCGGAAGGCATAGACGTCTCCAAATGACGATGCGGCACCTGCCTTGCCGTCTGAGCCGGCAGACGAGACCGCTAAATCTCCTCGTGCCCCTGGGGGTCGACGAGACGGTTGATCCTGAGCGCGGCGGCCATGGCGAAGCGCAGCGTCATGGACTTCCGCGTCGCCGCCGGCAGACGATGCTCGGGCGCCTCGCACTGCATGTGGGCGCCATAGGCGTCCGCGACGATCAGACCGGTGCCGGCCGGAAAGATCTCGCAGGGCAGATCGGCCGTAAAGGCGAAGAACAGCCGGTCGCAATGGTCGCGATACTCCGGCCATTTCTGGTCGGCACGCAAATCCTCCACCGACGACTTGATCTCGACGATCCAGATCTCGCCGCGCTCGTTCAGCGCCACGAGATCGGCGCGGCGGCCGGAGGGCAGGGACAGCTCGGCGACACAGGCAAAGCCGAGCGAGCGCAGCAGCCGCGCGGTGCCGCGCGCGACCGCCAGCGCCGTCTCCGACTGGCGGCGGTCCGGCGGCGGAACGGGGTGAATCTGGCGGACAGGCGATTCCATGCCGGACAAGCCTAGCCGATTTCCGTCCTGACGCACATAAGCTCCCGTTCATTCATCATTGGGTCGGAGCGGCCGCAAATTGGTACGCGACGCGCCATGGTTTCGACCTCAGGGAACCGCGAAGCCGGTGGAACCTGTCTGGCAGGGGACGACGCACTGGAGGAGAACAACGATGCCGCGCATCGTCACCCGAACGCTTGTCTTCGCTGCACTTACCGCCACTGCACTCGCCGCCCTGCCCTTCGCCGCCTCGTCCGCACTGGCAAAGCCGGCCGTCGAAGTCGCCTTCGTGCTCGACACCACGGGCTCGATGGGCGGCCTGATCGAAGGGGCCAAGCGGAAGATCTGGTCGATCGCCACCGCCATTGTCGATTCAAATCCCGATGCCGACATCCGCATGGGTCTCGTCGCCTATCGCGACATCGGCGACGAATATGTGACGAGGAAGTTCGAGTTGACCACCGACATCCAGGATCTCTACGCCAGTCTGCTGGAATTGAAGGCGCGCGGCGGCGGCGACTGGCCCGAGAGCGTCAACGAAGCGCTCGATACCGCCGTCAACAAGATGCAATGGAGCGACGGCGGCGACGTCCGCCGCATCGTCTTCCTGGTCGGCGACGCGCCACCGCACATGGACTACGCCCAGGACACCAAATATCCGGTCACGCTGAAGGTTGCGAAGCAGAGGGACATCATCGTCAACGCCGTGCTCGCCGGCAACGCGGCCGATACCGAGCGGGTATGGCGCGACATTGCCCAGAACGGCAACGGCCGCTTCATTCCGATCCCGCAGGACGGCGGCCAGGTGGTCGTGATCGAGACACCTTTTGACGAGGACATCATCATCCTGCAGCGCGAGATCAACGGCACGGTGATCCCCTACGGTCCGCGCGCCCTGCAGCGCCGGACCGAGGACAAGACAAAGCAGCTGTCGCAGGTTGCGGCGGCCGCCCCCGCGCAGGCCTCGGAAATGGCGAGCTACCTCAACAAGCGCGCCAAGGTGAATTCCGAAGCGGTGACCGGCGACGGCGATCTCGTCGCCGATCTCAACGCCGGCCGCACCAGCCTTTCGGCCATCAAAAACGAGGATTTGCCCGCGAGCATGCGCGACATGAAGCCCGAGCAGCGCATGGACGAGGTCAACAGGCAGATGGCAAGCCGCAAGGCGCTGAACGAAAAGCTAGCAGCGCTGGTGGCCAAGCGCGACAAATACGTCGCCGAACAGCGCGCGAAGGCGCCACCGAAAGCGTCATCGTTCGACCGTGTGGTCGAGGATACGCTGCGCGCGCAGATCAAACGATGACACGTCTGCCGTCGCGCTCAATATGCACAAGGCGTCTCGCCTCTGCCGACGCCTTGGCAACGGCGATCAGCTGAACACGCGGGATGCGAGCTGATAAACCGTGATCATGACCTCGAACAGGATCAGGAACACGATGATCAGCTCGAGCCGCAGCGAGCGGCGGGTGTCGATGATGTCGGTCAGCACCTGCGCCGTCTCGGCGACGACGTGGAGCTTGCGATTGAGCGCTTCCGCGCGCTCCTTGAGCTCGTATTCGTCGGCGAGCCTCGCGTAGAGCCGCTCGAGCTCCGGCTTGTCCCAGAGAATATCGGGCTTCTCGGAGACCGCGACCGGCCCGGTGACGCGATGCTGCACGGAGAGCGCGTTGCCGATCTGCTGCAGGATGGCGCGCCGACCGCCGGCCATCCGGCCGGTGCTGGCAAGCTCCCGCGCAAACGGCTCGGTTTGATCGAATACGGCGGCGACCTCGCGCTCGTGCCGCGCCAGCACCGCGCTCTTGGCCAGTGCTTCGGCGATCAGAATCAGCCGTTCCGGCGACAGGCTCTGAAGATAGATCGGGCCCCCCGGCGGAATCTGGTCGTCCTTCTCGGCGGCGAGCTCGATGTTGGCGGTCTCCTCCTCGCGCCTGGCAAACACACCGGTCATGCGCTGTTCGAGTCCGCGCAAGAACTCGTCCTCTTCCAGCGCATTGAGGCCGATCAGCACGACGACGCCGTAGCGGAAAAGCACGGCGACGCCATCCTCGCCGACACGAAAGGCGAGCGGCGTGGTGGAAAGGACGTCGCTGCGCTCAAGGCCGGCGGTATTGATGCGCTCCGCGACAAAGAAGGCGCGCGCGGTGATCCGCGTTCCCGGCAACGGTGATTTGGAGGCCTGATTCATTGAAAATGCGCTATCAAAACCCTTGCGGAAGTCGACCGCGCCCTACAGCTGTTCGATCGACCGCATCCTTATCGCATATCGGGGGCCACCTGTTCGAGCCCTTCGGTTGACCCCTCCCGCGGGAGGGCTATGGTGATCTCATGAATGAACAAACCCAGACCAAGGCGAAGGCCGGCGCGATCATTGTGCCGGTGACGCTGTTCGAGCAGAACTGCACCATCATCTGGTGCGAGGCTACCAGGAAGGCAATCGTGATCGACCCCGGCGGCGATGTGCCGAAAATCCAGGAAGCGATCAAGCAGACCGGCGTCACCGTCGAGAAGATCTGGATTACGCACGGTCATATCGACCACGTCGGTGGGGCCGCCGAATTGCGCGACGCGTTCGGCGTGACGATCGAGGGGCCGCACATTGCCGACAAATACCTGCTCGACAACGTCGTCTCCTCCGGCGCGCGTTTCGGCATGACCGACGTACGCAATTTCGGACCCGACCGCTGGCTCGACGAGGGAGACCGGGTCACGATCGGCAATCTTGCCTTCGACATACTGCACTGCCCCGGGCACTCGCCGGGCTCGGTCGTGTTCTTCTCGAACGAGCTGCGCTTCGCTCATGTCGGCGACGTGCTTTTCGCCGGGTCCGTTGGCCGCACCGATCTGCCTGGCGGCAGCCATTCCGAGCTGATCAACTCGATCAAGACGAAACTGTTGCCGCTCGGCGACGACGTCGGCTTCGTCTGCGGCCATGGCGCCGGTTCGAGCTTTGGGCAGGAGCGGATGACGAATCCGTTCCTTACCGGCGAGATCGAGGGATAAGCAGCGCCCCGCGCAGGGCTACTTCTTCCATCCCGCGGCAGTCAGCAAGCGCGTGATGACGGCGCTGACATCGAAGGCCTGCCGCTTGGCCGGGGCGGGCCGGCCGGTCGGCGTGGTTGGCGGCCATGGCGTCGAAGGCAGATCAGGGGCCTGCAGCGTGACCGGCGCGACCGCCGGGAATGGCTTGGCGCGCTCGCCTGCGGCGGCGCTCGGCTCAGATGTTTCCTCGGCCTGCGCCTTGCCCTGGCGCAGGCGCCGCGTCAGGCCGAAGAATTTCGCGATGTGGTAGGACGAGGAAATGCCGGCTTCGATCATGAAGCCGCCAGCCGTGCCGTAGCGCTCCTCGCCACTGGCAGCTCCAAGCGGCGTGCCATGCGACATGCCCGCGATGGTGTAGGACTCAACCACCGTGCGGCCATCTGCATCCCACCAGACTTCGCACGGATAGCCGTCGACGGTCGCTCGCGCCATCGGCTCCTCGGGCAGCCCCTGCACGTCGAGCCACTGCTTTACGATCGCGCCCGCGTTGCCAGGATGCACGATGCCGTCGGCGCTGCCGTGCCACACCGACAGTCTGGGCCACGGTCCGCGATGCTGCGAGGCGCCGCGCACGAGATCGCCGAGTTCGCGCGCGGAACGCGAAGGCGACACCATCATGCCGCTGAGCGCCTCTCGCGTGTTGCCGGCGATGCCGAATGGCAAGCCGGCGATGACGGCGCCGGCGGCAAACATTTCCGGATAGAGCGCGAGCATCACCATCGTCATCGCGCCGCCGGCGGACAGGCCGGTGATGTAGATGCGGCGGCGATCGACATGATGATCGTCGACCATCTTGTCCATCATCCGGCGGATCGAGGCCGCCTCGCCCTGATCGCGCGTGATGTCATCCGGATTGAACCAATTGAAGCAGGTGTTGGCGTTGTTGATCTCCTGCTGCTGCGGCATCAGCAGCGCAAAGCCGTAGCGCTTCGCCAGCGTCGACCAGCCGGCGCCGTGGTCATAGCTCACCGCGTCCTGGCCGCAGCCATGCAACACCACGACGAGCGCGGGCCGCTTCGGCAGGTCCGGCGGCAGATAGGTGAACATGCGAAGCGCGCCGGGGTTGGCGCCGAAATCCGTCACCTCGACGAGCGGGCTGCTCACGCCGGGCGCGCGGCTGCGCCCGTACAATCCAAAGCCACCGAGTCCGGCCAGCTTCGGAAGACGGCGCAGCAAATCGATATTGGCGGCAAGCGACGGCAATTTCGGCCCCGGCAGCGAACGCAATTCCAACGTCGGTTTCCAGAGATAGTTGCTGCGCCGCGCAATAGAAAGACCGTATTGTCATCACCCCCTGAAATCCCGGTGAAGTGCCAATTCGGCATCAGCCGCAATAATGCGGCAAAGCAAGCGTTGGCCGGTTTGTGACGCACAACAAACGTGCGCAAATCGCCACCACCGCGACATTTGCGACCGCGCCTGCAGTTTTCCGTTCGGTCTGCTGTGCGCGATGCGCATATTCCCGGCGCGAGCAGCGGCTGGTTCTTTCGCGCGCAGCACACTGAAGAGGCAGGGGCAACAGCCCCATCCTCGGGCCCGAGTTTGCGTCAAGCCCCGACTTGTTCGGCCCGCGGCATGTCGCATGCCTCGCACGGCCACCATGCATCCGCGGGCACCCTCCCCTGATTGCCACGGGCGCGGGCTGCCCGTACCTTGGCACCGAAATCCAAAAGAAAAAATCCGGAGAAACCCCATGGCGCGCCTGAAGTTCGGAGCTTTCCTCGCCCCGCATCACCCGCTCGGCGAGCATCCGATGCTGCAATTCCGCCGCGATCTCGCTTTTGTCGAACAGCTCGACGAGCTCGGCTACGACGAGTTCTGGTGCGGCGAGCACCATTCCTCCGGCTGGGAAATGATCGCCTCGCCGGAAATGTTCCTGGCGGCCGCGGGCGAGCGCACCAAGCGCATCAGGCTCGGCACCGGCGTGATCTCGCTGCCCTATCACCATCCCTTCAACGTGGCGCAGCGCATGGTGCAGCTCGACCACATGACCGGCGGCCGGGCGATCTTCGGCTCCGGCCCCGGCGCGCTCGCCTCCGACGCGCATACGCTCGGCATCGACCCGATGACGCAGCGCGACCGCCAGGACGAGGCGGTCGGGATCATCCGCCGCCTGTTCGCAGGCGAGCGCGTCACCGCGAAGAGCGACTGGTTCACGATGAACGATGCGGCGCTGCAGATACTGCCCCTGCAGGAAGAGATGGAATGCGTGGTCGCTTCCATGATCTCGCCGTCAGGCATGACGATGGCCGGCAAATACGGCATCGGCATCATCTCGCTTGGGTCGATGTCGACGAAGGGCCTGATGTCGCTCGCGCAGCAATGGGAATTCGCCGAGGATGCGGCGAAGAAGGCCGGCACCAAAGTGAGCCGCGCCAACTGGCGCGTCCTGCTCTCCTGGCACGTCGCCGAGACCCGCGAGCAGGCGCGGCGCGAGGCCCGCGAGGGGCTGATGCGCTGGCACAACGAATACAATGTCGGCACCCTGATGCGGCCGGGCGTCACCGCGTTCAAATCGCCTGACGATGCCGTCGATCAGACCGCCTTTGTCGACGGCGCAGCTTCCGTCATCGGAACCCCCGACGACCTCGTGAAGCTGATCAAGAACGTGATCAAGCTGTCCGGAGGTGTCGGCAGCATCATCGGCTTCGCGCACGATTGGGCCAATATCGAAGCCACTCGGCGCAGCTGGGACATGGTCGCCCGCTACGTGGTACCCGAGATCAACGGCTATATCGACAGCATGCGCAAGTCGCAGCGATTCGTGATCGAGAACCGCGCCGTGTTCGAGCGCGCGGGCGAAGCCGTGATGGCGAAGATCCTCGGCAACGACAAAGCCGCCGCAGCGCTCGTGGATACCGGACCCGGGCGGATTCCGATCGCCACGGCGAACGCGCCGGACCTGCAGAAGGAAGCGGCGAAGCGGAGGAAGTGACGAGCAGGCGCGGAGGGTAGCCGAAGAGGTCGCTACCCTCCCACCTGACAACGCGCGATCGGCTAGTCTCGCGATCTGCGGGTCACTTTCCGTAATATTCCTGCACCGTCTCCCAGGCGACTTCCTGCAGGAATTTAGCCGTCGGCGCATCGATGCCGGCAAGATAGGCGTTGCCGACCGGGGATTTGCCGGTCAGCGCCGCAAAGGTCACGCAAGCCGCCAGATAAGTGCCGGCAAGGCTGGGATGGCGCTTGTCCGGCGCATAGAGATTGAGCTCGGGCTGCTTGCCGAGCGAGCGGGCAAAAGCAAGCCCCGCCGGAATGACCAGCGCGTTGTTGGCATTGCCGGCAGTCGTATAGGCTTCAGCAAGCTGCGCCGTCATCTCCGGCTTGTCGGCATAGGCCCATGACATGAAGAAGATAGGCCGCGCCTTGTGCGAGCGGACGATGTCGGCGTTCTTCCTGGTATAGTCGGTGAAAACCGATTTCAGCGTGGGATGGATCGGGCACTGGCTGCAATCCATCATGACGGCCGCATCGTACAGCTTGTCGGCCTTGTTGAAGTTGATGTTGTTGTTATCGTCGAAGGAATAAGAGCCGATGGCGTTCGGCCTGAAATAGCTCTCGACGTCGTGCCAGTCGAAGCCGGAACCGCCGATGGTGACCATCGTGTTGCGATACTCGTTTTTGTGCGCGGGATCTGCCGCCTTCTCCAGCAAGGTGACATGGCCGGGCATGCCATTGTTGTAGTAAAAGAAACTGTTTCCGATGAACATCGCCGTTTTCGGGAAGTCCGGCCCGAGGCTCGTCACCGCCGGCTTGGTCTGGGCGAGTCCCGCCGCCGGCGCCAGCGCCACACAACCGGCCGCCAGCGCAATTGTGATCGCGCCCAACAATTTCGACATCATCGCCTCCCACCCGTCTGATATTTTTACGATCCTAGCACGGCCTTGCAGCCTTGTGGCGCAAATTGCGCGGCTGGCGGAGGCTTTGCAGCGCGTGTGCAAACGGCTATCTACTACCCGCAAACCGGAGTAACCGCCCATGTCGATGCAGAGCACAGTCTCGGCCGCCAACATTCCGGTGCCGCCGAATCCCAGGGCGTTGCGGCACATTCCCGGCGACGAAGGTTGGCCGATCATCGGCAACACGCTGAAGGTGCTGGCCGATCCCAAAGGACAGATCGAGAAGTCGGCCGCCAAGTACGGCCCGATCTACCGCACCAACCTGTTCGGCGAGACCAGCATCACGCTTCTGGGGCCGGAGGCCAACGAGTTCGTGCTGTTCGACCAGGCGCGGCTGTTCTCCTCGACCCATGGCTGGGGACCGATCCTGGGCCTGCTGTTTCCGCGCGGATTGATGCTGCTGGATTTCGAAGAGCACCGCCTGCACCGCCGCGCGCTGTCGGTGGCGTTCAAATCGGGGCCGATGAAGTCCTACCTTGTCGATCTCGATCGCGGCATTGCCGCGCGCGTCAAGCAATGGAGGGCGCAGCCGGGCGAGATGCTGGTCTATCCCGCGATGAAGCAGCTGACGCTGGATCTGGCAGCCACCTCCTTCCTCGGCGCCAACATCGGGCCCGAGGTCAACGAGGTCACCCGCGCCTTTGTCGACATGGTGGCGGCGGCGGTGGCGCCGATCCGCCGTCCGCTGCCGTTCACGCAGATGGGCCGCGGCGTCGCGGGCCGCAAGCGGATCGTGGCCTACTTCTCCGAACAGATTCCGATCCGCCGCGCGCGGGGCGGCGAAGACTTGTTCTCGCAACTGTGCCAGGCGACGCACGAAGACGGTGCGCTGCTGTCGACCCAGGACATCATCGACCACATGAGCTTTCTGATGATGGCGGCGCATGACACGCTGACCTCGTCGCTGACGACCTTCGTCGGTGAGCTTGCCGCCAATCCCGAATGGCAGCAGCGGCTGCGCGACGAAGTCACGGGGCTCGGCATCGAGGCCAATGATCCCTCCAGCATCGACAATCTGGAGAAGATGCCTCTGTCGGAAATGGCGTTCAAGGAAGCGATGCGGCTGAAGCCGCCGGTGCCTTCGATGCCGCGCCGCGCGGTGCGCGATTTCTCGTTCCGCGGATATGACATTCCGGCCGGGACAGCGGTGGGCGTCAATCCGCTGTATACGCATCATATGCCCGAGATCTGGACGGATCCGGACAAGTTCGACCCCCTGCGCTTCACCGACGAGGCGCAGCGCAACCGACACCGCTTCGCCTGGGTGCCGTTCGGCGGCGGCGCGCATATGTGCCTGGGGCTGCACTTCGCCTATATGCAGGCCAAGACGTTTGCGCGGCACTTGCTGCAGAACCTCGAGCTGTCGCTGGAGCCCGGCTACAAGGCGGACTGGCAGATGTGGCCGATCCCCAAGCCGAACGACGGGCTGAAAGTGACGATCAAGCCGGTGTGAGCGAACACCCTCTTTCCCTCTCCCTTGCGGAAGAAGACAAGCGCGTCCTTACTGCTTCAGCAGCGTCGTGAGCTGGGCGCCTTCGTCCGCCACAAACACCGCGATCAATTCGGCAGGCTCGGTGTTGCTTGCGTTGGCCGACACCAGATGCGTCGACCCGGGCGGCTCGAAGAACGATTGACCGACCTTGAAGGTCTCGACCGGGCCGCCGCCGAGCTGTGAGCGGATCTCGCCCTTGGTGACATAGGCCGTAACCGAGCCGGAATGGTAGTGCGGCGGGGTGAAACCACCGGGGCCGTAGAACACGCGCAGCACGGTGACGCGCTTGCCGGCGACGTTGGGCAGGGCGTGCGAGGTGATGGGTTCCACGACGTCCTGAGAAGAGCCGGCTGAAACCGACGTCATGCAGAGCGGCTCGATCACGGCGGCGACGACATCCCGCGTCAGCGGCGCGGCCTTCCCGATCAGGAACGCACTGGCAAGGCCCGCGATGACAGCGAAATGGAACGGGCGGGCTTGAGGTTGTCTGATAGCGGTTGTTGCGAACATCCTGAATACTCCCAGTCCCTCGGAGGCGAGCCTCACACGCCCTGATCGAACGCCTTGCGAAGGGCGACATAACCCTGCTGCTGCTGCGTCCAGTTGCGGCCGCCGGTGATGGCGCCGTCGACCACGAGATCGTGGCCGCTGACGAACGAGGATTCGTCGCTCGCCAGGAACACCGCCGCATGCGCGATATCGTCGGGCAGGCCCGCGCGCGGGATCGGCTGCGCCGCCTTGTACACCTCGCGCATCACGGATGGAGTCTTCTCGGCGGCCTCGGTCGAAAGACCCAACGCCTTGCCGAAGATTCCTGTTGCGATCGCCCCTGGCGAAATCGAGTTGACGCGAACATTGGACTCGCCGAGCTCCATCGCCACGCATGTGGTGAGATGGATCACCGCGGCCTTGGCCGCACCATAGACCACCGAGGAGGAAAAGCCGGCCAGGCTCCCAGCGATGCTGCCATTGTTGATGATGCTGCCGGATCCCTGCTTCTTCATGAAGGGGGCGGCATGCTTCATGCCGAGCATGACGCTGCGGACGAGGGTCGCCATGGCGGCGTCGAAGCGATCGACGTCGAGGCCCTCGATGCCGCCGGTCTGCGCCGGTCCGCCGGCATTGTTGAACAGGCAATCGATCTTGCCGAATTTTTCGACCGCCAGCGCAATGAGCGCACGCATCTGGTCTTCCTGGGTAACATCGGTCTGGCGGAAGAGGCAGGCAGCCCCAAGCTGCTTGGCCAGCGCCTCGCCCTCGGACACGCGGCGCCCGGCAATCACGACCCTGGCGCCCTCGGCGACGAAGACCTCCGCCGTGCGCAAACCGATGCCGCTGGTGGCGCCCGTGATTACCGCAACCTTGCCGTCCAGCCGTCCCATTTTGCTGTCCCTTTGTCCAATAGCGGAGTTTGTTGACGACACTATCCCTGCAACGCGGAACCCGCGCAAGGCTGGCGCAAACGGACATGACGCGCCAGCTGCCATCCCCGCTCTGGAAAACACCGGTTTTGCCTTATGCTCCGCCACAATTCGGTGCCGCTGATTCCGTGAAGTGATAAGTCCATGGCAAAGTTGATCGAGGAGTTCCGTCGGGGCTGGCAAGGGGTTTCCCCGCCTTCGCTGCCGCTCGTCATCGGCTTTGCGATTCTCTGCCTCGCCGCCTCGACGCTGGTGCGGTGGGGACTGGCGCAAATTCGCCCCGACGTGTTTTTCACGCCGTATTTCCCGGCCGTGATGCTCACGACCATGCTCGGCGGCTACAGGATCGGAATCCTGACGGCGATCGTCTCCGGGGCTATCGGCCTGACCGTCAATTTCGGTTCCGAGAAGGCAGATTCGGCGCGCTTTGTCCTGCTCGCGATATACTGGGCGGCATGTGCCGTAACGGTCTGGGGCGTCGAGCATTACCGCGCGATCGCGGCGCGCCAGCGTGACATCTCCAGGCGCCTGATCGAGGAGGAAAAATACCGCAAGCTTCTGGTCGATGAATTGCAGCACCGGCTGAAGAACAAGATTTCGACCGTTCACGCGGTGCTACGCCAGGTGCTGGCCGACCAGCCTCATGTCTGGAATGCCATTGACCGACGCATTCGCGCACTGTCGGCGACCGACGATTTGATCGCGCGGGTGGACGGCAGCGGCTGCGACATCCGCGATCTCCTGCGCTCCGAGCTCGAGCCGTATGGGCATGTCCGCTTCAGCTTGAATGGAGATGCGCTGTTCCTGCCGTCGAGGCTCGCGGTCAGCCTGGCGCTGGTCTTTCACGAGCTCGCCACCAACGCCAGCAAGTATGGGGCGTTTGCGTCCGCGCGCGGCTTCCTGCAGGTATCCTGGACGTTATCGGACGACCGGCTCAGCATTACCTGGGACGAGACCGAGGGCCCGCCGGTGGAGAATATTGGCAAGCCGGGGTTCGGCACAAAGCTCCTGAATTCGGCGCTGCGAGCCTTTGACGGCAAGACCGAGATCAGCTTCCTCAAGAGCGGCATACACTGCACCATGCAATGTCGCCTCCCCGCGAATTGAGCGCAGCGGTCCGGGCAAAGCTCGGATCAAAGCGAAAGCCTCCCAGGGGGGTTGATATTCGGTTAATGCCATCTCCCGGCCACGCCGGCCCAACTGCAGACCTATACAATCGTCTCCCCTTTGCCGGTTCCATTAATCAAAACTACAACGGAATTCGTCACTCTCGGCGTCATGCACGGCTCCCGCCATGACGCCCCGCTGTCCGGCACCTCGCCGGACACCGAAGGCTCCGAACTGAGCATCCTACGCGATGTTCTCAGAATGCTGCCGGTTGGAGTCGCTCTGCAGGATGAGCAGGGCCGCGTGCTGCTCGCCAACGAAGCGGCCGCCGAGCAGCTCGCGATCGGCCCGGACGGCCGGCCCGGGCATGAGCAGCGCCGCGACGCCACCCGCCAAGCCCTTCATTCCGGGCAGGCGGTCGTGGTCGAGGAAGCCATCGAGCGCGACGGCGGCCGGCAAGTGCTTCTCACCAGCCATCAGCCGGTGCGGATCGCCGAACGCAATGTGTTGCTGTCCAGCTCCGCCGATATCACCGAGCAGAAGGCGTTCGAAGACCAGCTGTTCCGCTCGGCCTATTATGACGAACTGACCGACCTGCCGAACCGGCGCGTGATCGAGCATCGCGTCAACAAGCTGCTCAATGCCGACGGCACCACGGGCTTTGCCCTCGCCTTCCTCGACATCGACAATTTCAAGCACATCAACGACTATTACGGCCATGCCATCGGCGACGCTCTGCTGGTCGAGATGGCACGCCGGATCGGCATCAATCTCCGCGCCTCCGATATGCTGTCGCGGATCAGCGGCGACGAATTCGTATTGCTGTTGCACCCCGTGCAAAGTCAGGAAGAAGTCGCCGAATTCATCCGCTTCATGCTGGAACGAATCAAGGCACCGTTCTTCATCGACGGCTCGGAAATCTTCGCCTCGACCTCGATCGGCGTCAGCCTCTATCCCGAGCACGGCAGGAGCTACGACGCCCTTCGCCACAACGCCGATATCGCCATGTACCGCGTAAAGAATGCCGGCAAGGGCACGGCTGCCTTCTTCGACGACAGCATGGAGCGCGAGGCCGAGGCGCGAATCAAGGTCGAGCAATCGCTGCGCATGGCGATCCTGGAAAAGCGCTTCTGCTGTGCTTTCCAGCCCAAGGTCGATATCCGCACCCGCGATATCCAGGGCATCGAGGCGCTGGTGCGGCTGCGCGACGATGGCGGTGTGATCCAGGCGCCCGGCACCTTCATCAATCTCGCCACCGAGCTCGGGCTGATCGACGAGCTGACGCATCTGGTACTGGCCGAGATCGTCAAGTCGATCGACCTGATCAACGAGACTTTCGGTCACGACGCCACGATCAGCATCAACGTCGCGGCCAAGCAGGCCGGCAACGCCGATTTCATGCGCCCCTTCGCCCGTGCGCTGGAGCAGACCGGATTTCCAAAGCGTTTCATGGTCGAGGTGACGGAAGACGCCTTCGTCACCAAGACGCTGTTCCAGGACGAAATCCTGCCGCTCCTGCGCAAGATCGGCGTCGGCATCTCCATCGACGATTTCGGCACCGGCTACTCGTCGTTGTCGGCGCTCGCCGACATCACTGCGGACGAAATCAAGATCGACCGTTCCTTCATCACCGACATCCACGCGCGGCCGCGGAGCCAGGGTATCCTGCGCGCCATCGAATCGCTGTCGGACGCGCTCGGCATGACCGTGATCGCCGAAGGCATCGAGAGCCACGAGGAGCTGGCCTATCTGCAGGCAGCGACGCGCATCCGCTATGCGCAGGGCTTCTATTTCTCCAAGCCGGTTTTCCTGGAGGATTTGCGCAGCAGAACCCCACTGGCCAGCGAATCCCGGGTGCGACCCGCGAGCCGTCCCATGCAGGAGAGCCGCAGCGGCTATTCGCGTGCACCTCGCTACCGCCGGTGAGCTCCGCCGCCGCCATTAACCTGGCGCTAACCATGGCGGGCGGGCGCGCTGCGCAGGCCCACATAGATTAAGGACGGGGTAACCGGATTTCCTAACGTGAATGCCATTTGTTGCGTCGTACCCATAGCCTGCGGGGCTTGGGCAAATGCGTGGATTGCTTACCAGAATGACGGGTTGGGCCGCGGCGACCACCGGGTTGCCGGGGACGATCACGTCCGGCCGTCGCAGTCCCGTGATGTGGCTCGTCCTGTGCGGCGCGATCCTGTCGGCGGCAATCCTGCTCGGCACCGCGGTCATGATCGGCCACTTCCGTGAGCGGGCGCTGGCCAACGGCGAACGGGAACTCGAGAATGCCGTATTGCTGCTGACCCGGCATTTCGACCAGCAATTCGAGGATTCCGACTTCCTCGCGCACAACGTCATCGCCCAGATGGGGATTTCGCAGATGGCTTCGCCGGAGGAATTCCGGCAGAGGATGTCTGAGTTCGAGATGCACGAGCTGCTGAAATCGCGAATCGGCATGCTATCCCATGTCGGCGACTTCAACTTCTTCGACGTCAATGGCAGGCTGATCAATTCTTCCGGTTCGTGGCCGCTGCCTGCCGTGGATATTTCCGACCGGGACTATTTTTCCACGCTGCGGTCCAGCCCGCAGCAGGTCTCCGTCCTGGCGGGACCGGTTCGCAGCTATTTCACCTCGGGCTGGACGACGATTCACGCGCACCGGCTTAGCGGGACCCGCGGAGTCTTCCTCGGCGCGATGGCCCGACGCATCGACCCCGGCAGCTTTGAAAAATTCTTTGCTTCGATCGTCCTCGGGCCCGGTGCGGCAATCTCCATGTTCCATCGCGACGGAATGCTGATCGCGCGCCACCCCCATGTCGAGACGATGATCGGGCAGAAGGTTGCCAATGCCCCGCTGGTCGCCAAAGTCCAGGCGCATGGCGGCCTGCAGACCATGCGGATGACGAGCCCGCTCGACGGCCAAGACCGCCTCGGGGCGGCCGCGTCGCTGCGCGACTACCCGCTCACCATCGTCGCCACGGCGACCGCCGCGAGCACGCTTGCTGACTGGCGCGACCAGACGCGCCTCATGATAACGGCCGCCTGCCTGATGACCGCGGCAATCGGGCTGACGTTGCTTCTGATCGTCCGGCACGTCAACCGGCAGAGCCGCGAGGCGCAGCAGCGGCTTGAAGCGCAGAAGCAGCAGCTCGACACCGCGCTGAACAACATGACGCAGGGCCTGGTGCTGTATGACGGCTCGGCGCGGCTCGTCCTTCGCAATCAGCGCTACATCGACATGTTCGGGTTGTCGGAAGATGTCGTCAAGCCCGGCGCGAGCGTGCTCGACATCATCCGTCATCGCAAGGAGACAGGCTCCTTCGACGGCGACGCCGACGCCTTTTACGCCTCGATCCTGAAGAGGGTTGCGGAACGTCGCGTATCGAAGTCGAGCGCCCGTTCGGTCGATGGCCGCAGTTTCGAGATCGTGAACCAGCCGCTGCCGCAGGGCGGATGGGTCGCGACCGTCGAAGACGTCACGGAGCGAAACCGACTCGAGCAGGAGCGCGACCGCAATTATGCCTTCCTGAGCCAGATCCTCGACCACATTCCCTCGCAGATCACCGTGAAAGACGTCCACGATCGCCGCTACGTGCTCGCCAATCGCGTGGCGGCCGAACAATTCGGCGTGCCGCGCGAGCAGATCCTGGGCAAGACCGCGGCCGACATCTTTCCGCCCCTTTCCGCCGTGGTCATTGCTGCGGACGATGATGAAGTGCTGCTGTCGGGCAGCCTGTTCAAGGACGAGCATGTCTGGGAAAGCCAGGCGTTGGGCCATCGCTACATCACCTCGACACGGATCGGCATTCGCGACAACAACGGCGACGTCCGCTACATCGTCAATGTCGTCAACGACGTCACGGAACGGCGCCGCGCGCATGAGAAGATCGCGCATCTTGCTCACTACGACCCGCTGACCGACCTGCCCAACCGCGTGCTGTTCCGCGAGCAGATGGCGCGAGAACTGCAGAAAGTCTCGCGCGGCGAGCAATTCGCGCTGCTTTACATCGACGTCGACGAATTCAAAGGGATCAACGACTCGCTCGGTCATCATATCGGCGACGAGCTGTTGAAGGCGGTGGCGGCGCGGCTCAAGGGCTGCATCCGCGACGGCGACCTGATCGCGCGGCTCGGCGGCGACGAATTCGCGGTGATCCAGACCTCGATCAAGGGTGTCAATGACGTGCTGGATTTCGTGACCAGGATCCGCGAGGCGATACGCCAGCCCTTCCAGTGCCTTGGCCATCACCTGTCGTGCGATGCCTCGGTCGGCATCGCGCTGGCGCCGCAGGACGGCACCGAACTCGACCAGCTGATCAAGAACGCCGACCTTGCAATGTACGGCGCCAAGGCCGACGGCCGCCGCACCTATCGCTTCTTCGAGCCGGCGATGGATGCCGGAGCCAAGGCGCGGCTGGCGATGGAGCAGGACCTGCGCCATGCGCTCATCAATGGCGGCTTCGAAATCCACTACCAGCCGGTGGTCGATCTGAAGAGCGACCGGGTGACCGGATGCGAAGCTCTGGTACGCTGGCGGCATCCGGAGCGCGGCATGGTCTCGCCGGCCACCTTCATCCCGGTCGCGGAAGACACCGGCCTGATCGTCGAACTCGGCGAATGGGTGTTGCGCACCGCCTGCGCGGAAGCCGCCACATGGCCGGAGCATGTCCGCCTGGCGGTCAACGTCTCCCCCGTCCAGCTGCGCGAGCCGACGCTGGCGCTGAAGATCGCCGCCGCACTGGCTTCGTCGGGCCTGCCGGCCGATCGGCTGGAGATCGAGATCACCGAAGCGGTGCTGATCCACGACGACATCGCGGCGCTCGCCATCCTGCACGAACTGAAGGCCGTCGGGGTTCGCATCGCACTCGACGATTTCGGCACCGGCTATTCCTCGCTGAGCTATCTGAAGCGTTTCCCCTTCGACAAGATCAAGATCGATCGCAGCTTCATCACTGACATGACGGAGAACAGCGGCTCGTCGGTGATCGTGCAGGCGGTAGTGAACATCGCGGCCTCCTGCGACATGACCACGGTGGCCGAAGGCGTCGAAACGCCGCAGCAGAAGGAACTGCTGCGCGTGCTCGGCTGCACCCAGATGCAGGGCTTCCTGTTCTCCAGCGCCAAACCGGGCGCGGAAGTGCGCAAGCTGCTGGTCCCCTCCCCTGACGACGTGGCGGAGGTAGCGTGACGGCTCACGATCCGACCAAGGCAAGGAAGACCAGCGACGCGGCAAACCACTACGCCGCGCGCCTGTTGCAGCATCTGGTGGTGCCGACCTTCGTGATCGACGCCGATCGCCGGGTCGTGGTGTGGAATCGCGCCTGCGAGCGCCTCACCGGCGTGCCCGCCACCGAGGTGCTCGGCACTCGCAATCACTGGCAAGGCTTCTACGAGGAGGAGCGCTACTGCCTCGCCGACCTCGTGGCGCTCGGCCGCCCGGACCTGATCGGCGATCTCTACTCCGAATTCATCGCCAACAAGGACGATAGCGCCGGCTCCAGCGCGGAAAACTGGTGCATGATGCCGCGGCTCGGCAATCACCTCTATCTTGCGATCGACGCCGGTCCGATTCACGACGACGACGGCAACATGATCGCCGTGGTCGAGACGCTGCGCGACATGACCGAGCAGAAGCGCGCCGAGATGGCGCTGAAGACGCTCGCCGCCAAGGACCCGCTGACCGGCCTCGCCAACCGCCGCTCCTTCGACCAGGCCATCGAGATGGAATGGTCGCGCGCCGACCGCTCCGGCCGGCCGTTGGCGCTGCTGTTCGCCGACGTCGACCACTTCAAGCTGTTCAACGACAATCACGGCCATCAGCGCGGCGACGAATGTCTGCGCGATATTGCTGCCGTGATCGGCAAGACCGCGATCCGCCCCACCGACCTCGCCACCCGCTATGGCGGCGAGGAATTCGCCATCATCATGCCCGACACCGACATAGCGTCCGCCTGCGTGGTCGCCGAGCGGCTGCGCCACGCCGTGGTCGAAATGCGGATCGCGCTCGGCGAGCCCACGGACGACTTCTGTGTCACGCTCAGCGTCGGGGTCGCGACCTATGTCCCGGGCCAGGACGTGGTCGGACCCGAGTGGCTGATCGGCCAGGCCGACCAGGCGCTGTATGCCGCAAAGCATCTCGGCCGCAACCGGGTGGTCTCCACCGACACGATGCTGCTGGAGCTGGCCAAGGCCCGCCTGACGCGCGGTGGCGCCTCCGAGCCCTTGCAGTCGCGCGAGGCCCGCGGCTAGTTCTCATTCTCCCGAAAGCAAGCCCTACCGCGCGGTTCCCTGCACGCCTATATTCGGCTCCGGGGGTCTGGTTCGAGCATGAAGGATCATGCTCAAGCATGAATGGGGTTTGCCATGCAGCCGATTTCTATCCTCCTCAACATTCTCTGGATTCTCGTCGGCGGCGCCTGGATGGCGTTCGGCTGGCTGGTCGCGGCCGTGATCATGGCGATCACCATCATCGGGCTTCCCTGGGCGCGCGCGGCTTTCAACATCGCAGTCTACACGCTGTTGCCGTTCGGCTCGCGGGCGGTGCGCCGGGACGAGGTGACCGGTATCCCCGACATCGGCACCGGGCCGCTCGGGGTGATCGGCAACATCATCTGGTTCGTGCTGGCGGGCTGGTGGCTGGCGCTCGGCCATCTGATCACTGCGATCATCTTGGCCATCACCATCATTGGCTTGCCCTTTGCCTGGGCGCATCTGAAACTGGCCGGCATCGCGCTGTGGCCGGTCGGAAGGACGATCGTGCCGGCGTAGATTCTTTCAGCGCACGGAGCGGTCATGGCTTTGTTTCTCGTCATCTCGAACCCGCGGCCGGAGCGGCCTTCCGACATGGCCGCGCGGCGGCAAAGCTTCTGGCCGTGGATCGGCAAGCATGAGACCGCCGGCGTCTGCAAGCACATCTATGCCCGCGTCGGCCGCGGTGCGGTCGCGGTGTTCGACGTCGAGAACAACGAGGCGCTGCACCGCATCCTGAACGAATGGGCCGACATCATTCCGGCCGAGTTCGACGTCTATCCGCTGGTGGATGTGGAGGCGACACGCAAGATGCTGGCCGCGCAGGTCGCCGCCGGCAAGGCCGGCTAGCTGTTCAGGTCCTTGCAGCGGCGCCATTCGGTCGGGCGGTCGCCGTTTGCTCCCTGGCGCGAGAAGGCCAGATATTCGCTGCGCAGGATGATGTTGACGGTGTCGCCGGCGCCGCTGTCACCAGATGGAATCACATAGTCGAAGGCGTGGCGGGTGTAATTGCCGAGAATCTGCTTGCCGCTGGGCACGGTGATGTTGTCGCCGCGGATCGACATCCGTTGGCCGTCGGCGCTGCACCAGTCGCCGTCGATGGCGTCGGCCCGGGCGACGCCGCCCGGCAACGAGGCGAGCAGCGCG
>JAXMDE010000007.1:0-279090 GCA_046349015.1 Bradyrhizobium sp. | reverse complement strand
TAGGCTAGTCACGTGAATCTAAAGTTCGCCACATAAAGTCTGCTGGGCTTTGTGGCAGAAGCGTCTGACGGAAGCCAAAATCTGATCTGCGGATTTGGTCCATTTGAAAGGCTTCGGGTTTCTGTTAACTGAACTGACTTCAACCTTCCATCGAACCTTTGGCCCGTTCAAAGCGGTTGCGGGGAGGCTTCAAATCTCCATACTCAGTGAGTGTCGGTCTCGGACAAAACCTGCCCCGGTTTTTGACCGAGGCTGACAATCGGGAAAATGCGATGTCCGTCGCGGGTCTGAATGGGCCGACATGTCGGCCCGTGCTGGGCCGTGTAGCATCTGGTGATGCTCGATAAGACCGTCCTTTTCAGCGAGATGAGACCAGCCTCAGCTGATCGCAGCGGCGAGATCAATGGCGGCTGGCAATGGAGAAGGCGCAGCCTCAATAATCGCCAGTAGCTCAGCTCTTCATCAAGAGAGCTGAAATTGCCAATCCTGCTTCCCCGGTTCATGACCGCGCCCGGAATGCCACGATTGTGTCAACGCTGCTAGAAGGTCGGGCGCAATAGTCAGCCCAGTCCTCCATCATCCGCTTGCGCAGGTCGAAGAAGGTCGTGCGTCGATAGGCCGCGACCACTTCGTCACTGACCTTGTGCGCGAGCGCGGCTTCGGCGATGGGATCGTCATAGCCGTGCTCTGCAGCCCAATCGCGGAACGATGACCGGAAGCCGTGCGGCACGATCTCGCGGTCGAGCTTCGGATCGATCCAGCGCCGCTCCAGCTCATTCATCCTGTCGATCACCGCAGCCATCGAAGCGTCACTCAGAGGCCTGCCCTTGCTATTGGGAAAGATGTACTCGCTGTCCTTCGTAGCTTCCATGCGATCAAGCACGGCGAGCGCCGCCTTGCTCAACGGCACTTCGTGTTCGGCATCGCTCTTCATGAGTGTAGCCGGAATGGTCCAGACTGATGTCTGCCGATCGACCTGGTCCCATTTCGCCGCCACCGCGTTGCCGGGCCTGACCGCCGTCAGGATCTGAAACTCAAGGGCAGCCGCAGCGGCACCATGACGCTCGCGGAGCTTGCGCATGAAGTCGGGCAATTGCCGATAGGGAAGCGCCGGATGATTGCGGACCTTGCGAACCTTCGACGTGGCCGGGAGCAGGTTTTCGAGATGCCCCTTCCAGCGGGCCGGGTTTTCGCCTTTAAACTCGCCCTTCGCCTTGGCGGCATCGATTACCTGCTCGATGCGACTTCGAATGCGGCTGGCCGTTTCGGTCTTGCTCGCCCAGATCGGCTCGATGATCCGCAGGACCAGCGTCGTATCAATCGCACCGATGGGAAGATCGCGAATAGTCTTGCAGTAGTCGTTCCTGGTCGGCTTCCCTTTCCGGTCGATGCCCAGCAAAGTCATAAGCCATTGATCGGCGTGCTTGCCATTTTTCCAGCCCGCCCGATTGGCTTTGATGAAGCGCTTGGCAGCCGCCCCGAATGTAATCGCTTTGGCGGCCTCGATGCGGGCAGCGGCTTCCGCCTCGCGTTTGGCTTGGATGGGGTCTGCGCCATTGCGCCGGACTTTGCGAGCTTCAGTCGCTTTCTCGCGCGCCTCTTCAAGGCTCACGTCGCGCAGTGACCCGAGGCCATGCCAGTGAGTGCGTCGATAAAGTTTGTATCGAAACAACCAGCTCTTGGAGCCGCCCTTCGCCACCTGAAGATACAGGCCGCCGCCATCAGCGTGCATCCCCCGTCGAGATAGGTGCGCGACCTTTTTGGCGGTCAGTTTTCCGAATCCTCGCGCCACAAACCGGCACTCCGGCTACATACACTTTTACATACACTTAGGCGTGAGATTTGGCGAGACGAGATGGAATTGAATGGAACACCAAAATCAACACAAGTCACTGGTGTTACAGCTCTTTGTGTCGATATTTGGGGCTGGATGATATTCTCTGAAACGCGCTTCTGGCGGAGAGAGTGGGATTCGAACCCACGGTACGGTTTCCCGCACACACGCTTTCCAAGCGTGCGCCTTAAGCCACTCGGCCATCTCTCCGGAGGCCCCTCTCATGACGGGGCAAGGCGCATTTGGCAAGGGAGGCCCGGCGTCGGGCCCAAAATTTCCCCAATTCATTGGAATGGCTCGTGAATTCGACGTTGTCCGTCGCCGGATCATGGGACGTTTTGAACCTGGCGGGGCCGGCCGACGACGACTAAAGCATCCGGCAAAGCCAAATCAGCCGATGGGCTCAGCAAGGGACGGCTCCGATGATCGCGCGGACACTTCTTCTTTCGATAGTCGCGCTTGCCGCGGCCTCTCCGGCCCTGGCGCAGAACTGCACCCGCCAAGGCACGGACGTGACCTGCGACGACGGGCGGCGCGGCGTGTTCACGGGCGATGCCATCATCTGGCCGGACGGCACGCGCGCCAATCTCGCCTCGCCGCATCCGAGCGTCATCATCGGCAACAAGCAGTCGGTGGTGGTCGGGCAAGGCGTGTTCGTCGGTTCCGGCAGCGGCAAGGTGCCGCTCGACAATCCCAGCGCGCCGAACAAGGCGCGCTGCACGGTGCTGGACGGCGTGCCCTATTGCTATTGACGGATCAGTGTAGCCGCGCGCCTGCGTGCGCCGGGCGCCGCGGCCATAGCGCGCTGTGATCCGACAACAGTTCCGGCATCGCTCGCCTGTCGAGCTGGGTGTCCTGCAACTCTTCGATGAAATTCGAGAACCACTGCTGGATGGTGCTGCGGCGAAGCTTCGCCATCATCGCCTCCCAGCGCATGCGGCGCTCGGTCAGCGGCATGGTGAGTGCAGTCGCAATGGCGCGCGCCATCCCATCGACATCATGCGGGTTGACCAACAGCGCGGCGTCGAGCTCGTTGGCGGCGCCGGCGAACTTCGACAGCACCAGGACGCCGGGATCGGCGGGGTTTTGCGCGGCGACATACTCCTTGGCGACGAGGTTCATGCCGTCCTGCAGCGGCGTCACCACACCGACCTGCGCCGTACGGTAGAGGCCGGCGAGCACAGCCTGGCCAAATCCCTTGTTAAGATAGCGGATCGGCGTCCAGTCGATCTCGCCATGGCGTCCATTGACGTCGCTGACGAGCTTGGCGACCTCGTTCTGCAGATTCCCGTAGGCCTCGATCGCACCGCGCGATGGTGTCGCGATCTGCAGCAGCGAAGCTGTGCGCAGCAGCGAGGGTTGGTCGCCCCACATCTTGTCGAAGGCGCGGATACGGTTGGTCAGACCCTTTGAATAATCCAGGCGGTCGACGCCGATCGCAAGTCGCTCGCCATTGAGACTCTTGCGCAGCCGCGAAACTTCCGGGTGCGACGCCGACCTGGCGGCATATTGTGCGAACATGTCAACATCGATGCCGATCGGAAACACGCCGGCGCGGGTGCGTCCCCAGCGCGACAGCACCACGCCGTCATGCACGGGCAGATCGAGGTCGTGCCGCACGCAGCTGAGAAAGTTCTCGCAATCCTCTTCAGTCTGGAAGCCCACCAGGTCATAGGCCAGCATCGCCTCGATCAACTCGCGGGCGTGCGGCACGCCGCCGAATACGCTGCAGGCCGGCCACGGCGTGTGCAGGAAAAAGCCGACCGGAGAGGTGACATCGAGCTCGCGCAACTCCGCGCCGAGCGGCAGGAAATGATAGTCCTGCACCCAGAAGACGGTATCGGGCTTGCGGAAGCGGAGCAGCGCGCGGGCCATAAAGGCGTTGACCTCGCGATAGGACGCGTAGTCGTCACCGGTCGCGCGGATCAGGTCGGGGCGCGAATGCATTGCCGGCCACAGCGCCGAATTGGCAAAGCCTTCGTAATAACCGCCATAGTGCGCGGCGGGCAGGTCGAGCAGCGCCAGCGCGCCTGCGCCGAGCGGCTCGATCTCTGCGAATGGTTCCTGGTTGCCCTCGCGAACGCGGCCCGAAGAACCGACCCAGACCGCGCCGGAATTTTCCACCACGGGCAGCAGCGCCGCCGCAAGCCCACCCGTCATGGGCTCGTTGGCCTTCCCGCGCGCGACGCGATTTGAAACGACGACGAGGTTCACAGGTCTTCTCCTCGATCAGGTCCGTCGTTTAACGGATATTCATCAATATGGTTCCTGGTCACGATCTCCACCAAATGAAACCAAAATCGGGCGGATGCGATGGAACTCGCCTTCCACGTGAAAAGAAAATTTCAGAACACGCGCTCAATGCTGCGCAAAATAATCGCAATCAAAAAACGCGAGGCAAAATCAGTCTGGGATTGAGGCGCTCGCTGGCTTTTTAAGGCAGCAATGCGTCCCTTTCATCGTCAAGCAGGCGCGCGAGGAACTCGCGCACGTCGCTCGGCGCATCGAAATGGCCCGCCACGCCCCTCGCGCGGCGGCCGACAGAGAACGAGATGCCGTCCAGATCGGGCATGATGGCGAACACGGATTCGTCCGTGACATCGTCGCCAATGAAGAAGGGCTTGCGGCCCTTGAAGGGTGGATGCGCCATCAGCGCGCGCACGCCGGTCGCCTTGGTGAACCCGGAATGCTTGATTTCGCAAACCTGCTTGCCCGGCAGCACCTCGATCGGCGCGTCAGGCAGATCGGCGCGGATCAGCGAGACGGCTTCATAGATCGCTTTCTCCGCATGAGGGGCGAGCCGATAGTGCAGCGCCAGTGAATAGCCCTTGTCCTCGAGCAGAATACCGGGGCTGAGTTTTGCGATGGCCGCCAGCCTCAGCTTCAATTCCTTGGCAAGCGGCGGCGCCCGAGTGGCAACCGCTTCAGCCTCCGCATCGATGCGCATTTCCGCACCATGGCCGCCGACGGCGGGAAATTGATCCGGCGCGAAGATCAGGTCGATGTCATTGAGCGAGCGGCCGCTGACCAGCGCCAGTGCGCCGCCGGTCCGGCAGTAGAGGCGGTTGAGGGTCTTGGCAAGCCCAGGCGGCACCCACACCTCGCGCGGCGTCGGCATCAGGTCGAGCAGCGTGCCGTCGATATCGAGCAGCACGGCGGTCTCGCTCAGATGCGGCACCAGCGAGCCCGGCACCGGCACGGCTTCCGGGGTGTCTTCTTCGGGTTCGATGTCGTCCGGCGGCATTGCGGCAAGTTCCTGATCCATCATCTCCTACTCCACGACAGCGAGCGGCCTGGCAACCGATTCAAGCGAGCGACGCTCGGCGGCGACGCAGTAGCGCCAGGCGACGATTGCTGCCGCGACCATCAACGCAGCCCCGAACAGGTAGCCCGCGAATACGCTGGCGCGCGAGCCGGTATCGATCAGCGCTCCGAACAGGGCTGGACCGGCGACTCCGCCAATTCCGGTGCCCACCGCATAGAATAGCGCAATTGCAAGGGCGCGGACTTCCAGTGGAAAGGTTTCGCTCACGGTGAGATAGGCAGCGCTGGCCGCAGGCGAAGCAAAAAAGAAAATCACCATCCAGGCGATCGTCTGCGTTTGCGCTGAAAGCGCGCCAATCGAGAAAAGATATCCGGACGCCGCCAGCAGGACGCCGGAAACGCCGTAAGTGAAGGCAATCATGACGCGACGTCCCATGGTGTCGAACAGGCGACCGAGCAGCAGCGGCCCCAGGAAATTGCCGGCGGCAAACGGCAGGATGTACCAGCCGACGTGGCTCGCCGGGATGCCGAAGAAGTCGGTCAGGATCAGCGCGAAGGTGAAGAAGATCGCGTTGTAGAAGAAGGCCTGCGCCGCCATCAGCACGAGGCCGACCATGGAGCGCCGGCGGTAGGCGAAGAACAGCGTGTGCATGACTTCACGCAGCGGGGTGTGGCTGCGCATCATGAGTTTCATCTTCGGGAGCGCTTCTTTCGCCTGCGATCGGCCCATGGTCGCCTGCTCGATTTCGTCCACGATGGCATGCGCCTCATCCGGGCGGCCATGGATCATCAGCCAGCGCGGACTTTCCGGAATCCACATCCGCATGACGAAGACGGCCAGACCGAGGCAGGCGCCTGTAAGATACGCCAGCCGCCACCCCAGATCGACGCCGACCAGTTGCGGATCCAGCAGCACGATGGCGCTCGCCGCACCGATCGCCGCGCCAATCCAGAAGCTGCCGTTGATGACGAGATCGGTCCAGCCGCGATAGCGTGCCGGCACCAGTTCCTGGATGGTCGAGTTGATCGCAGTGTATTCGCCGCCGATACCCGCGCCGGTGAGGAAGCGAAACAGCGCGTAAGTCGCGACGCTCCATGACAGCGCCGTCGCGGCAGTCGCGAGCAGATAGAGCGCCAGCGTGATGAAGAACAGCCTGCGCCGCCCGATCCGGTCGGTGAGCCAGCCGAAACCGAGCGCGCCCAGCACCGCGCCGGCAAGATAGGCGCTGTTGGCAAGGCCAACGTCGAAATTGGAGAATTGCATCGCCGGACTTTCCTTCAGCGCGCCCGACAAGGCACCGGCCAGCGTGACCTCGAGGCCGTCCAGTATCCAGGTGATTCCAAGCGCGGCCACGACCCGGGTATGGAAGCCGCTCCAGCGGAGATTATCGAGCCGCGCGGGAATGCTGGTCTCGATGAGACGGGAATTGTCCTGCGGCAGCGCCAGGAAAACGCCCATTGATGGCGCTGGATTGAGGTCGATGCTCTGCAAATTCATTGCGACCCATGAGAAAGCGCCTCGGGGATTGAAACGCCGGGGCTTTCTCAACTCTCTTCGGTGTCAGCCACAAGTAAATAACGTTTGTGTAGCAAGGCAGTTCCCGCATTGCGGGACTGAAACCGAGGGGATTTCCGGGCGTTTTCAGGTGATTAGTCCGTGAGTAGGCAATGGCCGCGCGACACAAATCAACCCGCAAGACGGGCAAAAGCAAAAGCAAAAGCTCGTCCCGCCGCTGGTCTCAACGCGTGACGCGCGAAAGCGACGCGCTGGACCTCAGGAAGGGCGTATTCAAGCTGACCAGCGCAAAGGCGATCGCGGCGTCCTTGAAGCGATCGGCGGAGCGCAGTTCGCGGCGCAAATCCGGCGCCTACCGCTCGGCGCTGTCGATGCTGACCTTCTATATCAATCGAGCCGGCAGAAAATTGCCGAACACCCAGCGCGCGCGGCTGGAACGTGCGAAGCTGGAATTGAAGCATCAGTTTGACAAAGCTTGAAGCGGGTGCGGCGCAGAGCGCGAGCGAAGCAACTTTACCTCGACCGCAAGGTGCCGCGCAGGCCTGGTCTCCCCCCACCCGAGCATATCATCTTGATTAAAGGCCGGCCGGATCGGCCACGCTACTCCGGGGGAGGCAAGGGGCGCGACCGAACCGACCCTGACGTGCCAAATCCGACAAGGACCACGTTGGGTGCGCCGACGGTGCCGGTCCGAGACGTAGTTTGCGTCCTGCCTATCATTGCGCCAACGGCGCGTCATCTATCACATCCACGCCCCCGGACGAAAATCCTAGTTGCAAGTTCCGTTGGCGCTGTCTCTAATTAGAACCAATCAAAAGCATCATCGGGAGGAGTAAGCGTGTCCACAGTCAAGCTCACGGTAAACGGCAAGGCGGTCTCGGTCGACGTGGAGGACCGGACTCTCCTGGTCCATGTTTTGCGGGAAAATCTCAATCTGACCGGTACGCATGTCGGCTGCGACACCAGCCAGTGCGGCGCCTGTGTGGTCCATATCGACGGGCGAGCGGTAAAATCCTGCACCGTGCTGGCGGGGCAGGCCGCCGGCAGCAATATCACGACCATCGAAGGCATTGCCAAGGGCGACGAACTGCACCCCATGCAGGCGGCCTTCCGCGACAATCACGGCCTGCAATGCGGCTTCTGCACGCCCGGCATGATCATGTCGTCAATCGACATTGTGAACCGCCACGGCGGCAAGCTGGACGAGGCAACCGTCCGCCACGAGCTGGAAGGCAATATCTGCCGCTGCACCGGCTATCACAACATCGTCAAGGCGGTGCTGGATGCGGCCGGCCGCATGAAGGTCGCGCAGGCCGCGGAATAGCTTTCGACTATTTGCTGAATTCAATCCGCCACACGCGATGCGGCGGGCCATCAAAACATCTCCGGTTGGGAGGATCAGAACATGGGCGTTGAAGGCATTGGCGCAAGCGTCGTGCGCAAGGAAGACAAGCGGTTCATCACCGGCAAGGGCCGTTATGTCGATGACGTAAAACTGATAGGCATGACCTATGCCCATTTCATCCGCAGCCCGCATGCGCATGCCAAGGTGAAGGGTATCGACTCCGCGGCGGCGATGAAGATGCCGGGCGTGATCGCAGTGTTGACCGGCCAGCAGATCGTGGACGACAAGATCGGCAACCTCATTTGCGGCTGGGCCATCACCTCGAAGGACGGCTCGCCGATGAAGATGGGCGCATGGCCCGCGATGGCGCCGGAAACCGTGCGCTTTGTCGGCCAGGCCGTCGCGGTCGTGATTGCCGAGACCAAGAACCAGGCGCGCGACGCGGCGGAAGCCGTGGTCGTCAACTATGAGGAATTGCCGGCCGTGGCCGACGTCAGGGCCGCGATCAAACCAGGTGCACCGCAGCTGCATCCGGAAGCTCCGGGCAACGTGATCTATGACTGGCACCTCGGCGACGAAGGCGCGGTCAAGGCGGCGTTCGCCAAGGCGGCGAATGTCGTGAGCCTCGACCTCACCAACAACCGGCTGGTGCCGAATGCGATGGAGCCGCGCGCGGCGATCGCCGACTACGACGCCGCCGAAGAGCACTTCACGCTCTGGACGACCTCGCAGAATCCGCATGTCGCCCGCCTCGTGCTGTCGGCGTTCTACAACGTCGCGCCCGAGCACAAGCTGCGGGTGATCGCACCCGATGTCGGCGGCGGATTCGGATCGAAGATCTACATCTACCCCGAAGAGATGGTGGCGCTGTGGGCTTCGAAGAAGGTGGGCCGCCCGGTGAAGTGGACCGGCGACCGCAGCGAATCCTTCCTCACCGACGCGCATGGCCGCGACCACGTCACCCATGCCGAGATGGCGTTCGACAAGGACAACAAGATCCTCGGCTTGCGGGTGAAGACCCACGCCAATTTCGGCGCCTACATGTCGCTGTTCTCCTCGGCGGTGCCGACCTATCTCTACGCAACGCTGCTGTCTGGGCAGTACGTGATCCCGGCGATCTACGCCGAGGTGATGGCGGTCTACACCAACACCACGCCAGTCGACGCCTATCGCGGGGCCGGCAGGCCCGAGGCGAGCTATCTCGTCGAGCGCATGATGGAGACGGCGGCGCGGCAGCTGAAGGTCGATCCGGCCGAGCTGCGCAAGAAGAACTTCATCACGTCTTTCCCGTACCAGACGCCGGTCATCATGACCTACGACGCCGGCGACTTCCACGCCTCCATCGATGCTGCGATGAAGGCGATCGACTACGCCGGCTTCCCGGCACGCAAGGCCAAGGCGAAGTCGGAAGGCAAGCTGCGCGGCATCGGCGTGTCCTGCTACATCGAGGCCTGCGGCATCGCGCCTTCCAAGGCGGTCGGCAGCCTCGGCGCCGGCGTCGGCCTGTGGGAATCCGCGGAAATCCGCGTCAATCCGGTCGGCACCATCGAGGTGCTCACCGGCGCGCACAGCCACGGTCAGAGTCACGAGACGACCTTCTGCCAGCTGATCGCCGAACGGCTCGGTGTTCCCATCAGTCAGGTTTCGATCGTTCACGGCGATACCGACAAGGTGCAGTTCGGCATGGGCACCTACGGCTCGCGCTCGATCGCGGTCGGCGGTGCTGCCATCGTCAAGGCCATGGAGAAGATCGAATCCAAGGCCAAGAAGATCGCAGCCCACGCGCTGGAAGCGAGCGAGAACGACATCGTCATCGAGAACGGCGAGTTCAAGGTGACCGGCACCGACAAGTCGATCGCGCTGCCGATGGTGGCGCTGGCGGCCTATACGGCGCACAATCTGCCCGATGGCATGGAGCCGGGCCTGAAGGAAACCGCCTTCTACGACCCGACCAACTTCACCTTCCCGGCCGGCGCCTATATTTGCGAGGTCGAAGTCGATGCCAGCACCGGCAAGACTTCGTTCGTGAACTTCGTCGCCGCCGACGACTTCGGACGGCTGATCAACCCGATGGTCGTGGAGGGTCAGGTGCATGGCGGCCTTGCGCAAGGCATCGGCCAGGCCCTGCTGGAGCATGCCGTCTACAACGCCGACGGCCAGCCGGTGACGGCCTCCTTCATGGATTACACCATGCCGCGCGCCGACGACCTGCCGTCGTTCAAGGTGTCGCACACCACGACGCTGTGTCCGAGCAATCCGCTCGGCGTCAAGGGCTGCGGCGAGGCCGGCGCGATCGGCGCTTCGGCCGCCGTCATCAACGCCATCACCGATGCCATCGGAACCAACAAGCTGGAAATGCCGGCGTCGCCCGACCGCGTCTGGCACGCGATCCACGGTTAAGGGAGGAAGCAACATGTACGAGACCACCTATCATCGCGCTTCCTCGGTCGACGAGGCGGCCAGCGTGTTCGCCAAGGGCAAGGAAGCGAAATATCTCGCCGGGGGGCAGACGCTGCTTCCGGTCATGAAACAGCGCCTCGCCTCGCCGTCCGACGTGATCGATCTCGCCAAGATCAAGGATCTGGTCGGCGTCGTCGCAACCAATAACGGTATCGAGATCAAGGCGGCGACGACGCATTACGACGTGGCCCAGAGTGCCGATGTGAAGAAGGCGCTTCCCGCGCTTGCCTATCTCGCCGCGCATATCGGCGATCCCCAGGTGCGCCATCGCGGCACCATCGGCGGCTCGCTTGCCAACAACGATCCCGCTGCGGATTATCCCGCCGCGGTGCTGGCGCTGAATGCAACCATCAAGACCAACAAGCGCACGATCGCCGCGGACGAATACTTCAAGGGCCTGTTCTCGACGGCGCTGCAGGACGGCGAGATCATCACCGCGGTCTCGTTCCCGGTAACGGCGAAAGCGGGCTACGCCAAATTCCCGCATCCGGCGTCGCGCTTTGCTCTGACCGGGGTGTTCGTGGCCAAGACATCGGGTGGCGACGTCCGCGTTGCCGCAACCGGCGCCTCACAGAGCGGCGTCATGCGAGTGCCGGCCATCGAGGCGACGCTGAAGGCGAACTGGTCGGCCGGCGCGCTTGACAATGTGAAGGTCGCAGCCGCGGGCCTCATGAGCGACATCCACGGCTCATCCGATTACCGCGCCAATCTGATCAAGGTCATGGCGCAGCGCGCGGTGCAAGCCGCGGGCTGAACTATCCTGCCTTGAGCCATGCATGCGGCGCGCAGCGATGCGCGCCGCACTCGTTTGGCGGCAAGATTTGCTTGCCTCGGGGCCACGAAGGCGAGAGAATTTAGCTAATCAGCTAATTAAGATTTCGAGGAAACACCGTGCTCGACAAACCCGCGTCTCACGCCGCCACCAAGACTTCCGGCCCGCTCTCCGGCTTTCGCATCGTCGAATTCGCCGGCATCGGCCCCGGCCCCTTTGCCTGCATGATGCTGGCGGACATGGGTGCCGAAGTGGTGACGCTCGATCGCGTCGGCGCCGGCAAGAATCTGAAATCGGTCGCCGGCCGCGGCCGCAAGGTCGTCGAACTCGACCTCAAGGACAAGGCGGCAATCGCCCAGGTGCTCGACCTGCTGGCGGGTGCCGATGCGCTGATCGAAGGGTTTCGCCCCGGCGTGATGGAGCGGCTCGGGCTCGGGCCGGATGTCGTGCTCGCGCGCAATCCTAAGCTCGTCTACGGCCGCATGACCGGCTGGGGCCAGGAAGGACCGCTGGCCAATGCCGCCGGCCATGACATCAACTACATCTCCATCACCGGCGCGCTCGCCGCAATCGGCACCAAAGAGAAGCCGGTGCCGCCGCTCAACCTGGTTGGCGATTTCGGCGGCGGTGCGCTGTATCTGGTCGTCGGCGTGCTGGCCGCGCTGCTCGAAGCCTCCAGATCCGGCAAGGGCCAGGTGGTGGATGCCGCGATGTGCGACGGCGCGGCATCGCTGATGTCGATGTTCTTCGATATGACCGCGATCGGCCGCTGGACCGAGGGCCGCGGCCAGAACTTCCTCGACGGCGGCGCGCATTTCTACGGCGTCTATGAATGCGCCTGCGGCAATTTCATCTCGATCGGCTCGATCGAGCCGCAGTTCTATGCCCTGCTGCGCAAGCACGCAGGCCTGACCGATGCCGATTTCGACGCGCAGATGGACCGCAAGGCCTGGCCTGCGCTGAAGGCGAAGCTGACAAAGGTCTTCAAGAGCAAGTCGCGCGACGAATGGTGCAAGATCATGGAAGGCACCGACATCTGTTTCGCGCCGATCCTGACCATGGCGGAGGCGCCGAAGCACCCGCACATGGCGGCACGAAAAGTGTTCGTGGAGCGCCACGGCGTGACGCAGCCTGCACCGGCCCCGCGCTTCTCGCGCACGCCGTCGGCGATCCGGGAAGCGGAGAAGGCCGATATTTCGCAGCTCGCGAGTGCGTGGAAGCGGTAGCGTTCCGCAGCGCCGTCATTCCCAAACGCGCTTTGACCGGTTGGCCGGAATCGAGGGAAATCCGCCATTTCCGCCTCGGGCTTCGTCTGCGAATATTCATCGAACGCCGAAGCCGAACGCGAGACCGTCATGGCGCTGCAGCTGCGACCGAACTGCGAATATTGCGACAAGGACCTGCCGCCGTCGGCGACCGACGCGCGCATCTGTTCCTACGAATGCACCTTCTGCGCCGATTGCGTCGAGACCAAGCTCGGCAATGTCTGCCCCAACTGCGGCGGCGGCTTCGTGCCACGGCCGATCCGGCCGTCGAAGGAATGGCGCCCGGGCGTCTGCACGGCGAAGCATCCGCCGTCCGACAAGCGGGCGCATCTGAAGTACAGCCTCGAGGACATCGCCGCGCATTCGGCGCGGCTGAAGGCCATCGCCCTGCAGGATCGCTGACCCGGCCTGTTCGCCGCCACGATCGTCCCCTCGACCTCGCCGAAGCCGATGCGGTAGCCGTCGCCCTGGCACCAGCCGCGCATAACCAGCGAGTCGCTGTCTTCGAGGAAGGAGCGCTTGACGCCGGGCGGTCTACCATCGGCCTGGTGCCGTTCCAGCCGGACGCCTCGAGCAGGCTGCCGCGCTGATGCTTCTCCGGACCGGAGATCGTGCCGCTGCCGAGGAGATCGCCGCGACATTCATGGCGCAGCCCGAGGCATGATGGCACGAGCTGCTGCACCGAGGACCAGTACATGTACTTGAAATTGGTCCGGCAGATGCTCTTCGCCGCGTTCGGCGCCGTCGGCGCGCAGCGCCACGCCGAGTTCAGGTCGAAATTGCCGGCTTCGCCTGCTTCAGATACGCGCGGTTCGGCTCCTGCTTCGGCTCGCAGGCGAAGCCCAGGCGTCTTCGCGCAACATGATCCGCGCCATCGGCCGATCGGACGTGGCGAAGGCCTTGGCTTGGAACGGGCCGAGCGCGGCAGCATATTCCCCATTGCTGGATGTCGCGCGCGCTCCAGTCGTTGAGGATGGTGAAGCCGAAGATCATCTTCAGGCCTGCGCCCTGCTTAGCATCTCGCCCTTCATCTTCTTCGACGACTGGCCGACGACGACGCCCATTTCCAGTTCTTCGAAATCGAGCCGGCTTCGCCGGCCTGGAAACTCGGCGCATCGATTACCGGCGGCTTGGATGGGCCGCGCGGGACGCTTCACCTTGGTGCCGCCGGACGACGACTCGTTGACGCGGCCGCCGTAGCCGACGGCGGCAGCCAGTTCTCCGGCTGCAGCGCATTGTCCTCGCCGGCGAAACATAGCGCCGACATTGCGGCATGCTCGATGGAATAGAAATCGTTAGCCGGCCACTGGGTGATCGGTGCAGGCAGCTTCACTTCCGCCACGCGGCACCAGCGCACGCCGGCGGTGCTGTTCATTGTCGCGCAGTCCGGACAGTCGTGACGCAGCAATTCGCTGATCCGCGCCCGCGTCTTCGACCAGATTTCTCGACCGAGCGCTGAAGGGACCAGGCCAGAAGGCTGCGCGAACATGCCGAGCGGGGCCCACATCGAGCTTGCGTCCTGCTCGAGCTCCCGAGATCGAGCACATGATCGCCGATCGCCACCCAGACGCGGCGCGAGGCCGTCCTTTTGACGGAGAACACGCCGCAGGGCAGGCCCTGGATCAAAAATCGAAAGGGATCGACCGGGATGAAGGAGCGTTTGGGACTTGGGGTGGGGCATTTCCTCATCTTCTTTGTTCCTCCCTTTGTAGGTTGCACGGACGAAAGCCGCGACGGTGAGGTTTCATCCGCCAGAGACAGACCCCTCACCCCGCTTCTTCGCCATAGCCGATGGTGCCACCGGCGTTCTCGGTGTGCAGGAAGGCGGCCGAAGCATTGCCACGCCCTCCCATAAGGGAGAGGGCAAGCAATCACGGTTTCGTTTGATCGAACCTCTTCGAGCCCCTTCCAGCAATCCAGGTCGCCCTGCAGCGTCGACGATTTCGCCGCATACGCCGCGGTCACCCGCTGCGAAATCGCGTCTCCGTGCATGAAGGCCGAGGCAGCCGCCAGCTCTTCCAGCTTCAACTCGCCATTGCTGGCGTGGTCGAATGCCTGCCGGTCAGGGCCTGCGCAGCATGCAATTGTGCAGCGACGCACCGCCGGGGACAAATCCCTGCGGACGCGCGTCATAGACGCCGTAAATCAGTCCCATGAACTCCGACAGATAAATAGGTGATACCAGGGCGGACGGAAGGTGCCTTCACCATCCAGCGCTCGGGGAAGATCACGAAGTCGATGTTCGCCGTGCCCGCGGTCGACGGCGGAGGTCAGCACGGTGAAGATCGAGGGGTCGTGATGATCGTAGCCGATCGCGCCGACCGGCGAGAAGGTCTGCAAGTCGTATTTGTACGGCGCATAATTGCCGTGCCACAGCACCACGATCGGCGAATGGCCGAGCTGCGCTTCAACAGCGAGCGCCACCCACTTCGTAGAGTTCGGCCGGTGCGTCCTTTGTCCTCATAGGCGACCGGCAACAGAAAGTCGCGCGAATCGGCAGCGCCTGGCGCCGATCGGGCCGCGCCCGGCAGCGGAAAGCGCCACCAGTTTTCGCAGAGATAGCCGCGCGCCGGACCGTCGGGAACCTCGACGCGAATTTCACGCGGTATCACTGCGACCTCGCTGCCTGGAGCATCGATGCGGCTGAATTCGGTGGACAGCGCATACCGCCCTGTTGCGACGAACATCGCCTACGCTTGCATTGTAGAAATTCTGGTCCACCATGGATTTGGTGATCAGATAGATGCGCGGCCATGCCGCCCTGGCCATTGGCGTCGCCCGCCGTGGTCATGGTGTACGCCCTGCAGGAAGGTGACTTCGCCCTTGGGCAGCGGCAACGGATCCCATCGCAATTGCGCGATCGGCAGATCGTATTCGTGCGGTAAGGTGCGCCAGAAAACCGTCGGCCTTGGTGAAGCGCCCGGAATGCTTCACCATTGACGATGCGGTAGAGCCAGGAACGCTCGCCGGGCCGCGCCGCGCGGCGCGGTAAAGCAGCCGGAAAGCTGCTCGGCATAGAGCCCGTAGGCACAGCGCTGCGGCGAGTTGCGCCTGATCGGCAGCGCGTGCCGGCAGCGCCTCGGTTTTCGAAATTGTTGCGGAAACTCGGACATGTAGCCCGGCGTGATCTGCACGGACGCGCGGGCTGATGATGTCAGGCGAGGTGTTGATGTTCATGTCTTTCCTCCTCTTGTAGCGCCACCAGATTCACGGTACGCGCGTCGGTCCAGATTACGGGATCGTCGATGGCCTCATCGAACGCGTGCGAGACATTGAACGGTACAGTGCCCGTAGATGGCGACGTCGAGAACTTCGGGTCCATCACCTCGCGCGTCGCCGCCATCGACCTTCAGGTTGCGCCTCCTTGGCGATCGACGGTCTCGGCGCGCCGTGCCGTCGCACGAAGTCTCGCGGCCATCGCGATGCATCGCGCACGGTGGATGTGCCCCGTAGCGCGTCGCCGCGCCTGGCGACCGCCTTGGACGAAGGCGGAGACGCGTTCAGCGTCGCCGGCCATTCGCGCAATAGGCGTCGCCGCAATAGCAGTGCGAGTGGATGGTCGATCAGGTCGCCGGACAGCATCACTTCGGCATCCGGCACCAGGCGCGACGATGCCGGACGTGGTCGGCGCCGAGCGATCGCCGCACCTCGCGGGCCAGCCGAGATAGATCGTCATGTCGGTTTCGAAGGTCAGCGCGGGCCAGGTCAGGCCGGGAATGCTCAACTTGAACAGGCGCGGGAACGGCCGGCCTGGAGTCCCAGTCCTTGCTGGCCGCGCTCCTGGTCGAGCCATAGGCTTCCTGCGAGGCAACGATGCCCTGCGCCTTGTAGGCGGAAGCGCCGAGCACGTGCACCGCATGGTAATGCGACAGCACGACATGCTTGATGGGCTTGTCGGCGACGGTCCGCGACGCGTTCGATGACCTTGCTGGCCATCGTGTTGCCTGCCGCTCACCGACCAGGCAATCGTCGTCGCCGACGACGACAGCGGTGATTCGGATCGCCCTCGGCGGTGAAGGCGTAGAGATCGAACCGATCGCGGAGAAAGTAACGCGAGATCCCCGGTGGACGCGGAAACTGACAGCCATTAATCCAATTCCTGAGCTTATTGCGCTGTTGTTGTTGCCGGTCGCGCGTCCAGCATTACGCCGCTTCGGCGGGCGCGATTGCTTCCTCTTCACACCCCATACCCGATGGTTGGCGAGCACGGCACCAGCGTTGCGTCAAGGTCGGCGCCTCGGCATTTTCGCTGAGGCTGGCGATGCGCCTCGACGATGGCGCGGAAGGCATCGTCCGGTTTGTGAAGCTGGTTGGTCGAGAGCGCACGCGCAGGTGACCTCAATTGAGACCGCAGGCGCGGGAGGAGCGCCGCATCGATCGATGCACGCGTCGGCCGGCGGAAGCGCGCGGCGACAGCAGTCGTCGGGCTGCAGCAGACAGGAAGCGCTGGGCCAGCGTCGTAGCGCTTGCCGGCCAGCTCCGCTGGCGTCGATCAGGCCATCCTCGCCGCCGACGCGGATCGTGCCGACACCTTCCGGCGCACGCCGATTGCCATTGCCAAACGTCAACAGCGGTGAAGTGCGCGCCCTTGCGATGAAGGCCTCGGTGAGGAACATCGGATTGCCTCGACTGGTCCGGACACCGGCGCGTCCGGCATCGACGCTCCCGGGCGCGGACCGCCAATCATCGGCATCGGGCGTGGACAGCGTGCACGTAGACCGACGGCACCGACAGCCGCCCGCCATTGACCATGCGCTTGCCGACCTTGGCTTCCTTGCCAGCGACAGCACCGCCGCGCGGCGCAGGCGCGCTTCCTGCTCCGGGTGGCTCAAGGCGAAATCGGTCGCGCGCGCCGATCTGCGGATGTTCTCGCTGTCGGCCGCCGAGCTGCGCTCGGTGTGATAGGTCTCGAGCAGGCTCTCGCAGGAGAAGCCCCGCGCAAACCCGGTCGAGCTTCCAGGCGATGTTCTCGGCGTCTTCGAGGTCGAATGGCGCCGCGCGGCGCCGAACGGCGAGAGACCTGATGCGCGGAATCGCCGGCAAAGACGACACGGCCATGGATGAACTGGTCCATGCGCCGGCACTGGAACTCGTAGAGCGAAATCCATTCGAAATCGAACGGTCGCGTCCTGCAGCATGCGGCAGCAGGCGTCGCGCGGCCGTGCCGGCCTCCGGCTTCGCCTGACCGGGTCGAATCCGGACGAACTGCAGATCGATGCGCCAGACGTCGTCCGGCCGCCAGCAGCAGCGAGCGCCCGGCACAGCCCGCGGATCAACCGAACTGGCGTCGAGCGGAAACGCCGCCGCCGGCCTTGATGTCGGCGATCAGGAACGATCTGCACACCTTGCCGGAAAATTCGGCGCCGATCATCCGCGCGACGAGCGCGCACCGTCGCAGGGCACGCTGGTCGCGTAGGCGATAGGCGCCTCGGGCGTTGATCGTCGGCGCGACGGTTGTTGCGATTGCCCAGCCGCAGCCGCTACCTTGCTGTTAAAGCAGGCCGAGGAAGAGAGGACGCGGCCGATTCTCAGATAGCCTCGGCGAACTGCTGGGAGCGATAGCGCTGGCCGCCGGTGGCCTCGTTTCGGCAACAGGTCGAACTGAGCAGAGCTGCAGTCGCCGCGAGCATTTCCGACACTCCAGACCACACTCTTGCTGACCATGCGATCGCCGACGCCGCAACAGTCCTGCGATGCCCGGGTCGCCCGCTTAAGGCCAGATGGCGGCAACCCTCCTTGATGCGATCCGCGTCATCCAGCAGCACGACTTCGCCTGCGTTGGGCAAAATTCCATCGCCAGCGAAAGCCCGATCAGCCGCGCCGACCACCACGACGGCACGCCCAGCGGCGGTGCCGCTGGCCGATCCTCACCGGGGTGCTGCGGTAGCTGAACTGGAACTGCTCGCGCTGTGGATTTGTCTGCGGGTTTGCCCTGGCCAGGGACGGCTGATCTGTACTGGTCTCATCTGCAACGAGCCCAACTCCGTCCACGGCCCGCCGTCAACCTCAGCTCGAGCCATCCTTGGCCAAGGCAACGTCGATGAGCAGGCCGCCTCGATCCGCGAGGAAACCGCGGGGAAAAAGATGGCGCGGTCGACTTTCAAATTGGTGCTGTTCCGCCTCAACCGCCTGCGCGCCGAGGTAGCCCGACGCGCTCGCCGTCGAATATGCTGGAGCGGCTACGGGCTCGACATCCCCGCGGCGGGTGCTGGCGACGCGCCGGCCTGCAAAGTACATCGGCAGCAACATGCCGCCGCCGAGTGCACGCGCACGCACAACTGACCATCAATGCGCGGCGGACGGCACTGATGAACGCCAGGCGCTCACCGCGCGTCGAGAACGAGAACGATCGCCGCGAGTTCCGGCTGCGCATGAACTGCAGGCCGCACGCTTCATGAAGAGCCGCCCCATCGCCGCTGCAGCGCGAGCAGGAGATTCCTCCGGCCTTCCGCCAGAGCGCCAGGACTTGAAGCGGCGCTGTTGCAACCTGCAGCGAGCCTGGCCCGCGCACCGAGGAGGCCGACGCGAAGGAAGCCGACACCGCCGGCTTCGCGCCGCCATTTAATTCCACGATGAGGCGGTCACCGAGATCGACCCTGATGGGCAAATGCATGGGCGGCTTTTTGCGGTCGACCCACTCATCCAGGCACGGTTCACCCGGCCTCAGGCCGGATGCCTGATGGAGACTACGGGCCGGCGGCGATCCTGCTTCGGCCGAAAGCCAGCGCCAGGTTTCTCCGATGCGCGGGCGCCTTGATCACCGCCTGTACATCGAAGGACTGACCGATCGGCGCGACCGCTACCTGGAACAGAGGCCGCAGGCATGACCTGCGCGGCTGCGGGTAGGCGTGAAGACCGGCAGGGGCGTGATCGCTGGATCATCTGGATGGTCTGATCGGTCAAAGGAACCAACCTCGTCCTCATGGCGAGCACGTGCCTATGCTGCCTCGAACCATGAGGACCTTCACCGCTTCAAGATGCCTTGCTACTCACGAAAGATCGCCGCGACGGCGCTATACGCAGCGCAAAGGTATCGACCTCAGCCAGCTGGCGCGGTAGATCCCCACCACGACTGGATCATGCCCGGAATGAAACGGTCGGGATGACCTGCCAGCTGCTCGACGATTCCAGCCCGCCGCGCCAGCGTCGCCGACATTGTGGACGATGAACTGACCGCGTCGGCAGGTTCGCGGGTAATGCGCCGTGCGTCCGAGGCCAGCACCATCAACGCGCGTGGTCCTCGACCTGCACCACCTGCAGAAGCCTGTCGGCGCCCTGCCGACATGCACACCGCCGGGGGCGCGACCCACCGCCTGCTGGAATGGGGTTGCGACGCGCTCGCCAGGACAGGCACCACCGCGCGATATGCTCGATCGACCGCGAACTGGATGCTGGCAAAACCGTTGCATGCAACGCCTGGTCAGAATACCCGCGGATCCTGCAGATGGAAGCGCATTGGGAAATGGGTCGATTGCCGGCGTGGTCGTAGTGGAGGGTGACGATGACGTCCTTGATGGACCCGGGCCCAGGACCTCGAAGCCGGCCAGCGCATCGACTGGATTGAGCGCCAGCTGAAAGCCTGCAGCTTCTTCCGCGCCAGCCGGTGCGCCGAACGGGGATGCCGGTCTACGCCCTGTACCAGCCAGACGGCCGAGTCGAGACCGCGCCAGGCATCGTGCACCGGAGCCAGAATTGACGATATGCGCGGCGACATGCGGCGGCGGAGCGCGTGATTTCGTAGGTATCACCGGCTTGGCTTTGCCTTACCGTTGAGGCCTGAGAGGCCTGAACCGCCGCATCGCTGGCGCGCTGGCCAAACGGCGTCCGCATGTCAGGCGTAAACGCGTTTTTAATGAGGGCAACGGCATTGACGGCGAGACTATCCGCCCCGCCTTCCAGGTATTTACCGCGCATCGCAACCCTGCGGCAGGCGCGACTATTCCGTCGTTGCCACTTCGTCGCGATGAATTGCCGCAACAACAGGATGCGCGTTGCCAACGACGGTTCCGGCCGGTTTGATAATCACCTTTCGTCGGCGGTGGCGCGGTTGCCGGTGGCGTTGACTGGCGCCTTTATTGACCGCCGCCACTATGAAATCCGCGCGTTTCTTTCCCTTTTCCGTCGGTCTCGACGGTCGTTACACCGTCCATGAGCGCCTGGCGCTCGCCATCAGCCGCGAAATATCCACGCCAGCGCCACTGCGCGAACCCATCGTCTGATGCGCGCGAGCTGGCGGACGAATTGAAATGCGACGGTTTGCCGTCGAGATCGGCGAAACCTGAACGCGATCTGGATGCGCTGCGCTCTCTGACTACGTCAGCCGCGCGATCGCTTCGTCTGGTCGCGCTGTTCTCTCCGGTTTCGGCATCAGTCCGCCCGCCAGAGCTACATGATCCCGGGTCGATGCCCAGATCTGGACCGCGACGCGCTACACGGTCAGCCTGGCGCGCTGGCGAGATCAACATGCGGCGCGAAGGCCGCGACCGCGCGATCGATGCCTGCGGCAACCGCCTGAACGGTTTTACTGGCTGGCCTTGCCTCGTCATCGCGCCCACCGCTCGCTGGTGATGGCCCGCGCCCCGTAGTCCCGGTGGCTGCCGATAATGGTGGTGATCGCATTTTTCGTGCGCAACTGCTCGAGAAATCTCGCGTTCCCTGACCATTGTTATGCAACGCTGAACGCAACTGGTCGGCGTCACTCTGGCGCAGCGCAGCGAGCAGGTGCCGGATATCGTCCTCGCTGGAATGGAAGATTTCTCCTTCATCCCGAGGTCGGCAGCAGGCCGGTATTCCAGAAGTAGCCAGCTGCCGGAACAGCAAACCCAGCAGCCCAGTACCACCGCCGCCAACGCCTGAAGTCGATTCCACCCTGCCGCCGCCCAGGTAGAGATTCCGTTGCCTCGCCTGGAGGTCGAACCAGCGCTCAAGGTGGAAATCTACAGCAGCAGCTGCACCGGCGATGGACGAGCTTCCATTGGCTGACGATCCGACCATCAGGACGACCGCCAAGCGCCTGCACCGACAACCTGGACGACGCGCGGCGCTACCGGCGCGGCCAGCCGCAGAAGCAGCAAGCAGGTCGGCGACGGCGACTGGCGATTTCATCAACGCTTCTGGCCAACCCGAAGCGATGTCGAGGGGGCCTGGCAACAACTGTTAGCGGGCCCGGACAGGACTGGCACCTGCAGGCGGCGCTGAAGGATTGCAACGAGGCGCTGCGGCTTCGGCCGAATTTCGTCGACGCGCTGGATAGCCGCGGGCTGCTCAATCTCAAGAGCGGCCAGACCAAGAATGCGATCGCCGATTTCGATGCTGCGCTGCGCATCAATCCGCGTCTGACCTCCTCCCTGTACGGCCGGGGGTTGGCCAAGAAGCGGAACGGCTCAATTGCCGAAGGCGACCTGGACATTGCCAATGCCAAGGCGATGGACCCGAATATTGTCAAGGAATTCGCGGATTATGGGGTGCAGTGACGTATTTTGAGGCGGCCCCGCCTTCGAACCCCAGGCCGGGGCCAGAGACTAACGAGAATCGACGCCGCGCCCTCCGAGACGCGGCCGTTCATTGGGCAAGCTAATGGGAATTGCGCGGGCAGCGCAGGAGGGACTGACAATGGCAAGGCTTCCGGGAACCACAAATCTGACCGCGATCGCCGCGATCTTGACCGTCGGCGCCACCCTTTCACTAGGTATCGGCGCAGCCTTGGCTGCCGACGACGTCACCGAGGACCAAATCCTCAGGGCACTGACCCCCTCCAAGAAGCCATTGACCCGCGGCCTGTCCACCGGCGGATCGGCCGAACCGGCCGTCAATCCCGCCGAGTCCAAATTCGTGACCAGCGTCCGCGGCCGCACCACCCGTTCGCTGTCGCAGAGCGAGCGCGAGGAAATCGCTTCCATCGTCAAGGACAAGCCGAAGATCGATCTGGAGATCACCTTCGACTACAACTCGGCCGACATCAGCGCCAAGTCGATTCCCTCCGTGCAGGCGCTGGGCCGCGCGCTGTCCAATGCCGAACTCAAGGGCTCCACCTTCGTGGTCGCCGGTCACACCGACGCGGCAGGCACCGAAGAGTACAACCAGAACCTGTCCGAGCGCCGCGCCGATTCGATCAAGAAGTATCTGGTCGACAAATACGGCATCAACGGCAGCGACCTCGTCACCGTCGGCTATGGCAAGAGCAAACTGAAGGATCCGAGCCAGCCGCTCGCGGAAGCCAACCGCCGCGTGCAGGTGGTGAACATGGAAACCAAGGCCACCGCGCAGAAGTAGGCGCAAGCTGAACCGGCGTGGTGCTTACGGATATTTTGCGACAAAGCCTCCGTCCGGATTCATCCGAACGGAGGCTTTTTGCTCGCCGATCGGCGGTTTGCCGCGGCCGGATGCTATCCAGAGCTTGGCAAAACACGCTAACATGGGCCGCCTGCCCAGCTCCGCAGCGCCGCTCCAACATGAATTTGGTCCTGGAATGATCCGGCGATGAAGCCCCTCACCGAATATATAAAGCCTGCGCTCGGAACGCTGGCCTTTGTTGTCCTCGTCGGCGGCTACTACTGGTGGGAGCACCGGCCCCACCACGAGAAGCCGGAAACGACGGGACAGGCGCTGGTCGTGGTCGCCAAGACCGCCAATGCATGCTTCTCCGATCTGGTGCGGGTCACCGGCTTCATCGTGCCCAAGCGCGAGGCCGTGGTCGGCGCGGACCAGGAAGGCTCCAAAGTCACCGACCTCTTCGTCCGCGAAGGCGACGTGGTCACCGAGAACCAGGAACTGGCGCGCTTGTCGCCGCCGCCGCAACAGCCGGGCCAGCAGAGCGGTGGCCGCACGGGCCCGGTCTCGCTGCGTGCGCCGGCCGCGGGCCTCGTCACCGAAGTGCGTACCATCGTCGGCGCACCGGCCTCGCCCCAGGCCGGGCCGATGTTCCGCATCGCCGTCAACAACGAGATCGAACTCGACGCCGAGGTGCCGAGCGTCCACATCCTCAAGCTCAATCCCGGCGCCACCGCCCGCGTCAGCCGCGACGGCGCACCTGACCTCGTCGGCCGTATCCGCCTGGTTTCGCCGCAGATCGACCGCACCAGCCAGCTCGGCAAGGTGCGGATCGCGTTGACCAGCAATCCCTCGCTGAAGGTCGGTATGTTCGCGCGCGCCAATATCGATGCCAAGCGCAGCTGCGGCGTTGCCGTACCGCATACCGCGATCGACCGCCTCACCGTCCAGGTCGTGAAGGGCAACACCATCGAGACGCGCAAGGTTCGCGTCGGGCTGTCGTCCGAGACTTCCACCGAGATCCTCGAGGGCCTCGACGTCGGTGAAATCGTCGTCGCGGACGCCGGCACCTCGCTGCACGACGGGGACCAGGTGAAGACCATGTTTGCCGATGAAATCGATCGTGTGCGGGTACGCTGATGGCTCTCAATATTTCTGCTTGGTCGATCCGCAATCCGCTTCCCTCGATCGTCTTCTCGATCATCCTCCTGGTGCTCGGCTGGGTATCCTTTACCAAGCTCGCGGTGACACGGCTGCCTTCTGCGGACATCCCGGTGATCTCGGTTGCGGTTTCGCAATTCGGCGCCGCTCCCGCCGAGCTCGAGGCGCAGGTCACCAAGACCATCGAGGACGGCGTCTCCGGCGTCGAGGGCGTGCGGCACATTTCCTCCTCGATCACCGACGGACTGTCGCTGACCACCATCCAGTTTGCGCTCGAGACCAATACCGACCGTGCCCTGAACGACGTCAAGGACGCGGTGACCCGGGTGCGCGCCAACCTGCCGCAGAACGTCACGGAGCCGCTGATCCAGCGCGTCGACGTCATCGGCCTGCCGATCGTCACCTATGCGGCGATCTCGCCCGGCAAGACTCCGGAGCAGCTTTCCTACTTCGTCGACGACGTGGTCAAGCGCGCGCTGCAGGGCGTGCGTAACGTCGCCCAGGTCGAGCGTATCGGCGGTGTCGAGCGCGAGATACTCGTTTCGCTCGATCCCGACCGTCTGCAGGCCGCGGGACTCACCGCGGTCAATGTCAGCCAGATCCTGCGCGGCACCAATGTCGACGTCGCCGGCGGCCGCGCCGAAATCGGCAAGAACGACCAGGCGATCCGCACGCTCGCCGGCGCCAAGACGCTGAACGAGCTCGCCGGCACCATGATCCCGCTGTTCTCCGGCGGCGAGGTTCGCCTCGACGATCTCGGCACCGTCACCGACACCATTGCCGACCGCCGTACCTTCGCCCGCTTCAACGGCGAGCCGGTGGTGGCGCTCGGCATCAAGCGCTCCAAAGGAGCTTCCGACGTGGTGGTGGCTGCCGCCGTGCAGAAGCGCATCGATGCGCTCAAGGTCGCCTATCCCGACGTCGACCTGAAGCTGATCGACACTTCGGTCGATTTCACCAAGGGCAACTACGAGGCGGCGATCTCGACCCTGTTCGAAGGCGCGGTGCTCGCGGTCATCATCGTGCTGCTGTTCCTGCGCGACTTTCGCGCCACCATCATCGCCGCCGTCTCGCTACCGCTGTCGATCTTCCCGGCTTTCTGGGCGATGGACATATTGGGCTTCTCGCTCAACCTCGTGTCCTTCCTCGCCATCACGCTGTCGACGGGCATATTGGTCGACGACGCCATCGTCGAGATCGAGAATATCGTGCGCCACATGCGCATGGGCAAGTCGCCCTATCGCGCGGCTCTCGAAGCCGCCGACGAAATCGGCTTGGCCGTGATCGCGATTTCGCTGACGATCATTGCCATCTTCGCGCCCGCGAGCTTCATGTCCGGCATCGCCGGGCAATTCTTCAAGCAGTTCGGCATCACGGTGTCGGTGCAGGTGTTCTTCTCGCTGCTGGCGGCACGCTTTGTCACGCCGATGCTGGCGGCCTATTTCATGAAGGACAACCACCACGAGGATCCGCCGCCGGGCTTCGTCCTGAACAGCTACCACAAGCTGGTGACCTGGTCGGTGAAGCACTACTTCATCACCATCCTCATCGGCTTCGGCGTCTTCGCCGCCTCGATCTGGAGCATTACGCTGCTGCCGCAGGGCTTCCTGCCGGCGCAGGACACGGCGCGCTCGCTGCTGGCGCTCGAACTGCCGCCCGGAACGCAGCTCGCCTACACCGAAAAGATCACCGAAGAGATCGTCGCGCGCCTGCGCAAGCGACCCGAAGTGAAGAACGTCTTCGTCGACGGCGGCCGCATTCCGCCGGGAACGCTGGAAGTGCGCCGTGCCGCGCTGATCATCAATTACACACCGAAGACCGAGCGCAAGATCACCCAGCGCGAGCTGGAGCTCTCGATCAGCAACGAGCTTACCAACGTTCCCGACATCCGTTTCTGGTTCCTCGACGAGAACGGCCTGCGAGCGATCTCGCTGGTGGTAACCGGCATCGACAGCAACATCGTCAACAACGTCGCCAGCGAACTGGCGACGCAGATGAAGCGGATTCCGACCATCGCCAACGTGATCTCGGAAACCTCGCTGGAACGGCCCGAACTGCGCATCCGTCCGCGCGCCGAGCTTGCCGCGCGCCTTGGCGTGTCCACCGAAAGCCTGTCGCAGACCATCCGCGTCGCCACCATCGGTGACGTCGGACCGGCGCTGGCGAAATTCGACGCCGGCGACCGCCAGGTGCCGATCCGCGTCCAGCTCGAGGATTCCGCCCGCGGCGATCTGTCGATGCTGCAGCAGCTGCGCGTGCCGCTCGGTCAGCGCGGCGAGCGCGGCGGCGTGCCGCTCTCCGTGGTCGCCGACATCCAGCTCGACCAGGGACCGACCAGCATCAACCGCTACGACCGCGAACGGCAGGCCACCGTCGCCGCCGACCTCGTCGGCAATGCCGCGCTCGGCGATGCCACCAAGGCCATCTACGACCTTCCCGTCATGAAGAGCCTGCCCAAGGGCGTGAAGGTGAGCCCGTCGGGCGATGCCGAAAGCCTCAACGAACTGTCAGAAGGCTTTGCCACCGCGATCACCGCCGGCCTGATGATGGTCTACGCCGTGCTGGTGCTCCTGTTCGGCACCTTCCTGCAGCCGCTCACCATCCTGTTCTCGCTGCCGCTGTCGATCGGCGGCGCGGTCGGCGCGCTGCTGCTTACCGGCAAGCAGCTTACGACGCCGGTATGGATCGGCATCCTGATGCTGATGGGCATCGTCACCAAGAACGCCATCATGCTGGTGGAGTTCGCCATCGAATCGATCCGCGAGGGCAAGACCCGTCAGGAAGCGATGATCGACGCCGGCATGAAGCGCGCCCGCCCGATCGTGATGACGACCATCGCGATGGTCGCCGGCATGATGCCCTCGGCGCTCGCGGTCGGCGCCGGCGGCGAGTTCCGCTCGCCGATGGCGCTCGCCGTGATCGGCGGCCTGTTGTTCTCCACCGTGCTGTCGCTGGTGTTCGTGCCGGCGATGTTCATGCTGATGGACGACGTCGGCGCCCTGGTCTGGCGTTTCGGCAAACGCCTCGTCGTCTCCCACGGTGAAGACCGGGAGCCGCCGTCAGGCCATCACCAGACGCCGCCGGCCGAGGGTCCGCACGTGGCACCCGCGGCGGAGTGAGGATTTACTCGTTTCTCGCCACGGCGGTCAGCTTGTTGAGGTTCTGCAGCAGGATGCGGCCGCGCTGCAGGTCCAGGATGCCGTCCTTGCGCCAGAGCTGGAGCTGGCGATTGACGCTTTCGCGGGCGGCGCCGACGAAGATGCCGAGCTGCTCCTGGGAGATATGAACCTCGGAGCCGAAATCGGCGGCGAGCGCGCAGAGCCGCCGCGCCAGGCGCACCGGCAGCGGCTGCAGCATGGATTCCTCCATGCGCTCGCTTTGCCATCGGATGCGCTGGCACAACAGCATGATGATCTTGATGGCGACCTTGGGCTCGCGCTCGAGGAAGCTGAGAAAATCCTCGCGTCGGAGCACGAACAGTTCCGTGGCCTCGCCCGCGGTCGCATCCGCCGTGCGGTTCTGGCCGTCGAGCACTGCGACCTCGCCGAAGAGATCGCCGGGGCCCATGAAGTTGAGGGTCAGCCTGCTACCATCCGACGCACCGGTCTCGATCCGGATCTGGCCGCGCCGCACCCCGAACAGGGCATCGCCCGCATCGCCTTTCTGGAAAAGAACCTCGCCCGTCGCCAGTTGCTGGGTATGGCAAAGACCGGCAATGCGCTGCAGCTCGTCGGCCCCGAGGTCCGCAAACATCGGATTCATCTTCAAAATGACCGCAAATTCGGCCTGTTTACTCATAGCAATGCCTTTTCAAATCCGCTCTTCGGAAGGGGAGCTGTCGCACGGTTGGGCCCGGGAGAAGTGTGCCATAAGTCACATAACTTTGCAGTCCCCCTGCATTATTTTCACCTCCTTTGAGCCTGCCGCCTGATCCGCGGTAAGCTTGCCTCTGCCTGTCGGGAACGTCGCAATGAGATCACTGAAAATCGCAGGCGCCGCCATCGCAGCCGTGATCGTCGCGATCGCGCTGCTGCTGGTGATCGGCGTCCCCTCCGGATTCCTCACGTCCGCGATCCAGGAGCGGGTCGAGCGCGAAACCGGCTACAGGCTCGCCATCAACGGCTCGACAAGGCTCGGCATCTGGCCCCAGCTCAACGTCACCATAAAGGACGTCACGCTGCAGGACCCCAGGGACCGCGACCTTCCCAACCGCCTGACCGCCGCCAGCATCGAGGCCGAGGTCACGCTCGCGAGCATCTGGTCCGGCAAGCCCGAGATCAGCGAGCTCGTCATCGTGCGCCCGGTTCTGAACCTGCCGCTGCAGCGCGAGCGCTCGCGCAGCATCCCGCCGAAGTCGACCGGTGGTACGGCCGAGCCATCCTTCTCGATCCAGCATGTCGTCGTCACCGGCGGCACTATGGTGTTCTCCAACCTGCGCGACCGCGTCGAAAGCCGGATCGAAGGCCTCAACGTCGACGCCATCATGACCGACGACCGCAAGGTGCGGATCACCGGCAATGCCCGCAGCGGCGAGCATCCGCTGAAATTCGACATCAAGGCGACGGCGCCCGGTGCGCCGCTGGAGCGGCAGAACATCCCGACCGAGTTCACCATCGAAGCGCCGGCACTGCTGCCGGCCGCGGTCGCCGGCAAGGCCGAGGTGCGGCTCAACGGCAGCATTGTCCAGATCAACGGCCTTTCCGGCATGTTCGGCGACGGCGCCTTCAACGGCTGGGCCTCGGTCGATGTCGCGAGCAAGCCGCTGGTGAAGCTCGATCTCGACTTCCACCGGCTCAATGTCGCGATGGCGAAGAGTGCGCCCGGCTCGGCGAAAGCACCGTGGAGCAATGAGACCATCAACGTGACCGGGCTCAACTACGTCGACGCCCAGGCGCGCATCTCGGCCGCCCAGCTCAATCTTGGCGACACGCAATTCGCGCCGGCCGCCATCGAGGCCAATCTCGCCGACGGCGTGCTGAAACTGCGTGTCGCCAATCTCGGCACCTATGGGGGCCAGACCAACGGCGACCTCACCATCGATGCCTCGACCGCCACGCCCAGCTACACGCTGCAGACCGATCTCGTCGGCGTGCGCGCGCTGCCGATGCTGCAAAGCATTGCCGATTTCGACAAGCTCGACGGCAAGATGCAGGCAAAGATCGCCGTGCGCTCGACCGGCAACAGCCAGCGCACGATCATGGGCAACATGACCGGTACGGTGTTCGCCCTGTTCCAGGACGGCCAGCTGCGCGGCCTCAATGTCGCGCAGATGATCCGCTCGCTCACCGCCTCGACGCTCAGCGGCTGGCAGGAGAACAGCCAGCAAGCCACCGACCTCACCCAGCTCTCGGCGTCCTTCAAGATCGACAAGGGCCAGGCCACCACCTACGACCTCAACCTCGTCGGCCCGCTGGTGAAGGTCACCGGCGTCGGCACCATCGACCTCGGCACCAAGCAGATGGGATTCCGCGTCGAGCCGAAGCTGGTGATGACCACCGAAGGTCAGGGCCGCACCTCCGATCCCATCGGCTTCGGCATCCCGGTAATCATCGACGGGCCATGGTCGGAGCCGCGGATCTATCCCGAGATGAACGGCATCCTGGAAAATCCGGAGCAGGCCTACGCCAAGCTGCGCGAGATGGGCAAAGGCCTGTTCGGCAAGGACGGTGCCGGCCTCGGCGCGGCGATCGGCGGCCTGCTCAACGGCTTCCAGCAAGGCGGCGCGCAGCCGGGCCAGCCGGGACAACAGCCGAGCGCGGCCGGCCAGCCCAACGCCCTTGGCGGCGATCTCGGTGCGACCATCGGCAGCCTGATTCAGCAGGGCCTTGGCGGGCGGCTCAACCAGCCCAATCAGCAGCCGCAGGCTCAGCCGCCGCAGGCACAGACCGGCGCGCGCTCCCAAGGCCGCAGCATCCCCTCGCCCGACGCCAACTTGGCCCCTCCTCCGCAGGCGCAGACCGCTTCCCCGCCGCCGCCCACGAGCGAACCGCAGCCATCCGCGCAGGAAAGCCAACCGATGAACGACATGCTGCGGCAGCTTTTCAACCGTTGATTCCCTCGAAATCCGGCTGAATTGCCTGAAATCCGGGCTAACCATGCCCGGCAATAGCCGGCCCGTTTCACCGATCTGTGCTAAAATTTCACGGGTGCCGCGGGCTTGCCGCCTTGCGGCGCCCTTCGTGAATTTTACAACCGATGCGCGCACGCCCCTGCGGCGCCCGAGGTCTTGATGAACGCGGTCACGGACAAGAGCTGGTTCATGCGCGGCCTGTTCGCCAAGTATGTGATCTCGCTGGTCGGCCTCGTCGTGTTCGTGCTTGCCGTCAACGGCGTGATGGAAGCCTGGATCGGCTATCGCGCGACCAAGACGTCGCTGATCGATGGCATGGCCGAGAAAGCCGACGCCACCGCGCGCCGCATCGAGCAGGCGATGAGCGACCTCGAGCGGCAGACCAGCTGGGTCACCCGTGCCAGCGCCAACCAGTTCACGCCCGAGCAGCGCCGTGTCGACTACACCCAGCTGCTCAACCAGGTACCGGCGGTGAGCCAGCTTTCCTTCATCTCCGCGCAGGGCCGCGAGGAGTTGCGCCTGTCGCGCGCCGGCGGTGTCTCCTTTGGCTCCACCGTCGATTTCTCCCGCGATGTCCGCTTCAGCGAAGCGCTGGCGCGCGGCGCCACCAATTTCTCGCAGGCCTATTTCCGCGATGGCCGGCCCTTCATCTCGCTGACCATGGCCCATACCGGCTACAGCGGCGCCGGCATCGGCGTCACCGTCGCCGAGATCGATCTGCAGTTCCTCTCCGACTATCTCGGCGACACCCAGGTCAGCCGCAATGCGGTCGCCTATGTCGTCGACCCCCAGGGGTTGGTGCTTGCCACTTCCAGCAAGGGCCCGGAGATCGACAAGGATCTCGCCGCGCTGCCGCAAGTAGCCGCGAGCCTCGCCGGCTCGGGCCAGACCGCGGGCAAGGACTGGACCGGCCACGATGTGCTGACGGCCTCCAGCGTCGTGCCGAAATTCAAGTGGGGCGTATTCTTCGAGCAGCCGGCGGCACAGGCGCTGACGCCGATCCGCGACCAGCTTCTGCGCATCGTGCTCTTGATCGGATTCGGCCTGTTCGTCGCCATCCTCGCCGGCATGGTGCTGGCGCGGCGCATGCTGATCCCGATCACGGCGCTGTCCTCCGGAGCACGGCTGCTCGGCGAGGGAAAGTTCGGCCACCGCATCGAGGTGCAGACCAAGGACGAGCTGGAAGAGCTCGCCGGGCAGTTCAACAGCATGGCCTCGCAGCTGCAGGAGACCTACACCGACCTCGAATGGAAGGTGAAGGAGCGCACGCGCGATCTGGCGCAATCCATCAACGAGCTGAAGGTGCTGGAAGAGGTCGGCCGCGCGGTCGCCTCCTCGCTCGACCTCAACGCCGTGCTGCCGACGGTCGCCGCGCGCGCGCTGGAGATCACCCATGCCGACGCGGTTCTGATCTACACGTTCGACGCGGCGGAGGATCGCTTCAACCTGACGGAAGCGATCGGGATCGACAAAAACGCCGAAGGCAGCCACCGCGCCCTCGAACGCGCGGGCTCGACGCTGGGCGAGGCGGCAAGCTCGGGCGAGCCGGTCGCCATCGCGAACCTGCACAAGGCCGGCGACATCCCGCTTCGCGACGTCGCCATTGAGGCCGGCTTCCACTCGGTGCTGGTGGTGCCGCTCGGCGACCAGACCGGCGTGCTCGGCTCGCTGGTCGTGCTGCGGCGGAACGCCGGCGATTTCCCGCAGAACCTGATCGGCCTGATGAAGACCTTTGCGCACCAGGCGGTGCTCGCCATGCGCAACGCGCGGCTGTTCACGGAAGTGAACCAGAAGGGCCGCGAGCTGGAGATCGCCCATTCCACGGTGCAGCAGCAGGCCGCCAAGCTGCAGGAACAGACCGACCAGCTCAAGGACTGGAACAAATCGCTGGAAGACCGCGTCGAGACGCAACTGGGCGAGATCGAGCGCATCCGCAAGCTCGAGCGCTTCCTCGCCCCGCAGGTGGCGCAGCTGATCGCCTCCTCCGACGGCCATGAGGGCCTGCTCGACAGCCATCGCCGCGAGGTCACCGTGGTGTTCTGCGACCTCCGCGGTTTCACGGCCTTTACCGAACAGACCGAGCCCGAAGAGGCGATGAACGTGCTGCGCGAATATCACGCCGCGCTCGGCGAGCTGATCTTCCGCTACGAGGGCACGCTCGACCGTTATGCCGGAGACGGCGTGATGATCCTGTTCAACGCGCCGATCCAGTTCGAGGATCACGTCAAGCGCGCGGTGAAGATGGCGGTCGAGATGCGCGATGTCATCGGCGCGCTGACCCAGCGGTGGCGCAATCGCGGCCACAATCTCGGCTTCGGCATCGGCATCGCGCTCGGCTACGCCACGCTCGGCCAGATCGGCTTCGAGCAGCGCCTCGAATACGCCGCCATCGGCAGCGTCACCAACCTGGCCTCGCGCCTCTGCGACGAGGCGGAGGCCGGGCAGATCGTGGTCAGCCGCCGCGTTTACGGCATGGTCGAGCCATGGGTCGAGGGCCGGCCGATCGACGACCTCAACCTCAAGGGCTTCAATCACCCGGTGCTGGCCGCCGAGATCCTCGGCTGGCGCGAGGAGGTCGACAACGTCGTGGATGCCGCCGCGGCGACGGCCAAACGGCGGAAGAAATAGGCGCCGTTGTCGGCACACCCTCCGCTGTCGCCCCGGCGCAGGCCGGGGTCCATAAGCACCGGTTTGGATGATTGCAGACCAGCATCTGCCACATCGCCCTATCGATGGATCACGCGGTGTGGGTCCCGGCCTGCGCCGGGACGACGGTGAGGGGAGATTGCCGTGCCGCGCCTTCCCACGGCACCGGATCGAACCGGATCCGCCGCCGATGCGTCCAAGGGGATCACCCGCAGCGATGCGGGCCACCGACACGGCCGGAGTAACCCCATGCGTTTTCGCGCCGCCCAGATCACGCTCGCCACCGCGCTTGCGGCCGCATTCTCTTCCGCCGCGCAGGCCGGCATGAACAACATCAATGTCAGCCCGGGGCTGGCCAACCTCCGTGTCCCCGATGTCAAGGCGCGCCCGCTGGCGGTCGACGCCAACATCCGCCTGCATTGCTCCCGCATTCCCGAGCGCAACGAGACCGGCGCGTGGGTGGCCCGCACGCGATGCAATTAGCGTCCTGGCGAGACGTTCGGCCTCACTTCATGTTCGCGATCGCGTGCAGCGCGGCGACGTAGCCGAAGGGACCGAGGCCGGCAATGACGCCGGTGGCGACGAACGAGATCTTCGAGTGACGATGATATTCGTCGCGAGCGTGGATGTTGGAGATATGCACCTCCAGCGTCGGGCCCTCGAAGATCTTGATCGCGTCCATGATGCCGACCGAGGTAAAGGAGAATCCGGCGGGATTGATGATGAGCGCGTCGGCGGTCTGCCGCGCCGACTGGATCAGGTCGATCAGCACGCCCTCGTGGTTCGACTGGTGGAAGTCGATCGAGAGACCCAGTTCCTTCCCCTTGGCCTCGCAACTCGCCTTGATCTGGTCGAGCGTGGTGGTGCCGTAGATATGCGGCTCGCGGATGCCGAGCATATTGAGGTTCGGGCCGTTCAGGATCATCACGCGCTTCATCGGTCGCTTCTCCCTGTATGCGAAGGCGGATTTAGCGCGGTTTCCGACTGGATTGTCAAAGAGCAGAGGTTCGCGATCCCGCGGCATGAAAGCCCGGGTCTTGCCGAACCGTTGGCGCCTCCGGTTAGAGAGGGCGCGGGGAAAACCAGGCGCCAGCCGCGCCCGCAGCCTCGCGTCCGATGGAAAACAAGGACACGAGTTAGTCACCACGAGTTCAGCCGTTCGCACCGGCGTTCCCCGCGCAATGGTTTTAACGGCTTGCTTCGTGCTCTCCCCGGGGAAGCGGCCTTTCTTGCCCCCGTTGCTGGCGGGAAAAGTCTCCGCCGGCGTAGCGCCAGGGTCGCGGCGCCAGGACCACACGACTTCGCCGTCCGCAGCCGGCGTTTCGTCTGCACGGCGCAGAGCCGCGCTGACACCGACTGCGTCCACCGCATTCCCGACCCACGTGCCGTGACGATCGCGATACGCCCCTCACCGGCCGGGAACAACGGAATTGATACCGTAAATCGGAATTCTGGTAAAGAGAAATATTTTGAATTTAGGGCTTGACAGGATTCTGATACTCGCAAGACATAATGCGCTCCCGAGTCTTGCGGTACTCCCCCGACCTATTGTTCCATAATGACAAACAAAGGGAGGCTGGCGGTGGCTGGAATTTCGAGAGCGGCGATCCTTGCCCTGCTGGCGGTCGCATGGGCCGCAGGCGCGCGGGCCGAGGACTATCCGGCGCGGACCGTGACGATCATCGTGCCGTTTGCCGCCGGCGGGCCGGCCGACATCACGGGCCGGATCGTCGCCGACATCTTCTCGCGGCATCTCGGCCAGAAATTCGTGGTCGAGAATGCGGTCGGCGCCGGAGGGACGACCGGGACGCTGCGCGCCGCGAAGGCGGCGGCCGACGGCTACACCCTGCTTTCCGGCCACCTCGGCACCAACGCGCTCGCGCCGGCGTTCTACCCCAATCTCGGCTACGACCCGCAGAAGGACTTTGCGCCGATCGGCCTTTCCGCCGAATACCCGGAGGTGCTGGTGGTCCGCAAGGATTTCCCCGCCGCCAATTTCAGGGAGTTCGTCGTCTACGCCAAAGCCAATCCGGACAAGCTCAATGTCGGACATGCCGGCCTCGGCTCGGTGTCCTATATCGGCTGCCTGCTGCTGCATTCGGCGATCGGCATCAAGCCGACCATGGTGCCGTTCACCGGCACTGCGCCCGTGCTCAACGCCATGCTCGCCGGCCAGGTCGACTATGAATGCGATCCGGTGCTGGGCACGCTCGGCCAGGTGCAGGCGGGCAACGTCCGGGCGCTGGCGGTCGCGGCCAAGAAGCGCAGCGCTATGCTGCCGGAGGTGCCGACATCGTATGAGCAGGGTCTACCGGAATTCGACTGCGCCCCGTTCTATGCCGTGTTCGCGCCGGCCGGAACGCCGCAAGCCATCGTCGACAAGCTTGCGGACGCGCTCGCCAAGGGGCTCGGCGAGGAGGCGGTGCAGAAGCGCCTTGCCGAGCTCGGCGCCGAAAGCATCGATCCTGCCCGCCGCGGACCCAAGGCGCTTGGCGAGCTGGTGAAGAGCGAAGCGTCGCGCCTGCTGCCGATCCTGAAAGCCGCAAGCGAGAAGTGACGCGCGAGCGCGGCGAGCCGATGATGTCGTCCCGGCGCAGGCCGGGACCCATAACCATAGCTGGTTCTTGTTGAGCGAAAGCCGACAACCATCGCATCAAGACAATATCCGCCGCGGCGTGTGGGTCCCGGCCTGCGCCGGGACGACAACGGGACGACAAGAGGCGAGGCCGGCCGCGCCTAGTGATCCCCGGCGCTGCCGGCGCGCGTGGGCGCCGATCCCGATGGCGGAACGTCGAGGCGCACGGCGACGCCTTCCAGCCTGGGGCCCGGCGCGGGATAGAGCTGCATCACCAGCGGGTCATGGCCGGGAACGATGTGGCTCTCGTCCGGCGCAAGCGCCAGCAGGCGATCGAAACCTTCCAGCATCTCGCCGATGTGCAGCGCCGTGGTGAACGGGCGCTCGCTCGCCATGTTCTCGTAGAAATGACTGACGTCGGAGGCGAGCACGACGAAGCCGCGCGCGGTCCTGACGCGGACGAATTGCAGGCCGGCCGAATGGCCGCCCGCCGCGTGAATGGTGATGCCGGGGGCGAGCTCGGCATCGCCGTCATAGAACAGAACGCGGCGCGCATAGTTCAGCCGCACGATGCCGCAGACGTCTTCCACCTCGAAGGAATGCGCCAGCCTCGGGTAGCGCATGTATTTTCCGGTGGCATAGGCGAGTTCGCGCTCCTGCAGATGAAATCGCGCGCGGGGAAAGCGGTCGAAATTGCCGACATGGTCGTAGTGCAGATGGGTAAGGATGACGTCCTCGACCGCATTCGGATCGACGTCGAGCAAGGCCAGCGTCTGCACCGGACAGCGCAGGAAGGTACGCTTGCGACGCGCCGCCACCTCGGCGTTGAAGCCGGTGTCGATGACGAAGGTTCGTCCGCCGCCCCTCGCCAGCCAGACGAAATAGTCCATCGGCATCGGGCCATCGTGCGGATCGCCGCCGATGAAGTGATCGCTGCGCCGCGCCTCGCGGGTCGCATAGCGGATGGCAAACAGCTCGTATTCCGGCTCGGTCATGACGTCTTTCGCGCCCTTTTCGTTGTGCCGCCCGAAAAACACCGATGGGCCGCCGGCAGTGATTGTCGCATCCGAGGGTGGCGCGTGTCCCATTCCCGAACGCCCCGGCGGCGCTGGAATGTCAGGATCGTGGCAATTTCATGCAGGCTGTGTCTGGCCCGCCACAGGCGATCCCAAATCCATCAACCGGAACGAGATGCGACACAGAGCTGCCCCGTTTGCGCAAGTGACTGCGGCAAACGAAGGGGAGACCATGTCTCGATTCGTCAGGCTTGCCGCGATCATCGGAGCTGCCGCCACGCTTGCAGCCTGCGGGCAGTCGCCGTTCCGCGCCCAGCATTCCGACCTGCGCGGCTCGACCGCGCGGCAGCCGGCGATCGAGCAGCCGCGCCGTCCGGTGGACACAGCTTCCGTCGTGCGGCGGGCGCCTGCTGCGGAAGCGATCGAAAGCCAGGGAAAATTTGAAGGCAAGTCGCAAGGCATCGCCAGCTTCTATTCGGAAGGCGGCAAGACGGCGAGCGGCGAAAAATTCGATCCCAACGAGCTGACCGCCGCGCATCCGACGCTGCCGTTCGGCACCAGGCTGCGCGTCACCAACACGCATACCGGCCGCTCGGTGACGGTGCGCGTCAACGACCGCGGGCCCTACGTGCCCGGCCGCGTCGTCGACCTGTCCTATTCCGCGGCGCAAGAGATCGGCATGGTCGGCCGCGGCGTGGCGCCGGTGAAGCTCGACGTGGTGCAATAGCCCTGCCTACTCCGGCTTGATGCCCGCCGCCTTCATGATCGGCAAGAGCCGCTTTTCCTCCTTGTCGCGATGGCGAGCGGCCTCGTCGGGCGTGGTCGGCCAGACCGTGGCGCCGAGCTCGGCGTAGCGCTTCTTCACGACATCGTCGGCGAGCGCCTTCACCGTCAGCGCGTTGACGCGCTCGATGACATCGCCGCGCACGCCGGCCGGGCCGATCAGGATCGTCCATGACGTCATCTCATAGCCGGGGAGGATTTCGGCCATCGCCGGCACGTCGGGCAATTCCGGAATGCGTTTGGCCGCGGTGACCGCGATGGGACGGATCAGGCCCGCCTGCACGCTCGGCAGCGAACCCGGCAGGTTGTCGAACAGCATGTCGACGCGGCCGCCGAGCAGGTCGTTGAGCGCGGGGCCCGCGCCCTTGTAGGGCACGTGCATGACCTCGACGCCGGCCATGCTGTTCATCATCTCGCCGGAGAGATGCAGCGTGGTGCCGAAGCCCGCCGAGGCGTAGGTGTATTTGCGCGGCTCCTTCTTGAATGCGGCGAGCAGTTCCCTGATGTCCTGGGAGAACAGGTCCTTGCGGCCGACGAGGATGTTCGGCAATTGCCACATGCCGGAGAAGAAAGTGAAGTCGCGCACGGGATCGTAGGGCAGCTTGGCGTAGGTGCCGATCGCGAGCACATTGGTGGAGATGCCGCCGAGCCCCAGCGTGTAGCCGTCGGGCGGCGACTTCGAGACCGCATCGCCGCCGAGCACTCCACCGGCGCCGGCCTTGTTCTCCACCACGAAAGACTGCCCGGAAATCTCGCTCATGCGCTGGCAGAGGATGCGCGACAGCACATCGGTGGCGCCGCCGGCCGGGAAGGCGTTGACGTAGCGTACCGGGCGCGCCGGCCAGTGGATCTCCTGCTGCGCGATGGCGCTTGACGGAACGATGAAGGGCGCGGCGATGGCGCCGCCTGCGAACGAGAGCATCTGGCGGCGGTTGATGGGCGCTGACATCGGCATCCTCCCGGGGATCGGCGGTTTCACGCGGCTGCCGTTTCTTCTAGTTGGGTGAATTGAAGCGGGGGATGCGCCCTGGGTCAACCGGAACTGCCGCGATACTTTCGCCCGGTGTTTACCGCCAGTTGCGCCGCGCGGAAAAAGCCGCCAGCATCATGATTAACGGGGCCGGACGAGCCGCTCGGCAAACAGGGAGACGCGCCAACGTGAGGATCATCGATCTCAGCCGCGAGCTCTATCACCGCACGCCGACCTATCCCGGCCATCCTCCGGTTCTGCACGGCGTCTGGAAAACTCACGAGGAATCCTTCGTCGATTCCGGCGGCGTATGGGGATTGGCGTCGATGTTCGTCTCGATGCCGGATCATGCGGGCACCCATATCGATGCGCCGCGCCATTTCGGTCCGGGCGGCATTCCGATCAACGAATATCCGCTGGAGAAATGCATCGTGCCCGGCATCTGCCTCGACCTGCGCCACATCGCGTCGCGGGCCGAGATCGGGCCGGCCGATCTCGAGACGGCGGTCGCGAAGGCCGGCCAGGCGGTGCCGAGGGGCGGCACGGTGCTGCTATGCACCGGGCACCACGCGCGGACCTTTCCCCGCAAGGAATATTCGACCGACAATTCCGGCGTGAATGTCGAAGCGACGGAATGGCTTGCCGGAAAGGGCGTCGTGCATTTCGGCATCGACTCCATGCGGCCGGGTCCGGAAGGCAAGGTCAATTCGCTGGTGCACAAGGCCTGCCTCGATCTCGACATCACCCACATCGAGAGCCTGTGCAATCTCGAGGCACTGCTGGGCCAGGGCCCATTCACCTTCATCGGCCTGCCGATGAAGATGCGCGAGGGAACCGCCTCGCCGATCCGCGCAGTGGCGGTGTTCGGAATGTAGCGCAAGGCGGAATGCCGGCGTCGAGCCGGTGTTACCATCTTGCGGCACCAGCCACAGCCGCCCTACGCTGGCGGCAACAACAAAAGACGACCAGGGAGGCAATGCATGACGACACGTCGCGATTTCCTCAAGACGGCGGCAGCCGGCATCGTATTTTGCGGTTGCGGCATGGTGCACGGGGCCAGCGCCCAGGCGCCGCGGCAAAAACTTCCCGTCACTGTCGGCGGCAAGCGCATCAAGACCATCGACGTCCATGCGCATTGCCATTTCCGCGAGGCAGGCGCGGTGCTCGGCGATGAGGGCGGACGCCTGCAACTGCCGCCGGTCAACAATGCGCAATCCGCCTTCATCGAGATCGAGAAGCGGCTGGCCGCCATGGATGAACAGGCCATCGACGTTGAGGTGCTATCGATCAACCCGTTCTGGTACGGCAAGGATCGAGAGATCGCCGGCACGATCGTGAAGATCCAGAACGACAAGCTCGCCGAACTCTGTGCGTCGAAGCCGGATCGCTTTGCGGCCTTTGCATCGCTGACGCTGCAGGCGCCCGACCTTGCCGTCCAGGAACTGGAGACGGCGGTGAAAAAGCAGGGCCTGAAGGGCGCCGCGATCGGCGGCATGGTCAACGGCGTGGAATTCTCCGATCCGAAATTCCATCCGGTCTGGGCCAAGGCGGAAGAACTCGGCGTGCCGCTCTTCATCCATCCGCAGGGCGTTGCGGAACTGAACAAGCGCCTGTCCGGCAATGGCTGGCTCGGCAACACCATCGGCAATCCGCTGGAAACCACGATTGCGCTGTCGCATCTGATCTTCGAGGGCACCTTCGACCGCTTCCCCGGACTGAAGGTGATCGCGGCCCATGGCGGCGGCTATCTGCCCTCCTATGCCGACCGCTCCGACCATGCCTGCCTGGTCGGGCCGAAGGGCTGCAATCCCGATATCAAGCTGAAGAAGAAGCCGACCGAATATCTGAAGCAGATCTGGTTCGACTCGCTGATCTTCTCGCCTGAGGCGATCCGTCATCTGGCAGCCCAAGTCGGCGCCAGCCAGATCGTGGTCGGCAGCGACTATCCCTATCCCTGGCAGATGGCGCCGGTTGATCACATTTTCGCGTCGAACTCGCTCAATGACGAGGAAAAGGCCGACATTCTGGGCCGGACGGCGGCAAAGCTGTTCGGGATGACGGTGTAGACTCCAATCGACGTCGAACCGTCCGCTGCGGCAAAATACCAATCCCGGCAGGGCCTTGAACGGCATCGCGCGCGCTTTGCCGGGAAGCCCGGTTCTGCTATCGAAGAGCCCTGAAAACGTTGGATTGCCGATGAATCATTGCACCACGCGCGACCGTTCACTGAGGCTTGCAGCACTGCTCACCGTGGCCCTGCTCTCCGCGCCGCCGGCGCTGGCCGCGGGCGAGGAAGACGGCGGTGTGCCACGGGGGCCGGCGGTAACCGTGCTGAAGGCGGCCAAGTACTGCTTCAACAACAATGTCGAGGTGTCGGGCATCATCCTGGCGCGGGAAGAAACATCGGTGCGCCCGGAGCGACAAGGGGCCAAGGTCGCGGAAATCATGGCCGATGCCGGCGACAGCGTCACCGCAGGCCAGGTACTGGCGCGGATCACCCCGCCCGAGGGCGGCAGCATTACCGTGCAGGCGCCGGTGGCCGGGATGATCTCGCAGTCGACAGCGCAGATCGGCGGCATGGTCGGCGCCAAGGGCGAGGCGCTGTTCAACATCGTCGCGCGCAGCGAATACGATCTCGTCGGCATGGTGCCGGTGAAGGACATCGCCAAGCTGCAGGTGGGGCAGCCGGCGCGGATCAAGATCATCGGCGCCGGCGAAGTCGACGCGCGGGTGCGCCGCATCGCACCGACCATCGAGCCGAACAGCCAGCTCGGCCAGGTCTTCATCGGCATCACGCCGGCCCGGCGCTTTTTGATCAACTCCGGCGGCCGTGCGCTGATCAAGACCGGGCAGAGCTGCAACATCGCCGTGCCGCTGACCTCGATCCTCTACGGCAGCGCCGGCACGGTGGTGCAGGTCATTCGCCGCGGTCGCGTCGAGACGCGCCGCGTCGAGATCGGGCTGTTGGCCGCAGGCCAGGTCGAGATCAGGGAAGGCCTGCAGGAAGGCGACATCGTCGTTGCCCGCGCCGGAGCGCTGCTGCGCGAAGGCGATCCGGTGCGCCCCGTGATGGCGACCGCGGAAGCGAAGTAGCCCTCGCCTCCGCGGGGCCGGACGCTAGATTCCCTTCTCCAGCATCGTCTTGAAATCCGCGCGGGCGCGCTGCGCCTCGGCGCGCGCGATATCGCTCGCATCCGCCAGGCCGAAATAGCCGTGGATCAGCCCCTCGCCTGGATGATACTTCACCGCCACGCCGGCCTTTGCCAGCGCATCGGCATAGGCCTTGCCCTCGTCGCGCAGCGGATCGAACCAGGCGGTGGTGACGACGGCGGGTGCAACGCCCGCAAGATTATCCGCGCGCAGCGGCGAAGCGCGCCAGTCGGCGCCGTGCGCCTTGTCGGCGAGATAATGGCCGCAGAACCACTCCATCACCGCACGCGACAGGAAATAGCCTTCGGCATTCTCGGCGCGCGAGGGAAAGCGCGCGTTCTCGCGCTGGTCGGCGAAATTGCCGACGACATCGGTGACGGGATAGACGAGGAGCTGACCGGCGAGCCGGATGCCGGCATCGCGCGCGGCAAGCGCGGTGGTGGCGGCAAGGTTGCCGCCGGCGCTGTCGCCGGCCACGCCGATGCGAGAGGCGTCACCGCCGAATTCGGCGATGCGCGCGGCGACGTCGCGGAGCGCGGCAAACGTGTCCTCGAAGGCGCCGGGGAAGCGCACCTCAGGCGGCCTTCGGTAATCGACGGAGACGACCACGGCCCCGGTTTCGATCGCGAGGTACCGCGCCTGGCGGTCATGCGTCACGAGATCGCCCGCGACCCAGCCGCCACCATGGAAGAAAACCACCGTCGGCGCCTTGCCCTGCCCCATGCGATAGACCCGTGCATCGAGGTAGCCCGCGGCGCCCTTCACTTTGGCATCCTCGGCGCTGGCCACCGGCGGTGGCGGCACCTCCGCCCGCGCCGCCGCCAGCGCCCGCAGCGCCTCGCGCGCGCTCACGGGCGTCATCTGCGCGGGATCGCGCAGCGGCAGCAACGGAATGATTTTTTCGATAACAGGATCGAGCGGAGCGGGCATTTCCTCGGGGCCTTTCTTGGTTCTGACGGCAGGAGATTAGAAAGATGCAACGGAAGAGCAACCGCCATTCCGGAATGGTCCGCAGGACCAGACCCGGAATGACGGCGGCCAAGGTATTGACCCACCTATCTGCGCCTTGGTTAGTAGACGCAAGACAAACGACATCTGCGGGTTGGAATTCCCGCGGCGAAGAATAACGGGGCAGAGAAATGGAATTCGAAACACTGGTGCAATCCCGCAAGAGCGTGCGCGGCTTCAAGAAGCAGGCGGTGCCGCGCGCGGTGATCGAGGAGATCATCGAAGTGGCAAAACGCGCGCCGTCGTCGATGAATACGCAGCCCTGGCATGTGCATGTGCTGACCGGCGCGCCGCTGGAGGAGGTACGCCGCCGCAACATGGAGGAGATGGTGGCCGGCGCCAGGCCGAAGCGCGACATCGTCAGCCACGGCGAATATCAGGGCACCCATCGCGTCCGTCAGGTCGACATTGCCAAGAAGCTGTTCGCCGCGATGGGCATCGCGCGCGACGACAAGCCGATGCGGCAGGACTGGGTGCTGCGCGGCTTTCGCCAGTTCGACGCGCCGGTGTCGATGGTGTTGACCTATGACCGCGAGCTCGATCCCGGCGCTGTCGTGCATTTCGATCTCGGCGCGCTGTGCTACGGCATCGTGCTCGCCGCCTGGGACCGCGGGCTCGGCAGCGTCATCAACGGCCAGGGCATCATGCGCTCCGACATCGTGCGCGAGGTGGCGAGGATTCCGGAAAGCCAGGTGATCATGACCTGTGTCGCCATGGGATACCCCGACGACGATTTCCCCGCCAACGCCGTGCGCAGCGACCGCGAGAAGAATGACAGCTTCGTCCGCTATGTGGGCTTTGCGGACTGAGCCTGCTTCGCCAGCACGCCGCGTTCGATGGCGTCGATCTGCAGCGCGATATATCGACTATAGATGCGGGCCTGCGAGAACGCGCCGCCGGTGAACCAGAGACCGGGCTGGGCGGTGCGCGTCCACATGTTGCGCAGCTCCTGCGTCGCCTCGTCAAAACCCCAAACGCGGCCGACGCGCGCGGCGACCTCGCGGCCGAACAGTTTTTCGAGGAGATGATCGAGCCCCTTGTAGCCGGTCGCCAGCACCAGCAGATCCGCCGGCAGCGTGGAGCCATCCTTCAGCCTGAGGCCGTCCGGCTCGAAGGCTGCGATGTCGGCGAACTGGATCAGGCCGACCTTGCCGTCGGCGATCAGTTCGGAGCAGCCGACGTTGAAATAATAGCCGCCGCCGCGCGAGCGGAATTTCAGCGGCCAGCCGGTGCCGTCCTCGCCGAATTCGAGGCGGAAGCCGGCCTTCTCCAGCCGGGCATGCAGCGGCGCATCGAGCGCCTTCACTTCGTCCGTGACGATCTTGTGCGCCATCTTCATGACCGGCAGCGGCACGCCGGAATTGACGATGTCGCGCACCCCGATCGGCGGTCCGTCGCCGAGGTAGGTGCGGTCGTAAAGCTGCGCCGGCTCGACATTGACCACCATGGTCGGGCTGCGCTGAACCATGGTGGGGCGGGCGCCGGCGGCTTGCAGCTCCTGGCAGATGTCGTGGGCGCTGGTGCCGGTGCCGAACACGACGACCGAGCGGCCGGCCCACTCGCGGCCGGCCTTGAAGGCGCTCGAATGCAGCACCGGCCCCTTGAAGTTTTCGATGCCGTCGATGACGGGGATGTTTGGCGCACCGCTGACACTGGTGGCAAGCACGATGTGCTTCGGATGCAGCACACGCCCGGCGCCCTCGCGGGTGAGCCGCGCCGTCCAGCGGCCATTGGCGTCATCATAGCTCGCGCCTTCGAAGGAGGTGCGGGTCCAGAAGTCGACATCCATGATGTCGACATAGCTCTCCAGCCAGTTCGCCATCTGGTCCTTCGGAATGTATTCCGGAAAGGTCACCGGGAACGGCAGATAGCGCAGATGATTGACCGGCGTCTTGTTGTGCAGCTTCAGCCCGCGATAGCGCAGCCGCCAATTGTCGCCGATGCGCTCCTCGCGATCGACGATCAGCGCGGAAAGGCCGAGACGCTGGATCTCGACCGCGGCGGAAATGCCGGCATGGCCGCCGCCAACCACCAGCACATCGGGATCGCAGTCCTTGTAAGCGGCGCGCTCGCGGCGGTTCTCCAGCCAGTCGGCCTCGCCGAAGTCCCTGATGTGCGAGGTCGACGCATTGCCGCCGGCGCGCCCGGCGCAAATGCGGTCGAAATCCAGCGACGTGGAGAGCGTCCAGGCCTGCACTCTGCCGCCGGTCGACGGCAGCAGGCGGATCGCGCCAAAGCCGGGACCATTGCAGGTCTCAAAGCGGATCACCGCCTCGATCAACTCACGGCCGGCAACCATCGCGCGCCGGGGGACCAGCAGAGCCGCGTCGATCGCAAAATCCCTGGCGACGGCATCCTGAGCGCGCGCCAGCAATTCACGGACGAGGCGCTCGCGTCCGCTGAATGTCGCAAAATGCCAGGAGAGGCCGAACAGGTTTCGCCAGTGGCTTTCGTCGGCAAAGCATTCGGCAAGCGCCTTTTCGGAGCGGGTCCGCAGGGCGGCATCGAACGCCCGCATCCATCGCTCGGCGGCGTCCCTGTTCGTTTCCTCAACCGCAGGCGCAGGTTTATCCAGCATCGTGGCGCGCTTTTCTTAAGCCTCGTTGGCCGCCATCCAACAGCAAGCGATTGCGAAGCACAACCGCGCCGGCAGCAGACGGGGCGGCGCGGCGCGCATGCGCGCCGCCCCGTGTCGCTATTGCGAAGCGTCCGCGTCAGGCCGCCTTGCCGATACCCGATCCCAGGTGCTTCAGCCGCGGCAGCACCTCGTTCTTGAGCAGCGACAGCGAATGCTTCCAGGCTTCCGGCTTGTGCTTGTAGTCGAAGCCGAACACCAGCAGCACGCCAAAACCGCCGACCTCGCGGTAGATGGTCTCGATCTTCTGGGCGACCGTCGACGGCGAGCCGACGATCCAGTTGCGGCGGGCGCAGTATTCGACCGTGACATCGCTGTCGGGCACGTCAGGGGAGTGCTTGAGATAGTCCTTGAAGCCGAAATGGCCGAGCAGCGGCAGGAAATATTCGCCCATCATCCGGCCCATCATGTCGCCGGCGGAGAGCTTCCACGCCTCCTCGTCGGTATCGGCGACAAACACCTCGCGCACCAGACGCCAGTCGGCTCGGTTGGGCCTGCGGCCGGTCTTGGCAGCGCCGGCTTCCACCGATTCCCAGTGGCTGCCGACATAAGCGGGATTGAGGTTGAGGCTCATCGGAATGAAGCCGCGCTCGCCGGCGAGCTTCAGCGTGTCAGAGCCCTTGCTCAGGCCCGCGACGCCGATCGGCGGATGCGGCGCCTGCTTCGGCTTGATGTGGGGCTTGAGGAAATCGAACATCGTGTCGGGCTTGGTGACTGTCCAGAACTTGCCCTTGTGGGTCCAGGGCGCGTCCTCGGTCCACATTTTCAGGATGATCTCGAGCGCCTCGCGCGTCATGTCGCGGTTCTGGCCGGACATGCCGTCGACATTGAACATCGCCCAGTCGCTCGGCAGACCGCTGGCGGCCACGCCAAAATTCAGGCGTCCATTGGAAAGATGATCGAGCATCGCAACACGGTTGGCGAGCTCGGCGGGGTGATGATAGGGCAAAAGAAAACCGCCCGGACCGAGGCGGATGTTTTTCGTCTGCAGGAACGCTTGCGCCAGCAGCAGGTCCGGCGACGGATGCGGCTCCCAGGGCGCGGTGTGATGCTCACCGATCCAGGCCTCCTGGTAACCGAGTTCGTCGAGCCAGCGCAGGACCTGCAGATCCCAGTCGTGCCCCTCCTTCAATCCGCACTCCGGCGGATGCGATGGCATCGCGAAATATCCAAGTTCCATGGGAATTTCCTCTCGCGTTTGCTTGTTGAGCGCGTCTTGTGCGCGCAAGCGAGAGTACCCGCCTTGGTTACGGCGGAATGATGGCTGTTGCGCCGCGGTGCGCGAAACTAGCGCGCGCCGAACGTGGTGGCGCCGAACAGCGACTTTTGCGTCGAAGGCTGCGAGCGCCAGTATTGCGGCGGGGCACTGACCTCGCTGCCGAGCTCGGCAGCGGCATGCCAGCCCCAGCGCGGATCGTAGAGCATGCCGCGGGCAAGCGCGACCATGTCGGCCTTGCCGGAGGCGATGATCTCCTCGGCCTGCCTGGCCTCGGTGATAAGGCCGACTGCCATGGTGGTGACGCCGGTTGCCTGCTTGATCGCCTGGGCGAACGGCACCTGGTAGCCCGGCCCGAGCGGAATTTTCTGCAGCGGCGACACGCCGCCGGAGGAAGCATCGATCCAGTCGACGCGGCGCTGCTTCAGCGCCTTGGCAAATTCGAGGGTCTGCTCGAGATCCCAGCCGCCCTCGACCCAATCGGTGCAGGAGACGCGGACGCCGACCGGCTTGCCTTGCGGGAAAGTGGCGCGCACCGCCTCGTATACTTCCAGCGGAAAACGGATGCGGTTCTCCAGGCTGCCGCCATAGCGATCCGTCCTCTTGTTGGAAACCGGCGACAGGAACTGGTGCAGGAGATAGCCATGCGCACTGTGAACCTCGATCGCGTCGAGGCCGAGCCGCTCGGCGCGCCTGGCAGCCGCAACGAAGGCATCGACAATGCGCTTGAGGCCAGCCGCGTCCAGCGCCAGCGGCGGCGCCTCTTCCGCCTTGTGCGGCACGGCGGACGGGCCTTCCGGCAGCCAGCCGCCTTCGGAAATCGGGATCAGCTGGCCGCCGTCCCACGGCGTATGACTGGAAGCCTTGCGGCCGGCATGGGCAAGCTGAATCGCGATCGCCGCCTTCGAATGCTTGCGCACCGAGGCAATGATCGGCTTCAGCGCCGCCTCGTTGGCGTCGCTGTAGAGGCCGAGACAGCCCGGGGTGATGCGGCCGATGGCCTCCACCCCGGTCGCCTCGATGCAGAACATCGCCGCGCCCGACAGCGCCAGCGAATTGATATGGGTGAAGTGCCAGTCGGTGGCCGAACCGTCGACCGCCGAATACTGGCACATCGGCGACACCATGATGCGGTTGGCCAGCTTCAGGTCGCGCAACTGGATGGGCGAGAAAAGACTGCTCATGCGGATTTCCGGGAGGGGGACAAGGAAGCCGTCCAACTTGTAGCGAGCCCTCCCCTGCGCCTCAACCCGCTGGCGCCGCAACCCTCCCCTTACGGATTGTTGCCGGGAGATCGCGGGCCGAACCAGACTGTGGTTATCGCGTTAAATTGACAGCGGCGCTCGGGCTGCCGGCTGGCACGCCGGGCCGTTTGCCCACACAATTGGACGCTGACGTCCACGATTCTTTGCCGGGAATGCCGATGACGTTGAGACAATTTTTCCTGATTGGACTGGTTCTGCTCTGGCCTGCTGCCGTCTCGGCCGCAGATGTCGCCGGGGTGCCGAAAATCCGCGAGGCCGACCAGGTTCAGATCGGCACCACCCGCATCCGCCTCGGCGGCGTCGATGCCCCATCGACCGACCAGCTTTGCCTCAACACCAAAGGCGAACGCTGGAGCTGCGGCGTCGCCGCCCGCGACGAGTTGATCAAGCGGTTCGGCGGCAAGAACTGGACCTGCCAGACTCGCGCGATCGATCGGCGCGGCCGCACCGTGGCGCGATGCCAGGCCGAAGGCGAGGACATCCAGAAGTGGCTGGTGACGAACGGCTGGGCGCTGGCCCTGGCGCGCGTCACGAAGGACTATGAAGCAGACGAAAAAGCCGCCCGCGATGCCAAGGCGGGGATGTGGCAGGGCGCCTTCATCGCACCGTGGGACTGGCGGATCCGCAACAAGAAGACAGCCGTACTCGGTGCGGTGACGCCGCCGGAAAACGCCAACGCCACCCTGCTGGCCTCGGCCTCAGGCGCGGCCGCGCCCTCGCCCGACTGCACCATCAAGGGTAACGTCAACCGCGCCGGCGAATGCATCTACCATCAGCCGACCAGCCGCTGGTATGCGAAGATCGAGATGAAGATTTCAAAGGGCACGCGGTGGTTCTGCTCGGTCGAGGAAGCCGAAGCCGCCGGCTGCCGGGAGACCCGGCGCTGAGCACGGCCGACATCGACCATCGCGAAAGCAGGCGCCTGCACCGGCTGCGCCGCGCGTCGGCGATACTGCTGGTCGTGATGGCCGCCTACATCGTGCTCGCCTATATCGTGCTGCCGGCGCTGTGGACACATCACGAGCGCCAGGAGGGTCTCGCCGGTCTCGAGATGGTGACGCGGACAGCACAGGGCATTCCCGGCGATCCCATCAATGTCGGCCTGATCGGCGACAAGGGCGATATTCTGTGCGCGATGCATGCGGCCGGCTGGTATCCGGCCGATCCGATCACGCTGAAATCCTCCATCGAGATCGTCGGCAGCGTTCTGCTCGACCGCCCCTACCGGGACGCGCCGGTGAGCAATCTCTACTATCTCGGCCGCCGTGAGGATCTCGCCTTCGAAAAGCCGATCGGCGCCAGTGCCGACCGCCGCAATCACGTCCGCTACTGGAAGGCGCTCGACCAGGGACAGGAGAAGCGCCCGGTGTGGCTGGGCGCGGCGACGATGGACCGTGGCGTCGGTGTCAGTCACTACACCGGCGCCATCACCCACCACATCGATGCCGACGTCGATCTGGAGCGGGCGAAGCTGGCCGGTGACCTCGAAACCGCCGGGATGGTGACCGCCAAATATCAGGTCACCGGTATCGGACCGACCTTGGCCGGCCGCAATGGCGGCGGGGACCTCTACTATACCGATGGTGAGGTCTGGATCTTGCGCCTGGTCGAGGCCTGCCGGAAGAACACCGCCCCTGTCGACATCCTGCCGAGCCCGATGGCGACGCAACTCAAGGACAACATCTGGCGGCAGATCGCCGATGCCATGAGAAAGTGAGAGCTGCCCCAACTCGTTACAATTCTGCATAAATGCACCGCTCGGGAGCCCTTTGAAATTACCCCTCGCCATGCCAGCATGGCCGGGAATCCAGACAAGCAAGGAAGATGACCTATGACCGTTCGCGCGGGCCGGGAATTTCTGGCCATCCCCGGACCCACCACGATGCCCGACGAGGTGCTGCAGGCCATGCACCGTCCGGCGCTCGACATCTATTCCCGCGAGATGGTTGAGCTCAGCGACAGCCTGCATGACGATCTCTCGAAACTGTTCGCGACCAAGAACAGGTCATACATCCACATCGCCAACGGTCACGGCGCCTGGGAAGCGGCGATCTCCAACGTGTTGTCGCGCGGCGACAAGATCCTGGTGCTGGAGAGCGGACGCTTCGCCATCGGCTGGGGCGCCGCCGCCGGGCTGATGGGCGTCGACGTCGAGGTGCTGAAGGGCGACTGGCGCCGCGCGGTGCGGCCTTCCGAAGTCGAGGAACGGCTGCGGCAGGACAAGGCGCACAGCATCAAGGCGGTGCTGGTGGCGCAGGTCGACACGGCCTCGGGCGTCTGGAACGACATCGAGGCGATCGGCAAGGCGATCAGGGCAGCCGGCCACCCGGCGCTCTACATGGTCGACACCGTGGCCTCGCTCGCCTGCATGCCATTCGAGATGGACGCCTGGGGCGTCGATGTGGCGATGTCCGGTTCGCAAAAGGGACTGATGACGCCGCCGGGCCTGGGCTTTGTCGCCGCCAGCGACCGCGCCCGCGCGGTACACAAGAAGGCAAATTTGCGCACACCCTATTGGGACTGGACCGAACGCGAGGGCAGCGAGCATTATCGCCGATATGCGGGCACCGCCCCCGTACATCTGCTGTTCGCCTTGCGCAAGGCAATCGACATGCTGTTCGCCGAAGGCCTGGAAAATGCGTTTGAGCGGCATCGCCTGCTCGGCGAGGCCGTGCGGCGCGCGGTGTCGCGCTGGTCGGAAGGCCAGGTGCTGAGCATCAACATCGCCGAAGCCGGCGAGCGCTCCAATACGGTCACGACCGTCCTGACCAACGGCTATGACCCGGCGCCGCTGCATCGCTATTGCAAGGAAAAATGCGGCGTCGTGCTCGGCGTCGGTATCGGCGAGCTGCACGGCAAGGCGTTCCGCATCGCCCATATGGGCCATGTCAACGCACCGATGATCCTGGGCACGCTCGGCGTCATCGAGGTGGCGCTGAATGCGCTGAACATTCCGCATGGCAAGGGCGGAACCGAAGCCGCGATCGAATGGCTCGGCGAAAGTGTGAGCGCCTGACCCTTTTCGTCGGCGCGGTTTTAGGGCTTACTGGTATACCAAGCGCGGGCGCAGATCCGGGCTGGGGTTACCGGGAGGCACGGATTGGCGTCGGTTGATTTGCGCGGCCTGACCAAGCGATATGGCGCGGTTGCGGCGGTTGATGATGTCTCCCTGCGGATCGATCACGGGCAACTGGTTTGCCTGCTCGGCCCGTCCGGCTGCGGCAAAACCACGACCTTGCGGCTGATCGCCGGCTTCCTCGAACCCAGCGACGGCGAGATCCATGTCGGCGAACGCCTGGTTTCCTCCCGGGCGCGCACCCTGCCGCCCGAACAGCGCAACATGTCGATGATCTTTCAGAGCTACGCGCTGTGGCCGCACATGACCGTGGGGGAAAACATCGTCTACGGCTTGCGCCTGCGCAAGATGGACCGCAACACCATCGCCAGCAAGCTCGCGGCAATCCTGGCGACGACCAAGCTCGAGCCGCTGGCGCAGCGCTATCCCGGCGAGCTCTCCGGCGGACAGCAGCAGCGCGTGGCGCTGGCACGGGCGCTGATCGTCGAGCCGGAAACCCTGCTGCTCGACGAACCGCTCTCCAATCTCGATGCGAATTTGCGCGAGGAGATGCGCTTCGAAATCCGCCGGCTGCATGACGAATACCGCTACACGACGGTCTATGTCACCCACGACCAGTCGGAGGCGATGACGACGGCCGACCTGATCGCGGTCATGAATGGCGGCAAGATCGATCAGCTCGGCACACCGGAAGATATCTACGCCCGACCGCAATCGGAATTCGTCGCCCGCTTCATCGGCGCCAGCAACGTGCTCAAGACCGTCGCGCGGGACGAGAGCCACGTTACCTTTGCCGGCGCGACGCTACGCGTGACCGGCGCGAAGCTTGCCGCCGGCCAGAACGCGGCCGTTGCGATCCGCCAGCATGATATTCAGCTTGCCACGCAAGCGCCGGCATCGAACGAGAACGCCATCAAGGCGACGGTGGCTCGCCAGGTCTATCTCGGCGCCAGCCGCGACTATGTGGTCGAAACCGCAGACGGCAGCGCGCTGCGCGTCGTCACGCCGACCGATATCGCGGTCGACAAGGGCTGCGAGGTCTGGATTACCCTGCCGCCCGATCGCTGCCGCGCGCTCAGCCGATAAGAACGAGAAGCGGAGAACGCCATGAAACGAAAGCTTTCACGCCGCGATCTCCTCAAGGGCTCCGCTGCACTGGGCGCGACAGCGATCTCCGCGTCGGTGAGGGCGGCCGCACCCGAGCCCGCCGCGATCACGCCGGCGCTGATCGAGGCCGCGAAGCAGGAAGGCAGGCTGGTTTTCTACTCCTCGATGGACCTGCCGGTCGGCGAAAAGCTCGGCAAGGCCTTCGAGGCCGCCTATCCCGGTATCGCAATCCAGATCGAGCGCTCCGGCTCGGAGCGGCTGTTCCAGCGCGTCGACCAGGAATTCGCCAGCAACATTCGCGCCGCCGATGTCATCAACACGTCGGATGCTTCCCACACCATCCCCTGGAAGAAGAAAGGCTGGCTGGCGCCCTTCGTGCCGGAGGACGTCGCAAAATACTTCCCGGAACAATATCGCGACCCCGACGGCATGTTCGCGCTGACGCGCATCTACCTGTCATCGATCGCCTACAACACCACACTGGTGAAGGCGGAAGACGCACCGCGAACCTATCTGGACCTGCTCAATCCAAAATGGGCTGGCAAGATGGTGAAGGGACATCCCGCCTATAGCGGAACCATCATGACGGCGACCTATCAGATGGTGCGCGAGTTCGGCTGGGAATATTACGAAAAGCTGGCCAAGCAGCGGGTGATGCAGGTGCAGTCGTCGACCGATCCGCCGAAGAAGCTGGCGCTGGGCGAGCGCGCTGTCATGGCCGACGGCAATGAATATAACGTGGTACTGCTGAAGGAAGCGGGCCAGCCGGTCGAGCCGGTTTATCCGGCCGAGGGCACGCCCACCATCTCCGGGCCGACCGCGATCTTTGCCTCCGCTCCGCATCCCAACGCGGCGCGGCTGTTCCAGGCCTGGCTGCATACGCGCGAGACCCAGCAGTTCTTCACCGACTTCACCGCCCAATACTCCCTGCATGCGCAGGTGCAATCCAAGCCCGGGCGGCGCAGGATTTCCGACATCAAGCTGATGAAGGAGGATGCCGCCGGCGTGGAAGCGATGGCCGAGGAAATCAAGACACGCTATGCGCGGCTGTTTCGGGTGTGAACTTTTTCGAGCCTCATGGTGAGGAGGCGCGAAGTGCCGTCTCGAACCATGAGGCCAGGGTGCCTGCTCATCCTTCGAGACGCGGCGAGAACGCCGCTGCTCAGGATGAGGGAGATATGTGACTCGCGGATGCCATGACGATAGCCAACACTCCCCTCGCCGCCAGATCCCGCATCGACTGGACCAGACCGGTGCTGTGGCTTTTTGCGGCGGTCCTGATCGCGCTGATCCTGTTGCCGATGTCGTGGCTGGCGGTATTCGCCTTTACCGACAAGGCACGGCATCCGACGCTGCAGAACTTCATCACGCTGTTCAGCGATCCCGATTTCCTCGATCCGCTGCTGACGACCGCGATCATCGCCACCACATCGGCTGCGATCTGCTGCGTCGTCGCAGCGCCCATCGGCTGGCTGGTGTCGCGCACCGACATGCCTGGCCGGCAGATCATCCGCGCGCTGGTGACGGCCTCGTTCGTGACGCCGCCGTTCCTCGGCGCGGTGGCGTGGGAATTGCTGGCCGCGCCCAACAGCGGGCTGTTGAACCAACTCTACCGCCATCTCGCCCGGGCCGAGCCGGACGCCTTCCTGTTCAACATCTATTCGCTGACCGGCATCATCTTCGTCATCTCCTGCTATACTTTTCCCTTCGTGTTCGTGCTGGTGGCCAATGCACTGGACAACATGCCGGGGGAGCTGGAGGACGCCTCCGCCATTCTCGGCGGAAAGGCATGGACAACGGCCCGCCGCGTCACCATTCCGCTGGCACTGCCGGCGCTGGTGGCGGGAGCGCTGATCGCGTTCCTGCAGGCGATGACGCTGTTCGGCTCGCCGGCGATCCTGGCGTTGCCGGCCGGCTTCCACACCATGACCACGAAAATCTGGAGCCTGTTCCAGTACCCGCCGAAGCTGGAGCTGGCTGCGGCGGCCGCAGTGCCGCTACTCCTGCTCACCATCGTGCTGCTGCAGGCGCAGAAATTCATCCTCGGCCGCCGCGGCTATTCCGTGCTCGGCGGCAAATACGGTCCGCCGCGGCGGGTCGAGATGAAGGGTCTTCGCTGGGCGGCGCTGGCGTTCTGCCTGCTCATGCTGCTCAACCCGGTGTTCCTGCCCTATTTCGCATTGCTCAACGCGGCCTTCTCGCCGAATGCGACGACGCTGGTGACGCCGGGCACATTCACGCTGCACAACATCGTGTTCGTGTTCACCGAGCTGTCCTCGACGCAGCTTGCGCTGAAAAACACGGTGATCCTGGGCACGGCGACCGCCACCGTCGGAACCATCCTCGCGCTGGTGATCGCCTACGTCACGACGCGCCGCGTCATCGCCGGCTCGCGCGTGCTCGGCTTCCTCGCCACCGCACCTGTCGCCGTGCCCGGCATCGTGCTCGGCGTCGGCCTGTTCCTCAGCTACACCCGCCCGCCCTTCGTGCTCTACGGCACGCTCTGGATCCTGCTGATCGCCTTCCTCACCATCAACCTGCCGTCGGCCTATCAGCAATTGCAGGCCGCGCTGGCGACCATCCACCCCGAACTCGAGGAAGCAAGCCGCATCCTCGGCGCCAGCCGGCTGCAATCTCTGTGGCGGATCACCGCACCGCTGCTGCGCACCGGGGTGATCGCGACCTGGTGCTTCATCTTCATCGGCGTGATGCGTGAATTGTCGGCGGCCATCATCCTGTTCACCTCGCAGACCAAGGTGCTGTCGGTGCTGATCTACGATCTCAACGAGAGCGGCGACCTCGCCGCCATTGCCGTGCTCGGCATCGCCATGCTGGTGATCACCTTCGCGGTCGTATTGGCGGTCAACCGCATTCCGATGTTCGGCGGCGGCGCCGGGGCGCGGCTGCGCAACGCCTAGCCTGCGGAGAACATCGTGAGGCACGTCGGGAAGCTGGCAATTTGAGCCGCCAGCACCGATATAAGGGACCGAGCGCGACCTGTAGCCGCGCCCAAGCGAGGGCCTCGTGAATCAGCCGAAAAAAGCCGAAAAAGCCCTGGCCGCGCCGGTGGCGCCGCGCCGGGCGCATTCCTTCACCACGCATGGCATCGAGGTGACGGACGATTATGCCTGGCTGAAGGATCCAAACTGGCAGGAGGTGCTGCGCGATCCCTCGATCCTCGATCCCGACATCCGCCGCTATCTGGAAGAGGAGAATGCCTATACCGAACTCCTGCTCGGTCATACCGACGGCTTGCAAAAAAAGCTGGTTGCGGAAATGCGCGGGCGCATCAAGGAGGACGATTCCAGCGTACCAGCGCCGGACGGGCCTTACGCCTATTTCCGGAAATTCCGCGAGGGCGGGCAGCACGAAATGTTCGGGCGCATGCCGCGCAGCGGCGGCGAGGCCGAGATCGTGCTCGACGGCGATGCGCTGGCGGCGGACTGGAAATACTTCAGGTTCGGCGGCAGCCGTCATTCGCCGGATCACAAATTGCAGGCCTGGAGCGCCGACACCAAAGGCTCGGAATATTTTTCCATCCGCGTACGCGACTGGGCGACGGGCAAGGACCTGGAGGACATCGTCGAAGAGACCGACGGCACGGCGGTCTGGAGCAAGGACGCCAAGAGCTTTTTCTACGTCAAGCTCGACGACAACCATCGCCCGATGCAGGTCTGGCGGCATCGCCTCGGCACCAAGCAGGCCGACGACGTCCTGGTCTATGAGGAACCGGACTCCGGCTGGTTCACCCATCTGCACGAAAGCTCGAGCAACCGCTTTTGCGTGATTGCCGGCGGCGACCACGAAACCTCCGAGCAGCGCCTGATCGACCTCGCCGATCCCGATGCACCGCCGCGCCTGATCGCAGCGCGCCAGGAAGGCGTGCAATATTCGGCCAACGACCGCGGCGACGAACTCTATATTCTCACCAATGCCGATGGCGCGATCGACTTCAAGGTCGTCACCGCGCCGCTCGCCTCGCCGGGGCGCGAGAGCTGGCGCGACCTGATCCCCTACCGCGAAGGAATTTATGTGCTCGACGTCGAGCTCTATGCCCACCACATGGTGCGGCTGGAGCGCGCGCATGCGCTGCCGACGATCGTGATCCGCGATTTCAGGACGGGCGAGGAGCATGCCATCGCCTTCGACGAGGCCGCCTACTCGCTCGAGACCATGGGCGGCTACGAGTTCGACACCACCAACCTGCGCTTCTCCTATTCGTCGATGACGACGCCGTCGGAGGTCTATGACTACGACATGGCGAAGCGGACGCGGGTGCTGCGCAAGCGGCAGGAAATTCCGTCAGGCCACGACCCGGCTGATTACGTCACCACCCGCATCATGGCGACATCGCACGACGGCGCCGAAGTGCCGGTGTCGATCCTGCACAGGAAAACCCTTGCGCGCGACGGACGCGCGCCGCTGCTGCTCTATGGCTACGGCTCCTACGGCCATGCCATGCCGGCTTCCTTCAATGCCAACCGGCTGTCGCTGGTCGATCGCGGCTTTGTCTATGCCATCGCCCATATCCGCGGCGGCTCGGACAAGGGCTGGGGCTGGTATCTCGACGGCAAACGCGAGAAGAAGACCAACACCTTCGATGATTTCGCCGCCGCGGCGCGCGCGCTGATCGATGCAAAATACACCGGCACCAGGCGCATCGTCGGCCATGGCGGCAGCGCCGGCGGCATGCTGATGGGCGCGGTCGCCAACCGCGCCGGCGAATTGTTTGCCGGCATCGTCGCCGAGGTGCCGTTCGTCGACGTGCTCAACACCATGCTCGACGACACCCTGCCGCTGACGCCGCCGGAGTGGCCGGAATGGGGCAATCCGATCGAGAGCGAGAAGGATTTTCGCACCATCCTGTCGTACTCGCCCTACGACAACGTCGCGCCCAAGGACTATCCCGCGATCCTGGCGATGGGCGGGCTGACCGATCCGCGGGTCACCTATTGGGAGCCGGCCAAATGGATTGCGCGCCTGCGCGCGACGATGCGAGGCGGCGGCCCGGTGCTGCTGCGCACCAACATGGGTGCCGGCCATGGCGGCGCGTCGGGCCGCTTCGACCGCCTCGACGAGGTGGCAATCGTCTACGCCTTTGCGCTATGGGCGGTCGGAATGGCAGACGCGGCGGAGGCCTAGCCGCGGAATCGGAGGCGCGAATGCGGCGCTACAGGAAAGTCGATTTCCCCGTCCACAATGTGCGCCGCTTCCTCGAGCCGGGACCGATCGTGCTGGTCAGTTCCGCTCACGGGAACGAGACCAACATCATGACCATGGGCTGGCACATGGTCATGGAATTCTCGCCCGCGCTGGTCGGCTGCCTGATCTCGGGCGCCAACCACAGCCATGGCCTGATCCGCAAGAGCCGGCAGTGCGTGATCAATATCCCGACCGTCGACATCGCCGAGACCGTGGTGAGGATCGGCAACACCTCGGGGCACGATATCGACAAGTTTGCCGAGTTCGGCCTTACGGCCAAACCGGGCACCCATGTCCGCGCGCCGCTGATCGAGGAATGCTACGCCAATTTCGAATGCACCCTTGCGGATGCGGCCTGGGTGGACAAATACAACGTCTTCGTGTTCGAGGTGGTGAAGGCGCATGTGGCGACTTCACCGAAGCTGCCGAAGACGATCCATTATCGCGGTGACGGCGAGTTCATGATTTCCGGCGAGGAAACGCGAAGATATCGCAAGCTGTTCCGGCCGGGGATGCTGTGAAACTGGCACGCTTTCTTTGAGCATGATCTTCTCGGAAAACCGCTTCACACTTTTCCGGATCATGCTCTATCTGCCGTTCTTCTTCCGCCAAGCCGCGAAATCAACCAGCGTCTTCTCGTCCGTGGCCGGATAGAGGCCGAGGATGCTGCGGCCCTTCTGCACCTCCTCGGTGACAAAGTCCTCGAATGCGGTCATCTCGAACGTCTCTTCCGCGATCTCGTCGGCGAGATGGGCGGGGATCACGATTACGCCGTCGGCATCGCCGAGGATGACGTCGCCGGGAAATACCGGTGCTTCGCCGCAGCCGATCGGCACGTTGATCTCGATGGCCTGATGCAATGTGAGATTGGTCGGCGCGCTCGGCCGGTGGTGATAGGCGGGAAAGCCGAGCCTTGCGATCTCAGCGGAATCGCGAAAGCCGCCGTCGGTGACGACGCCTGCACAGCCGCGCTTCATCAGCCGCGTCACCAGGATGGCGCCGGCCGAGGCCGCACGCGCGTCCTTGCGGCTGTCCATGACAAGCACGGCGCCGGGCGGGCATTCCTCGACCGCCTTGCGCTGCGGGTGCGCGCGGTCGCGGAAAACGTCGATCTTGTTGAGGTCCTCGCGTGCCGGCATGTAGCGCAACGTGAAGGCTTCGCCCACCAGCGTCGGCTGATCCGCGCTGAGCGGATGCACGTCCTGGATCATCTGGATGCGAAAGCCGCGCTTGAACAGCGCGGTCGCCACCGTGGCCGTGGAGATTGATCTCAGCTTGCTGCGGGTGGCGTCGCTCAGCTTTGACATCTTCATTCCATTGATTGTCGTTCCGGTCGCTTCGCGCCCCCGAACGACGGTTGGCGGCTGCGCCTCACATCTCCTCCGCCACGACCATGTAGTTGACGTCCATGTCGGCGGAGAGGCCCCATCTGTCGGCGAGGGGACTGTAGACCACGCCGGTCTCCTCGGTGATCGCAAGCTTGCTGGCGGCAAGATGGCGGGCGAGTTCGTCGGGGGTGACGAACTTGTTCCATTCATGGGTGCCGCGCGGCAACCAGCGCAGCACGTATTCGGCGCCGACGATGGCGAGCGCAAAGCTCTTCCAGTTGCGATTGATGGTGGAGACCACCATCAGCCCGCCGGGCTTGAGCATCGCCGCACAGCGATTGAGGAACATGCCGACGTCGGTGACATGCTCGATGACTTCCATGGCAAGCACGATGTCGAAGCGTTCGCGGTGGTCGATCTCCTCGACCGTGGTGCAGCGGTAGTCGATCGACAGGTGCCCCTTCTCGGCGTGCAGTTTTGCAGCCGCGATATTGGTCGCGGACGGATCGATGCCGATCACCTGCGCGCCCAGCCGCGTAAACGGCTCGCACAACAGCCCCGCGCCGCAGCCGATGTCGAGCATGCGCAGGCCCGAGAGGCAGTTGAGGCTGCGCGCATTGCGCGAGAATTTGCGGCACGCAGCGTCCCGGATATAGGCGAGCCGCAGCGGATTGATCTTGTGCAGCGGCGCCATCTTGCCCTTGGGGTCCCACCACTCGGCCGACAGCTTGGAGAATTTTGCAACCTCGGCCGGATCGACCGTGGGTCCCGTGGCGCCTGAAGAACTCATGGACATGTCAGGGTAACTCTATCGCGCGGTGATGGCGTTGCGGAAGGCCAGCGGCGAGGCGATCGTGGCGATGGTTTCCCTGCCTTCACCGACGCCCATGATAGTGACGTCGCCATAGTCGAACAGGCGGCCCATGATGGATTGGGTGACATCGACGCTTTCGACCTTGTCGAGGCTCATCTCGAACGTCTTGCGCGAGATGAATCCGGTCTTGTGCACGACGCGCAGATTGGTCACGTCGGTCTCGGTGGTCCAGCGGTGAAACCAGGCCGTTACGGTCCTGTACAACGCGAACAGAGCCACGATTGCCGCCAGCGCCCAGCATACCACGATCAGCGGGCTTCCCGCCGGCACCATCCGGGACAGAATGAGAAACACGGCGGCCAGGATCCAGAGCAGGATCGCAGGGCCGAAGAATACCCAGTGGGCGTTGGTCGAATACAGCACCTTCTCCCCCGGCTGCAGGATGTCGTCGATATAACGGCCCATACGCTTTACCTCGGTTACCCCTGTGCGGCAGCGCCTGCGCCACGGCCCGGGATGGCGGCCCGGCGCCCCTGCAGGAACCCGCTTGCCCCCGGCCGCGCCGCTATGTATACGCGCCTTTCGGTGACTGTGCTCCCGGTTTGAGCGCAGGTTCCTAACTTATCCTTATCCAAAGGGAATACACGCGTCGTCATGAGCCGCCTCGTGATGAAATTCGGCGGCACGTCCGTCGCCAATATCGACCGTATCCGCAACGTCGCCCGCCATGTAAAGCGCGAGGTCGATGCCGGCCACGACGTGGCCGTGGTGGTGTCGGCGATGGCCGGCAAGACCAACGAGCTGGTGGCCTGGTGCACCGAAGCCTCTCCCATGCATGATGCGCGGGAATATGACGCCGTGGTGGCGTCGGGCGAGCAGGTGACGTCGGGCCTGCTGGCGATCGTGCTGCAGGGCATGGGCATCCAGGCCCGCTCCTGGCAGGGCTGGCAGATCCCGATCAAGACCAGCGATGCGCACGCCTCCGCGCGCATCCTCGAGATCGACGGAAGCGAGATCATCAACCGCTTCAAGGACCGCAAAGAGGTCGCCGTCATCGCCGGCTTCCAGGGCGTCAACCCGCAGACAAACCGGATCACCACCCTCGGCCGTGGCGGCTCCGACACCTCGGCGGTGGCGGTTGCCGCCGCCATCCATGCCGACCGCTGCGACATCTATACCGATGTCGACGGCGTCTACACGACCGATCCGCGCGTGGTGCCGAAGGCGCGACGGCTCGACAAGATCGCGTTCGAGGACATGCTCGAGCTGGCCTCGCAGGGCGCCAAGGTCTTGCAGGTGCGCTCGGTGGAACTCGGCATGGTGCACAACGTACGCGTCTTCGTGCGCTCCAGCTTCGACAAGCCCGAGGACATCGACCCGCACGCCAACCAGCCGCCGGGCACGCTGATCTGCAGCGAGGAGGAAATCATGGAAAGCCACGTCGTCACCGGCATCGCCTTCTCCAAGGACGAGGCGCAGATTTCCGTGCGCCAGATCGAGGACAAGCCGGGCGTTGCGGCCGCAATCTTCGGCCCGCTGGCACAGGCCAACATCAATGTCGACATGATCGTGCAGAACGTCTCCGAGGACGGCAAGACCACCGACCTCACCTTCACGGTGCCGGCCGCGGACTACAACCGCGCGAAGGAAACCATCACCGCTTCGAAGGCCAAGATCGGCTATGCCCGGCTCGACAGCGCGACCGACGTCGCCAAGGTCTCGGTGATCGGCAGCGGCATGCGCAGCCATGCCGGCGTGGCGGCGCAGGCGTTCTCGGCGCTGGCCGGGCGCAACATCAACATTCGCGCGATCACGACCTCGGAGATCAAGTTTTCGGTGCTGATCGATGCCGCCTATACGGAGCTGGCGGTGCGTACGCTGCACACGCTCTACGGACTCGACCAGGTCTAGAAGAACTTTCTCTTAGCGGTCGCAGCATCGGTCCCACAGAGACGTTATTGCCCTTGGCAGGCGTTTTGCTTGGCAAAACCGCCTTCCATTGGTTATACGGCCTGATAGGTGAGCGCCTGCGAACTGTGCCACAGTTTTGCTGTTCCCGATTCGGCCGGGATGGGGCTCGCATCGGTGCCGAAATGAATAAAATTGTTGTTTTGTCCGAGTATTACGCCAGTGGCCCGCCAGGCGGCGGGCTGGCGCTGCGGGGGAGGATTGGCTGATCATGCGGAGCGCGTCGGGAGGTCCCCGCGTCTTGCTGAGACGGCTCCGCGAAACCATGGCGGAGCAAGTCTCCGCACAGGAGCGCCTCGACAAGGTGGTGGTGCTGATCGCGGCCAACATGGTGGCCGAGGTCTGCTCCTGCTACGTGCTGCGCGTCGACAACACGCTCGAACTCTACGCCACCGAAGGCCTGAAGCGCGAAGCCGTACACCGCACGGTGCTGAGCGCGCATGAAGGCCTGGTCGGCCTCGTCGCCAGCGAAGCGACGCCCTTGAATCTCTCGGACGCCCAGAGCCACCCGGCCTTCTCCTACCGCCCGGAGACCGGCGAAGAGATCTACCACTCCTTCCTTGGCGTGCCGATCCTGCGCGCCGGCAACACGCTCGGCGTGCTTGTCGTGCAGAACCGCGCCAAGCGCACCTATGTCGAGGAGGAGGTCGAGGCACTGCAGACCACCGCCATGGTGCTGGCGGAGATGATCGCCTCGGGCGAACTGTCGGCGCTGGCCCAGCCCGGAGCCGAGCCCGCAGCGCGGCATTCCCTGCACAAGAGCGGCAGCGTGCTGTCGGAGGGCATCGCGCTCGGCCATGTCGTGCTGCACGAGCCTCGCGTGGTCATCAAGGACTACATCGCCGAGGACCTGCCCAAGGAAGTCAAGCGGCTCGACGTGGCGCTGCTCAAGCTGCGCGCCGACCTCGACCGCATGCTCGAACGGGGCGATGTCGCCGAGGGCGGCGAGCACCGCGACGTGCTGGAGGCCTACCGGATGTTCGCCAACGACGCCGGCTGGTCGCACAAGCTGCACGAGGCCGTCGGCACCGGCCTCACGGCGGAAGCCGCCGTCGAACGCGTGCAGTCCGATACCCGTGCGCGCATGCTGCGCTCGACCGACCCTTATTTGCGCGAGCGGCTGCACGACCTCGAGGATCTCGGACACCGGCTGATGCGCCAGCTGGTCGGCCGCGACCACGCGCCGTCCCGGGAACAGCTGCCCGACAATGCGATCCTGATCGCGCGCGCGATGGGTCCCGCGGCGCTGCTCGACTATGACCGCAAGCGGTTGCGCGGCCTGGTGCTGGAAGAGGGCACCGCCAATTCGCACGTCGCTATCGTGGCGCGCGCGCTCGGCATTCCCGCCGTCGGCGAAGTGCCGAACGCGCCGGGCATCGCCGACCCAGGAGATGCCATCATCGTCGACGGCACCTCGGGCTCGATCTATGTACGTCCGTCCGGCGAAATCGAATCGGCCTATGCCGAGCGGGTCCGCCTGCGCGCGCGGCGGCAGGCGCAATATTCGGCGCTGCGCGACCTGCCCTGCAAGACCAAGGACGGCCAGAAGGTCGAGCTCCTGATCAACGCGGGCCTCGTCATCGACCTCCCGCACATCGAGGACACCGGCAGCGCCGGCATCGGCCTGTTTCGCACCGAGCTGCAGTTCATGGTGAGCCCGACCCTGCCGCGCTCCTCCGACCAGCTCGCGCTCTACCGCTCCGTGCTCGATGCGGCCGGCGACAAGCCCGTCACCTTCCGCACGCTGGATATTGGCGGCGACAAAGCGCTGCCCTATATGGAGACGGTCATCGAGGAAAATCCGGCGCTCGGCTGGCGTGCGATCCGCCTCGGGCTCGACCGGCCGGGCCTGTTGCGCGGCCAGATTCGCGCGCTTTTGCGTGCCGGCGGCGGACGTTCGCTGAAGATCATGTTCCCGATGATCTCGGAAGTCTCCGAGTTCGACGCCGCCAAGGCGATCGTCGAGCGCGAGCTGACCTATCTGCGCCAGCACGGCCATTCGCTGCCGGAGCGCATCGACATCGGCACCATGGTCGAGGTGCCGGCGCTGCTCTACCAGATGGACGAACTCCTGAAGAAGGTCGATTTCGTCTCGGTCGGATCGAACGACCTGTTCCAATTCATGTTCGCGGTCGATCGCGGCAACGCAAAGGTGTCGGAGCGCTTCGACACCATGTCGACGCCGATCCTGCGTGCGCTGCGCGACATCGTGCGCAAGGCCAACGCCGCGAAGAAGGGCGTGTCACTATGCGGCGAGATGGCCTCAAAGCCGCTCGGCGCGCTGGCGCTGATCGCCATGGGCTATCGCTCGCTTTCGCTGTCGGCGACCGCGCACGGCCCGGTGAAGGCGATGATCCTCGACCTCGACGCCAAGAAGGCCGAAGCGATGATCACGCCGCTGCTCGACGCACCCTCCGGAACCGTTTCGGTCCGGCAGAAGCTGACCGAATTCGCGGAAGCCGAGGGGTTGTCGTTGTAGCGGGCGCGCTCCCGCTCCGCCTCCTCCGCCTTTTCTGCTATTTTGAGAACTGCCATGCTGCCCGAAGCCAAACTCGACATCCTGCTCGCCCACCACGCCGCGCTCGAAAACGAGCTGCTCGGCCAGGTCGGTTCCGACCGCTATGTGCAGATCACCCGCGAGCTTGCCGACCTCAATCCGCTGATCGAGGCGGTGAAGTCCTATCGCGGCGTGCAGGCCGAGCTCGCCGGCGCCGAGGCGCTGCTCGCCGATCCCGCAACGGATGCGGAAATGCGCGGCATGGCGGAAGCCGAGCGCGTCGATCTGCAGGCAAGGCGCGACGAGCTCGCGCAGAAAATCCGCCTCGCGCTGTTGCCCAAGGACGCCATGGACGACCGCAACGTCGTTCTGGAAATCCGTGCCGGCACCGGCGGCGACGAGGCGTCGCTGTTCGCAGGCGACCTGTTCCGCATGTATGAGCGCTTTGCCAATCTGCAGGGCTGGAAGGTCGAGGTGATCTCGGCAAGTGAAGGCACCGTCGGCGGCTTCAAGGAAATCATCGCGGAAGTGCAGGGCCGCGGCGCGTTTGCCAAGCTGAAATTCGAATCCGGCGTGCACCGTGTGCAGCGCGTACCCGACACGGAGACGCAGGGACGCATCCACACCTCGGCGGCAACGGTGGCCGTACTGCCCGAGGTCGAGGATGTCGACGTCGACATCAAGGACCAGGACTTGCGGATCGAGACCATGCGCGCGGGCGGCGCCGGCGGCCAGCACGTCAACAAGACGGAATCGGCGATCCGCATCACCCACATCCCGACCGGCATCGTGGTGATGATGCAGGACAGCCGTTCGCAGCATAAGAATCGGGCGTCGGCCATGAACATCCTGCGCTCGCGCATCTACGATGCCGAACGGCAGCGCCAGGACGCGGCGCGCTCGGCCGACCGCAAGGAAAAGGTCGGATCGGGCGACCGCAGCGAGCGCATCCGCACCTATAATTTCCCGCAAGGCCGCGTCACCGACCACCGCATCAATCTGACGCTCTACAAGCTGCCGCAGGTGATCTCGGGCGAAGCGCTGGGCGAACTGGTCGACGCACTGACCACGGAACACCAGGCCGCGCAGCTGGCGGCGCAGGGCGCGGCGGCATGATTGCGGTCGTCCCGGCGCAGGCCCGGACCCAAAGCCACGGGCGAGAGTCGTTGCGCAAAAAGGCAACTCCAACTTCCACTATCGATGAGCCGCGGCGTATGCGTTCCGGCCTGCGCCGGGACGACAGATGACTGGTCCCACGATCGAGACCACGCGGCGCGCGCTTGCAACGCGCCTTCAGTCCGCCGGAGTCGACTCCGCCGAACTCGACGCGCGCCTCCTGGTCGGCCATGCGCTCGATCTCGATCTCACCGGCATGATCGCAGCGGCGAATCGCGTGCTTTCGACAGAGGAATCGCGTCGCATCGACGCTCTCGCACGCCGCCGGCTCGCCGGCGAGCCGGTCGCGCGCATTGTCGGCCACAGGGAATTCTGGGGACTGCGGCTTTCGCTGTCGCCGGCAACGCTGGTGCCACGGCCGGACACCGAGACGGTGGTGGAGCTCGCGCTGGACATGCTGCGCGCGGGATCGGCCAATCCGAGACCGCGTGTTGCCGATCTCGGCACCGGCAGCGGCGCGATCCTACTCGCGCTGTTGTCCGAATTGCCGGGCGCCGTCGGCATCGGCACCGACATTTCGCAGGAGGCGCTAAACACGGCGCATGGCAACGCGGCGCGCCTGGGGCTCACCGATCGCACGAGCTTCCTCCGTTGCGACTATGCGTCGGAACTCACCGGCCCGTTCGATCTCATCGTGTCGAATCCGCCCTATGTCCGATCAGGCGACATTGCGGGCCTCGCGGTCGAGGTGCGCGACCACGATCCCGCAAAGGCCCTCGATGGCGGGCCCGACGGGCTCGATGCCTACCGCGCCCTGATCCCCCAGGCTGCGCGAATCCTTAACCATGGCGCCGCGCTGGTTGTAGAGGCGGGCCAGGGCCAGGCGGCCCAGATTGAAGCTTTGATGACGCAGGCGAGCCTGACGCCCCAGGGGCCTGCCAGGGCCGATCTGGCAGGCATTCCAAGGGCCGTCGGGGCCCGCAAAATGTCCCGATAAAGTCCTATTGGAACGCAAAAAAACCTCTTGGAATTGGCCCCGGGAACGACTACGTTCCGGCCACAACATCGGTACAGGGTTTGCTGGCTGGCCCCGCTTGAGATGCGGGAGGAAACCACCAGGCACTTTAAGCCCCGCCGATCAACGGTTCCAAAACGCAAAGGTCTCTTGAGCGCAATGGCTGTAGCTGTGCTGCTCCCGACCGCAAAGCGAACGAAAGCCTGATATTGCGCTTGAAGACTTACGCAACAGAGCTGGGCTTGTTTCGACAAGGTGAATGATTGGTCGCCGGCGATGAGCGCTGGCGGTTGGGGAACGCGTCTTTGTTGAACGCGAATGTTGGCGAAAGCGTCAGGGTTTCCGGCGGCACCGTGATTCGGTGTACGCGAACCTGCGCGCTGCCATAGACGAGCAATCCAAACGGACTTCGACGATCCAAGTAACTTATTAGGGCTGGAATAAAGGCGACACATGAGAAACGGTCAAAACAACAAGCGGATGCGTAACCGGAATAACAACAACAATCAGAACCGGCGCGGCCAGAATCCGATGACCCGGGTCTACGAATCCAACGGACCCGACATCAAGATCCGCGGTACCGCTTCCCACGTCGCCGAAAAATACGTCCAGCTCGCTCGCGATGCGCGCTCTTCCGGAGATCCGGTCGCCGCCGAGAACTACTATCAGCACGCCGAACACTATTTCCGCCTCATCGCCGCTGCCCAGGAGCAGTTCCGGCAGAACCAGCCGCAGCATCAACAGCAGCCGCGTCCCGACAACGACATGTCGATGGACGAAGGCGAGGATGACGGTGACGGCTTCTCGCCGTTCGGACAGGAGCCCGGTTTCGTGCCTCAGCAGCAGCAACCGCAGCCCTATATGCGCGACAACAGCCAGCGCGACCGCGACCAGCAGCCCTATCAGCGCGATCACCAGCAGCCGCGCGAGCATCGCGGCGATCGCGAGCACCGGCCACAGCCGCAGTACCAGCCGCAGCCGCAACCGCAGCAACCCCAGCCGCAGGTCGCCGACAGCGTCGATCGCCTGCCATCCTTCATCACCGGCCCGCAGCCGCAGATCAATGGCGGCGAGCGCAATTTTGAAGGTGGTGGCGGAGGCGGTGGCGGCGAGCGCTATCCTCGACGGCGCCGCCGGCCGCATGGCGGCCCGCGCCCGGACAACATGGCCGGCGCCGCGCCCGCCGGCTCCGGTGAGGATCTCGGCGGCGAGTAAGCAGCGCAGGCTTCGCGTCCGGCATTGCAGGGTGGGCAAAGCGCAAGCGTGCCCACCTTTTCTTTGATGTCTTCTTTGAAGTTTCTTTGAAGTCGGGCTCTCCGGCGTCCCGACAAAGGACGACCTCAGACGCGGATGACAGCTAGCCCCGCGTGCTTGGCGAAGGCACCAGCACCGGCTGCAATGAGGGGATCAGCCGCACGCGCTCGCGATGCGCCGGCAGCGCGCGATAGACCTGCTTGGTGGCTTCCACGATATGCACGCCGGCAAGCGGCATCGACAGCGCTTCGCCGGCACGCTCCCAGGCCATCGCCGAACGCAGAAACCAGCTGTTGGCCACCGGCGGCATGAACAGCGCCTCGCCCCATGACGCCGGCGTGAACCAGGTGTGCCGCAGCAGTTGCGTGATCTGCGCCCGCGAATAGGGGCGGCCATGGCCGAACGGCGTGTTGTCGGTGCGCGTCCACACCCCGCGGCGGTTCGGAACGATCGCGATCATGCGCCCCGAGGGGGCCAGGACCCGCCAGATTTCGCGCAACAGGTTTTCCGGATCGTCGCACATTTCCAGCGCATGCACGAGCAGGATGCGGTCGAACGAGGCCTCCGGCAGCGGCAGCGAGAATTGATCGACAAGGGCTGCCAGCGCGGGACGCCCGGTTGGCCATTTCAGCACGCCCTGGGCCGCCGGCATCAAGGCGATGCAGCGCTCGCTGTTGTCGCGGAACAGGCCAAGATAGGGCGTCGGATAGCCGATGCCGAGCACGCGCTGGCCCTCCGCATTCGGCCAGCAGGCATGGATGCCGCGATTGATCAGCCGTCGCGCCACGATGCCGAGGCGCTGCGAATAGAAATCGCGGAGATCGATCACGTCCATGTCGACAATCTATCACGGCAAGATCACGCGCGAAGCGCTCAAATTGGCATTGCCGCAGGAGCGTTAACGCCATATCTCTTGGGCGGCTCGGACAAAAGCGCGTGGAGAGATCATGGCTGCCGAAATTCGCGTATTCAACTGCCTGTCCGACAATTTCGGCTATCTGATCCACGACACCGAAACCCGGGCGACCGCCTCGATCGACGCGCCGGAAGCTGCCCCCATCCTGAAGGCGCTGGCGCAGGAGAACTGGGCGCTGACCGACATCCTGATCACCCACCACCACCACGACCATGTTGGCGGCGTCGCAGAACTGAAGCAGAAATACAAATGCCGCGTGGTCGCTCCGCATGACAAAAAGGCGGCGATCGCCGACGTCGATCTGCGCGTCGCCAATGGCGATGTGGTCAAGATCGGCAATCTGCTGGCGCGGGTGCTGGAGGTGCCGGGTCACACGCTCGATCATGTCGCCTACGTCTTCGACAAGGAGAAGGCGGTGTTCGCCGCCGACACGCTGTTCTCGATCGGCTGCGGTCGCGTGTTCGAGGGGACGCATCCGATGATGTGGGACTCGCTCCTGAAGCTGCGCGCCCTGCCCGATGATTTCAGCCTCTATTGCGGCCACGAATATACCGCCTCGAACGTCAAGTTCGCGCTGACGGTCGATGGCGGCAATCCCGCACTGAAGGCGCGCGCCGAAGAGGTTGCGAGGCTGCGGGCGCAGAACAAGGCGACGATCCCGGTCAAGCTCGGCGAGGAGAAGAAGTCCAACGTATTCCTGCGCGCCGACGATCCCGCCGTCGCCGCAGCGCTGCACATGAAGGGCGCGAACCCCTCCGACGTGTTCGGCGAGCTGCGCGAGCGCAAGAACAAGTCCTGACCATGACAACAGCCGCCGACATCATTGCGCGGCTCGAGCTCAAGCCCCACCCCGAGGGCGGCTATTACCGCGAGACCTTCCGTGACGTTCGCACCGACGCGCAGGGCCGCGCGTGTTCGACTGCGATCTACTACCTTCTGACACGCGGCGAGCGCTCGCACTGGCACCGCATCGATGCGGTGGAGGTCTGGCATTACTATTCGGGAGCTGCGCTGACGCTGCGCATTGCCAATGAAGGCTGCGCGCCGCACGCCGTCGCGCTCGGCGCCGATGTCGCAGCCGGCGAGCGGCCTCAGGCGATCGTGCCGGCGGGCGCCTGGCAGGCGGCCGAATCGACCGGCGACTGGACGCTGGTCGGCTGCACCGTGGCGCCGGGATTCGAATTTGCGAAGTTCGAGCTGGCGGCAAAGGATTGGGCGCCCGCGTAGTCAACGAAGCCGGAACATATCCTTCGCCGCGATCAGGCCGCCGCCGGCGATCAAGATTGCGGCCGTCGCGACGGTTGCAGTGGGCTTGGCAAAGCCCGCGAGGATCAGGAACGCGGTCGAGAGCAGCGGCGTGGCGTAGGAGGCCGCGCCCAGCACGCGGATGTCGCCGCGTTTCATGCCTATGTCCCAGGTGAAGAACGCCGCGCCCACCGGGCCGACGCCAAGCGCGACAATGGCAAGCCATTGCGCCGGCGTTTCCGGCCAGGCCGTCTTCTCGACCAGGACGTGCACGATGGCGGCGAGGATCGCGGTGGCGAGACAAAAGCCTGCGACCGCATCGGTCGGCACTGCCTTGAGCCGCCGCGACATCACCGAATAGGACGCCCAGACAAAGGCAGCGATGAAAGCCGCGGCCAGGCCGGGCAACTGGCCGGCCTCAAAGCCGCTGCTGCCGCCGCCCATCAGCAGCAGCACCGTGCCGGCCAGGCCGAGCAGCGCGCCGATGATGTGATGGGCCAGCAATCGCTCGCCCGGCAGGAACGAGGAGAACAGCACGATGAGGAGCGGCCAGAGATAATTGAGGAGCCCGGCTTCCGCCGGCGGGGCGAAGCGCAGCGCGAGGAAGTACAGCGCATGATAGCCGAACAGGCCGCCGACGCCGACGACCCAGGCAACAAGCGGCTGCTTCAGGGCGCCGAACGCAGCAGGCCGAAAGAGGAAGCTCGCGAACGCCACCAGCGCGCCGATCGCAAAGGTCATCGCCGCGAGCTGAAAGGCCGGAATTCTTCCGGTCGCGACCGTGAGGACCGCGAGCAGCGACCACATCAGGATCGCCGTCAGTCCAACCAGCGTGGCCGTGCGGGGAGACATTCTAGATCGTCATTGCGAGTGAAGCGAAGCAATCCATCTTCCCTCCATAGCGAAAATGGATTGCTTCGTCGCTATCGCTTGCCTGCGCAAACGCTTCGCGTTTGTCGAAGGCTATGACGGCGTGAAACCGTCACACCATGTACTGCCCGCCATTGATGGAAAGCGTCGATCCGGTGATGGCGCCGGCCTCGTCCGCGGCCAGGAACACCACCGCGCGCGCGATCTCCTCGGGCTCGCCGAGCCGGTTGATCGGGATCTGCGGCAGGATCGATTTTTCCAGTACGTCCTTCGGCACGGCCTGCACCATCTCGGTGTTGATGTAGCCGGGGCAGATCGCGTTCACCGTGATGCCGCCCCTGGCGTTCTCCAGCGCGAGCGCCTTGGTGAAGCCGATGTCGCCGGCCTTGGCTGCGGAATAATTGACCTGGCCGAACTGGCCCTTCTGGCCGTTGATCGAGGAGATGTTGATGATGCGGCCGAACTTCCGCGCGCGCATGCCCTCGATGACCGGCCGCGTCATGTTGAACAGCGAGCCGAGATTGGTGTTGATGACGGCGCTCCACTGCTCCAGCGTCATCTTGTGGAAGGCACCGTCCTTGGTGATGCCCGCGTTGTTGACGAGCACGTCGACCGGTCCGATGTCCGCTTCGACTTTCTTGATGCCCTCAGAGCAGGCGTCGAACGAGGAGACGTCCCACTTGTAGACGGGAATGCCGGTCTCCGCCTTGAACTTCTCCGCCGCCGCGTCATTGCCGGCGTAGCTCGCCGCGACCTTGTAGCCGGCGGCCTTCAGTGCCTTGCTGATGGCTGCGCCAATGCCGCGCGTTCCGCCGGTGACCAATGCAACACGTGCCATACTGTCTCCTCCTCCTTGCAGTCTTCTCATAGACCGGAATTGCCCCGGCCCTTTGACGCGTCTCAAACACCCGATTCAAACAGGCGCTTGAGACGAAAATGCCCGGTGCGAGACCGGGCATTTTCATTCTTATCAGCTTGAACCGCGTTTGCCAGATGATGTTTTCATCACGCAACGCACCATGCTGTTGCTCTTTTCCTGACGCGTTTCCTTCACGCGAACCGGTACCCACTTCGCTCGGAAACGCTATGCCCTAGTCACGTGCGACGCACATCGCGATGCCCATGCCGCCGCCGATGCACAGCGTGGCGAGGCCCTTCTTGGAATCGCGCTTCTGCATTTCGTGCAGCAACGTCACCAGCACGCGGGCGCCGGAGGCGCCGACCGGATGGCCGATCGCGATCGCACCGCCATTGACATTGACCTTGCCGGTGTCCCAGCCGAGGTCCTTGTTGACGGCGCAGGCCTGCGCCGCAAAAGCCTCGTTGGCCTCGATCAGGTCGAGGTCGCCGATATTCCAGCCGGCCTTCTTGAGCGCGGCGCGGGAGGCCGGGATCGGGCCCGAGCCCATGATCTTGGGATCGACGCCGGCCTGGGCCCAGGACACGATGCGGGCCAGCGGCTTCTTGCCTTCCTTGGCGGCCTGCTTGGCCGTCATCAGCACCACGGCCGCAGCGCCGTCGTTGATGCCCGACGCACTGCCCGCGGTGACGGTGCCTTCCTTCTCGAAAGCGGGCTTCAGCTTGGCCATCGCATCGATGGTGGCGCCGTGACGCGGATACTCGTCGGTGTCGACGACGATGTCACCCTTGCGGGTCTTGATGGTGACCGGGACGATCTCGTCCTTGAACTTGCCGGCCTTCTGCGCGGCTTCGGCCTTCTGCTGCGACTTGACCGCAAACTCGTCCTGCTGGGCGCGGGTGATCTGCCACTGGCGGGCGACGTTCTCGGCGGTGTTGCCCATGTGGTAGCCGTTGAAGGCATCCCACAGGCCGTCCTTGATCATGGTGTCGACCAGCTCGAGGCCGCCCATCTTGACGCCGCCGCGCAGATATTGCGCGTGCGGGGCCATGCTCATGGATTCCTGGCCACCGGCGACCACGATCTCGGAATCGCCGTTGAGCAAGGCCTGGTAACCGAGCGCCACCGTGCGCAGACCGCTGCCGCAGAGCTGGTTGACGCCCCAGGCCGGGCTTTCCACCGGGATGCCGGCGGCGATCGAGGCCTGACGGGCCGGGTTCTGGCCCTGCGCCGCGGTCAGGATCTGGCCCATGATGACTTCGGAGACGCGGCCCGGCTCGATGCCTGCCCGCTCCAGCGCAGCCTTGATGGCGATGGCGCCGAGGTCGTGCGCCGGGGTGGTGGCGAATGCGCCGTTGAAGCTGCCAACCGGGGTGCGGGCGGCGCTGACGATGACGACATCGTCTGACATGGACATCTCCTGTTTGGGTTTTCTGGGGTCGGTTTCTTGCCGGCGGGCGGGCCAGAGCGGCAGGCCTCTCTTAGTTCCTATCCTGTTAACGTCGTTGAGGCATGTCAATCGCCGCGCAGCAAAAACCCGCCGCGCCGCATTCAAAAAGCCGAGCGCATCGGTTTCCCAAACAGTCCCCAAGCCTTGCTCCGGGCCTCGGGTTAACCGTGCCGCACAAAACGGTAGCCGAAGGCCTTTGAAAATGCTTACCTTTGCTGCGATGCATTGCAATCGGCCCTGCGGCGAAGGCCGTCGGGTTCCCGCTCAGCTGGTCCTGTGTGAACCCCATGGCAAAATCCGAAACACCCACCACGATCAAGAAGTACGCTAACCGGCGGCTCTATAATACCGGTACGAGCACCTATGTGACGCTCGAGGATCTCGCGGCGATGGTGAAGGAAGGCGAGGACTTTCTCGTCTACGACGCCAAGACCGGCGAGGACATCACGCGCTCGGTGCTGGCGCAGATCATCATGGAACAGGAGAACAAGCCGGGGCAGAATCTGCTGCCGACCACGTTCCTGCGCCAGCTGATCCGCTTCTACGGCGACAACATGCAGATGGTGGTGCCGAAATATCTCGAGCAATCGATCGCGACGCTGACGCAAGAGCAGGAAAAATTCCGCAAGCAGATCGCAGGCGCTCTTGCCGGTACTCCCTTTGCTCCTCTCGAGGAACAGGTCCGCCGCAACATGGAGCTGTTCCAGCAGTCTTTCTCCAAGTTCATGCCGTTCGCCCCGCGGATGGGGTCGAGCGAGGCGGAGAAGGCGCCGGAGCCCACGCCTGAGGATGACAACAAGATCGATGACCTGCGCAAGCAGATGAAGGAGATGCAGGAGCGTCTCGAGCGGATGTCGAAGGAGCCGAAGAAGGACGAGTAGTCCGTCTCTCCACGTTTCGCGAAAATCTCAGCGCATCGGCGAAGGCCGGGGCCCATACCCAAAATGGGAGTTGATGAGCACGCTGGGGTCTCAGCGTGCTCTATCTTTTTCCGGCTGTGGTTATGAGTTCCGGCCTGCGCCGGAACGACGGATCAGCCCGCCGCCGGCACCGCGGCTGCTGCCGCCGCCGCCCACGGCCTTTCCGGCGAGGCAAGCCCGATCAAGCGGCCCTGGATGTAGTCGCAGCCCCATTCGCGCAGCATCACGGCGGCTTCCTCGTCCTGCACCCATTCGGCAACCGTCTTGATGTTGAGCCGGCGGGCGAGGTCGATCAGCGTCTGCACGAAGGCACGGTCGTCGGCCGAACGGGCGATGTTCTGCACGAAGGCGCCGTCTATCTTCACGATATCGACGCCGAGCTTGCGCAGGTTCCGGAACGAGGTGTAACCGGCGCCGAAATCGTCGATCGCGATCCGGCTGCCGAAGTTCTTCAGCCGCGTCACGAAGCCCCTGATATCGTCGATGTCCTGGATCGCAACCGTCTCGGTGATTTCCACGATCAGCCGCTCTGCGACGCCGGGATGGGCCCGCATCAGCGACTCGATGGTCGCCGACCAATCCTGATCCATGGTGGTTTCCGGCGAAATGTTGAGGCTGAGCTGCACATTGGACGAGGCGATCAGTTCGTCGACGACGAGTTCCAGGATGCGATGATCGACCAGACGGATCAGCCCCAGCCGTTCGGCGACCGGCACGATATCAGGGGCGAGCAACACCTGGCCGTCGCCCTGCTCCATCCGCACCAGGCACTCGTAGAACGCAGGCTCGCGCGAGCGCGCGGCGACCACCGGCTCGAAGGCCGCCACGATGCGGCGGTCGTTGAGCGCGGTGACGATTTCGTCGGTGACGCGGATATTGACGCGGCGCTGCGCGTCGCGCTCGACATTGGGCCGCCACAGCCCGAACGAGCCGGCACGCCTGCGCTTTGCCGCATCGAGCGTTTCCTGGGCGCGGTTGATGGCTTCGTCGGCATTGCGGGCATAGCGCGGCACGCTGACCGCGCCGATCGAGGCCGTCACCGAAACGGGGCCGGATTTGGTCGGCACCACTTCGTCGCGGATGCCGGCGAGGAAACGCTCGGCGGCGGTGTTGGTGTCGTCGACCGTGCAGTTCTTCAGGATCAGGCCGAACTTGTTGCCGGAGAAGCGGCCCAGCACGTCGCCGGCGCGAAGGCGGGCGCGGATGCGGGCAGCGACTTCCGCGATCACGGCGTCGGCGACATCGAAGCCGAAGGCGTCGTTGACGCGGGCCAGATGGTCGATGCCGATCAGCATGAAGGCGCAGGCCGAACGGTAGCGGGTGTTCTCCTCGATCGCCTCGGCGAGCGCTGCGACCAGATGGGTGCGGTTCAACTCGCCGGTCAGGGGATCGTGCCGCGACAATTTCAAGAGCTGCTCGTCGCGCGCGTGCCGCTCATTGTTGACGCGCATGACGCCCTGCGCGCGCCAGGGCCGCCCATCGGAGCCGGCAAACCAGACCCCGGTCTCCTCGATCCAGATCACCGGCATCGACGTCATGGCGCGCACGCCATATTCGATGCGGTAGGGCACGCCCTCGTCCGCTCGCGCCGGCGGCGCGTGGACCAGCGCGTCATTGCGGACGGAACGGGCGGGCTCGATCAGCTTGGCGAACTCGGCCCCGGTCGAAAGCTGTTCTGAAGGGATCTCGGCAAACACCGAGGCCGCATTGTCGCTCCAGGTGAGACGGTCGCTGCCTATGTCCCAGACGAAGCTGGCCTGCCCGAGCGAGGCAAGGATCTCGGAGGCTTGCGGGACAGAGGACATCGGGGCGCCTCGTTTCGGGACAGCAGCCCGGGGTGATTCTCCACCCCAAGGATAGGGCCATGCGCGGAGTTGACCCTAGGTAAAGTTGATTAACAGTCCGCAAACCATGTTTCGCAGATCGCAGGAACAACCGGCACGCCGGGGCATAATTCTTGCGAAAGGACCGTTAAGGGCGGATTCAACGTCCCGAAACGTTACAGGTCAGCGATGACAGGCACAGGACAAGCGGAAGTGATCATCGACGCGGAGTTCGTGGAGATCTCGAACCCCTCGGTTGCGCTCGTGCCGCTCTCGGCCCAGCCGGACGTTCATCCGACGGTGCCGCTGAACCGGGCCGACGCGAGCTTTCTCACGCACCTGATTGCGACGGCCGATCACGTGCCGCAGACGCGTTGCCTGCGCCGCGGCTCTCCTTCCGACGCCCAGGCCGCCTACGGACCGCACTTCTGCGAGCGGCGCAGCGTGACGCGACGGACCAAACAGATCATCTGACGGATCAGCGCGCCGGCGAACTGCCCGGCGAGGGATGCGCGCCATTGCCCGGCAAGGGTGCGGCCGGCTGCGCTATCGACGGCTCGGGATGATCGAGCAGCACCGATTCGGCGATGGACGCGGCCGAAGGGACCGCTGCCGGCGCGGGAGCAGCGGGTGCAGGGGCGGGCACGGTGGCTTCCGGCTCGGCCTGGCGCGCGGCCTTCCTCGAAACCGGCGCGGGGGCGGCCACCGCCGTGTAGCGGCGCCGGCGCAACGTCACGCCGGAGAGGAAATCGACCATCGCAAACAGGCACAGCAGGAAAAAGATGGAGGTGCCGAACTTCGGCAGCAGCAGAAATTCCGCGGCGGCCGCGCCGAACACGATCAGCGACAGCAGGTGATCCATCAGATATTTCGCGCCTGGCCGGGCGCCCTTGACGATCTCCAGGAGCAGCAGCAGCGCGGCAAGGGCGAGCAGGATGTCGCCGAGCGAGATCGGCCAGTCTGCGCCCGACATCAGCGGCAGCGTCACCACCGGCGCGCTGAGCGAAACGTCGCGCATCAACAGCACGACGATATTGTAGACCGCGAGCGGAATCAGCAGCAGCGGAAAACCGACCATGGCCAAGGGCCCTCTGCGAAGGGGAGAAACGCATATCCCGAGTGCGGGAGATCCACCCGCCTCGGGAGCCGTCTTAACGCACTCGTTGGCCGAATTCAGGCAGCGGTCGCAACTTGCCCGCTTCTGTCGTGGATGCCGTGAGGCTTTCCGCCTTACGCTTCCTTCTTGGGCTTCAGCACCTGCCGGCCCTTGTACATGCCGGTCTTGAGGTCGAGGTGGTGCGGACGGCGCAGTTCGCCCGAATCCTTGTCCTCGACATAGGTCGGCTTCTTGAGCGCGTCGGCGGAGCGGCGCATGCCACGGCGCGAAGGCGAGGTTTTTCTGCGGGGAACGGCCATGTCGGTATCCTCTAGGGGTATCTCGGGGGCATCGTCCAAATAAGACGGCCCGCAGCTCATGAAAGCGCGGGCTCCAGATGCCGATATGGCGGCGCTTATAGTGGAAGGGCTCCGGTAAATCTAGGGCCGATGAGGGTAAAAATGGCCCCAAATCGGCTAGAAACCGCGATTTTCGCTCCAGCAGCGTCGGAGCGAGGAGGCCTGCGCCCTCACCATGTAGACGCCGGCCAGACGGCGTACGCCGGGGCCGGGATTGCGGGCGCTGCGCTTGACCGGATTGGGCAGGATCGCAGCCAATAGCGCCGCCTCGCGCGGCGACAGGTCCGAGGCCGGCTTGCCGAAGGCATAGGCCGCGCCCGAGCCCGCGCCGAACTGCCCGGACGGGCCGAGCTCGGCGATGTTGAGATATATCTCCAGGATACGCTGCTTGGAAAGCACGAGGTCGATCCACAGTGACAGCGGCAGTTCCAGCGCCTTGCGCACCACGCTGCGCCCCGGCCACAGGAACAGGTTCTTCGCCACCTGCTGGGTGATGGTCGAGCCGCCGCGCGTCACCTCGCCGTCTTCGGCATCGTCCATCACCTCGCGCAACGCATCCCAATCGACGCCGCGATGGCTGCAAAACTTCGCGTCCTCCGAGCCCACCACCGTGCGCGGCAGATATGGCGACATCGCGCTGAGATCGACCCATTGCCGGCTGACCGGCGCGCCCTTCAGCCAGCGCCAGGCCATCAACGTCGAGACCGGATGGCCGGCGCGATAGAACGGCGCCACCAGATAGGGGGCGAGCAACAGCACCAGCAGGATCAGGAACAGGATGCGGACGATGCGCAAACGGACACTTCTGGTTCTGAGATCAGGGGCCGCACGGCCTCCCGGGGGAAATGCCATGGTGACGACATCAGGCGGATTTTCCAGCCCTTTTTGGGCGCCATGAGGTGGCCTCCGGGCGATTGACGAAGCCCGCCCCATCAACGATTGTCCGCCCCGAATTCGAGCCCTCACGCCACTCTCGGAGCCTTTCTGAATGACGATCGCCGCCGCCGACTTTGCCAAGCGACTGGACCAGACCGCCGAGGACATCGAGCGGCTCCTGACGCAGCTGTTGTCGGATACGCTCATGCCCGACGAGATCGCCCGTCCGAAGCGGCTGATGGAGGCGATGCGCTATTCCACCCTCGGCGGGGGCAAGCGCCTGCGGCCGTTCCTGGTGGCGGAGAGCTCGGCGGTGTTCGGCGTGCCGCGCGAGGCGGCGCTGCTCGCGGGCGCCGCGCTGGAATGCATCCACTGCTATTCGCTGATTCACGACGACCTGCCGGCGATGGACAATTCCGACCTGCGCCGCGGTCGCCCGACCCTGCACAAGAAGACCGATGACGCCACCGCCATCCTCGCCGGCGACGGCCTCCTGACGTTCGCCTTCGATATCATCAGCCGCGACGAACTCCATCGCGATCCCACCGTGCGGCTGCTGCTGACGCGCGCGCTGGCGCGTGCTTCCGGCCTCGGCGGCATGGTCGGCGGCCAGATGCTCGATCTGGCCGGCGAAGGCCGTTTCGGCGACCGCGAACCGGTCGACGTGGCACGGCTGCAGCAGATGAAGACCGGCGCGCTCTTGCGCTATGGCTGCATCGCCGGCGCCATCCTCGGCCAGGCATCGCAAAAGGAATATCAGGCGCTCGACGATTACGGCCGCGCGCTCGGCGAGGCCTTCCAGATCGCCGACGACCTGCTCGACGTCGAAGGCGATGCGGCGGCGCTCGGCAAGCCGGCCGGCGCCGATGCGGCGCTCGGCAAGACCACCTTCGTCACCCAATTGGGCATCGACGGCGCCAAGCAGCGCGTCCGCGATCTTCTAGCGCGCGGCGATTCCGCGCTGGCAATCTTCGGCAGCCGCGGCGACGTGCTGCGCGCCACCTCGCGCTTCGTCGCCGAGCGGAAGAGCTAGGACTGAAGCGATGGCCGGCGGCAAGGAGTTCGAGCAGCGCCTTGTCCGGTTCCGCAAGCTGCCGATGTTCCTGCGCGTGGTGGTGTCGCGGCCGCGCACCTTTGTTGCCCTGGGCGTCGCGCTGGTCGTGTTTTTCCTGCTGCCGGAATCCCGGCGGCTGGTCACGCGCGCCCTCGTCGGCTGGGACGTGTTCGCGACGATCTATCTCGCGCTCGCTTACATCATGATGTACCGCTGCGGTCACGAGCATATCAAGCCGAGGGCCATCCTGCAGGACGACGGCCGCATCCTGATCCTCATGGTGACGCAGTTCGGCGCGCTTGCCAGCATCGCGGCCATCGTGTTCGAGCTCGGCGCCAGCAAGAAAAGCGGACCGGGGCTCTCGCTTGCGGTGATAACGATCGCGCTGTCGTGGACGCTGGTGCATACGACCTTCGCGCTGCATTACGCGCATGAATATTACCGCGGCGCCAAGCCGGGCGGATTGCAGTTTCCGAGCGGCGACACCCGCGACCATGCCGACTACTGGGACTTCGTCTACTTCTCCTTCGTCATCGGCATGACCGCGCAGGTTTCCGACGTCGGGATCACCGACAGGATCATCCGCCGCACCGCCACCGTGCACGGCATCATCTCCTTCGTGTTCAATACCGCGCTGCTGGCGCTGATGGTGAACATCGCCGCGAGCGCGATCTAGAAAGTTGCCGCCTTCTCCTAGCGGGCAAGAAAGCGCGCGCTCTTCCCGCCCTGTCCCATCGAACGCAATCGGCCTCGCTTTTCGCAAGGCCGATGCGGGCTCGATTGATGTTGGAGCGCAGCTGCCGCTACGGGCACACGCCCGACATGACGGCGCCAAACGAGCTGCAGCCCTGTTGACGTTCCTGGCCCGTGAGCGGACGGCCGTTGGCGCCGATGCTCGGATCCTTGCCCTGGTATCGCCCGGCGGAGGCCTGCGGAGCCGCATAAGGCGCGGCGACGGCAGCAGCGGGAGCCCGCCTCGGTGCCGGCTGCTCGCGCGTTGTAACCGGCTTTTTCTCGCGGCGCTTCTCGCACTCATTGTCGTCGTTGAGGAACGAGCCCTCCGCGCACACGATCTTCACGCAGGCATCGCCCTGCGCCCTGGAACCGTGTTCGCAGACCAGCGGACAGACCCGCGAGGTCTTGCTCTTGATCGAGTCGAGCGCGTCGGCTGACGCAAGCCTGGTGTCGAACTTCGTCTTGGCATAGCGGTTGAACAGCGACAGCGAGCGCTGCGAGGCAGCATTCCAGTTGCCGTCGGCTTCGCCCGTGAGGCAGCCGACGCGGCGCAATTCCCCCTGCAGAGACTTGGTCACGTCGGCCTGCGGCGCGCCGGTGCTCAGCGAGGCAAGGTTGGGCTTGTCGGTCGTGGCGGAAGGCGACACAGCGGCAACCCTGGTATCCGCCGCAACCTTCTCGGCTTCGGCGCGCTTCTGCTCGGCGGCAGCAGCCTGCGCCTGCGCCGCGTCCCTGGCCTTTTCGGCCGCGACGCGGGCCTGCTCGGCAGCCCTCGCGTCGGCTTCGGCCTTGGCTTGTGCTGCCTTCTGCGCACCGTCGGCGGCGAGCCGCGCGCGCTCCTGCTCGGCGGCACGTGCCTTTTCGGTGGCGACAACGCGGGCATCTTCCGCGGCGAGCTTTTCAAGCTGAAGCCTCGCGAGGTTCGCATAGAAGCCGTCCGGGTATTGCGCGAGGAAGGCGTTCAGCGCGGCCTTGTTGCCGACCTGCAGCGCGAGTTCATAGTCGCGGCGCATGTCGGCCTGCGGATTGGCGGCAGGAGCCGGCGGCGCCACTTTCGGCGCGGGAACCAGCGGCACGTCTTCGCCGCCCAGCGATCCATAGACGAACGGTTCCTGACGGTTGTTGGTGGTCTTGAGCACGTCGTCGCGGACGTAGCCGAAGGCACGGCGCACATCGAGGCCCGGCGTGGTGAGATGCTTCGACAGCGCAAAAGTGAACGGGCTGTTCGTGCCGTCGCCGTCGGCCGCCGTCGATCCGGCCTTCGCCGAATAGGCGATCAGCAGGTTCGGGCTGGTCGGTTCGATCTTAGCAAGACCCTGGCCGATCGCGCGTGAAGCGACGGTCCGCTTCATGTTCTTGGCAAAGGGATTGTCGCGGCAGGCATCGAGGATGACCAGGCGCAGCTTCTTGGCCGGCTCGACGGCCAGCAGCACGCGGTCGAGCGACAGCGCCTCGTCATAGACGTCGGTGTCGCGTTCGAGCCTGGCATCGATCGGAATCAGATAGTTGCCGCCGTCGACCTCGATGCCATGTCCGGCATAATAGACCACCGCAATGTCGGCATCGCGGGCGCTATCGGCAAAGTCGCGCAGCGCGCGGCGGGTGTCGGCGGCCGACATGTCGTGGCGGTTTTCCACCACGTCGAATCCGGCGCCTTTCAGCGTGGTCGCAATGGTGTTGCCGTCATTCACGGGATTGGGCAGCCGCGGCACGTTCTGATAGGCGGCGTTGCCCATCACCAGCGCCACGCGCTTTTCGGCAAAGGCAGGCCCCGCCGCCAGCAGCAGCGCGGCGGCGAGCAGGAAGGAACAGAATTTTGAACGCCCGAACAAGTTTGTCATGGCAACACCGCAAAGAGACGACATGCCCAGCCTAGCCAATAGCCAAACCGGGCGTTGTGAGGCCGCTCACCCTGGGAACAGACGCCTCTCTTTGAGTTAGTAGCAAAGACCCGCCCCGGGTTCGGCAATTATCTCTCTGTTCTGGCTTCAAATTCCTCCTCTGTGAGGTTGCACACACGAGGCTGTGAAGCGATTGTGCGATCGGGGGATTCCCGGGCCGAAATGCCACTTTTCTGCACTTCCGATGGACCCGGCAACCCCCGCCCGCTAACCATGGGCTTCGGTACCGGATACCGGCTCAAGACTCGTGTATGGGGAGGACTTTGCCGTGAGCACCGATCGTTCCACCGTCGAGGCCGTCGTGCAGCATTATTTCGACGGGCTGTATGAAGGCGATGCCGACAAGCTCGGGGCCGTCTTCGATTCCAGCGCCGACCTGCGCTGGATCGAGAAGGGCGAATTGCAGGTGCTGACCGTGCCGGACTGGCTCGACCGCGTGCGCAAGCGTCCGTCGGCGAAAGCAGAAGGCAAGCCGCGCGAGGATTTCATCGTCACCATCGACCGCTCCGACGACTCGACCGCGTTCATCAAGGTGCGCTGCCAGCTGCCGCCGCGCTACTTCACCGACTATCTGGTGGCGATGAAGCTGAAGGACGGCTGGAAGATCGTGTCGAAATCGTATCGGTATGATCTGAAGGATTGATTGTCGGGCGGATTCGGGCCTGCACTTATTCGACGGTCTCATCCGCGCTGGCGAGAAGCGCCACCGGAATGGTGAGGCCGAGTGCCTTGGCCGCCCTCAGGTTGATCGCAAGCTCGAACTTGATCGGCTGCATGATCGGCAAGTCGGCCGGCTTGACGCCTTTCAGGACTTGCGCGGCATAAACGCCGACTTGACGATACATCGCGCCGAGATCGACGCCGTAGCTCATCAGACCGCCGGCCGAGACGTATTCCCGAAAAGGATACACGGCAGGCACCGCATGGCGCGCGGCCAACCCGACAAGCTTTTCGCTTCTCGTATTGAAAAAGGGATCGCTGGTGACGGCAAGGACGCGAATGCGTTCGTGGATGGCGGTTTCGAAGGCCGTGTCGATATCCCCGTCAGTGCTGGCCCGCAGCGCAACTGTTCCCATGCCGATGGTGCGTGCCGCCTCCTCAACCCCTTCGAGCTGATGGGCAGCCGGCGGATAGTTCGGATTGACGAGGACGCCGATGGTTGCGGCCTGCGGCACCAGTTCATGCAGCAATCCGACCCGTTTGGGCTCCAGAGCCGGATTGAAGTTGAACACACCGGTCGTATTGCCCCCCGGCCGGTTAAGGCTGGCAACGAGGCCGCTGGCAACGGGATCATCGGCAAATATTCCGACGATGGGGATCGTCTTCGTGGCTGCGATCGCCGCCCGCATGGCGGCTTCGCCGCCGACTGTGACGAGAAGGTCGACCGGGCGGCGAACAAGTTCCGACGCCATTGCAGGCAGCCGTTCATAGTCGCCGAGTGCCCATCGGTAGTCGATCGTCACGTTCTGATTCTCGACCGTCCCGTTTTCGACCAAGCCGCGCCGGAATGCAGCCAGCAGACCCGCGCTCTCGACCGGCGATCGCGCACTGAGGAAACCGATCGACGGCATCGTCTGCGCTCGCGCGGCGAAGGCTCCGATCGCCGTCGCGCCCGCCCCCACCACGAAATCCCGCCGTCTCATTCGATCTGCCTGCCATTGGCCCGTCCGGGCCTGGCATTTGATCATAGGCCGTGATGCTCGACCAGCCTGCTCAAGACGGTCGGCCGCTCCGGGTTCACAAGCGAAAAACGGACCGCGCGGGCGGCGTGTCCGGTCTACCTCGGAAAGCAGACCTCGAAACGGAAGCGCGCGGATGAAAGCAGTTGGGTTACGCGTGGGAGATGCTTCACGCCCAGGGAATCAGAAACCGCCTCCAACCCGAACGTTCGAGATCTGTTTTGCTTGCAGGTTCTGGCTCGACTTCCGAAGCCCCGCTCGAGGAAATCGGTTCAGCGTGAGCAGCGGGATCGCAAATCGGCAGCAAGCGCGGGACCAATCCGGGCGACACTTCTTCTTCGCCGTGACACAAGCGAGCTACCAGCCTGCCGCCCTGCCAGACTTCCACCTCGTGTTCGACAGACAGCTGCTTGGCTGCATCGACTGCGGCCCCATCGCTTGTGTGATCGGTCAAGAAATCTTTGACACGAACAAAACGATGACCGTCGATCGCGAGGATATAGGCTCGATAGTCTCCCATGACATCGCTCCCCTGGACTGGATGCTGCAATGAGTACGATCCTTGATCGAGTTGAAAAGACGCCGCAAAGATGGCCGAAACAGTTCAAGTACACGCCAAGAAAGCCGCAAGATGTTTGACGATGACAGACCGCTTGCCGACTCTTTCGAATTGGGTCTCCCATCGGGTCGATTCAAGACGTCATGCCTCGACATGGAGGTTAATCCGGGCCACCGACTTGCTTCCGTCTTGAGGGAACACGATCAGGGGCTGGGCTTAACATCGGAATTCGGCAAAAGTTCCAAGCCTGCCGCCCGAGCGGACATTTCTTATCCGTGAACACGCACCCTGCGGACCGGTCCGCGCCAGTCGCAGCCGATGAGAGCCTTCGGCGTAATCCGCCATTTTCCCGAGACCGGATGCCGGACTACGCTTCAGCCTTCGCTCGTTCGGCTACGGCGGACGCGTTGCACGTCTGCTGTGCCGAGGTAGCGCCGCCGGTGCGCCGGCGCCGCGCAAGATTGCCGCGGATCACCCGCAGCACATTCGCAGGGCTGAGCAGCAGCGGCGGCGGTGCTTCGAGATTGGCGACGCGAAGGAAGTCGGTGGCAAGCGCGGCATCGTCGCGCGCGGCCAGATGCAGCTTGCCGATATACCAGTTGATGAAGCGTACTTTCAGCGAACGCGGGCCCAGCACTTTCGGGTGACGCAGATCGTTGCCGACCGCGATGTCCCAGGGCACGTCGACCGCTTCCTTCGCCGCGGCAAAGAAGCGGCGCGCCAGATCGGCATCGCCCTCTTCGAGGCATTGCTGCAGAAGGGCGGCTTCCTGCGCCGCCACCGTCATGCCCTGACCGTAGACCGGGTTGAAGCTGCAGATGGCGTCGCCGAACACGAGATAGCCTCTCGGAAAGTCGGTCAGCTTCTCGTAACGGCGCCGCAGATTGGCGGGATAACGGTAGTGGACGAAATCCGACAGCGGCTCGGCATGGGCGACGATGTCGTAGATCTCGGAAGTCGGCAGCGAGCCGGCGTAGGCCGTGAACAGCAATTCGTCGTCAGGGGCGTGATCGCCGAAGAATCCGCCGATGGAAACGATCCAGCGATCCTCGGTCTGGTACAGCACGACGCCGTTGCGCCAGTTGGGGCCGCTGCCGGCGACGACCACGGCCAGCTTGCCGTTGAGGTCGGTGGGCCGGCGGCGATAGATGCGCGTCGTGTAGCCGATGCCGATCTCGATCCTCTCCTCTTCGGGCCTGGCGTAGCCAAGGCCTTCCAGCCAGGCCGGGCTCGACGAACCGCGCCCGGATGCATCGACCACGAGATCGGCATCGATGACCCGTTCGGTCTGGCCGATCCTGACCCGCACGCCCGCGATCGCCGCATTGTTCGAGGCCGCGACGAGACCCTGCACCGTGCAGTTCTCGATTGCGCGCACGTTCGGCAGCGCCATGAGCCGGCGCCGCACATGGCCTTCCAGCACCGGCCGCGAGGCCAGAAGGCCGATCAGATCGCTCGGCGCGCTCTTGATGGTGACGCCGTGGCCGATCCAGTTGACGTCGCCGGCGATGTCGCCGCGCGCACCGCCGGAAGCGACCACCTCCTCGGTCCAGCCGGGGAAGAACCGTTCGATGACGTTGCGCCCGCGCGCGAGCAGGCCATGGGCATGACGGCCCTGGGGCACGCCCTTGCGCGGAATGTCGGAGAGGGGAAAGGCGTCGCGCTCCAGCACCGTGACGGTGCCATAGAAATCGGCAAGCGCCCGCGCGGCCAACAGGCCCGCCATGCTGGCCCCGATCACAACCGCCCGTTCGCCGATCCGCTTCATGATGATTCTCCGCCGCTGCTTCCGCTGATACGGCGGCAGGCGGGAACCGGTTTGCCGGCCGTCATCGGCGAACGGTCACAAAATTGTCAGGCGGGTTTTGAAACCGCAGGCGGCCTGTGCCGTGGACGCGCCAAATGGATTGACCGGGCGCGGCTTTCCCTGCGAATTGGCAAAATGATCGAAGCCAGGTTCCAGATTTTCCTGATCCTGCTCGCCGTGCTCGCCGGCACCGCGCTGCTGGCGCGGCGGATCAACACCGCCCCCGCCATCCTGCTGCTGCTTGCCGGCATTGCGCTCGCCTTCGTGCCGGGCATGCCGGCGCTCGAGTTGCCGCCGGAACTTGTGCTGCTGCTGGTGCTGCCGCCGCTGATCTATTCGGCGAGCGTCGCGATGAGCTGGCGCGAATTCCGCTTCAACCTGCGCGTCATATTCATGCTCGCGGTCGGCTGCGTGATCTTCACGGCCTTCATGGTCGCGGCCGCCACGCATTACCTGATCGGCCTGCCCTGGAGCGTCGGCTTCCTGCTCGGTGCTATCGTCGCACCGCCCGACGTGGTGGCGCCGCTCGCCATCGCGCGCAAGCTCGGACTGCCGCGCAGGATCCTCGTCGTGCTCGAAGGCGAAGGCCTCGCCAATGACGCAACCGCGCTGATCCTCTATCGCTTTGCAGTGGCGGCAATCGCGACCGGGATGTTCTCGCTGCCAAAGGCGACCGGCACCTTCCTTGCCATTGTCGCCTGCGAGATCGGCTTCGGCGTCGCGGTCGGCTGGCTGAGCCTGCGCGCACGGCGCTACGCGCGCGACCCGCAGGTCGAGATCACGCTGTCGCTGCTCACGCCCTATGTGGCCTACTGGATTCCGGAGCATCTCGGCGGCAGCGGCGTGATCGCCACCGTCGCCTGCGGCCTCTATGTCAGCTGGAACGGCCCACTATTGATCTCGGCGGCGACGCGGCTGCAGGGCGTGTTCTTCTGGGATCTCATGATCTACCTGATCGAGGGCCTGCTGTTCCTCCTGACCGGCTTCCAGCTGCGCTCGGTGCTGGAGAAATCCAAGGCGTTCCCGCTGGCCGACATACTGTCCGTCACCGGCCTCGTCATCCTGATCGTGGTCGTCGCGCGCTTTGCCTGGGTCTATCCCGCGACCTACCTGCCGCGCGTGCTGAGCAGGCGGTTGCGAGAGAGAGACCCCTATCCGTCCTGGCGCAACGTGTTCGTCATCGCCTTCACCGGCGTGCGCGGCGCGGTCTCGCTCGCCGCGGCGCTGGCGCTGCCTTACGCACTCGCCAGCGGCGAGGGCTTTCCCTATCGCGACCTGATCCTGTTCGTCACCTTCAGCCTGATCCTGGTCACGCTGCTCGGCACCGGCCTCGGACTGCCGCCGCTGGTGCGCTGGCTCGGCCTGGCCAGCGACGGGGTGAGCGAACATCTCGCCGAGCACGAGGCGGAAATCGCCGCGCGGCGCGACGCGCTGGCAACGGCGCTGCAATCGCTGGAGGCCATGACCGACGATCCCGAAATATCCGAGGAAGTGATCAGGCTGCTGCGGACGCGGCACGAAACCCGCAGCAGCCAGCTGCCGGATTCGCCCGAGGCGCACGAGACGACGGCGCGCGGCGCCCAATTGACCCGCGATCTGATCGGGATCGAGCGCAAGTGCATCCATACGCTGTTGCGCAACGGCAGGATCACCGACGAAGCGCGGCGGCGCATCGAGCGCGACCTCGATCTCGAGGAGGCGAGCCTCGCCAATCGCGAATATCGCAAGATTCCGTTGTGAGAACCGTCAGCGCTTCTGCGCCGCGCGCGTCGGCGCGGGCTTCTTCCTCGCCGGGGCGACATGCGGCAGGGCAACGCGCTTCGGCTTTGCGCTCTTCGGCTCCGGCCTGGCGATCTGCGGCGGCGCAGACCCGCGGGTTTCGCAGAAGTCGGAAACGGCAGCGGAAACGGCGGCCGCGACCTTGTTCTTGTGCGCATCCGAGGCCATCACCAGTTCCTCGTCGCGATTGATGATGGAGCCGCTTTCCAGGAGCACCGCCGGCATGCTCGTCATCTTCAGCACGATCAGCTCGTCGTAGCGATAAACGCCGGCGTCGCTGTCCAGCAACGGCCGCTGGTACCTGCCCATGAACCACTGGTCGTACTGCCGCGCGAAGATCAGCTCCTGACCGGCCATCTGGTTGCCGAGCAATTTTGCGAATCGCAGGCTTTCGCCGTAGCGCGGATTGCGCTGCGAGACGAACACGGAATAGCCGCCGAACAGATCGTTGAAATGACGCTTCTTGCCCTCGAATTCCCAGCTGTCGTTGTAGATGTCGGGCACGGAATCATGGTGGATCGACAAAAACAGATCGGCGCCCTTCCTGTTGGCGCGCGCCACCCGCGTCATCAGACTCGGCCGCGCCTTGCCTTCCGTCACCATCACCGCGGCTTCCACGAAACCGTCCGCCTTCAGGCGCTCCTCGATGCGCCTCGCAAGGTTCAGATTGTATTCGAATTCCGGAACGTTGCGCGCACTCATCGCGCCGTAGGATTCGGCGGTGTGGCCGACGTCGATGATCATGCGGAATTTGGCGCGATCGCATTTCGAGGGGGCGGATGCGGGCGTTGCTGCGACGGCGGCCGGCTCGCCCTGCGGAGCGGCCTGAACGGCCGAGATCGACCCGAGCACCGATGCCAGCAGCAGCGCGCCGGCCGGAAGAAGTCTTGCGCCCGTCGAAAATCTGTCGCGACCGTTTTGCGCCAAGGCCTACTCCGCCGCCGCGATTTTGGGCGAGCCGACAAAGCCGGCGGGGTCGCCGAATCGCTCGATCATCACCGCCGTCAGGTCCTTGGCCTTGCTGGTGACGCAGGCGCCGGATCGCACGGCGTAGCGGTCCTGGTGTTTCAGATGCGAAGGTGGTTCGCCGCCTTGCAGCGCGCGCGCCGCCTCCATCACCAGCTTGCGGAAATGCATGATGCCGAGATCGGTGGGGCCGAGATGCTCGCGGGTGCGGTCGGCGATCGGCCCCTGGCTGTCCTGCACGGCGGCGTCCTGCTCGGAGACTCCCTGGATGCCGGTGTAGCTTTTGGTTTTCTGCAGCTTGCGGTCGATCAGATAATCGTTGCCCTTGTGGCGCAGCGGCACGTAGTTCTCGTCGACCACCGCCATCACACCGTTGCCATTGTCGTAACCGTCGCGCTCGGCCTGTGTCAGCGGCCGTTCCGGATTCCAGGCATAGGTGTAGATCCAGCAATTGGTATCGGTGACCGGCACAAAGCTCTGGCCAAACATGTTCTGGCCCGGCATCGAACTCGGCGCATAGGCATGCACCGGCATCAGATACTGCGCGATGCGCCAGTAGATATTGTCGCTTCCGGTGAGCCGGCCGCCGGCGACCGTCAGGCCCGCCTCGTGCGGGTTGACCTTGATCAGGGGCCGCGGATCCTCGGCGATCCAGCGCATGTGGTCGGTCGAAACCCGCGCCAGCGGATTGACGAAATGCTTCTTGATGTCGAGGATCTCGTTCTCTTCCTTGTCGAAGGAGAGATGCGCGAAGGTGAAATGCGCGGTGTCGATCGAGCCTTCCAGCGCCTGCACCCAGTTGCAGTCCTGCCATTTCTTGGTGACGTAGCGGTGCGAAGCCGGCACGAGCGCCATTTCCAGTGCCGGCAATTCCGGCACCTCGCCGGCCGGACCCATATAGGCCCAGATCATGTCGCCCCACTCGCGCACCGGATAGGCCTTGATGCGGATGTGGTCCCTGGCGTTGAGATCGGGATAGGAGGTCGGCATGTCGACGCAGCGCCCGTCGGTGTCGAACTTCCAGCCGTGATAGACGCAGCGGATGCCGCATTCCTCGTTGCGGCCGAGCCAGAGATTGGCGCCGCGATGCGGGCAGTACTGGTCGACGACGCCGACCGCGCCGCGGGAGTCGCGGAAGGCGAGCAATTCCTCGCCCATGACCGTGATCTTCTTCGGCTCGCCGTCCGGGTCGGGCAGTTCTTCGGAGAGCAGGACCGGGAGCCAGAACCGCCGCAGCAACTCGCCCATCGGCGTCCCCGCGCCGCTCTCGGTTAAGAACCGGTTATCTTCTGCGCGGAGCATGGGCAGCCTCCGGAATTTTTTAACCTGGCGTAAAGCTAGACTCGCGATCGCGAGAGCGTCAACGCGCGCCACAATTGTGGCAACAGCGCCCTTGGCCATCGCCTCGCGAATCGCCGACGCCAGCAGCTTACCATTTGAATTTAATTGTATTTTTCAGACACGCCAAATCCGGCCTGCCAACGATCAGGACCGTCATCCGTGCCCCGCGTTCCTTTTCGATTTCGAACCCTTGGCGGGTGTTGCCGATGGGTGACGGCATTTTGTGCAAGCCCAGTGTACACACGGCGCAAGTTTCGAGATTGCTCGTGCTTAGTGAGGGACTGAAACAATGAAGAAGATCGCACTCGCCGCTGCCGCGACAATGCTGTTCGCTGGCGCTGCCTCCGCAGCCGACATGGCTGCCCGCCCGTACGCCAAGGCTCCGATGCCGGTGGCCATGGTCTATAACTGGACCGGTTTCTACATTGGCGCCGACGTGGGTTACGGCTGGGGCCGCTCGACCGGCACCCTGACCAACGCTGCCGGTGCGTTCCCCGTGCCCTACAGCCTCAATCCAAGTGGCGTGATCGGTGGCGGCTTCATCGGCGGCAACTACCAGATCAACAATGTCGTGCTTGGCGTTGAAGCCGACTGGCAGGCTGCGGACCTCGACCAGAGCGGCAACTTCCTGTTCGGCGGCGTCCCCACCTACAGGATCGGCACCAAGATCAAGGACTACGGCTCGGTCCGTGGCCGCCTCGGTCTGGCGTTCAACCAATGGATGGTGTTCGGCACCGCGGGCGCTGCCTGGGGCAGCTGGGATACGTCGTACGGCCTGATTGGCTTCCCGCCCGCCCTGACGGACAGCGTGCGCTCCGGTGTGGGCTGGACGGCCGGCGCCGGCGTTGAATACGCCTTCACGCCGAACTGGATCGGTCGCGTCGAGTATCGCTACACCGACCTGGGAACGGCGAGCTTCGTAAATGTCCCGACCAACAGCGCAGAGGTCGGCAACAAGGTCACGATCAACGACGTGCGCTTCGGCATCGCCTACAAGTTCGGCGGCCCGGTCGTCGCCAAGTACTGAGATCAGCTGCCGATCGGCGGAGAGCTTCTCTGACAAACAAGAGCCCCGGCGCCTGCCGGGGCTTTTTTTTGGCCTGTTGTGCGCGGCCGTCAGGTCTTCAGGGATCGCCGCGCGGGTGAGGCGCATTGCTGCCAACCTCCTGCCGGATGGCTGGATGCCCCCTTAACAGAACGTAGATTTCTGTAACGTAGATTTCAGGCGACAGAGCTGGCGCGCAGGCCGTCCCCAGCCCGGACCGTGCAATCCAGGGTCGTTTGGGCTTTGCAGATGTTGCAACGGGTGACGGGCGTGGGGCCGGCTCGCATCGGGGCGTCCAAAGTTTCGGGATCGTGGGCGTCCGAAGAGGGGAATTGCCAATGAAGAAGATCGCACTCGCCGCTGCCGCCGCGACGTTGCTGTCCGCTGGCGCAGCGTCCGCGGCTGACCTGACCGCCCGCCCCTACACCAAGGCGCCGGCGCCGATCGTCGCAGTCTACAACTGGACCGGCTTCTACATCGGTGCGAGCGTCGGCGGTGACGTGGTCCGTTCCGACGTCGACGGCCGTTTCGACCCTCTCGCTCCGGGCATCACGCCTGCCCAGTTTACCGACATCAATCGACAGCTTTCGCCGAGGCTCCGGGATACGGCGGTGATCGCCGGCGGCCAGGCAGGTTACAACTGGCAGGCGGGCGCCTGGTTGGTCGGCGTCGAAGGCGACATCAGCTGGCGGCGCGCACGCGCCACGTCGACGATCAACCCGATGGTCATTACCGGCGTTCCCCCCGCAACCCAGGGCAACCTGTCAGCCCAGAGCTTCGAATCGAATTGGCTCGGCACCTTCCGCGGCCGCCTCGGCGGTGTGGTCAACAACTCGCTGTTGCTGTATGTCACCGGCGGCCTGGCGGTCGCCGACTACCGGAATACGGACACGGTGGGGTTTGCCGGGCCTGCTGCTGCCGGCCAGGGACCGCAGACCGCTGCCACAAGCGAGACGCGGGTAGGCTGGGCCGCCGGCGCGGGCGCCGAATGGATGTTCGCACCCAACTGGAGCGTCAAGGCCGAATACCTTCATGCCGATCTGGGCAGGACCAGCTCAACGGTCCCGTCCTTCGCAGCGCCATTTGTCAACACGGATGTCACGTACAGCCATCGCCTGACCGAGGATCTGGGCCGTGTCGGCGTGAATTATCACTTCGGCGGTCCCGTCGTCGCCAAGTACTGAGACACGTACCAAGATAAATGCCGATCAGCACTTTTTCCGACAGAAAGCCCCGGATCGTCCCGGGGCTTTTGCTTTGGGCGGCGGCCCGCGTCGCCCCCCGCCGGGCGACGTGGCTTCATGGTCATTTTGGACGGGTGTTGCCGATGGGTGACGGACTCTCAGGACGGATTCCGCGTAAATTTGGTTGTAAATTCCAAGATTGCTCGAATTCGAAAGGGTTGGCTATGAAGAAAATTGCACTCGCCGCCGCCGCAACCCTGCTGTCCGCAGGCGCAGTCTCCGCAGCCGATCTGGCTGCGCGTCCCTATACCAAGGCACCGGCACCGGTTGTCGTCGCGCCGGGCTGGCAGGGATTCTATCTTGGCCTCAACGCTGGTGGCGGCTGGGCCGATACGAGCTTCACTGGCGCTCCAGTAACCGGAGACCACTTCCTGACACCGCTGACGTCGCGATCGACTGGTACCAACAATGCCGACTGGGTGGCCGGCGGCCAGGTCGGCTACAATTTCCAGTTCAATCAGTTCGTGCTCGGCATCGAAGGTGGCTGGTCCGGCTCCAACGTCAACAACAGCACGGGCCTGATCGCCGACCCGGTGTTCGGCGGCGAGAACATTCGGCTGAACTCGAAGGTTGAACAGTACGGCTCGATCGTCGGCCGCGCCGGCTTCGCTCCGACCAATGACTGGCTGCTGTATGCCCGCGGCGGTTGGGCCGCTGCCCGCATCACCACCAATCCGCAAGACTTCTTCCCGCTTCCGGCGACGCTGCAGCACTTCTCAAGCGGTTCGGCTTGGCACAATGGCTGGACGGTCGGCGGCGGCGTGGAATACAAGGTTGCACGGAACTGGGTCTTCGGCGTCGAATACAACTACTATGACTTCGGCAGCGCACGGCACTCCAATCCGACGATCGGTATTGCCCCGGGCGGCGGCGGCGCCGGCGCGCCCGCCTTCTACGCCCAGGACGTAAAGACCACGATGAGCACCGTCACCGGGCGCATCAGCTACCTCTTCAATGCTGGCCCGGTCGTCGCCAAGTACTGATCGGCAGCACTTCTTACGAGACAGGAAGCCCCGGCATCGCCCGGGGCTTTTTGTTGCCTTGCGGTGGTTTGCTCGGCTTCACCCCGTCCCTCCGTGCTTCACGGCGCGCAATCCAGGCGACCTGGCCCGTGATCGAGGTTGGCGTCCCAGCAGCGACGATTTCGTTCGACGGATCCCGGACGGGCTTCAGGCTGCTATTCCAGGGGAAGTGTTGTGACGGGGCCACAGACTTGGGGGGCGATTCCGTATAAATGCGAGCTGATATTGAGGTTTTAAGTTCCTGGGAGTTGACCGATGAACAAGGTCGCATTTGCCGGCGCTGTGGTTCTGCTGTCCGCGGGGGTGGCCTCCGCGGCCGACCTGGCCGCCCGCCCCTACACCAAGGCCCCGGCACCAATCGTATCGGTCTACAATTGGACCGGCTTCTACATCGGTATCAACGGCGGCTACGGCTGGAACGACTCGCAGGACGTCGGCATCACAGGCACCCCGCTTATCGTCGCAGCGCAGCCTGCCACCGTTCCCTTCGCAGTCCGCGGAGTGAAGCCTGAAGGCGGGCTGGTCGGCGGCACGGTCGGCTATAACTGGCAGTTCGGGCGCGGCGTGGCCGGCATCGAAGCCGATTTCGACTGGGCCGATATCAGGAACTCGCGCTTCGTCGATCTCCCCGCGGTCGGGCCGACGGTCAGGACCTCGGCCAGCCAGAAAATCGACTTCTTCGGCACGGTCCGCGGCCGCCTCGGCGGTCTCGTGGCCGACCAGTTCCTGCTGTTTGTGACCGCTGGTCTGGCCTATGCCAACGTCAAGAGCGACGCCAACATCAACGAGTTCTTCAACCTGCCGGTGATCGGGCGCCAATTCATCGCCAGCGCAGATGAAATCCGCTACGGCTGGACGGCCGGCGTGGGCGGCGAATGGAAGTTCAATCCGAACTGGAGCCTGAAGGCCGAATATCTCTACTACGATCTCGGCAGCCAAACGATCCGCGGCAACCAGTCGAACCCGGTCAACAATATCGACTTCGCGCTCTACTCTTTCACCACTCGCGGCAACATCGTCCGCGCCGGTATCAACTACCAGTTTGGCGGTCCAGTCGTCGCCAAGTACTGATCGTCGAAACTCGCCGACAGACAAAAGCCGCTTCTCCGACAAACAAAAGCCCCGGTTCCGCACCGGGGCTTTTTCCTTGGGCTGACAGCTGGATCATCGCTGCGACCGATGCAAATCCAACGCCGATACGGGTTATGAGCAGGTGTTGCCGATGGGTGACGCCTTCGCCGGCAGGCTCCGTGTAAAATGCAATCAGTTTTGTGACTGTATGCATCCAGAGGAATAGACCCATGAACAAGATCGCATTCGCCACTGCCGCGACTCTGCTGTTCACCGGCGCCGCGTCCGCGGCTGACCTCGCGGCCCGTCCCTATACCAAAGCTCCTCCGCCCGTGGTGGCCTCGGTTTTCAATTGGACCGGATTCTATGTCGGCGGGAACGTCGGCGGCATGTGGACCGACCAAAACGCTTTCTGGCTGAATTCAAATCTGGCGACGCGCAACTTCAACCACGATCAATCGACCGGCATCGGTGGCGCGCAGATTGGCGCGCAGTATCAGTGGAGCAACGTCGTGCTCGGTGTTGAAGCGGCGTGGTTCACCGGCTTCGATTCCGGTCAAGTGACCGGTTCGCCTCTGACGGGTTGCCCCAATGCCGGCTTTACCTGTCAGGCGCGTGTTTCGGATATTTGGACCGTGGGTCCCCGACTCGGTTATGCGGTCAATGATTGGCTGTTCTACGGAACCGGCGGTTATGCGAACGGAAGGATCAGCACTCGCGCCTTCTCCAACGCAACTGGCATTGTTTTCGATGACTTCAGCAACCGGCAGGGCGGATGGTTCGCCGGTGCCGGGATCGAGTGGGCGGCCTGGAAGTCCGGCAGCACCGCGTTGGTTCTCGGCGCCGAATATCAGCACATCGACCTGGGGACCGCACGAATGGCAAGCCCGGGCGACGGCGGCGCATGTTTGATAAACTGCCGGGACATTGACACCAAGATCGATCTGGTTCGAGCCCGTCTCTCGGTCAAGTTCGGCCCCCCCGCTGCGGTCGTCGCCAAGTACTAAGACCAGTACCGATCGCCGGGACCTACTCGGACAAACAGAAAAGCCCCGGCTGCGCACGGGGCTTTTTCCTTTGGATGATGGAAAGCTCGACCCGCCTCGAGCGGCGTGAATTCCGCCCGCTTACACCGGCCGTTCGCCTTTCACCGTCACGCGCGTGCCGGAGCGGGTGTGCGGCCAGTAGTCCCACATCGCGCGGTGCTGGGTGCAGCGGTTGTCCCAGAAGGCGATGGCGTTCTCGCTCCACCGGAAGCGGCACTGGAACAGCGGGTTCTCGGCGTGCTGATAGAGATAGGCGAGGATCGCCTCGCTCTCGTCGCGGGGGACGCCGATGATGAAGCGCGTGAAGCCGCGGTTGACGTAGAGCGCCTTCCTGCCCGTCACGGGATGGGTGCGGACGACCGGATGCTCGGAACGCGGATAGGCCTCCTTGTCGGCAACCCCGTAATTCTTGTAGAGGCCGCGGTAGACGGATTCGCCGTCATGCAGCGCCGTGAGCCCGTCGAGATACACCTTCATGCGATCCGACAGCGCCTCATAGGCCGCATACATGCTGGCGAACAGCGTGTCGCCGCCATGCGGCGGGCATTGCTTGATATGGAGGATCGAGCCCATCGGCGGCTCAAGGTCGCAAGAGACGTCCGAATGCCAGCCCTCGCCATTGGCGCGCGGTGAATCCTTGTCGGCATAGATCCGCATCAGCGCCGGATCGCCCTCGTTGGGCGCGGCGGGATGCACATGCAGCTCGCCGAACTTGCGGCCGAAGGCGAGATGCTGGGCCGGCGTAATCTGCTGGTCGCGGAAGAAGATCACGAGGTTTTCGGCGAGCGCGCGATGGATCTCGTCCATCTGGCGGTTGGAACGCGCGGGGTCATCGACCAGCTTGCCGATGTCGACGCCGCTAATCTCGGCGCCGATGATAGGGGTGAGCTTTTCGACACCGATGGTCTCGTAAGGCTCGCTCTCGCCGGCGAGATGGCGATAACGCGGGCCCTGCTTGCCGGACAGCGAGCTCATGGGCGGTCCTCCCGATCGTTCTTGGTTGGGACCATGGTAGCCAGCGGGAGAGGAAGCGCAATGCGCCTCCCCGGTCATCGCGGCGAAAGCCGTGACGACAGATCACTCCGCCGCGCTGGTCTCCGGCAGCTTCTTGCCTTCGCCATAGCGCTGGTCGATGTAGTCGATCACCAGCGCCTTGAAGTCGGCGGCGATCGTGGCCCCGCGCAGGGTGCGGAATTTCTTGCCGTCGACGAAGACGGGCGCGGCCGGCGCCTCGCCGGTGCCGGGCAGCGAAATGCCGATATTGGCGTGCTTGGATTCGCCGGGGCCGTTGACGATGCAGCCCATCACGGCAACGTTGAGCTGCTCGACGCCGGGATACCTGGTCTTCCAGGCCGGCATCTCCTCACGGATGAAATCCTGGATCGAGCGCGCCAGTTCCTGGAAGGTGGTCGAAGTGGTGCGGCCGCAGCCGGGGCACGCCGCCACCAGCGGCACGAAGGTGCGAAAACCCATGGTCTGCAGCAGCTCCTGCGCGACCTGCACTTCCAGGGTGCGGTCGCCGCCGGGCTCCGGCGTCAGCGAAATGCGGATGGTGTCGCCGATGCCGTCCTGCAGCAGGATGCCGAGCGCGGCGGAAGAGGCAACGATTCCCTTCGAGCCCATGCCGGCTTCGGTGAGGCCGAGATGGATGGCATAGTCCGAGCGACGCGCCAGCTCCTGATAGACCGCGATCAGATCCTGCACGGCGGAAACCTTGGCCGACAGGATCATCTTGTTCTTGGGCATGCCGAGTTCTTGCGCGCGCGCGGCAGACAGCAGCGCCGACTGCACCATGGCCTCGCGCGTCACCGCACGCGCATCGCGCGGATTGGGCGAGGCGGTGTTCTCGTCCATCAGCTTGGTGAGCAGTTCCTGGTCGAGCGAACCCCAATTGGCGCCGATGCGCACCGGCTTGTTGTTCTTGTTGGCGATCTCGATGATGTCGGCGAATTGCGTGTCGCGCTTATTCTTGAAACCGACATTGCCGGGATTGATGCGGTACTTGTCGAGTGCCTCGGCGCAGGCCGGATATTCAGCGAGCAGCTTGTGGCCGATGTAATGGAAATCGCCGATCAGAGGCGTGGTGATGCCGCGCTTGCGCAAGCCATCGCGGATATGCGGCACGGCGGCGGCGGCTTCCTCGCGATCGACGGTGATGCGCACCATCTCGGAGCCCGCGCGCGATAGCGCCGCCACCTGCGCGACGGTCGATTCGACGTCAGCGGTGTCGGTGTTGGTCATCGACTGCACGACGATCGGCGCACCGCCGCCAACGGCGACATTGCCGACCATGACTTGCGTGGTCTGGTGCCGCGGCCGGGGACCTGCGACGTCGGATGGGTTGATTTCGGGCTTGTTCATGCGGTCTCGAATATCAGGTTTTGGTCATCTTAACCAAGGGGTCGGTTCAGCGGACGGCCATTGCGGGCTGTTGCGGAACACGCCCGCCATTGCGATGATTTCCGGTTGTTTCTCAGTGACTTGCCTCACCGTTTCGGCACCGGCCGCGGCATTTCCGTGAAGCCTATATCGGGGCTGCAACGCCGAGATTAAAGGGTTTCCCCCGACAGGCTTAACGCCCGGAGCCTCGGTCCTGACTGAATCAGAACCGAGGCTCCAGATTCTCAATCTGAGGCGTTTTCTTCACGCGAACCGGTATCCACTTCGCCTGAAAACGCTCTAGCATCACAGAAACTTTGCCGGGAGCAGCGAACATGGCGGAACGGGGCGGACTAATCTCGACCGAGGAACTCGCAGGCCTGCTCGGCCAGCCCGACCTTCGTGTCTTCGACTGCACCACCTATCTCGACTATCAGCCCGAAGGCAGCGCGGTCCCCTATCTCGTCAGACCGGGCACGCGCAGCTTCGAGGAAGGCCACATTCCCGGCGCCGACTTCCTCGACCTACAGGGCGAGTTCTCGGATCAAGCCACCGAGCTGCGCTTCATGATGCCCGCACTGGCCCAGCTCGAAGCCGCCTTCGGCCGCCACGGCCTCGGCAACGACAGCCGCGTCGTGCTCTATTCCATCGGGACTTCGATGTGGGCGACGCGATTCTGGTGGATGCTGCAATCGCTGGGCTTCGAGGCCAGCGTGCTCGACGGCGGGCTCGACAAATGGAAGGCCGAGGGCCGCGCGCTCGAGACGGGACCGGCAAAAGGCTATCCGCCGGCCAGGTTCACCGCCAAGCCCAAGCCCGGCTTCTTCGTCGACAAGCGCGAGACGCTGAAAGCGAGCACCAATCGCTCGACCGTCGTGGTCAACGCGCTGGGGCCACAATTCCACAGCGGCCTCGAACCCAGCCGCTACGGACGGCCCGGCCGCATCCCCGGCAGCGTCAACGTGCCGGCGGCAACGCTGGTCGATGCCGCAAACAAGACGTTCCTGCCGCCGGAGCAAGCAGCGCCGAAATTCGCGGCGCAAGGCATCACCAGGGACAAGCGCGTGGTCGCCTATTGCGGCGGCGGCATCTCCGCCACCATCGACCTGTTCCAGCTACACCGGCTCGGCTACGACAACATCACGCTCTATGACGGCTCGATGGGCGAATGGGCCAAGGACGAGTCGCTGCCGATCGAGACGGGCTGAGCGCAACGCGCTCGTCATGGCCGGGACCAGCCCGGGCATGACGAAGCAGAATGCCCGCTCACACATTCGGATCCGGTGCGACTTCAGCGCGCGCCGATTCCGGCCGGTTGACGAGGTAGAGCCCGGCAACAACCAGGAGCGCGGCGGCGCCGAAGGCGAGCGTCAACTTATCGTGCAGAATGAAGTAGCTCGCCACGACGCCGAACAGCGGCGTGATGAAGGTGAAGGCAGAGAGCTTGCTCGCCGAATAGGTCTTCACCAGCGCAAACCACAGCGTGAAGGTGAGGCCCACGACCCAGAACGCCTGATAGGCCAGCAGCGACAACGACAATGTATTCGGCATGTGCGTGAGCTTTTCGTCCCTGAACCATGCGGCCAGCACAAAGATCGGGATCGACATCGCAACCTGATAGCCGAGGCCCTTTTCCGCCGGCGCGCGGATCAGGGGCGTTGCCTTCACCACCAGCGTCGTCGCCGCCCACAGCGAGGCGCCGGCCACGATCAGGAGATCGCCCAATAACACGCTGCCATCGACGTCCGCCTGCGGCACGCCGATCGCCAGCGCGACGCCGGCAAAGCTCAAGGCAAGCCCCGCCCATTGCGAGGCCCGCAGCCGCTCACCGAGGAAGACATAGGAGCCGAGCGCCACGAAGAACGGCGCGGTGTAGAGGAACACGACCGCGCGGGAAGCGGTGGTGTGCAGCAGGCCCTGGTAGATCAGCACGAACTCGATGCCGAAAATAATGCCGTTGCAAAGGCCGACCCATAGCGTGCCGTCGCGTTCGAAGAATTTCACGCCGCGAACCCAGCCGATGATCAGCAGCACCGGCAGCGCGCCGGCGGAGCGGGACAGCGCCTGCAGCATCGGCGGCACGTCGGGGAGCACCAGCTTCACCGCGATCTGGTTGAAGCCCCAGCTCAGACACAGCATCAGCATCAGCGCGATGGCGCCCGGGCTGAGCGGGCGCCCGGCGGAAGGTGTTGCTGAAGTCGACATGGTCCCCCTGGGGCCGGCTTGCGGCGCCGGACATTCTTGTTTGAAGCGGCGCTATTTCCGGCAATGCGCGCAGGTGCCTGCGATCTCGACCACGCTCATCTTCGGCGCGAAACCCGAGGCGCGCGCCGCGGCATTGACGCTCCGCGCCACTGGTGCAGCCGGGATCTCACCGACGGAGCCGCAGAGGTCGCAGATCAGGAACGCCACCATCGCGGTCTCGTCATGGTCGTGCGCGCAGGCAAGCCAGGCATTGCGGCTCTCGATGCGGTGCACGAGCCCATTTTCCATCAGGAAGTCGAGCGCGCGATAGACCGTGATCGGCGCCGGCCGCGGCATGGTCCTGGCGAGCTCGTCGATCACCTCATAGGCGCCGAGCGGGCGGTGGCTGGACAGCAGCGCCTGCAGCACATGGCGCCGGATCGGGGTGAATTTTTGCGAGCGTTTCGCGCAGACCGCTTCCGCATGCGCGATCGCGTCCGCAGCGCAGCGGCGGTGATCGTGATCGGGGGCGGGAAAGGCGGGTTTGGCCGAGGTCATTTTGCCGCTTTTGTAGCATTTCAGCCGCCAATGCCAAAGCCCGGGCGCCCTCGGCGATGTTCCAGCCATGTCCTCCACACAGGGCAGACCACGATTAACCCACGATGCGGGATTCATAAGCTAGCTTATTATATGAGAAGCTTATCGAGACGAGGCAGGCGAGAATGCGCGGTTCCGTGGATATGAACTTCCTGTTCACCCTGGGCGAGGTGACGCGCATGGTGCGTGCCTGGGCGGACCGCGAAGCGGCGCGCTACGGCATTACCCGCGCCCAATGGGCGGTTCTCACCAAGATTGACCGCACCGAGGGCATGAAGCAGTCCGAGCTCGCCGAGCAGATGGAGATGCAGCCGATCACGCTCACGCGACTGATCGACAAGCTCTGTGACAATGGCTGGATCGAACGCCGCGGCGACGAGAACGACCGCCGCGTCAACCGACTCTATTTGAAGAAGGCTGCACGCCCGCTGCTGGGCAAGCTCGCCGGCCTGCGCTCCGAACTGACGACGACCGCGCTCGAGGGCATCAATCCTGCCGACGCCCATCGCATGCTGGCACAGCTCGAGACCATCAAGGAGAACGTCCGCAACGCGATCCAGAGCCCGACCGCGGATGCGTCGCGAAAGGAACAGCGCTATGGCTGATCCCATCCTGAAATTTCCGCCGGAGCAGAAGGGCGCCCCGTCCTCACCGGCGCGACCCAAACTCGCCGCCGAGCCACGCCGCCGCCTGATGGCCGGCCTGCGCCGCTATCGCCGCTTCCTGTTGCTGGTCGTGGTGCCGCTGGTGGCGGCGATCGCGGGCGTTACGCTTTATCTCAATGGCGGCCGCTACGTGACGACCGACGACGCCTATGTCGGCGCGCAAAAGGTGCTGATCACGCCCGACGTGTCGGGCAAGATCGTCAGCGTCGCCGTCAAGGAAGGCCAGATCGTCTCGCCCGGCGACACGCTGTTCCAGATCGATCCGGTACCCTACCAGTTGGCGCTGGCCCAGGCGCGCGCCAAGCTCGAGGACGCCAAGACCAGCCACGCCAACCTCATTGCGAACGTCAAACTCTATTCGCAGACCCTGCAGATCGTCGCCGCCGGCATCGAGATCAAGCAGCGCGACGTCGAGCGCAAGCAATCGCTGGTCAAGAACAATGTCGGCTCGCAGCTCGACCTCGACAAATCGTCCACCGACCTGGTCACGGCGCAGGCGCAGCAACAGCTGGTGCGGCAGCAACGCTCCAATTCGCTGACGCAACTGCTCGGCAATCCCGACCTGCCGCTGGAGGAATTCCCGGCCTATCTGCTGGCCAAGGCTGCTGCAGACGATGCGCAGCGCAATCTGGACCTCACCACCGTGCGGGCGCCGATCAGCGGCACTGCAACCCAAGTCGAGCAGATCCAGCTCGGCCGCTTCGTCACCGCCGGCACGCCGGTGTTTTCGGTGATGGACGTCGGCAATCCCTGGGTCGACGCCAATCCAAAGGAAAGCGATTTCACCTATGTCGCGATCGGACAGGAGGCGACACTGGAAGTGGATGCCTTCCCGAACCACGTCTTCAAGGGAAAGGTAGGCTCGCTTTCGCCCGGCACGGGTGCGCAATTTGCGATCCTTCCACCGCAGAACGCCATGGGCAATTTCGTCAAGGTGGTGCAGCGCGTGCCGGTGCGCATCTATTTCGACAAGGATGATCGCATGGTGCGCAAGCTGAAGGCCGGCATGAGCGTCTATGCGACCATCGACACCAGGCACAAGCGCTCGCTCCTGGCGCTGTTCGGCTTGCAGCCGGCAGCAGCGGGCCACGAGCAGGATTGAACCGGCATGACCGCGACGGCGCAACCGTCCAACATGGTTCCGGGACTGCGCCGGAACATGGTGACGATATGCGCCATGACAGCGACCATCATGCAGGCGCTGGACACCACCATTGCCAATGTCGCCTTGCCCTACATGCAGGGCACGCTGTCGGCATCGCAGGACCAGATCAACTGGGTGTTGACCTCCTACATCGTCGCAGCCGCGATCATGACTGCTCCGGTGGGCTGGGTCGCCAACCGCTTCGGGCGCAAGCGCATCTTCATCATCTGCTCCGCCGGCTTCACCATTGCGTCGGTGCTCTGCGGGGTGGCGCAGGACATCACGCAGATGGTGGCCTTTCGCCTTGCGCAGGGCGTGTTCGGAGCTGCGCTGGTGCCGCTCTCGCAGGCGGTGATGCTGGATTCCTATACCCTGCAGGAACGCGCCAAGGCGATGTCGATCTGGGGCATGGGCGTGATGATGGGCCCGATCATGGGGCCGTCCCTCGGCGCATGGCTGACCGAGACTTATTCCTGGCACTGGGTGTTCCTGGTCAACCTGCCGTTCGGCATCTTCACGGTGCTCGGCCTCGTCATCTTCATGGACGAAACCAGGAGAGACCAGGCATTGCGTTTCGACTGGTTCGGCTTTGCAGCGCTGGCGGTTGCGATCGGCTCGCTGCAACTGGCGCTCGATCGCGGCGAGCAGCTGGGATGGCTCGAATCCAACGAGATCCTGGCTGAGTTCATCATCTCCGCAATCGGCTTCTACTACTTCTTCGCCCACTCCCTGACGACAGCCTCGCCTTTCATCCAGTTCTCGATGTTCACGGACAAGAACTTCGTCACCGGCTGCATCTTCATGGCCGTGATGGGCCTCGTGCTCTATTCCACGATGGCGCTGGCCTCGCCTTTCCTGCAGAACGTCATCGGCTATCCCATCATCTCGGCCGGGCTTTTGCTTGCCACCCGCGGCTTCGGCACGTTCCTGTCCATGATGATGGTCGGCCGCCTGATGCGCTACATCGAGGCGCGCACGCTGATCGTCAGCGGGCTTTCGCTCACGGCCTGGACGCTCTACCACATGTCCGGCTGGACCGATCAGACCGGCACGAACGAGATCATCGTGTTGAGCATCACGCAGGGCTTCGGCTTTGGCCTCGTCTTCGTGCCGCTGTCAACCGTGGCGTTCCTGACGCTGTCGCCTCACTTGCGCACCGACGGCACCTCAATGCTGACGCTGATGCGCAACGTCGCAAGCTCCATCGGCATTTCCATCGTGATTTCGCAGCTCACCGAGGGCACTCGCCGCTCCTATGCCATCCTCAACGAGCACATCAATCCGTTCAACCATGCCATCCAGATGCCGGACGTGCGCCGGCTGATCGATCTCTCCAGCGACGCCGGCCGCGCCATGGCCGACGCGATGCTCAAGGCACAAGCGCAGATCATCGCCTTCTCGCACGACTACCAGATGGTAACGTTGTTCATTCTCTGCTCGATTCCGCTCGCGATCATGATCGGGTCGACCAAGGCCACGTTGCGCAGGCAGGCGGCAGGGCCGGAGCATGCGGTGGTGGAGTAGCCGCGGCTCACTGCCCCGGCTCACCATCGAACAGATGTGCAATAGCGTTGGCGTAGTATTTCAGCAGCATCGTCTCGTCCGGATTGGCGCGGTAGTTGCCGTCCCCTTCCAGAACGAGGTGGCGCAGCGTCAGCATGCGCAGCCCCACTGCAATCGCATAGTCGCGGTCGGTGCGGGGAATGTGGACGTAGCTGCCGCGGCGCTCCAGCTCGCCGATCAGGCCGGATACGCGCTGCTTGATGTCGAGCAGTGACAGGGAATCGTCGCCGGCCTCCAGCATGGCGGTTGCGACCAGCGAAACCGGCAGCGCCGGCACGACGCGGCCGACCGCCTGCATCAGCCTGTTGCCCAGCTTCTCCGTCTCGGCGTGCCGCGCGTCGGCCGATAGCACGCGAAAATCGATGCCGGCCTCGCTGACATGCTTTCGCAGCGACACCGGCTCGCCGAAGCTGACGCAGGTATAGCCGAAGCGATACCATTCGCCGCGCATCGCCATCCAGACATGGTGGAAGAAGTGCTGCGAAAACACGCGCGCATTGAAGCCGAACACCGGCTTCTTGCCGGGCTCGGCGCTCGCGGCCGAGGTGAGCATGCGGTCTTCCAGCACGCGGTCGTAATTGACCGCGACCGGCACGAACACGACGTCGCGCGGCCCCAGCGGATCGAACCCCGCAACCATGTAGCTTAACAGGCCGAATTTCGGCGGGCGCAGCCGGCCGTCGCGGCTGAGCCCGCCCTCCGGAAAGATCGCCTGCGTGACGCCGGCCGATGTCGCCATGTGTACATAGCGCGCCAGCACCTTGCGATAGAGCGCCTCGCGGGAATCGCGGTTGATGAAATAGGCGCCCATCGAGCGGATCAGGCCGCGCAGGCCCCAGACCTGCGCCCACTCCCCCACCGCGTAGCTCAGGGCTGACGAGGTCGAGGCCACATAGGTCACCAGCACATAGTCCATGTTGGAGCGGTGATTGATGACGAAGATGACCGAGGATGTCGGGTCCACCGCCGCGAGCGCCTCGTCGTTGCGATAGCCGAGGCGCACGCGATAGAGCATTTGCGAAATGCCGCGGGCGATATTGGTGCCGACCCGGAAATAGGCATAGGCGCTGAACGACGGAACGATCTCGCCGGCATAGCGCTTCACCTTCTCCATCGCGACCTCGCGCGGCACGCCGCTTTCCCGCGCATATTCGTCGGCCGCATAGAGCACCTCGGGATCGAACACCAGACGATCGATCAGCACCTGGCGCTTGGTGAGCTTGAACGGCTGAATGCGAAGCTTGAGTCGGGTGTTGAGCTCATCGATGGCGCGATTGGCGCGCCGCCGCAGAGCCCAGCGCACGCTCGGCACCAGGATCCGGTCCACCGCAGCCCATGCCGCCAGCAAGGTCACGATGATGACCGCCCAAAGCGGCAGGGTAACTTGCGTCCCCATGTAGGCCCCCCTTGGCCGAAGATAGCATCGGGCCGACGGCTTGCCGCAAGGGATTTGTTGGCCCTTCTAGATCGATGTCCCCGGCACGAAGGCGTCGAAGGCGGCCCAAAATTGCGCACGGTAATCGTCGCCCTCTTGCAGGATCTCGTGCCGGGCACCCTCGATCACGGAAGACGAACCGGCCGGAAGACGCGCGGCAAACCGCGCGATCGCCGCCGGCGACACGACACTGTCGGCGCCCGCTGCCAGCATCAACGTTGGCTGATCGATATGCGGCAGATAATCCTCGCCGCGAAACAGAACGATGGTCTCAAATGCCGCGTCCAGCCAGGCCACGGTCGGAGAGCCTATTCCCAGGGTCGGATGCTGGTCGACGATCGTGACATTGCGTGCGTACCGCCGTGGATCGGAGGTGAGCGGGTTTCCTGCAAAGCGGCGCTTTCGGCCCCGATCGACGTTTCCGCCCGGCACATAGCTGTGACCGAGGCCTGCGCGATGCAGCATCCGGAACAGCAGCCGCATCGGCCGGGAGGCGCGCAGGCCGGGGAAATCGATCATCGGCGCCACGAGAACGGCACGCTCGAACAATCGCTGGCCCGAATGCGCGACACGCAGCAGGATCGCGCCTCCCATCGAATGGGTCAGCGCAAAATAGGGGGCAGGACAATTCGGAAGCACCACCTCCTGCATGAAGGTCGCCACGTCGGTCTCGTATTCCGAAAAGCTGTCGACATGCCCCTTGCCCGGATCCGGCAGCTGCCGCGAGGAATGGCCCTGTCCACGCCAGTCCATGGCCGCAACGGCAAAGCCGCGCTGGCACAGGTCGTTTATAGTCTCGAAATATTTCTCGATGAATTCGCCGCGGCCGCCGAAAACACAGACCGTTCCCTTACCCTTCGTCGAATCCCAGCGCGCAAAGCGCAGCTCGACGCCATCGGGCGTCCTGACCTTGCCGGCCATGGCCCCTGCGGGAACGGGATTGCCAGTCGTGGCGACGAGCATCAGGCACCGCCCCGCACCGGGGCAGGTCGTGCCGGCTGCACCGTCTTGCGACGCAAGCCCAGCCACATGCCGCCAAGCGACAGCGCGCCCCCGATCAGGTGGATAACGGTCGGCGCCTCGCCGAGAAAGATGACGGAGAGCACCGCGCCAACCACGGGCCCGAGATACACGCTCAGCGACGTCGAAAGCGCGCCGAATGCCGAGCCGAAATACGAATAGGTGCCATAGGCAAACAGGCCGGGCACCAGGCCTGCGAAGAGATAGACCTTCGCCGCCTTGAAGCTCAGCACTGCGGATGGATCCGCCCAGGTCTCAAAAGCCGCGAACGGAAGCGCGAACAGCGCCCCGAAGGCGGCAAACAGGCCAATGCGAGCCAGGAAGCCGATGCCGGCACCGACACGGTTCTGCACCAGCGTGTAGCCGGCCCAGGCGAGCATCGCGCACAGCACCAGCAGGTCGCCCTGGCTCAGGCCGTGTTCGCCCGACGTTTGCCCGCGCGTGATGACCAGCAGCGCACCGGACAGCGCGATGATCATGCCGATGATCTGCCAGCGATTGACCGTCTCGAGCCCCAACACCAGCGAGAGCACAAGCACCATCAACGGCGACATCGCCATGATCAGCGCAAGGTTGATCGCCGACGTGGTTGTGCCCGCGAGATAGACCGGCCCGCCGCAGACGAACATGCCGAGGAAGCCGGCCGCCGCAATGCCGGGCCACTCCCTGCGCAGCAGGCCCGGATGCAGGCGCAGCGCCGCAATGATGAGCGGCAAAAGGCCGATGGCGACGATCGACCAGCGGAAGAAGGCGATGGCAAAGGGCGGCACCGAGCCGGCAACCGCGCGCGCCAGAATCATGTTGGACACCTGCGCCGTCGCCAGCACGAGGAAGCCGAGCAGACCCACCACTTCCCGCGCCTTGCCTGATCTCAAATCCATCACTTGATCGGAGCGCGCGGCAGCACCGCCTCCCCCACCTCCATCCGGTAGGTGTGGTGGAGCGAATACCACGGCGCGACAACGTCGCGCGCGGTTGGATGCGGCTCGTCATGCCGCACGAACTTGCCGAGCAGCGCGCGCGTCACGCCGAACTGCGTATCGCTCTCGATATTCGGATCGGCGGGATCGTAAACCTGCGAGATCAGCGTCTTGAAGCCGGGCTTGAAGATCAGCGCATGCAGATGCGCCGGCCGGTAGGGGTGACGGCCCTGCGCCTTGAGAAGGCGGCCGACCACGCCATCGGTCGGAATCGGATAGCCCTTGAACATCACCGAGCGGAAGGAAAACCGGCCATCGGTGTCGGTTACGAGCTTGCCGCGCAAGTTCATGTCGGCCTGCCCGGAATCCTGGTTCTCGTAGAGGCCGACCGGCGAGGCGTGCCAGACGTCGACCTCCGCGCCCGCAACGGGGCCGCCATCTTTGTCGACGACGAGGCCGTTGACGAACAGCGGCGCTCCCGGCGTATCGGAGCGGACGATGGAGCCGCCATTTTCCACGCGCGGCGAATTCAGCCGCCAGAACGGGCCAAGCAGCGATTGGTCGGTTTCGGTGTTACCGCCCTCGCCATTGTTGAGCAGGCACACCAGCGAAGAAACGCCGAGCGAGCCCGACATCAGCACAAATTCGTTGTGGGTATCGGTCGTGAGTCTGCCCATTTCGGCGAGGATGGCGGTGGCTTCGCGGAATTCCGCTTCGGTCAATTTCGTCTCACGGAGGAAGCCGTGCAGATGCTTCACCAGCGAAACCATGATCTCGCGCAGGCGGGGATCGGCGGTGCGGGCCATCGCGGCCAGCGCCGCCGCCGTCACATCCTGCTCGCGCTCGATGATCATGCTTCCTCCGTCATTCCGGGGCGCGCGAAACGCGAAGCCGGAATCTCGAAAATCCGGAGGCTGCCCCGGGACGACAGGCCACAACGTGGCCCGTCAATTCAGCTTCTGAATGGCGACCGCGACGCCCTGGCCGACGCCGACGCACATGGTGGCGAGCGCCAGCTTGCCGCCGCGCTTTTCCATGCCGTGCACCGCCGTCATCGCCAGCCGCGCGCCGCTCATGCCAAGCGGATGGCCAAGCGCAATGGCGCCACCATGCGGATTGACGAAATCGGCATCTTCCTTGACGCCGAGCTGGCGCAGGCAGGCTATGCCCTGCGAGGCGAAGGCTTCGTTGAGCTCGATCAGGTCGAAATCGCTGACCTTGATGCCGAGCCGCTCGACGAGCTTTTTGGTCGCCGGCACCGGGCCGATGCCCATGATACGGGGCGGCACCGCGGCCGAGGCAAGGCCGAGGATGCGCGCGCGCGGCGTCAGCCCGTGCTTATTCACCGCGGCTTCCGAGGCGAGGATCATCGCGGCGGCACCATCGTTGACACCGGATGCGTTGCCGGCGGTGACGGTGCCGGGATTGCGCACGATCGGCTTCAGCTTGGCGAGGCCTTCCAGCGTCGTCTCCGGCCGCGGATGCTCGTCCTTGTCGACGATCACGGGGCCGGCCTTGCCGCCAGGCACCGAAATCGGCGTGATCTCTTCCGCAAAATAGCCAGACGCGATTGCAGCGCCCGCGCGCTGCTGCGAGCGGATCGCCATGGCATCCTGATCCGCACGCGAGACCTGAAATTCCTCGGCGACGTTCTCGCCGGTCTCCGGCATCGCATCGACGCCGTACTGCGCCTTCAGCAGCGGATTGATGAAGCGCCAGCCGATGGTGGTGTCGTAGATCTCGGCGGAGCGCGCGAATGCTTCCGGTGCCTTGCCCATCACGAAAGGCGCCCGCGTCATGGATTCGACGCCTCCGGCAATCGCGAAATGAATCTCCCCGGCGCGGATGGCGCGGCCCGCCGCACCGACCGCGTCGAGGCCGGAAGCACAGAGGCGATTGAGCGTTTGCCCGGGAACCGTCTCCGGCATGCCAGCGAGCAGAAGCGCCATACGGGCGACGTTTCGATTGTCCTCGCCCGCCTGGTTGGCGCAGCCGAAAAAGACTTCGTCGAGCTGCGACCAGTCGAGCTTGGGGTGCCTGGCCATCAGCGCCTTGATTGGCGCGGCCGCCAGATCGTCGGCGCGTACTTTGGCGAGCGAGCCGCCGAAACGGCCGATCGGCGTGCGCACGGCATCGCAAATAAAGACATCACGCATCGCTTCTCTCCCAAAATGCCGCATTATCAACGCCTGAACGACGTTGACGCGAGTTGTAGGAGCGCGCCAAAGGCAGGTCAATCGACTGCCTTGCCACAATGGGGCGCATCCGTGCGATGCCCGCCATGCGGAATGGCCGTGGATCAGGTGGAAAACACCTGAGGTTGGGGCAAAGCGGTATGACCGCACGGCGAAATTCTGTAATTTCCGCTGCCCATGACCATCCAGAAGCCCATCCAGGCTCCCGAACCGCCCGAGCCCGCTGCCGCGCCGGAAACGCCGGCGCGCGTGACGCCGATGATGGAACAATACCTGGAGATCAAGGCCGCTCATCCCGGCCTGCTGCTGTTCTACCGCATGGGCGATTTCTACGAGCTGTTTTTCGAGGACGCCGAGATCGCCTCGAAGGCTCTCGGCATCATGCTGACTAGGCGCGGCAAGCATCAGGGCCAGGACATCCCGATGTGCGGCGTGCCGGTGGAGCGCTCCGACGACTATCTGCACCGGCTGATCGCGCAAGGCTTCCGCGTCGCGGTCTGCGAGCAGATGGAAGACCCGGCGGCTGCGAAAGCGCGCGGCAACAAGAGCGTGGTCCGCCGCGACGTGGTGCGGCTGGTAACGCCGGGCACGCTGACCGAAGATACGCTGCTTGATGCCCGCACCAACAACTACCTGCTTGCGGTTGCGCGGGCGCGCTCGTCGGCCGGCGGCGACCGCTTCGGGCTTGCCTGGATCGACATCTCGACCTCCGAATTCATGGTGACGGAATGCGCCGGCAGCGAGCTCGCCGCCACGCTGGCGCGCATCAATCCGAATGAGGCGATCGTGGCGGACGCGCTCTATTCCGACAACGAACTCGCGCCCACGCTCCGCGAATTGAGCGCCGTGACGCCGCTGACCCGCGATGTCTTCGACGGCGCCACCGCCGAACGGCGGCTGTGCGACTATTTCGCGGTCGCCACCATGGACGGCCTTGCCGCGATGTCGCGGCTGGAAGCAACCGCGGCGGCCGCCGCCGTCACCTATATCGACCGCACCCAGGTCGGAAAGCGCCCGCCGCTGTCGCCGCCCGCGCGCGAGGCGGCCGGCACCACCATGGCGATCGACCCGGCGACCCGCGCCAATCTCGAACTGACGCGCACGCTTGCCGGCGAACGCCGCGGCTCGCTGCTCGATGCCATCGACTGCACCGTGACGCCTGCGGGATCGCGGCTGCTGGCACAGCGCCTCGCCGCGCCGCTGACGGACAGCGCGGCGATTGCGCGGCGGCTCGACGCTGTCGCAGCGTTCGTCGCCGACAGCGCGGCGCGCGAGGACATTCGCGACGCCTTGCGCAATGCGCCGGACATGTCGCGCGCACTGGCGCGTCTTTCGGTCGGGCGCGGCGGCCCGCGCGATCTCGCCGGCCTGCGCGACGGCATTCTCGCCGCCGGCCAGGCCGTGACGCGGCTTGAATCGCTCGACGATCCGCCGGCGGAAATCCGGGCCGTGACGGACGCGCTGCGCCGCCCCTCCCGCGAGCTTGCCGCGGAATTTGCCCGCGCGCTCGCCGACCAGCTGCCGCTGATCAAGCGCGACGGCGGTTTCGTGCGGGAGGGTTACGAGACGGCGCTCGACGAAACGCGCAGCCTGCGCGACGCCTCGCGCCTCGTCGTTGCCGCGATGCAGGCGCGCTATGCCGACCTGACCGCCATCAAGGGTCTGAAGATCAGGCACAACAATGTGCTCGGCTATTTCGTCGAGGTAACCGCGCAGCACGGCGACAGACTGATGTCGCCGCCGCTCAACGCCACCTTCATCCACCGCCAGACGCTGGCCGGCCAGGTTCGCTTCACCACTGCCGAGCTCGGCGAGATCGAAGCCAAGATCGCCAATGCCGGCGACCGCGCGCTCGGGCTGGAGCTGGAGATATTCGACAGGCTCTGCGCCATGGCCCTGGCCGCCGGCGACGAACTGCGCGCCGCGGCGCACGCGTTTGCGATGCTCGATGTCGCAACGGCGCTCGCCAAACTCGCGGTCGACGACAATTATGTGCGGCCAGAGGTCGATCATTCCCTGTCGTTTGCAGTGGAAGGCGGCCGCCATCCCGTGGTCGAGCAGGCGCTCAAGCGGGACGGCCAGCCCTTCATCGCCAATTCCTGTGACCTGTCGCCGGGCCCGGCGCAGAAGAACGGCCAGCTCTGGCTGATCACCGGCCCCAACATGGCCGGCAAATCGACGTTCCTGCGGCAAAACGCGCTGATTGCGCTGCTGGCGCAGATCGGCTCCTTCGTGCCGGCAACGCGCGCCCGCATCGGCGTCGTCGACCGCCTGTTCTCGCGCGTCGGCGCCGCCGACGATCTGGCACGCGGGCGCTCCACCTTCATGGTGGAGATGGTCGAGACCGCAGTCATTCTGAATCAGGCCGGCGAACGCGCGCTGGTGATCCTCGACGAGATCGGCCGCGGCACCGCCACCTTCGACGGCCTCTCCATCGCCTGGGCCGCGATCGAGCATCTGCATGAGGCCAATCGCTGCCGCACGCTGTTCGCCACGCATTATCACGAGCTGACCGCGCTCTCGGCGAAGCTGCCGCGCCTGTTCAACGCCACGGTGCGGGTCAAGGAATGGCAGGGCGACGTCGTGTTCCTGCACGAGGTGCTGCCGGGCTCGGCCGACCGCTCCTACGGCATCCAGGTGGCGAAACTCGCAGGCCTGCCACCCGCCGTGATCGCGCGCGCCAAGTCGGTGCTGGCAAAACTCGAAGCGCAGGATCGCGGGCAGACGGCGCGCGCTTTGGTCGACGACCTCCCGCTGTTCGCCGTCCCTTCGCGCGCCGCTGCCGAGAATGCGCCGCCGAGCGAAGCCGAACAACTGATGGAAGCCGTCAAGGCGCTGCATCCCGACGAGATGTCCCCGCGCGAGGCCCTGGAAGCACTCTATGCGCTGAAGGCGAAGCTGCCGAAGGCTTGATCGTCATTGCAGAGAACGTAGCAATACGCTTCTTCCGATCGTTGCTGCATCGCAGCAGATCGCCATGGTCCACTTTCCAGCGGCAAATCTCCTAACCCATGTTGATGCACAAAGGCCGTCGAAGGACGATCTACTTTTCGCACTCGTGGATGCGCACTCCAGCATCAAAGCAGATGCGATCCATCAAAGCTGCGCTCCAAAGCGGGATTGCGAGAAGCTGGATGCTTGATTACACGTATTCCGTCTGCTTCTTGTTTGGCACCAAGGGTGCGGCGTGCTCTTCAATTCCTATGAGTTCATTTTCCTTTTCATGCCCGCGACCGTCATCGGGTTTGCGTTATTTTCTCGGCTATCTCATTACACGGCACTGCTCTGGCTGACGGCTGCGTCATTCTTCTTTTACGTGTCATGGAACCCGCAGAGCAGTTGGGTACTGATCGTTTCAATCGCTTTCAATTTCTCTTTCGGCGTTGCCATACGGCGATCGAAAGGATCGACGGCCAGGCTGTATCTTATCTGCGGAGTGGCGGCAGACCTGTTGCTGCTTGCAATCTTCAAGTATGCCGGATTTGCGATCGACACTGCAAATTGGGTTACCGGAAGTCACCTTGCTCGGCCCATGGTGGAATTGCCCGTCGGCATCTCCTTCTACACGTTCACACAGATTGCCTATCTGGCGGACACGTATCGTCGCCAGATCTCCGATCACGATCCGCTTCGATACGCACTCTTTGTCACCTATTTTCCTCACCTCGTTGCTGGCCCGATCATTCACCATCGGCCGGTGATGCAGCAGCTCGCCGATCCGAAAATCGCGAGACTTGGTGGCGAGAACTGGATCATTGGTCTCGGCTTCTTTTCCATCGGCCTCGCCAAGAAATTGTTGCTCGCCGATCCACTCGGCACCATCGCATCTCCGCTGTACGCTGCGGCCCAGACGTCCCCGCTTTCGATGGTCGCCGGCTGGGTCGCGGCCGGCGCGTACACTTTTCAACTCTATTTCGATTTCTCGGGCTATTCGGATATGGCGGTGGGGTTGTCGCTCCTGTTCGGTGTGCACATCCCCATCAATTTTCTTTCGCCGTACAAGGCGGGAAGCATCATCGAGTTCTGGCGGACATGGCACATTTCGCTGTCGACGTTTTTGAAGGACTATCTTTATATCCCGCTTGGCGGAAACCGTCGCGGGACACGTCGTAGATATTTGAATCTGTTCGTCACCATGGTTCTCGGCGGTCTTTGGCACGGTGCAGGCTGGAACTATATCGCGTGGGGCGCACTTCACGGCCTGTACCTTCTCGTGAACCATTGGTGGCGTGAAATCGTCGGCATTGCGCTTTGGCGTCCGCTGGCACACCTGCTGACCTTTCTCGCCGTGATGGTGGGTTGGGTTTTCTTCAGATCGGGGGACTGCGCGACCGCGCTGGGCATATTGAAATCGATGGCATCTCTGTCTGAATTGCAGGAATGGGCGTGGGCTGGCGACGCGAATTTGAAGACGACGAATACGTGGTTTGCCGTGGGCATGGTTTCGCTGGCAGCGGCGATTGCGTTTGTTGCGCCGAACTCGCTGACCATGGCCGCGACGTTGAAGGACGGCATGGATCAACTGCGCGATAACGGCCGGAAGGTTGTCTTCGGATGGCTGGCCGTGTACGGATTATTGCTCGGCATCAGCATCGTCTTTATCGGCCGGGCCAGTCCGTTCCTCTACTTTCAGTTTTGATGACGATGACCAACTCCACCCCAACTCGAGACGATCGCTTCGATCATCGGAACGCGCTGCTGGTCTTTGCCGCTTTCGCGTTGCTGCCGTTGATGATCGTTGGATCCATCAACTATGCGGTCGATCCATTCCAGTACTTCAGGATTTCCGGGTCCGAACGCTTTTCCAACTTCATGCAGCGTCATCAGGCGCCGGGTGTTATTCGAAACTACCCGTTCGACAGCCTTGTCGTCGGGAGCTCCCATATCGCGAATATTCGGAACTGGATGTTTGATCGAGAGGAATTCGCAGTCAGGCCGAAAGTCGTGAATCTCGGTTTCTCGGGTGGCACCGTCCTCGAAAATGCCTATGTCGTTAAGCTCGCGCTGCGCACAAAGCCGATCAGGACGGTCTATTGGTCGATCGGAAGGCAACAGGTAGACGGTTTCCGCAACAGCGACTTTCCAAAGTGCATGTATGGCGGATTTTATTCCCTCCTGCCGCCATACTGCTATCTCTTCAACGCCGGCGTTTTCTGGGAATCGTATGTAGATATCAGCCACTCGAAAAATAGTCTGGCCGGTTGGGTCGAAGGTCTGGAGCAATGGAGAACCTATGGTCCCCGGCCGATGGATCCGCATGCGAGGGCCTGCGAAATGCGGGCGAGGGCGAAGGGTCTCGATATCGACCGGTTGACGCAGAGTGCAAGTTTCGGACCCATCGCCGATGAGCAGACCGAAGGTTACCGAAGGCTGGTCCTTCCGATCGTTCGCGGGAATCCGGGCGTTCGCTTCGTGTTTTTTCTTTCGCCGGAGTATCTGGATTCATTCTGGATGGAAGGGGTGCATGGATACCCAAGTTCACGGCAGGCGCTGTTCGACGTGTTCCTCAACGAGCCGAACGCCGAGGTACATGATCTAAGCCTCTACCCTCCGGTTTCTCATCATTACGAGTTCTTTGATCTGGATGAACTTCACTTCGTGCCCGAAGCCGCGCGTCGAGTTGTCGCCGTGCTCGCTAACGGTAGCCTGAGAATCACGTCTCTGGCCGAGCATGAACGGTTGCTACGAGAAGAGCTGCGCGCTGGCGCCGAACTGATGCGTTCATATGCGGGGGAGAAATGCCCCTGATCGGTTCGCACCAGCGATTTTGGACGCGAGGCCGACGACCGGCCTAGAAGCGCTCTATGCGATGAAGGCGAAACTGCTGAAATAGAGCAACCAGACCTTCCAACAACCAGAGAATGCTGCCATGCTAGGGGCATGCCTCCTGCCCCGCCCGTCCTCTCACCCTCGCTGTCGACCAAACTCGCCACTTTGGCAACACAACCAGCGCATAGCGATACCCGTCGCACACTGGAGGAGATTCTCGCCGAACTAGCTAACCTGCCGGCACACTGCGTAGTGCGGGCCAGCCGCGAGATCGCAATAGGCGCACGTCTAGGCTGGTGGCAACCGGAGAGGCGACCAATTCAAATAGTTCCGAAGCACGGCGCACCCCCTCTTGAACTCGGGCTACGCAGATATTTCTCCAAAATGGAACGAGTACCGTCCGACGGCAAGTTACTCGCGGCAGACGCGAATTTTGCGTGGTTATTTCTGTTTCACCCCAGCGGCTTTCTGCGAGAAGCCGCGCTCCGTCGCATTACGTCCGCGCCAACTTCGCCCTTCTTCCTCGCCGCTCTGGCGTCGCGTCTGAACGACTGGGTTCCTGCTGTCCGTCATGCCGCGCGGCGCTGCCTGCGGCGCTTGTTGCCTCACATCGAAGCCAATGTCGCCGCCAATACGGCCTCCTATCTGCTCGGCCGCCGCACCACATGGGCCCGCTGGACGGACGAACAAATGGTCCTTGATGAACTCTTCGAACGTAGGGACATTCTGGCGGCCTTGGCGAAACGGTTACGTGACGAGACAACCGGACCACTGTCAGCCCATCTTCGCCACGCGCTCAGATATCCTAATATCGACGCGCATCTCATAGAACTGGCGCGGCGCGCCCGGCAACCGCCAGTGCGCGCCCTTGCTTACCGAAGTCTCATCTCCGGTCGGGCTGCCTGGATTGTTGGCTTCGAATGGATGTGGATCGACAAGGTTCATTTCTCCCGTCGACGCATTCCAAGGTTCGAGACGCGTGCGATTACACGAAGCGAGCCCGCCGTCAGCCTTCTATGCGAAGCCGCAAGCGACCGAGCTGCTGTTGTGCGAAAAGTCGCTGCCGACGCCTTGATTGAAGGAGCAAGATTGCCGAATCGGGAAAACCTCATCGCGCAGCTGGCAAACGATAAGAGCGCGGTCGTTCGGTCAAGGGCCGATTTCCTCTTGCGCCATTCGTCTCCAGCGGACGCCCTGACGAGCAAGTCTTGACGCAACTCGCAACGCTACTATTGGAACTCACCTCGATCATGATCTGCCGACAACTTAGTCGATCTACCGGGCGCGGGTAGCTATCGATGCCGACCCGGGCGAAATCCGATGTCAGGCGCTCGCCGCCTTCCTGCTCCCGTTCCACCACAGCGCAAGATTCCAGCCGATGCAGGTGGCGAGCGCGAGGGCAAGTCCGATCGCGGAACCGAACTTCAGCACCGCGCCGTGCATCACGGCGATGGCAAGGCCAAACCCCATCAGGCCCCACGCGCCGTTGGCAATCACCGCGCCGGTCGGCGGGCCGCCGATGCGCGGATGCAGGATCAGCATCAGGCTGGTGAAGACGATCGGAAACAGCGCCATGATGCCGGAGATTTTTGGGCCGACCCAGCCCGACGTCGTCACCACGGTGGCGACCAGCATCGCCACCAGGGTCGCGCGAAAGGGAATGTCGTACCAGCGCCGCGTGATCAGCGGCATCCTCTTCACGTGCATATAGGGCCGCATCAACGGCACTGCGATGGCAAAGGTAACAAGGTTGGCGATCACGCCTGACAGCAGCGTCCACTGGAAGTGGCGGACGATCGTCGCCAGCACGAGCCATACGGCGACCGCCCCACCGGCGCTGATCCAGAGGCTGTAGCGCTGCGCCAGCGCCGAATAGGTCAGTGCGAGGAAGATCGTGGCCGCGTTGATCGGCAGGCTGGCGAGCGCGCCTTCGGCCACAAAGGCCGCATCATGATCGAGCGCGAGAAAGACGTAAGTAGGACCGGCCGAGATCGGCAGCGTCGCCACCAGCGCGCCGATCACGGGGCCGGCGCGCTCCGTGATGACGGAGGCCGACACCACGAAGGCCGCGGCGATCGCCATGCGGAAAAGGAGGATCAGGAGGAAGGAGAGTTCGGGGAACATGTTCACTCTTGTCATGGCCGGGCTTGTCCCGGCCATCCACGTCTTCTTGCTTGCCGACAGACTTCAAGACGTGGGTGCCCGGGTCAAGCCCGGGCACGACGGCAAAATTACACCCGCTTCATGGAGACCGAGACCTTCGGGCCGTTCTTGATGGTCTGGTAGACTACGCAATAGCGCTCCGTAAGCTTCAGGAGCAGGTCGAGCTTGTCCTGCGGCGCCGACGTATCGACCTCGAAACGCAATCGGATTTCGCCGAAGCCGACCGGAGCTTCCTTGTCGACGCCGAGCGTGCCGCGGAAATCGAGATCGCCCTCGGCGATGACATGCCCGGCTTTCAGGGGCACTTCCACCGCCGTGGCAACGGATTTCAGGGTGACGCCGGCACAGGCGACCAGGGCTTCCAGCAGCATGTCGCCGGAGCACAATTCGAGCCCGGAGCCGCCGGTGGCGGGATGCAGGCCTGCAACGGCCAGCGCCCGGCCAGTCTCGATCTTGCAGGCGATGCCTTCATTGTCGATCGAGCCTTTGGCCTTCAGCGTGATGATGGCGGCGGAAGGATCGGACTTGTAGCGCTCCTTGATCGGAGCCTGCATGGCGCGGAGTTCGGCGGCATCCATTGCTGTTTTCCTCCCTCGGAATTCCTGAGCTGCCGGATGTAAAGAATAATTCCGGGCCTGTCACCACCACCGCTGCAGGCCTGACATTCGCCGCCGTCCAGTGGACGAGATCGAACCGGCCGACCGCTCTGTTCCATCGTCTGCGAAGGTGATACAGAGCGCTTCCCTCCCCGAAAGCCGGAAGCTCCGATGTCCACTGCCGTCTCGCCGCTAGCACCCCAAAATGTGCCCGCCATGCCTGAAATCGCCGGCGTGAAGCTTGCGACCGCAGCGGCCGGTATCCGTTACAAGGGGCGCACCGACGTGTTGCTGGCGGTGCTGGACAAGGGCACGACGGTAGGCGGCGTCTTCACCAAGTCGAAATGCCCTTCGGCGCCGGTCGAATGGTGCCGCGCCAAGCTCAAGCGCGGGCAAGCGCGCGCGCTGGTGGTCAATTCCGGCAATGCCAATGCCTTCACCGGCAAGACCGGAAAGCAATCGACGGCGCTGACGGCGCAGATCGCCGCGAAGGCCGTCGGCTGCAGCGTCAACGACGTCTTCCTCGCCTCCACCGGCGTGATCGGCGAGCCGCTCGATGCCACCAAGTTCGACGGCGTCCTGGCGCAACTCAACGACGCCGTCGTGCCCGGCGACTGGATGGGCGCCGCGCGCGCCATCATGACCACCGACACTTTCCCGAAGGTTGCCACCGCCACCGTCAAGCTCGGCAAGGCCAGGGTGACCATCAACGGCATGGCCAAGGGCGCCGGCATGATCATGCCCGACATGGCGACCATGCTGTCCTTCGTGTTCACCGATGCGCCGCTGTCGGGCGCCGTGCTGCAATCGCTGCTGAGGACCGGCGTCGAGGACACGTTCAACGCGGTGACCATCGACAGCGACACCTCAACGTCGGACACGCTGCTGGCATTTGCCACCGGCACCGCCGCAGCCAACGGCGCGCCGAAGATCACGCGCGCGGGCGATCCGCGGCTGAAGGCGTTCACCAAGGCGTTTTACGAGGTGCTGGCGGATCTGAGCGAACAGGTGGCGCGCGACGGCGAAGGCGCCCGCAAGCTGGTCGAGGTCATCGTCGAGGGCGCGACGACAAAGGCCTCGGCGCGCAAGATCGCGATGTCGATCGCCAATTCACCGCTGGTGAAGACCGCCATCGCGGGCGAGGACGCCAATTGGGGCCGCGTGGTGATGGCGATCGGCAAGGCCGGCGAGCCCGCCAACCGCGACAAGATCTCGATCGCTTTCAACGGTATCCGCGTCGCCAGGAGCGGCGCGCGCGATCCCTCCTACAACGAGGCGGAAGTGTCGGAAGCGATGAAGGCACCGAAGATCCAGATCAAGGTGACGCTGGGGATGGGCAAGGGCCGCGACCGCGTGCTGACCTGCGACCTCACCAAGGAGTATGTCGCGATCAACGGCGACTATCGGTCGTGAGATAAAGAGCGCGCATGGCCGACATCAAGCTCACTCTCGTCGTCGCCTGCGCGCTGGTCGATGTCGACAAGCGCATCCTGCTGGCGCAGCGTCCGGAGGGCAAGACGCTGGCCGGCCTGTGGGAATTTCCCGGCGGCAAGGTCGAGCCGGGCGAGCGGCCGGAACAGACGCTGATCCGCGAGCTGCATGAAGAGCTCGGCATCGACGTCAGCGAGCCGTGCCTCGCGCCGCTGACGTTCGCGAGCCACGCCTATGAGACGTTTCATCTGCTGATGCCGCTCTACATCTGCCGGCGGTGGGAGGGCCAGGTGACGGCGCGCGAGGGCCAGAACCTCGCCTGGGTGCGCGCGACCAAGCTGCGCGACTATCCGATGCCGCCCGCGGACATTCCGCTGATTCCGCATCTGATCGATTTGTTGTTGTGACCCTCATCCCGAGGAGCCACGCTTGCGCGGCGTCTCGAGGGATGACCGCAATGGGGCTTGATGGTTCGAGACGCGCCTTCGGCGCTCCTCACGATCAGGGATGAATCAGCGCCTTCCCCGTTTTACCGCCGCCTCGAGGCTTGCTCTCGCCGAACCCGGACGCAGCGGCTTTTGCTGGCTCTCATGCGGCGCCCAGGCAGAAAGCCAGACGATGTCAAAGGTGGCGCGGATGCGGCCGTCCGGATCGGCAAAGCGCTCGGCATAGATCTGCGCCATGCGCAGCATGGTGGCGCGGCGGGTCGGCGTGCGGCGGCGCTCGACGAGGATGTTGGTGGCACCCATGCCCCTGATATCGCGCATCAGCGCAAAGGCGTTGTCGTAGCGCACCACCACCCCGTCGACGTCGGTGACCGGCAGCGCGAGACCGGCGCGCTGCAGCAGATGGCCGATGTCGCGCAGGTCGGCGAACGGTGCGACGCGCGGCGAGACCCCGCCTTCGCATTCGGCTTCCGCGGCCGCAAAGGATTGCCTGAGTTCGGTCAGCGTATCGCCGCCGGGCAGTGCCGCGAGCAACAGCCCGTCAGGCCGCAGCGCGCGGCGGATCTGCGCAAGCACGCCTGGAAGGTCATTGACGAATTGAAAGGCGAGCGCGGAGACGGCGAGATCGAGCGATTCCGGCGCCAGCGTCAGCACCTCGCTGCCGGAATCAAACTCGATACGCCTGACCGATTTGAAACGACCGTCCAGCACGTCGCCCGGCGTCCAGATGTCGGCGACGTCGGCAAAATCGCGCGACACCGCGCTGATGCGATCGGCCATGTCCTCGGCAATGCGGTCGAGCAGGAAAGTCACCTCGCCCTGCCTGCGCGCACGTTGCTGCCGCGCGTGCAGCAGGGCGCGGTCAAACAGCACGGGCATGGGGTTGGCAGGTGCAGCCATGAGCGGGTTGGTACGCCGGTCCGCCCCCTCATGGCAACTCCGGCTGGCAATCTCCGGCTTGAGCCGCATTCCGCCGGGCGCTAGTTTCGATCCATGGAGATCGAAGCCCCTTCCCGCGCGATCATCGGTCATTTGCGCGGCGCCTTCCGGCAAGCCGCCAAATTCGCGCTCGATGTCGCGCTGCCGACATTGTGCGTGTCCTGCCGCGAGCCGGTGGACGGCGAAGGCGTCTGCGCGCAATGCTGGGCCAAGCTGTCGTTCATCGAACCGCCCTACTGCCCGCGGCTCGGCATTCCCTTTGTCTACGATCCCGGTCCCGAGCTGTTGTCGATGGAGGCGATCGCCAATCCGCCGGCCTACCAGCGCGCCCGGGCCGCGGTACGTTATGACGACGTCGCGCGCACGCTGGTGCATGCGCTGAAATATCATGACCGCACGGACCTCGCGCCGACCATGGGCCGATGGATGGCGCGGGCCGGGCGCGAGCTGCTCGATGGCGCCGACGTGCTGGTGCCGGTGCCCCTGCACTGGCGGCGCGGCTGGAGCCGCCGCTACAACCAGTCCGGGGCGCTGGCTCGCGCAATCGGGGGGCAAAGCGGGGTGAAAGTGTCCGCTGAGGCCTTGCGGCGGGTGCGGCCAACCGAGCAGCAGATCGGGCTGTCGCGGGCGCAGCGCGCCAGCAATGTGCAGGGCGCCTTCAAGGTGGCACCGGACCGCATGGCTGATATCCAGGGCCGCCGCGTGGTGCTGGTTGACGACGTATTGACCTCCGGCGCCACCTCGGATGCCTGTGCGAGGGCGCTACTGCGCGCCAAAGCGGCACAGGTGGACGTGCTGGTGTTCGCGCGGGTTGTGGACAGCCCCAAAGCGCCCATATAATCGTGGCTTATTCGCTGGAAGGTCGAGCGCGACATGGCTGCCATTGAAATCTACACCCGCCCCGGCTGCGGCTATTGCACCGCTGCAAAATCGCTGCTGACGCGCAAGAACGCGCCGTTCACCGAGTTCAGCACCTCGGCCGACCCCGCCTATCGCGAAGCAATGTACGAGCGCGCCGGCGGAGGCGTGACCTTTCCGCAGATCTTCATCGGCAACACCCATGTCGGCGGCTGCGACGAGCTCTACGCGCTCGATCGCGAAGGCAAGCTCGATGGATTGCTCGCAAGCGAGGGCGTGCTCTGATGGCAACCGGCGACAAATTCACCGCAGCGATGGTGCAGATGCGCACCTCCCTTCTGCCCGAGCCGAGCCTCGAGCAGGGCATGAAGCTGATCCGGGAGGCGGCGGCCCAGGGCGCGGACTATGTGCAGACGCCCGAAGTCAGCAACATGATGCAGCTGAACCGCAAGGCGCTGTTCGAGCGTCTGGCCAGCGAGGAAGACGACAAGTCGCTGAAAGCCTATCGTGCGCTGACCAAGGAATTGAAGATCCATCTCCATGTCGGCTCGCTGGCGCTGAAGTTCTCCGACGAGAAGGCGGTCAACCGCTCGTTCCTGATCGCGCCCGACGGCACGGTGCTGGCGACTTACGACAAGATCCACATGTTCGACATCGACCTGCCAGGCGGCGAGAGCTACCGAGAGTCGGCAAACTACCAGCCGGGCGAGACGGCGGTCATCTCCGACCTGCCCTGGGGCCGCATCGGGCTCACCATCTGCTACGACGTGCGCTTCCCGGCGCTGTACCGGGCACTCGCCGAGAGCGGCGCTTCCTTCCTCACGGTGCCGTCCGCGTTCACGCGCAAGACCGGCGAAGCGCATTGGCACGTGCTGCTGCGCTCGCGCGCGATCGAGACCGGCTGCTTCGTGTTTGCGGCGGCGCAGGCCGGCCTGCATGAGAACAAGCGCGAGACCTTCGGGCACTCGCTGATCGTCGATCCCTGGGGCGTCATCATCGCCGAGGGCGGCGTCGAGCCCGGCGTGTTCTTGGCGGAGATCGACCCCGCCAAGATCGAGACCGCGCGCAAAGCCATTCCGTCGCTGCAGCATGGCCGCCGCTTCGGCATCGCCGATCCCAAAGCGGGCCCCGAACATCTGCACCTGGTGCGGGGCTCGGCATGATCCGTTACGCGTTGCGCTGCGAGCAGGGCCACTCCTTCGAGAGCTGGTTCCAGAGTTCCGCCGCCTACGATTCCCAGGTGAAGCGCAAGCTGGTCGCCTGCCCCGTCTGCGGTTCGGCCAAGGTGGAGAAGGCCATCATGGCGCCGCGCATCGTCGGCAAGAAGGGACGTAGTAGCGCGCCGGCGCCCGCCCCGGCGGAAGCGACGGCGCCCCCGGAAACGCCGGCCGCCGAGCCGACCTCGCTGATGATGGCGCAGGAGCGCGAGCTGCGCGCCAAGATCAAGGAACTCCGCGACCATATCGTCAAGAACGCCGACAATGTCGGCGAGCGCTTTCCGAACGAAGCGCGCGCGATGCATTACGGCGACAAGGAACATCGGCCGATCTATGGCGAGGCCTCGCCGGAAGAGGCTCGTGCGCTGATCGACGAGGGCGTCGAAGTCTCGCCGCTGCCGACGTTGCCGGAAGACCGCAACTGACGGCTACGCTGCCACCAGCAGCGCCACACCTGCGACAATCAGCAAAATGCCGATCCCTTCGCGCGCCGACATCGGCTGCTTGAAGGAATAATGCGACACCGCCTGCGCGAACAGCACTTCCACCAGCGCCAGCGTGCGCACGTTGGCGGCCGCCGTCAGCGCGAAGGCCAGGAACCAGAACTGTGAGGCAAAGGCGCCCATGAAGCCCGCGAGCACCGAAGGCCGCCACAGGGAAAGGATCGACTTGAGCACGTCAGGCGCGCGGGCGAGCAGGTAAATCGTCAGCACCAGCGTCTGAACGAACAGCCCCCAGACCAGCGTGTAGGAGGCGGCCGTGACGAACGAGACGTCCGGCACGGTGATGATAGCGCCGCGAAAGCCGATTGCCGACAGGGCGAAGCCGCCGGCCGCAACCAGGCCGATGATGGTCGGCCGCATCTCGGCAAAGCCCTTGTCGCCGCCGGGCCGCAGCGCGGTGATGACGACGCCGATGGTGGCGATGACGATCGCCAGCACCTTCAGCGAGGTCAGGTGATCGCCGAGGAAGATAAAGCCGAAGACCGCGGTCTGGATCGCTTCGGTCTTCAGATAGGCCGTCGTCACCACGAAGGAGCGGTCGTTCATGGCAACCAGCATGAGGCCGGTGGCGACGATCTGGCAGAGCGCGCCGAGCAGCAGCCACGGCCAGAACGCAGCCGTCGGCCACGGCACGCCATCGCCGGAGACCGTCACGACCACCGCGAAGAAGACGATCGAGAACGGAAAGCCGAACAGGAAGCGGATATTGGTCGCGCCCCAGGTGCCAAGCGGCCCCGTCAGCGAGCGCTGCATCGCATTGCGGGCGACCTGACCGAGTGCAGCGATGAGGGTGAAGGGAATCCAGAGCGAGACGACGGAGAACATGGGGAGGACCGGCTGGCAATGCCGCCACCGTGCCGGGCAAGGCGGGTGCGGTCAACCGGGCACACGCATGACAGGATTGCGCAGGCCCGCAAGAAACGCGCTCTTGCCAGCAGCGCTATCCAAAACGCGCATCCAAGAACGACGATCAGTAAATCGACGGCTCGCCGACCGGGGCGCCGAAGCCGGTCTCGAGGAAATCGAAGTCGCAGCCTTCGTTGGCCTGCTTGATGTGCCTGGAGAACATCCAGCCATAGCCGCGCGCGAAACGCCGCTCGGGCTGCTTCCATTCGGCGCGGCGCCTCGCCAGCTCCGCCTCGGGCACATCGAGATTGATGCTGCGCGCGGCGACATCGAGCGTGATCCTGTCGCCGTTCCTGACCAGCGCCAGAGGCCCGCCGACGAAGGATTCCGGCGCCACATGCAAGATGCAGGCGCCGTAACTGGTTCCGCTCATGCGGGCATCCGACAGCCGCACCATGTCGCGCACGCCCTGCTTCACCAGCTTGGTCGGGATCGGCAGCATGCCCCATTCCGGCATGCCCGGCCCGCCCTGCGGCCCGGCATTGCGCAGGATCAGCACGTGATCGGCCGTTACGTGGAGATTCGGATCGTCGATCGCCTTCTTCATGGAGGGATAATCGTCGAACACCAGCGCGGGACCCGTGTGCTTCAGGAAGCGGGCCTCGCAGGCGGAAGGCTTGATGACGCAGCCGTCGGGCGCGAGGTTGCCCTTGAGGACGGCGAGCGCGCCCTCTTTGTAGATCGGATTCTCCACTGTGCGGATAACGTCGTCATTATGGACTTCGGCGCGCGCGATGTTGTCGCCCAGCGTCCCGCCGGTCACGGTGATGCAATCGAGGTGAAGGTGATCCCTGATCCGGCTCATCAGGCCGGGCAGGCCGCCGGCATAGAAGAAATCCTCCATCAGATAGGTGTCGCCGCTCGGGCGTACATTGGCGATCACGGGCACCTTGCGGCTCGCCTTTTCGAAATCGTCCAAGCCGATATCCTGGCCGGCGCGGCGTGCCTGCGCGATCAGATGGATGATCGCGTTGGTGGAGCAGCCCATGGCCATTGCGACCGTGATCGCATTCTCGAACGCCTTGCGCGACTGGATCTTCTTCGGTGTCAGGTCCTCCCACACCATCTCGACAATGCGGCGGCCGCATTCCGAAGCCATGCGGATGTGGTTGGCATCCGCGGCCGGTATCGAGGAAGCGCCCGGCAGGGTCATGCCGATCGACTCGGCGATTGCGGTCATGGTGGAGGCAGTGCCCATGGTCATGCAGGTGCCGTAGCTGCGGGCGATGCCGGCCTCGACGTCCACCCAGTCCCTGTCCGAAATCTTTCCGGCGCGGCGCTCGTCCCAGTATTTCCAGGCATCGGAGCCCGAGCCCAGCGTCTTGCCCTTCCAATTGCCGCGCAACATCGGTCCGGCGGGCAGATAGATGGCCGGGATGTTCATGCTGGTCGCGCCGAGCAGAAGACCCGGTGTGGTCTTGTCGCAGCCGCCCATCAGCACCACGCCATCGACCGGATGGCCGCGCAACAGCTCCTCGGCATCCATCGCCAGCATGTTGCGATAGAGCATGGTGGTCGGCTTCAAGAACGATTCCGACAGCGACAGCGCCGGCAGTTCCATCGGGAAGCCGCCGGCCATCAGCACGCCGCGCTTGACGTCGTCGACACGACTCTTGAAGTGCATATGGCAGGGCTGCGCATCCGACCAGGTGTTGAGGATGGCGATGACCGGGCGATCCTTCCACTCCTCCGGAGCGTAACCCATCTGCATGGCGCGCGAGCGATGGCCGAAAGCGCGGAGATCGTCAGGCGCAAACCAGCGCGCGCTGCGCAACTCTTCGGGCCGCTTGTTCTTGTCGGTCATGTCCGGGAGGTCCCCTTTCTGGACGGTGCGGCGCTGGATCGCACCAAAGGTCAGGTTCCATAACAATCAGGCCGATGACGATCACCGTCAACAGGCCGGCAAACACGACGGGTCGAACAAGTTGCACAAGCGGTTCCGGCCCGAGCGTGCTTCCCGGCGCCAGTTGCGCCTTGTCTTGAAGCCGCAAACCGTTCATCGTGCCGGGGGCGGCCGGAAAGATTGCTTCGGACCGCCGACGCGTCGGGCCATGCATGTTCCGGCCCGCACCGCCCCGAGGGGAATTAGCGCGCAGCGCGACATGACGCTCACGACACGACTGGCCATCGCCATGATCCTGCTCGTCGCGATCGCGGTTTCCGCGGTCGGATGGCTCGGCTATCGCGACCTGGAACAGGACCTGACGCAGCGCATCCTCGATCGTACCGAGACCCATTCCCGGCTGGTCGCTTTCGATCTGGAATCCCATGTCCGCAGCGCGCGCGGCGACATTGCGGGATTCCGCGCCGCCGCCGCGCTGAACGGGCTGCTCCGCGCGCGCCTGGCCGGCGGTGCCGACCCAGTCGACGGACTATCAGAAAGGACGTGGCACGACCGGCTTGCGGCGCGCCTAGTGGCAGAACTGCAGGCGAAGCCGCAATACGCGCAGTTCCGGATTATCGCCGTCACGGATGGCGGCCGCGAACTCATCCGCGTCGACCGGTCCGGGCCGAACGGGGAAGTTCGTCTCGTCCCGGACGCAGAGCTGCAGCAAAAGGGGGACCGGCCCTATTTCACGGAAACGATCGCTCTTCCCGCCGGCGAAATCCATGTTTCGGCGCTCGATCTCAATCAGGAATTCGGTGCGGTCGAAACACCCTATGTGCCGACATTGCGCATCTCAACGCCATTGTACCGGCCGGATGGCAAGCCGTTTGGAATAATCGTGGTCAACGTCGACATGCGGCCTGCGTTGGATCGGGTGCGGGCAAGCGTGCGGCAAGGCGGCGCAATCTACGCCGTCGGCAAACGCGGCGATTATTTCGTGCATCCCGACCGCACGCGTGAGTTCGGCTCCGATCTGGGCCGGCCGATCGACTGGCGGAAGGATTTTCCCGACTTCGCATCCCTGCTCGGCTCGACCGGAAGCCTTGCACGGGCGATAACCGACACCGTCGGCAAGCCGGATGGCGCAGCGCTCGCCTCGGCGACGCTCGCCGGCAGCGAATGGGTCGGCATCATCGAGACCGTGCCGAACGCCATCATCATCGGCCCGGCCGAGCAGGTCCGCAACACCGCCATCAAGGTGGGCATCATTGCGGTGCTGTTCGCCGCGGCGCTCGCCCTGTTGATCGCGCGCTCGTTGACGCGGCCGATCGTGCAACTGACGAGGGCCGTCGAGGGCATCGGCCACGGCGGCAGCGTAGCTATCCCCACGGAGGCCACCGGCGAGACCGGCGTGCTGGCCCGTGCCTTCGCGCGGATGATTGCGGAATCGACCGAAAAGACAGTGGCGCTGGAACGTGAAGTCGCCGAGCGTCGCCGCACCGAGGCGGCGCGCGACCATCATGCCGAACGCGAAAGCCTGTTCAGCGCGGCGGTCGAATCGTCCAACGATGCCATCATCACGCTGTCGCTCGACGGCACCATCACGGGATGGAATTCGGCCGCCGAACGGCTCTACCTCTATTCCGCCGACGAAGCCGTCGGCAACAAGATCGACCTGATCATTCCTGCGGAGCGGCATTCGGAAATCGAAGATACACTGCGGCGGATCGGCTGGGGCGAGAAGATCGAGCACAACGAAACGGTGCGCCGGCGCAAGGACGGCAGCCTTGTCGAGGTATCGCTGGGCATCTCCCCGATCAAGTCTCCGTCGGGAGCAACCATCGGCGTCTCCAAGGTCGCGATCGACATCACCGAAACCAACCGGACGCGCCTTGCGCTACGGCAACAGACCGAGGAGCGCCGCCGCATCTTCGAGACATCGCAGGATCTGATCCTGGTGATGAACTCGCGCGGATATCTGGCCCAGATCAGTCCGAGCTGCGAAGCCATCCTGGGTTACCGGCCGGACGAGATGGTCGGCCGCAGCGGGGCGGATTTCATCCATCCCGACGACCTCGAAACCTCGCGCGCGGAGATGCGTGCCGCGCGGCGCGGCGAGCGTACGACCATATCCGACACGCGGGTCTTCCATAAGGACGGCCGCGCCGTGCCGCTATCGTGGCTCGGGACATGGTCGGAGCCGGTGAAACGCTTCTTTTTCGTCGGCCGGGACATGACTGCGACCCTGCGCACGCAACAGAACCTGCGCGAAAGCGAGCAGCTGGCGCGCGGCATCATCGAGACCGCGCTCGATGCTTTCGTACAGATGGACGAGAGCGGCTGCATCACCGACTGGAACAGCCAGGCCGAAAAAATCTTCGGCTGGTCGCGCGCCCAGGCGATCGGAAGAAAGCTCGCCGAACTGATCGTCCCGCAGCAGCACCGCGCCGCACATCGCGCCGGCCTCGAACATTTCCTGTTCACCGGCGAAAGCCGCATCCTCGGCCGGCGGCTGGAAATCGAAGCGCTGCGGAGCGACGGCCGCGAGATCAAGGTCGAGCTTTCCATCACCGAGCTGAAACGCCGTGACGGCATCGTGTTCAACGGCTTCATTCGCGACCTTACCGACAAGCTTGCAGCCGAAGACCGCATCCGGCATGCCGAAAAAATGGAAGCCGTCGGCCAGCTCACCGGCGGCATCGCCCACGACTTCAACAATATCCTCACCGTCATCACGGGGACGATCGAGATTCTGGCCGAAGCGGTCGCCGACAAGCCGCAGCTGGCCACCATTACCGGAATGATCGACCACGCCGCCTCGCGCGGCGCGGAGCTGACGCAGCAGCTCCTGTCATTTGCCCGCAAGCAGCCGCTGCAGCCGCGCGAGACCGACATCAACGCACTGGTCATCGACACCGCCAAGCTGCTGCGTCCGACGCTCGGCGAGCAGATCGAAATCGAATCGGTGCTCGACGAGGAAGCCTGCGTCGCAACCGTCGACCCCAACCAGCTGGCAACGGCGCTGATCAATCTCGCGCTCAACGCCCGCGACGCGATGCCGAACGGCGGCAAGCTCGTTCTCGAGACCGGCTTCGCCGTGCTGGACGACAACTATGCCGCCAACAACGAGGATGTCCGTCCCGGACGCTATGCCATGATCGCGGTCAGCGATACCGGCGCCGGCATCCCCTCCGAGCTTCTCGACAAGGTATTTGATCCCTTCTTCACCTCGAAGGGCCCCGGCAAGGGTACCGGCCTCGGTCTCAGCATGGTCTACGGTTTCGTCAAGCAATCGGCGGGGCACATCAAGATCTACAGCGAGGAAAACCACGGCACGACCATCAAGATGTACCTGCCGCCCGGTGCAGGGACGGGAGCCACCGCCGCGGAGCCGCTGGTGCCCGCCCTGCAGGGCGGCCACGAGACGATCCTGGTGGTGGAGGACGACAAGCTGGTCCGGGATTACGTGCTGACCCAGTTGCACTCGCTTGGTTATGTGACGCTCGATGCGGCGAATGCGGCGGAGGCTCTGGCGCTGGTCGATGCCGGCCGGCCCTTCGACCTGCTCTTCACCGACATCATCATGCCCGGTGCCATGAACGGTCGTGAGCTCGCCGACGAGATCGAACGTCGCCGGTCGGGCTCAAAGGTGCTCTACACGTCCGGCTACACCGAGAACGCGATCATCCATCACGGCAGACTCGACACCGGCGTGCTGCTGCTGGCAAAACCCTATCGCAAGTCCGATCTCGCCGGCATGATCCGCAAGGCGCTCGGCAGCTAAGCCCGACGAGGGCTCATTCCGATCTTGTCGCGCTCCGGAGCACGCTTCACGCGTTGCGCGACGCCGTCATCACGATGCGGACGAGATCGGCGGCATTGCGTGCACCGAGCTTCTTCATGATGTTGGCGCGATGATCCTCGATGGTGCGAGGACTGATGCCGAGATGGCGGCCGGCCTCTTTGTTGGAGGCACCCTTGGTGAATTGCTCCAGCACCTCGCGCTCGCGCCGCGTCAGCGGCTCGCGTCCCGGGAAATGCAATGTCTGGATGTTCGAAGCGTGGCCGGATTTGCGGCGCGCATAGGCGTCGATCGCCTCGTTGAGCCTGCCCACGATCTCGCTGCCGCGGAACGGCTTTTCGATGAAATCGAGCGCGCCGTTCTTGATGGCGGTGACCGCCATGGCGATGTCGCCCTGTCCCGAGATCATGAAGATCGGCGCGGGATAATCCTCGCCATGCAGCTCCTTCAAAATATCGAGACCGGATTTGCCGGGAATATGCACGTCGAGCAGGATGCACGACGGCGTTCGGCTTCGCGCAACCGACAGCAGTGCCGCACCGTCGGCGAAGCAAACCACCTCATAGCCGCCTGCCGACAATACCATCGACAGCGTATCGCGGACGGCGGGATCGTCGTCGACGACAAAAATCTCGCCACGGGAACCAGTTTTTTCGGACATGTGCCTTCGTCCAATGCCGACAAATCATGACGCGCACCCGACCGAACAGAGCGGACAAGCCCCGGATCGAACGTCCCGTATTTGTACGGGACGTCAACTTAACCCACAAGTATCGCTGTGGAACCTAAGAGGAGGGTCCAGGAGCGTAAACATGCAGAAGATGAACGATGGCGGAATGCGGCCACAATCCACAGATCGAAATGAAAAATACCGTGCCGTCGTGTCCGGTCTGGCCTCGCTCGTCGGGCACGTCAGGAAATGCCTCGAACTGATCGACGAAGAAATCGCCAGCGAATCGGGCCCCGAAGAGCCGTCCGATGAGAATATCATCGTACTGGACGATATGTCGTCAGGCTTCGCATGCGCACAGGTTGCGCTGCAAGAAAGCGAAGCCGGCTTGTCTGCTGCCCTCCACCTGCTTCAGGGATCGATGCCGGAACGCGACCGCATGTGCGAATTCGCCGCTTAGGGCCGGCCGCGTCCGGACTGACCTGTTCGCGCCCTGCAGCGATCCGCCCCTGCGACTCCTCGATCATAGCGCCCCGTCGGCGCCGCGACCCGTCCTGGCGTTCTTGCCTCAGGATCGGAGCGGTATCAGCACACAGTCCGGCCGCCGGTACCCGTTGGGGGCCGTGATGCAAACATCGTTGCCGTGGCCAAAGGCAAAGCGCCTCGTTCCCATGTATCGTCAGGTCCGCGCGACAGCAGCAACCCTCGGCACCGTCGCGATGCCCGGCGCCCTCGCCGCGCGCGTGTCGCTCGGCCGGTAAAGGCCGCGCTTGTCCAGATAGGGCTTGAAGACGTCGGTCAGTCCGACCACGGTTTCGGCGGCGCCCAATACCAGGAAGCCATCCGCTTCCATCGCCTTGCAGAGCCGGTTGAAGATGTTGATCTTGGTGTCCTGGTCGAAATAGATCAGCACGTTGCGGCAGAAGATCACGTCGAAGGTGCCGAGCTGCGAGAAATCGTGCAACAAATTGAGCGGCCGGTGCTGCACCATCGCCCGGATATCCGGATTGATCTGCCAGAACTCGCCGGTCTGCTTGAAATACTTGACAAGCATCTGAATGGGCAAGCCGCGCTGCACTTCGAACTGGCTGTAGAGTCCCGCCTTGGATTTCTCCAGCACTTCCTGGGAGAGATCGGTTGCGATGATCTCGACCCGCCAGCCGGCGAGTTGGCTCTCCATCTCCTTGACGCACATCGCCAGCGAGTAGGGCTCCTGGCCGGTAGAGCCGGCGGCGCACCAGATGCGGATGCTCTTGCGCGCCGCGCGCGCCTTGAGAATTTCCGGCATGATCGTCTGACGGAAATGATCGAACGGGACCTTGTCGCGGAAGAAGAAGGTTTCGTTGGTGGTCATGGCCTCAACCACCTGCGCGACCAGCGAGGAGGAGCCGCCCTTCATTTTCTGGACTAGCTCGGGAATGCCCGGCAGCCCGGCCTTGCGCGCCAGCGGCGCGAGGCGGCTTTCGATCAGATATTGCTTGTCGGCGGACAGGTCGAGACCGGATTGGTCCTTCAGCAGCTTACGCAGATACTCATAGTCGGGCGGTGTCACAACAACCTCTTGTACAAATACAAACGCAACCAACAAACGGTCGGATTCAGACCGGCACTTCAATCAATCCGACTTCCTGGAACTTGGCAGCCACGATGTCCTTGTCGAAGGGCTTCATGATGTATTCGTTGGCGCCACCGTGGAGAGCTTTTGAAATGTGGCCGATGCCGTTCTCGGTGGTGCAGAACACCACCTTCGGCGCATCGCCACCGGGCAGCTGGCGCAGATGCATCATGAACTCGAAGCCGTCCATGACGGGCATGTTCCAGTCGAGCAGCACGGCATCCGGCATCTCCTGCTTGCAGAGCTCGAGCGCCTGCGCGCCGTCCTCGGCTTCGATGGTGCGGAAGTCCATGTCTTCCAGGATTCGATTGGCGATCTTCCGGATGACGCTGGAGTCATCCACAACGAGACAAGTCTTCATTTCTTGATTCTCCCTTGTTGAAGCCGATCAGGCGGCAAGCGCGGCTTCCGGTGCGAGTTCGAGGACGCGGTCGATGTCGAGGACGACCATGAGCTGGCCGTCGAGGCGGTAGACGCCGCCGGCGAACTTGGCCATTCGGGGGTCGAGGTTGACGGGGTTTTCCTCGCGGCTTTCCTCTGGCAGGCGCAGGACCTCGCCGATGGTGTCGATGAGCAGGCCGTAGGACTCGCCGCGCAGGTCGACGCCGACGGCCATGGGCGGCTTGCCTTCATCGTTTTTGGGCAGGCCGAGGCGGGCGCGCATGTCGACCACGGTGACGATGCGGCCGCGCAGATTGAGCACGCCGGCGATTTCCTGGGAGGACAGGGGCACGCGGGTGACGCGCTCGGGCATGAACACGTCCTGGACGCGCGAGATCGGCAGGCCGAACAGCTGGCCCCCGATCACGGCGGTGACGTATTCGGCCATGGCCCCTTCGACGGTTTCGGTCTTGCTGGTCATGTGGTTTTGCGTCTTTCTGGCTTATGCCGCCTGCTTGACTTCGGTCTGTTCCTTCAGCGCCGCGATCAGGCCGGGCCGGTCGAACTTGGCGACATAGTCGTGGAAGCCGGCCTGCCGGCCGCGCTCGATGGCCGCCGGGGAGATCAGCGAGGACACCGCGATGATCGGCAGCTGGCCGAGATTGTTGTCGGCGCGGATGCTCTCGGCGAACTCGAAGCCGTTCATGTCGGGCATCTCGATGTCGGTCACCACCACGTTGAAGCTGTGGCCCGAGCGCAGCGCCGCCAGGCCTTCCTGGGCGTTGGTGGCGGTCCGCACCTTGTAGCCGGCGGCCTTGAGCACCGGGGCCAGCATGTTGCGGAAGAAGGCCGAGTCGTCGACCAGCAGCACGGACTTGGAGTACTCCGCCGGCGTCATCTCCTTGCGGGAGAACCAGTCGGCAAAGGCCATCGGCAGGAAGTGGCCGACGTCGATCACCTCGGTGGCCTGGCCCTTGATCACGGCCGAGCCGAGGATGCCGTCCTGGGCGGCGGAGGAGACCTCGATGTTGAGGCGTTCCTCGACGATGTCGACGATCTCGTCGACCACCAGGCCCATCGAGCGGTTCTCGTCGGCAAACACCAGGATCGGCTGCGAGCCGGAGGTCTGCACCGAGACGCCGGCCATCTGCACCAGCGGCATCAGCTGGTCGCGGTACTGCACCATGTAGCGGCCGTTAGAGAGCTCGATCTTGTCGGCGGCGACCTCTTCCAGGCGGGTGACCAGGCCCAGCGGCACGGCCTTGGGCTGGCTGGTGCCGGCGCGGAACACCAATAGCGAGGTCAATTGCTCGCCGGTGACGGAGTGGGCGGCGGCGTTCTCTTCGGCCATCTCGTGGGAGGCGTTGCCGGCCGCCCCCAGCGCCTTGGCGATGCCATTGGGGTCGATGATCATGATCACGGCGCCATCGCCCAGGATGGTATTGCCGGAGAACATGTCGATGTGCCGCAGCTTGGTGGACATCGGCTTGACGACGATTTCTTCGGTGTGGAACACGCCGTCGACCACGATGCCGAAGGTCTGGCTGCCGACCTGGGTCACCACGATGAAGCCGTTCTCGGGGTCGGTGGACTGCCCGTCGTCGATCTTCAACAGCTTCTTCAGGTGCATCAGCGGCAGCAGCTTGTTGCGCAGCCGCAGGACCGCGGTGTCCTTGATGCGCTCGATGCGGTGTTCCGAGTTGGCCCGCGCCCGCACCAGTTCCACCACGGAGAGTTGGGGAATGGCAAAGCGGTCGCCGCCGGCTTCCACGATCAGGGCCGAGACGATGGCCAAGGTCAGCGGGATCTTGATGGTGACCGAAGAGCCCTCGCCGGCCACCGACTTGATGTCGATGGTGCCGCCGATCTGGTCGATATTGGTGCGCACCACGTCCATGCCCACCCCGCGGCCGGAGACCGAGGTGACGGCGGCGGCGGTGGAGAAGCCGGGGGCGAAGATGAACTTGTGGATCTGGGCTTCCGTCATCTTCTCCAGTTCGGCCTCGGTGACGAGACCTGAGGAGATCGCCTTGGCCTTGATCTTCTCGGTGTTGAGGCCACGGCCGTTGTCGGCGATGCAGATGATGATGTGGCCGCCCTCGTGATAGGCGGAGAGGCGAATGGTGCCCTGCTCGGGCTTGCCGGCGGCCGCCCGCTCGGCCGGCGTCTCCAGGCCATGGTCGGCGGAGTTGCGCACCATGTGGGTGAGCGGGTCCTTGATCAGGTCGAGCACCTGGCGGTCGAGCTCGGTGTCGGCGCCGTGCATCTCCAGCTCAATCTGCTTGCCGAGTTCGCCCGAGAGGTCGCGCACGATGCGGGGCAGCTTCTGCCAGGCATTGCCGATCGGCTGCATCCGCGTCTTCATGACGCCTTCCTGCAGCTCGGCGGTGACGTTGGACAGCCGCTGCAGCGGCACCTTGAACTCGGTGTCCTCGTTGCGCCGCGAGATCTCCAGGAGCTGGTTGCGCGTCAGCACCAGCTCGGAGACCATGGTCATGAGGTGCTCGAGGGTATCGACATTGACCCGGATCGACTGGTTGGCGATCTTGTCGCCCTCGGCCATCTCCTCGCCGCCGCCGGCAGCGGCGCGTTTGGCCGGCTTCTTGCCGGCTTCGGCCTCGCCGGCAGGAGCCACAGCCTTCGGCGCGACCGCTGCCGCAGGCTTCGCCGCAGCGGGCGCGGGCGCGGCGGGGGGTGCTGCCACCGCCTCGGTCGCCGTCTCGCGGAAGGCGCGCTCCAGTTCATCCAGCGACACTTCGCCCGGGCGCAGCGGCCGCTCCAGGGTCTGCTCGACCAGAATACCTTGGGTCATCTTGGGCTCCGCGGGGGCTGCCGGCTGGGTCGGTGGGGAAGCAACAACGGGCGCGGCCGCCTCTGCAGTTGCGCCTTCTCCCGAAGACATCGCGGCCATGCCGCGCTCGACCATGGCTTCCAGCTGGTCGATCAGGTCGCGGTCGGCTCCCTCCGGCTCAGCCTCGGTCGCCTCCAGCCCCGCCAGGATCTCCTTGATCCGGTCGATCGAGGACAGGATCAGCGTCACCGCCTCCGCCGTCACCGGCATGCCGTCGCGGAACTTGCCCATCAGGGTCTCGCCGGCATGGGCCAGCGCTTCCAGCCGCGGCAGCCCCAGAAAACCGCACGTCCCCTTGATGGTGTGAACAAGACGGAAAATGTTGTCCAGAATCTTCGCGTTGTTCGGCTCCTGCTCAAACCGAACCAGCTGATTGTCGACCGTGTCCAGGCTCTCGCTGGTCTCAGTCAAAAACTCGCGCATGAGATCGTCCATCAGCGGCGCCTTCCTTTTGTCGCGGCCGACGGACGGCCATCATTGCGGCGGCAAGGCAGGCCGTATGGACCTGTCCTTCCGTCAAGCGGCGCCTGCACTGCAAGTGGCGACGCGAGACCCAGCCTGCCAGCAATTGTTAGCCATGTGGTTTCACGGCGACGTTAATTTCACGCTCCGTGCAACTACTGATTTTCAACCAATCCGCGACAGCCGAACGTCTTCCGCAGCTTAGAGACGAAATGTCGCGACCAATCCGATGTGGTGATGCACGTCGCCAGCTTCATCGATAAGGAACTATTTACTATGTCGTCAGGCGATGGCGGCGGCGCGAGTGGCAGGCGCAAACGGCATATGACGCCGCACATTGAGCGCGATGTGCAGAAAGTCGGAACAGACGCGGCGTCCATGATGACGATTGCGCAGCCGAGTGCCGCGGCGCCGACTACCTCGCCATGCGCTTGGCAACCGACATCGTCCGTAGTTCGACGATGCGCTGTTTTGTCAACTTATGCGATACGGCGGATGCGCAAATATGGAGTTCGGGGGCCCGCCGATCGCCGTGCACCCTTCAGGGAGGCATCCCGTGACACCAGCTCAGCGTCCACCAAACGGATTCCTGGCGTCGCTGTCCGAGCCCGATTTCGAGCTTGTCCGTCCGCATCTCAAGACAGCCGATCTGATGCCCGAGCTCGTGCTCGTCGACGTCGATGAAACGCTCAAGCGCGCATATCTTCCACACCGCGGCGTAATATCGCTGGTCGTCAAGCTCGCGAGAGGCGAGCATGTGCAGATTGCGATGATCGGCCGCGACTCCATCTTCGGCTCGCTCTCGGCACTTGGTGATCCGGTCGCCCTCAACGGCGCTGTCGTGGCGGTGCCGGGCGTTGCCTCCACGATCGACCTTGACCGGCTCCGGATCGTGGCGGACCAGAGCACAACCTTGCGAAAGGAACTGGTGAGGCACGCGCTCGCCGTCTACGCGCAGGTGCAGCAGACCGCCGGATGCAACGCCGCGCACGGGGTCGAGTCGCGGCTGGCACGATGCCTGTTGCAGGTGCACGACTTGTCCGGCAGCAACAAGATGATTCTGACCCAGGAAGCGATCGCCCAGATGATCGGCGCGCGCCGCAACAGCGTATCGCTCGTGGCCTCGACGCTGCAGCAGGCCAACTATATTCACTACAGCCGCGGACATATCGAGATCACCGGGCTTGAAGGCCTGCGCAAGATCACGTGCGAGTGCTACGGGCGGGTCAAGGCGCAGTACGACATGCTGGTGCGGCCGCGTCACCTCGCCTGACGCAACTGTTAAGCCAGCGACCGGTCACACGTAAAACTACGCACTGCCGGAAACGGGCCCGATGGGCAACCCAGCCCATTAACGCGGTGTTCAACGGCCGCTGCTAGTCGTTGAGTTATCGCGAAAGCAACGACCCCGGCCGGTCCGTATCCGGCAATTCGCGAACGGCGCGGAGAGAAGGACATGAGCTTTGACCTGACGATGCCGATTCTGGTGGTCGACGACTACGCGACCATGATCCGCATCATCCGCAACCTGCTCAAACAGATCGGCTTCGAAAACGTCGATGACGCCAGCGACGGCTCCAGTGCGCTGCTCAAGATGCAGGGCCGGAAATACGGGCTGGTGATCTCGGACTGGAACATGGAGCCGATGACCGGCTATGACCTGCTGCGCGAAGTCCGCGCCAATCCGGAGCTGTCGCAAACTCCCTTCATCATGATCACGGCGGAATCCAAGACGGAGAACGTGATCGCGGCGAAGAAGGCGGGCGTCAGCAACTACATCGTCAAGCCGTTCAACGCAGCAACGCTGAAGACGAAGATGGAAGCGGTGTTCGGCGCTTGAGGACAGCCAACCGTACTTCTACGGTTGTCGATTTTCACACACGACTAACGATCACGTTCGATAGTGACTCGAGCACAGGAGAGCTCGAATGTTCACGTTCGAAACGGCCGACCAGAAGGAAGTCCGGCGTTTCCGTATCGCGCAGTTCAACGGCCGCCTGGCCACGGCGCGGGCGAACGGGTCGACGGTGACCGGAATCGTGCGGTCCATTGTCGAAAACAGGACGCGTCATCCCTCGGTGTGGGTCGTCACCCTGATCCCGAATCCGCCCAGGACCGGAGCGCTGCGCCCTGCGCCGCGCCTTCGCGCCTTCGCCGAAGACATTTTCTGAAGTCTCCGACCCGTCCCGAATATCCGTACTCGCATCCATCATGCGCGCCTGTCCGGCGGTTGCCGGAATATGGACGGCGCTTCGCAAGACGCCCGCGGTCAACCCGGCTGCAGCATCAGCGCCTTGCGCACGAGGTCCGCGGTATTCTTCGCGCCCAGCTTGCGCATGGCTTCGGCGCGATGGCTTTCGAAGGTACGCGGGCTGATGCTCATGCGCAGCGCGCCCTGCTTGTTGGAGAATCCTTCACTGATGAGGGCGAGAACCTCGCGCTCACGCCTAGTCAGCGGCTTCTGCTCCGGACTGGATGCCAGCATCACATCCGACGGGTGAACGCGCAGACGGCTGGCCGGACCTTCCGCCCGTGCGACCGCAGCGCGCTCTGGCGATCCGACCGGCGCGAAGTGCCCGTCGGAAAGCCGATTGACCATGGCGTAGACACGCTCGGTCTGCTGCAAGGCGTTATCGACGACCTGCTGCAGGTAGGCGCGATTGCTGGCCATCTGCGACAGCTGATGACTCTGCTGCTTGAGCTCATTCATGTACAGCATCAGTGCCGTCAGCGGCCCGTTGAGCTCCCGCGCAATGGCCGCAGCCGCCTCTTCCGTGGCCCGGGCACGGGCAGCCGAGAGCTGAACCACTTCCGGGCTGTCGCCGGACGGAGCGCTTGCGTCGGTCCACTTGGCCGGATGAGAATCGCTTGTCCGATGATCGTGATGCGACATGAGGTAGAATCTAGCGACTCTTGCCTCAATTATGGTTAATTTTCTCAGCCGTAGGACTACGGAGAATTTCAGCAGTTGCGAATGCGGCCTCGCGCAACCCTATCGTTTTTCGGCAAAATCGACGGCGAACGGGAGCGTTGCGCGCCGGAAGGTCATCGTTCCAACGCGGAATCGCCCGCCACCTCGGTAGATCCACGGAGACCGGAATTTACATTTGCGGCCAGATTGTTCGCGATCGCCGCACTGCGAATTCGGGACTATCCGCCCCGGCAGGCGATGATTTTCAGGCCAGCAGCGCCTTGCGGGCCCGCACGCGGGCGATCGATCGCGCGATCGCGTCGGGATCGAGTTGCTCGTCTACAAGGCTCTGCCCGACCGCTGCGGCGATGCCGGCCATCTCGGCCTCCTGGTCGAGCAAATTGTTGCCGATACAGAGCATGTCGATCCCTGCCCGCAATGACTGAAGACCGGCCGCTGCGGTGCCACGCGCTTTCTGCAGACCCTGCATCTGCATGTCGTCGGTGATGAGGAGCGTCTGTGGCAGACGGGCACGCAAGCGGCCGATGGCGGCCGGCGACAATGTCGCGGGATTGTCAGGATCCCATTGCCCGACGATGGCATGGCTGACCAGCACAGCGTCGCCGAACATTCTCGGTGCCAGCGAATAGAACAGTGCTTCCTGCTCGAACCGCAACGAGTCCGAAATGTCCATGAAGTCCTGATGCGAATCGACGGCGGCGCCGCCGATGCCGGGATAGTGCTTCAGGCACAGGCCGACGCACGCCGCGCGCGCGACTTCGCTCATCAGAAGCGCATTGGCCTCGACCTCGGCGATGTCCGCGGAGAACGATCGCTTGACGCGGCCGATATTGGGATTGTCCGGATTGTAGTCGACATCGATGACAGGCGCGAAATTGTAGCGGATGCCGAGCGCGCGCAATTCATGCAGGCTGGCGGCGAGAATTGTCCGTTTCTCCTGTGGCGGCAGGAGATTGAAATCCCTTGCGCTGGGCAACGGCGCGAAACCTCGGCTGTCCTTCAGCCGCCGCACCAGCCCGCCCTCCTGATCGATGAAGACCAGGGGCGAGGATGGCAGGCCGGCGATCTCCGCGCAGAGCGCGCAGACTTGCTCCGGCGATTCGATGTTGTTGTCGTATTGCTTCGTGCGAACCGAATAGTCGAACAGGATCACGCCGCCGAGCCCGAACCGCGCGGCGAATTCGGAGAGCCAGGCAGGGACGGTCCTGCCGAAGAAGCCGAGGATGAAGAGTTCGCCGACCTGCATCTACCGGCAGCTATTGTCCAAGCGATACATCGGCAGCCTGGCGGAGCACGCTCAGCACCACGGCAAGGACGACAACGCAACGCTTCATGACAGCCTCCAAGGACGGAGGCGAGCATATTGCCCTTTGCAACCGATGTCTAAGCCCTGGAACCATCGAATCCGGCCAGTGGCTCGATCAGCCCGTTCGGCACGAGGCTGTCACCATGTCTTGGGTACAACCTGTTGCCTGTGTCTATGGGCCGGACATTTTGAGCGGGTGGCGGAGAGGGAGGGATTCCCGCCTATCACATCGACTGACGCCGAAAACCCTGAAAATTAAGGCTTCGCGAAAACCCGGTTTCGGTTGTGCGGCCACTTTTGTGTACCACTTTCCGGGGGTTTGCAACCCTTCCGAAAGCACAGGTCTCGCGGGCGCGGGTTGAGAATGGTCCGCATCCGCGCCGAGAGGCAAGGTGAAACGACCAAGCCACCCAATACGAATTCCGCTTGGCGCGCAGGTCCGACTCATCTCGGTTTGAAAACCGATCGCACGCTCAGCGACGCATTTGCTTCCCTCATTTTGGGGGCGGGGACACCGGTGCGGCGACGGAAGGCTGGCCCTGCGGCTTGGCGGCAATCGCATCCTTGAGCCAATTGACGCTGAAACCAATGACAATCGCGAGAACGAGCGCACCGATGCCGCGGTAATAGGTCTGCTCGCGCTCGATGGCATGGATCCGGTCGCCGAGGGACTTGTCCTGATCCTTCAGCTTCTTCGACAAGCCCGCGAAGGATTGCAGTTCGCCGGCCACCGAGGTCACGGCTTCGATGTCGATGCCCTTGTGAACCGGACCGTCCTTCTTGTAAGCGGTCTCCCGATCGAGGCGGGCGAACCAGATAAGGAAAATCGGCTGGCCGCGTCTGATGTGGATCGGGACCGGCCCGGCATTGAAGACTGCGAAGGTCAACTGGCCACGGTAGCCGGGATCGACGTGGAATCCCGACACATTCACCAAGCCCTTGAACTTGATCCTGGCCCGGATCGAGATGAACGCGATCGCGGCCGCCGGCACCGACACTATCTCCTCCGACAGAAGGAATGCGAACTGTCCGGGCGGAATGGTGAAGGCTTCGCCCTCGGCGAGTTTGCGCACGGTCACAGTGGTCGGATCGACGGACTGATCGTTTGGAGACACGTACACTTCGGGTCCGACCGCCAAGGTGTACGCCGCGCAATCGATCCGATCCGGAGAGAACGGCGCGATCAGGTCGGGCAGGCGCTCGGTCAGCGTTTCACCGCTCCAGAATGGTCCCGCTTCGCTCGTCATGGCCGATTTCCCCGCGTGATTTTATGGTTATTGTCACGTCCAGCCGCCATCCGGTGGCCCCGTCTCCGACGATGGTGACCCAAGCGGACTCTGAAGATGATCATACTCGGACATGGAATTGATCTCGTCGAGGTCGCAGCGCTGCGCCGATGGATCGAAGATCCTCGCGATCCCCTCCTTCCGCGCTGCTTCACAGCCGAGGAGATCGCCGAGATCGGAGACGGGCCGGAGCGGGTCGAACGGCTGGCCGGCCGCTTCGCCGCCAAGGAAGCGGTGCTGAAGGCTCTCGGCACAGGTTTCGGCGCCGGCGTAGCGTTCAAGGATGTCGTGGTTCGACGCCGACCCGGCGGGCCTCCGGAAGCGGTTTTGGACGGAGGGGCCGCCTTGGCCGCGCGAGATCTCGGCGTCACCGGTTGGCGGCTGAGCATCAGCCACGCCGGCGGCATGGCCATCGCCAGCGCCATAGCGCTGGGCGACGGGGCTCAAGCCGCGCTCCCTTCGGCGGGGCCGAGATAGTCGATGCGGCGAGCGTCGAGATCGACCGCGATCCGCCCGCCCCGGCCGGCGTGGACGGCGCGCCAGACCTCGAAGCCCACAAGGATCGCTTGCTCCCATTCGCCGGTCGTGCGCCGGTTGACTTCCAGATGCGAGGTCATGTCCTTGATGGTCCGCAAGAGCTGAAAATCCAGCCGCCCCACCCCTTCGAGCATCCGATGCCGGCGGGCGTAGTCGAAAGCCAGCGCGGCGACCCCCTCCTCGATCACGGCAGCCCGGCCACCGTCCTCGACCTCGTCGAGCAGCGGCCTGCTTTTTCGTTTCCGACGGATCAACGACCGCGTCACGGGCGACCAAGCGAGCACGGCGGCATAGGCGAAGTGGAAAACGTCGTGAAAGCGGTAACCGTCCGGGTCGTAGGCATTGTCCGTCATTTCCGAGCCGAAAGGCTCTCCGTCGATGACGACGCGGACGCGCTGCCGTCCGGCGCCGTCACTATCGATGAGCTGGACCTCGAATCTGCGGGGCAGACGTTCGGCGTCGGGAAGGTCGGCATCGAAACTGTCAGGTACGGCATTGTCGGAAAGAAAACGGCCGCGGGTCTTCTCCAAGTTTGCGACGGCCACGTCGTCGAGCGCCAGCCCGAACTTGCTGGCGACGTTCGCGACGTACCACATGAGGTCGCCGAGCTCCTCGGAAACGCGCTCCTTGAAAAGCCGGTGGGCTTCGCCGTCGCGCAGGTGCTTCTTGTATTCGCTCAGCAGTTGCCCGGTCTCGCCGGCGAGACCCAGCATCGGCACGATGAGGGAGGCCACGTCGTCGTCGCCGTGTGCCGGCACGCGATCGGTACGCAGCGCTTCCTTCTGATACGTCTCGAAGTCCATGCTACGCTCCTTCGCTATCCGGTCGCCCGCACCTTCGATGCGATCGTCCGGATCTTGTCGTTGATCTTCCATTTCGGCGGATAGAACGGATCGATCCGCTCGGAGATCGGCTGGAATTTCTGCTTGATCCGGGTCCTGCCGGTCTTCCCGATGACCTGCGGGTGAACGACGCGCGCATACTTGTCGACCTCGCAGAAAAGGTTCTGGCAATCGATCAGTTGAAGCCGGCGACCCCATAGGGACTCGAACTCCAGTCCGTACCGCTCGAACTCCCGCTCCTGAAGATCGGCCATCACGCGGATGAGCTCGGGCTCGTTCAACCCTCCGGGGTCCACGAAGCACTTGCGCAGGCCGTCGCGGGCACCCGGGCCTGGAACGACGAAATCCATCTCGCTGAAGTCGGTGATCTCGCTGTAGTTGACGTCGATCACGAACTGGTAGGCCAGGAAGTCGCCGATCGTCGGATACGACCGCAATTTTTCGAATCCGTCCTGCATCGAACGGGCCTGCGCGAGCCGATCTGGAAGGCGATCTTCCATCATTCGCTCCAGCATCAGAAGATTGTTCTGGTGCTTGGCCGGGCGGCCGAATGCGGCGCTGCCCGGCGGCATGATGTATGCGGCCGAGTAGATCCGCTCGCCCGCGGCCTTCGCGCGGGAAAGGACCTCGTCGAAGCGATCGAAATGATAGCTCTCGAAGGTGATCTGACCGAGCGCTTGTTCCAGAAGCTCCCAGGTTTCGATCTTGTTGAACAGTTTGAAGAGCAGGATCCGGAAAAACACCTCCGCAGGGGTCTTCGGCAGATCTTCGCGATAGATGACGTTCCGGATGAGATACTGACTGACGCGATCGGAGGCCCTGTAGGCGTTGGTGAACTTGTAGGTCGAGATCACGGCATCCTGCGTCCAGGGGCTGGCTTCGCCGCGGGCCCGGCGGAAGAAAACTGCCTGTCGCTCGGCGGCGAAGCGCCAGTAGCTCTCATAGACCTCGGAGACCTTCGCCGGAGCCAGGTGCCGGAAGGTGAGCGGCGACGCCAGCAGCGGTTTGCTTGATGATGCCGACACCTTCGGTTCTGTCGTTGCGCCGCGCGATCTTGCTGCCAGCGATTTGCGCGCCTTCCCCTTCAAGCCGAAGCTCCCCTCGCGCTCACGCTGGGCCGCGGAGATTTCGAAGGAACCGACGACGGCTCGACCGCGGCGCGTGCAGTGGCGATCAGGGGCGCCAGCGACGCGTCCGACTTCTTGACGCCATCGAGCTTGGCGACGCCCACGGTGACGTTGAGACGCGCCAGCGGAAGATCCATCTCATGGGCCATGAACGCGCCGAGTTGGACGAGACCCAGATAGTTGCCGTAGGCTTTGTCGAACACGTACTGCGTGGCGTAGAAGGCGTTGACGACGAGACCCTCCTTGGTGGGCACGAACGAGAGGTGTTGCAGGCACGGAAAGCCGAGGCGGGCCGTCTTGATGTGATCGCGAGCGGGATCGAAGATCGCTACCTGGAGCATCGTGTCGCGGACGCCCGCTCTCTCGTTGTAGCGAGACAGGATGAACTCCAGTTGATTGCCATCGGACGGCACCGCCTTGCTGAAATTTGTCATGCGCTCGAAGTAGAGTCCCCGTCCGTTTGCCGCGCGGTTCATCGCGACGTAGCGCGGAAAGGCTCCGGAATACAGCGAAAAGAGGCGGCTACGGTCGCCTCGCGCGATCTTCCACAGCCTCTCGGGAAAGATCGTGAAGGCGACGGTCTCGACGGAAATCTTATGCTTGAGCTTGAGGGTCCGGTCGAGGGATTCGCGAACGCCCGCCGTCTCGGCGACGCCGCCGTCGGCGTCGAAACCGGTGAGGCTTAACGTCAGCGGCGAGAGCTCCGTCCGACGGCTGTCGAAGATCTGGAGAAAGAGACGCGCCCATGCCCGGGAAAGGTTGGTGTCGGCGATGATCGTCGGTTCGTCGGCGTGCGAATTTGACTTACTCATCGGGATCATCCTCCAAATGCCGGTATCGGGCCAGTCCCACGTAGTCTTTCGGTGCGATTCGAACGAAGGTGGCCCAATCTCCGGCGGTCGCCCGGACGATGCCGGGCCGCACCGCGCGGAAGAGGCGGCCGGGCTCGATGTCGCGTTCGCGGACGAGCGCATCGCCACCGACCTCGGCGCCCTCCGGCAGTAGCAGCAGCGAGTTGACCTCCGCGTCGAGCGTCGGCGAGACGCGGTGAAGATCGGCAAGAAAAAGCGGCTCCGGAGCGAGTGCGCCCAGCAGCCCCGCGCGTATCGCGTTGGGCTTCGTTCGCTTCAGAATCTTGGCCCGCCCAAGCGGCAGCATGTTCACGCCGACGGAAAGGTGTGTGAGGAGCGTATTGTAGCCGACGCCGAATTCGCAGGCGATCGCGAACATCTGCGCCGGAGTAGCCGTCGCCGGCGTCCAGCCGCGGGCCTTGAAGGCGCGTCGCAGTCCGATTGTCGGCATCATCATGAAGCCCGCGAACGTGTCTGCGAGAAACTCCTTGGGATCCTCCCAGGGCTTCGCCTTTGCGTCCTCGCGAAGTTCGTCGATCGACGTACCATGGTGGAACACATGATGTCCCAATTCGTGGGCGCAGTTGAACGCGCGCCGCGGCAGCGGCCGTCGCGCGGATAGATGTATGCGCGGCTGGGCGCCGCGCTGGTACATCCCCTCCATGTTGATGTAGTTGAAGCGTACGGTCACGCCGAGGGTCTCGCAGACGCCGTAGATGCAGACCGGCCCGGACTGACCGACACCCGCTTTGGCACGCGTGGCGGTCGCAGCCTGCATCGCTTGGGTGGCCAACGCGCGCCGATCGAGGTTCGGCTTGTTCGTCCGCTGCATCGTGATCAACCGTCGCTCCCGTCGTCCTTGTCGTTCCGCATGACCGCCAGCAGTTTGAGCAGCCGCTGAAGATCCTCCGGCTTGAGCTTGGAAAGTTCGCGGGCGGCAAGTTCGAGGCGCGGGTCTTCCGCATCGACGGAATCGGGCGCTTCCCGCAGCAGCCAAGCAACGCTCACGTCGTAGAGAGCGGCCAGCTTCGAGAGTTCGTCGGCGGAGACCCGTCGGTTGCCCGCCTCGATCTCGGAAACGGAGGGCCGATGCAGTCCGAGCATGCGGGCGACGTGCCCCTGCGAGAGGCCCGCGAGCTTCCGCGCCTCCTTGAGGCGTTCGGCGATCTGGCCGCGTTTGGTCGAATCCTGATCGATCATGCCGCTGCTTGCTTCTCGCCCTGCTTCTTCTGGAGCTCGCACACGAACACCGCGATTTCCTCGATCGAACGCGGCGCCTTGGTCGTCTCGTCGATGAAGATATTGACGTCGTCCGGAATCGGAACGTTGATCTCGGTCGACAGGATCGTGGTCGCGACCGGCCAGACCTTGCTGTCGAATTCCGGCACGGTCCCGACGGGCTTGGTTGCTCCCGTGAGCGGCGGGCATTCCAATTCACTATCGGTTTGGATCTGGCCGATAATCGCGATGAGCGCGTCAACGAGCTGCTGTGCGTCCAATTGAATTCTCCTCGATCTGACACATGGTAAGATAATCTTACATTAGCGATCGTCAAGAGGGCTCAATAGTGAATTTTCGCGATCGCAACCATCTGGGCGGAAAGACGTTGTTTACCTGATTGAATTCGTTGACGTACTGCTTTGTACGGTAAGACTTGCATGTCAGAAAAACTTGCCCTATTTTCTGACGCAGAGGAGCGGAACCATGAATTCGGTAGCGGACAGGATCTTGCGACACGTTCGAGCCAGAGGCCCGGGCAGCGTCTTCACGCCTTCGGATTTCATACGCTTCGGCAACCGCGCTGCGGTGGATCAGGCCCTTTCCCGGTTGTGCAAGGACAAGCGGCTTCGCCGTATTGCTCATGGTCTCTACGATTATCCCCGCGTCCATGCGCGATTGGGCGACTTGGCGCCGGCTCCCGATGCGGTCGCCAAAGCTTTCGCGCGCGAGACCGGATCGAATCTGCAGATGACGGGCGCTCAGGCTGCCAACGCGCTCGGGCTGTCCACGCAGGTGCCGGCGCGCAGCGTGTATCTGACGGACGGTCCGTCGCGCCGCGTCGTGCTCGGCAAGCGGACCGTGGACGTCCGCCACGCTTCGCCGAAGCATCTGATCGCGCCGGGCAGCATGGCCGGCACCGTCGTTCAGGCATTGCGCCATCTGGGGCCCGACTCTGCCGCAGCCGTGGTCGATGCCGCGGCCACGCGTTTGAAGGATTCCGACCGGCGTGCGCTGGCCAACGGCATCAAGCAGGCGCCGGCCTGGATGCGGCCCGCGATCGACCAGATCCTGCAGCGGACGGCCGCTTGATCCGTGGACAAGGTCGCCAAAACGCAGGCGGCGGACCGCGCCGCCCTCTTCAACGAGGCGGGCGCGGCCCGCGGCCTGGCGAACGCCATCATCGAAAAGGATTTCTGGGTGTGCTGGACGCTGAAGCGCCTGTTCGGCATCCAAGGCGAAGACTCGCCCGGTCTCGTCTTCAAAGGCGGCACCTCGCTCTCGAAGGCCTACGGCGCGATCCGCCGTTTTTCGGAGGATATCGACCTTTCCTTCGACCGGGCCGATCTCGGCTATGAGGGCGAACGGAATCCGGAAGAGGCGTCGTCCAGAAAGAAGGCCGATCGGCTGATCGACGACCTGGTCGCCGACGTCGAAAAACATATCGCGACCGTGGTGCTGCCGGACCTGACCGCGGCCGTCGCAGGCGAGTTGGGCCCGGCCGACGAGGCCGGCTGGAGCCTCGATATCGAGCCGGGCAATTCGCAGAACCTGATCTTCGAGTATCCGGCGAGCCTTTCGGAAAAGGACTACGCGGGCTTCGCGTACATGAGCCGGAGGGTGAAGCTCGAGTTCGGCGCCCGAGGTGATCCCTGGCCGACCGAAAAGCGGCAAATCGAGTCGTACGCCGCCCAAGAGTTTCCCGACCTCTTCGAAGAGCCCGCATGCACCGTCGACGTCCTGGCCCTGCGGCGCACCTTCTGGGAGAAGGCGACCGCCCTTCACGCCGAACACCACCGCGACCTCGGATCGGCGACGCCGCAGTATTTTTCGCGGCACTACTACGACCTCGCGACCTTGGCGGAAACCGACGAGGGCAAGGAAGCGATGAAGGATGCGGATCTGCTGAAGCAGGTCGCCGACCACAAATCGGTGTTCTTCCGCTCGGCCTGGGCGAGCTACGACACCGCCCGGGCCGGTACCGTGCGGCTCTCGCCGCATCCGGACCGGATCGCCGATCTACGCGCCGACTATCGCAAGATGGCGCCGATGATGTTCGACGATCCGCCGCCGACCTTCGACTATGTTCTCAAGCGGATCGCCGACCTGGAGAAGACCATCAACAGCGCATGATGGCGGAACCGCCGCCCCGCGAGGCCGGTCACGGAACGACCGGAAGGTCCCACAACGCGGCGAACACGGCCTTCAGTTCGGTATCGCCGCAGAACTCGCAGCGATCGCGTCGTGCCTTGAGCCTGCGCACCGGTGTCGGCGGCCGCCAGGGATCGAGTTGCAGATAGTTGGACGGCGGCGCCTCGTCCGGAGACTGGCTTCTCATCAGATCCAGCACCATGAGGCATCCCGCCAGACTGGACACGAAGGCGAAGGGTGCCAGCGCCTGCCTGCCTCCCCCCGTGGTCACCGGCGCGGAGCCGCAGCGCGCCTTGGCCAGACTGTCCATCGACTTGCCGAGGAAGGTCTCGGCAGGCGCGCCGAAATTGCGGGACAGCGCGGCGGCGGTGTCGACATCCACGATCCGCCGCCTGACCTGGTCGAGCGTCAGGCCAAGCAGAGCGGCGACGTCGCGGTCGCGCGCGTCCTCTTCGGGTATGTGCGGGTAGATGCACGAAAGGCACGCATATCCGGTGGGCTGCCTGTGATGATGAGCGACCACCGCGGTGACGTCGGTGGTCGAGGCATCGAAGACCTCGAACGGCATGTCGGCCTGAATCGAACGCCGCCCGGGGCGGCTGTCGACCGTGACGAAGACGCGGCGGATGCGGCCGCGCTTGCGCAGCAGATCGTGGAACGTGCCGACGAACGGTTCAAGGACGGTGTCGCCGATCGCGGCCCGCGCGACCAGTCGTCGGGCCTTCGGGTCGCCGACATCCTCCGCCTCATAGAAGAAGCACCGGTTGAGATTGCCGTCCGAGACGTTCTTGCCGTCGACGACGGTGAGGCGCCCGGAAGTCCGCACGGCCTGGAGCGCCCACAGAAAAGCCGTCCCGACGCCGCCGCATCCGGCCAGAACATCGTCGTCGAATACGATCGGCGAGTGGCGCGACGGAATGCCGAGCGCGCGAAATCCGACGCCGAACGGATCGGGGGACGCCCTCCCGATCGCGCGGGCGACAACCACGCCGGCGGCGTAGCACGCGCAGATCCGCTCGTTGAACCGCGGGACCGCGGACCATTCGGGCCGCTCGACCGCGGCGCCGACGGTCAGCCCGTCGTCGCGCATCGAGGCGACCAGCCTGACGGGCGCGCCGGTGGAGGCAGGGCCGCCGACCGCGATCTCGATATCCGGAGACGCCCCGCCATCCGCGATCTGAAGCGTCTTTCCGATCAGTTGCGACAGATCGGCGGCGAAGGCAGCCGCTCCGGGGTGGGCGACGGTGACGGCGACCTTCGACTGCAGCTTCTCCGAGGCTTCCTCCTCGTCGATGCCGAGCAGGCTGGCCAAGGCTTTGCGATTTTCCTCGGCGGCGTTCAGCATTATGCGACCTCCACGACGTCAGGCACGTCCTCGTCCGGAACCGCGATCCACATGTCGTCGTCGGAAAGGCGGTACATCGCGGTCTGGTCCATGAAGTTCGCAACGGTGGCGCCGGCGCCGAAGCGGGGAACCACCAGCGACAAGGCGCCGCGATTGCGGACGATGGCCCATTCGTCGTCGGCTTCGGAATGGAAGGCCCTGCCGGGGTGGGAATGCACCTGCGCCACTACCTGCAGCCGGGTGCGCCGCAAGTGGGCCATGAGATCCTTCATCGCCGCCGGAGGAATGCGGAAGAAATCCTTTTCGGCGATCTGGTCCGGACGGTACGCCTCCTCGATGCGCTCCGCGCCGCGGGGCCCGCGGCCCAGCCACAGCACGACGGCTTCGCATTCGACGGCGCCACCGCGTCGCAGGACGTCGATCGTGCGCGCGACGATCTCCTTGGGGACACGGACCGTCATGCGCCGACGATCTTGCGCAGCGCGCGCGTGATCTGACTGACGATGCCGAGAATGTTGTTTCCCTCTTCGGCGCGGTAGGTGTCCCAGACTTCGTGACGATGGCTCGAATGAGTGTGGAATTCGCGCACGCCGCGCATGCAGACGAACGGCCGGCCGGTCTGTTCATGCGCCGAGTGATTGAAGATCGAGCCGGCCAGCGGCTGCACCTCCGCTTCGGTCAGGAAGGCCCCTTCCGGCGAGAGAAGCGCCACCGAGGGAGGCGCCTCGTTCCAGTTGTCGCAGTCGACGCGAAGGCGCAGCGGCCGCTTGGCCTCGATCGTGAGATCGAGCAGCGGATACGCCGCCGACCAGAGCGTCCACCGCTTCACCCGCAGATAGTCCGGAGTCAACAGCGCGATCTCGGCGTCGAACTTGGCCTTAGAGGCTGCCGGATGCACCTCCGCCCCCCTCGGGCTTGTGCCACTCGATCTCGACGATCCCGTGCAGGCCGTTCTCGCCGAAGGTCTTGGAGGGATCGATCGGCCGGTTCTCGACCTCGGCCACCCAGTCGGCGGTGTTCGTGAGTTCGAGCTTGACCTTCGCGCGCTCGAGGACGTGCGCGACGATCTCGTCGCGATGCGAGCGGTTGTAGTCGTCCGCATCCGGATAAAATCCGCTCGGCGTGATGACGGCCACCGCGACCGGCTTGTCGGCATGATGATGGCCGGGATGTTCGACTGCATGTTCGAGAACCGTCATGGCTTTCTCCAGACGAGGGTTGATTTCTGAGACATTAATACTAACTGCAAATTATGTCAACTTCGTACCCCTATGTGGTGTCAACCTGGTTGACTTCGGGCTGCGAATACGGGACGATTCGGCGCCATCCGCCCACCGCGACCATGAGATGATCACACCCAACGATTTCTACACGAAGCTCGGCGATTCGATCCGACGTCGCCGCGAGGAGCTGCGGCTGACCCAAGCCGAGCTCGGCGAGAGTCTCGGCCTGTCCCGCACGTCCGTCACGAACATCGAGCGCGGGCGCCAGCGCCTGCTGATCGATCAGTTTCAGGGCTTGTGCAAGGCGCTCGGCGTGTCCATGGAGACGCTTCTCGCGGACGTCGACGCGGAGACGCGGCCCGTAGTCCGCCAGCCGAGCGAGCTCAGGCGGATGCCGACCGTGACGGCCTACCTGCAGCGCACCCTAGTCAAGGCAGGTGAGCGGTGAGGCCGCTGCGCCCGCGCTACAGCCGCATCCGCCGCTGTGCGGCCGACCTTCTCGCCGAGAACGGCATCGTGCGTCCGGCCGTGCCCGTCGAGCGCCTGGCCAAGGCTGCCGGCGCCGCCATGGAGTATCGCGACTTCAACAACGAGATTTCCGGCCTGCTGATCCGCAAGCACCAGATGGTGGTCATCGCCGTCGCCAAGGAGCAGCCCGAGCAGCGGCAGCGGTTCACGATCGCCCACGAACTTGGTCATCTCCTGCTTCACGACGGCATCGAGGTCCGCGTCGACAAGCATTTTCGGGTCAACCTCCGCTCGGGGGCGTCGTCGAAGGCGGAGGATGTCGAGGAAATCGAGGCGAACGCCTTCGCCGCGGAGCTCCTGATGCCGCGCGACTTCCTAGTGCGGGACGCCAGAAAGCTCACGCTCGACATCGAGGACGAGGAACAGGTCGCGGCCCTTGCGCGGCGTTACGAAGTCAGCCGGCAGGCGATGACGTTCAGGCTGATGAACCTGTTCGGCGAGAGAGCCTGATGCCACGGTGGCTGCAAACGCTCCTGTCGCTGATCTTCGGGAAGCAGACCCCGGCTCCTCAGCCTGCACCCGGCCGCTGGCGGCGGCCCAGACTGAACGTTCCGCGCTACGGCGGCGCCGGAGAGGTCCCGCCGATGCACTGGAAGGCTTGCCACCCAACGACGATCCGCCGTTTCAAGGCCGAGTTCTCCTGTCCGAACGGACACGGCATCGTCCTGAAAGGTCATTCGATCGATGCTGACGGCACTGTGCATCCCAGCGTCGTCTGCCCCGAGCAGTCTTGCGATTTTCACGATTTCGTTCGACTTGCGCGCTGGGACGCGGGTCCAGTCTGACGTCTGCGTTCAGGCACCCCGAAAAACGTTCCCCTCCCCCGGTCGTGCAGCGTCTCCTTTGCCAAGGCGTGCCGAGCAACATACAGGCCACCGGAAACCGAACGGAGGCAAACGGTGTCGTCCATGGCGGTCCAAACCCACAGCCCCGGCCCTCGGGATGATCCGTGATCCCCAAGAATGGCCGATTGAACCCTTGAACGCCTACAACCAGTTCCCCACTTCAAAACCAACCAAATTGCATTCCCGCGAACTAAGCGCTGGATCCGGCGCTACGTTGCCTGTCAAACCATGGGCGCCCTGAGGGGCTCCTGTCCGCGTCAAGAAACTCCGCAACCTGAGAGACGGTCGATGTGGCCCGATAACGAGACCGAACGCGACTTCTTGAACTTTTCGGGCGTCGCCGACACCGTCGCAGAAATCATCGTGCAGGCGCGCGGCCGCCCCATCTCCATCGGCGTTTCGGGTGCTTGGGGCATCGGCAAGTCATCTATGATAAAGCTGACACGATCTGCAATCGCGGCACGCGAGAAGAAGGACGCCGCCAGCAAATATGTATTCGTCGAGTTCAACGCCTGGCTATACCAGGGCTACGACGATGCCCGCGCCGCGCTCATGGACGTCATCGCGGAGAAGCTCGCGCAGGAAGCCGAGAGCCGCCATACGGCGCTCGATAAGGTCAAGTCGCTGGCCAAGCGGATCAAGTGGCTTCGGGCGGCGAAGCTCGCCGCGACGTCGGCCGTCTCCGTCTACCTCGGGGTGCCTCCCGTCGGGGCGGTCGGCGAGGTCATCGACCTCGGGAAAAGGGTCTGGAGCGAAGGTGTCGGAAAGGACACCGTCGACGCCGCCAAGAAGACGGCGGCGGATGTGGTGAAAGAAGGCAGCGAGCTTCTGAAGCCGAAGGTCGATACGTCGCCGCCGAAGGAGATCCAAGCGCTGCGGGATGTCTTCGAACAGACGCTCGAGGAACTCGAGGTCACGCTGGTCGTGCTGATCGACGATCTCGACAGGTGTTTGCCCGAGACCACGATCTCGACGCTGGAAGCGATCCGTCTGTTCCTCTTCCTGAAGAACACCGCCTTCGTCATCGCCGCCGACAACGACATGATCAAGCATGCCGTGCGGAAGCATTTCGTCGGCGTCGGCGACGACCTGCTCGTCACCAACTACTTCGACAAGCTCATCCAGGTCCCCATCCGGGTGCCGCAACTCGGCACCCAAGAGGTTCGCGCCTACATGCTGCTGCTGTTCGTTGACAACAGCGAACTCTCCGACGGAGACAAGGAAAAGATCCGCGCCGCGGTGATCGGTCAACTCAGGCAGACCTGGCAGGGCAAGAAGGTCGACCGTGCCTTCGTTCAGTCGCTTGGCGTGAGGCTGCCCGAGTCACTCGTTGGCCAGTTCGACACGGCCGAACGGCTCGCCTCGCTCATGACGACCGCTTCGGGAATCCTCGGCAATCCGCGTCTGATCAAGCGCTTCCTGAACGCGCTTTCGATCCGGATGACAATCTCGAAGGCGCAAGGTGTCGGTGTCGACGAGGCGGTGCTGGCGAAGCTTCTGCTGTTTGAGCGCATCGGCGACACCGCGGCTTACGCTCAACTGGTCAAGCACGTCAGCGCCGACCCCGAAGGAAAACCGATGTTCCTCAAGGAGTGGGAAGAAGATGCGATTGCCGGCCGCGACCTGGACCTGAAGGGGCTGTGGACGGGAGACTTCGTGAAGGAGTGGTTGGCGCTCTCCCCGCCCCTCCATGACACCGATCTTCGCGGTGCGCTCTACGTAGGTCGGGAGTATGCCCCGCTGATTACGCCCGAGGACCGCCTGTCGTCCGACGCGGCTGAACTGCTCGCCGCGCTGCTGGAGCATCCGGAGATGGCGGCACGCCTGAAAGACAGGTTGGTCCGCGTTCCTCGGATCGAAACCACGGTGATGATGGACCGCGTGCTGGAGCGCGCCAGGAAGGAGCAGGAATGGGGGGTGCCGGCGATACTCAATGCGTGTATCGCGCTCGCGGATGCGGATCCGGTTCAAGGGCCGAGGCTGGCCGCGTTTCTGGCCGATCGCCCCCCGCAGCAGATCCAGCCGAGCATCGTGCCGAAGATCGGCGACCGCGCATGGTCGAGGACCGTTCTCGATGCCTGGAGTTCGTCGCCCGAAATTTCAAGACCGGTCAAGAACGCCATCAAAAAGACGAGGGACAATGGGCACGTCGCAGTCTAGCGATGGACCGGGTGCCGGCGTGCCGATGGTGCCTCCTTGGACTCCGGCCGCACCTCAGGATCCCGTACCGCCCGCCCCGCCCCCGGCTGGCGAGCCGGAAGTCCCGCCCGCCGACGGCGTCCCTGCCCCGCCTCCCGCAGCGCCGCCTGCCGGAGTTCAGCCGCCGCTTCTCGCGCCCGACAGACGCTTCGGCGGCGTCCGCTCGAGTCTTGGAGACTTCGCGCGATCCGGAGACGGTCGCGATCTGAGGCGCGGTCTCGGTCACTACGTCCGGAGCGGCTACGGCGGGGCGAATACTGCCACCCAGCGGTTCGGCGGCACCGCACAGACGGCGGGTTCGCTTGGCCACGCGCTCTACTCGACCGCGAGTGGCGCTGCGGACGCTCCGATCGACGCGGCCGCGCTCGCGGGACGTTCCACCGAGGAGATCGCGACTGCGATCATCGAAGCGGTGAGACCCATCGACGGCACTCAGGACGCGGAAGCCGAGCGCGCGGCCATTCACGACGCAATGTCCGAACTGCTGACCGAATACCCGGATGCCGACCTGCTCGCCCTGTCCGACGCCGAGCGTGAGTTCGTCATCGAAAGGTTCTCCGCGATCGACGTTGCCAGACGTTTCGAACTAGACGTCGGTAAGCACCTCCTCGAAAAGGCGGCGACCGCGACGGTCGCGATGGCGCGCCTGAAGCAGATGCGTTCGTACATCGCGGAGACCGTGGCAGCCTCCTTCCGCAAGCTCAAGGACCAGGGCCGCACGCTGACCGCTGGACGCGTCGCGCGCGTCGTGCAGGACGCTCTGCGCGAGACTTTCGAGGTCTTCGAAGGATACGAAGAATGAGGTTGTTGTGCGCACCGGCCGAGGTCCGGCGTCTGAACGAGAATGGCACCCTCAGGATCGTCCTGTACGGGCAGCCCGGCGCCGACGATCGCGGAAGTGCCGGCGCCGCCGTGCGCAACGATATGCGCAGGGCGCGTCTGGCCCCTTCTCGAAGAGCCTGGGATCTGTTGTCCATCGCGATGTCCGTCATGGCGGCCGATGCCGCAGGCCAACGGAAGCAAAGCCCGGACGGCTGGACGCGCGAATTCGACATAGAGATCGCGGTCGCCGAACCGGCCTTCTGGAACGGATCGACTGATTTGCTCGCGGACGCTCTGGCTTTTCTCACAACCGACCGATGGCATTTCCGCTTCATCGCCGGCGGCGCCGCTCCGCCGCCGCCGGCCGAAGTCTTTAGACCGCCGGAAAACGCCGTCGTGCTCCTGTCGGGGGGTCTCGACAGCCTGAGCGGAGCAATCGACCTCGCTGCGCAGGGCGACCGCCCCGTCGCCATCAGCAAGACTGTCCGGGGCGACGCGGAGAAACAGGCCGACTTCGCGTCGAGGATCGGCGGCGGATTGAGACATTTCCAATTGAACGACAATGCGACCGTCCCCGGCACCGAGGACGCCTCGCAGAGGGCGCGCTCGATCATCTTCCTAGCCTTCGGGGTCCTCGTCGCCACGGCGCTTAGGCCGTATCGCCCCGGCGGGGTTCTGCCGCTCAACGTCTGCGAAAACGGCTTCATTGCCGTCAATCCGCCGCTTACGGGAAGCCGCATCGGAAGCCTGAGCACCCGTACGGCACATCCCTACTTCCTCGCGCAGTTTCAGGACATTCTCGATGTCGCGGGTATTGGCGTGAGAATCCACACTCCCTACGCGACTATGACGAAGGGAGAGATGTTAAAAGCATGCGCCGATCAGCCGCTGTTGCGCGCGTTGGCGGCGAGTTCGACGAGCTGCGGACGCTTTCAGCGCTACAACTATCGTCATTGCGGACGATGTGTTCCCTGCCAGGTCCGGCGGGCCGCGTTTCTCGCTTGGGGACAACCTGATCCGACCGAGTATGTGTTCGAGCCTCTCGGACGGGACGATCCGGACCATGCCGGATTCGACGACGTCCGGTCCGTGGGAATGGCGCTGGCCGCCGTGAAGGACGGGGGTTTCGATGATTGGCTGGGCAGCGCCTTGTCGTGGCCACGGATCGAAGAGCGCGTGGAACTGAAGGACATGCTGCGCCGAGGACTGGCCGAACTAAGCGCCCTCCAAGCGAAATACGGTGTCAAGTGATCGACCTGCACGCCCATCTCGACCTCTATCCCGACCCCGCCGCGACAACGAAGGAATGTGTCGAGCGCAAGCTGTTCGTCCTGTCCGTGACGACCACGCCTTCCGCCTGGCCGGGCACGGCCGCGCTTGCGAAAGATGCCGCTCGCATCCGGACAGCCATCGGCCTGCATCCGCAGATCGCGCAGGAGCGTCAGGGCGAACTCGCGCTCTTCGAGGAACTGCTTCCGCGATCGAGGTACGTCGGGGAAATCGGCTTGGACGGAGGTCCCGAACTGAAGAGCACTTGGGATGTCCAGCGTCGGGTGTTTGACGAAATCCTGCGCATGTGCGGCGTCGCCGGCGGCCGCATCATGACGATCCACAGTCGGCGCGCCGCCGGACCGGTCCTCGATAGTCTGGCTTCCAAGGACGACGCCGGCGTCGCCGTCCTCCACTGGTTCTCGGGTTCGCAACGCGAGCTTAAACGCGCGATCGATCAGGGTTGCTGGTTCAGCGTGGGGCCAGCGATGCTGATCGGCGAAAAAGGCCGAGCGATGACCGCGATCATGCCACCGGAGCGGGTACTAACGGAGTCCGACGGGCCATTCGCCCAGATCGATGGACGCCCTCTCTACCCGTGGGACGCCGCGACAGCCGAGGGTACGCTCGCCAGCATATGGAGCGTCAGCGAGGAAGAAGTCAGGGAGCGCTTGGCGGCGAACCTCAGACGACTGACCACGCTCGTCGCGGCCGAAAAATCCGAGGCGGCCTCGCATGACTGAAGTACCGAACACGGGGAGCTGCAATGGGCAAGAACATCGTCGTCTTCTCTGATGGAACCGGCCAGGACGGCGGCGCGCGTCCGGAGCAGCGCATCAGCAATATCTACAAGATGTACCGTGTGAGCCGCGACCACGCAGACACGGCGATTGATCCCTCTCAACAGATTGTCTTCTACGACGCCGGACTCGGCACGGACATCGGCGCCACGGCCTTCACGGCGCCCGTTCGGTTCGTCCAGAAGATGCTCGGATCGGTCGCGGGCGACGGCATCAAGCGCAACATCGCGGACTGCTACGAATTCATCGTGAACCACTACGAAGACGGCGATCGGATTTTCCTGTTCGGCTTCAGTCGCGGGGCCTACACCGTGCGCAGCTTGGCGAACCTGCTGATGCTCTGCGGGGTCCCCACCAAGACGCCCGATGGCCCGTTGATGCGTTTCAGGAAGGCCGTGAAGGACATCGCCTGGGAAGCCGTGGATACCGTGCTCGAGCACGGCGCCGGCCACCCCCGCGACAAATTCGAGGCGGAAAGGCTCGAACTGGCTCGGCGATTCCAAACCAAGTACGGCTCTGGCGACGGCTCGGATTCCAAAGCCGCCGCCTACTTCGTTGGGGTGTTCGACACCGTCGCCGCGCTCGGCGCCAGCGGCCCGAGGCGTCGGATGATCCAGGCCGGACTGACCTTCGGCGTCGCGGCCGCAGCCTTCCTCGCTTCGCTCATTCCGGCCGCGATCGTCGGCGTGCTGGCGGCGATCGTCTCCGGCGCCGGTCTGCTCTGGGGCTTCATCGTCCCCGCCTGGTTCGTGACGCATCTGACGATGCTGATCGCCGTAGTCTGGTTCTGGAACAGGCAACGCACTGTCAACCGCAAGACCATCCACGACTTCCCGAACAAGGGAGACCCGCCCCGTTCTCATACGGCCGAATGGACCGGCAAAAATTTCGACCGCCTTCTCAGCCGACACGTGCGCTTTGCGCGATCGGCGAACGCGATCGACGAAACCCGCAAGGATTTCGCCCGCGTCGGCTGGGGCGGCACCGAACCGCCGGCGCACCCTCCCACGCCCGGCGTCGAGCGGCTCATCCAGCTCTGGTTCGCCGGCAACCACTCGGACATCGGCGGATCCTATCCGGAACCGGAATCGCGCCTGTCGGACATCGCGCTTGCGTGGATGTGCGAACAGGCGATGTCCGTTCCAGACGGCTTGAAAACCGGCCCGATCTACGTCGATGGCGTCAAAATGCCGAACACCGGCGACAGCGGGCCGGTCTTGCACATATTCCCCGCTGCCGACGGCGTGCAGCACTGCGAGATCGCGGGCATGCGCGACACGCTCGATACCTACGCCGCGAGGTTGCCGAAGTGGCAATGGTTGCAGAAACTAGTGGGCACCAAGAACTGGGAAGTCGAGGTGCGCGAGATCGACCACAAAGCCCCGGTGCACGAGACCGTCCGGACGCGCTTCGACCTACCCCAAGTCATGCAGTGCGCCCGCGCCGGAGCGTACCGCCCTGACGCGCTCGCGAACCACGAGGACTTCAATCGATACTATCCACAGGTTCAGGCGGCGGCGAAAGTAGCGACACCTATGTAAAATCGCTGGGGCGCCGTACCGCAAGGCTTGCAGAAGGAGTCCTCGGCTGCGCGCTCGCCATGACGGCCTCATGGCTGTGCAGTCGATTGAATTCGAACTCGCAATGAGCAGGCACGTGCCGACCGCCTTCTTTCCGGCTAGTGCCGACGTTCGGAAACGACGGCGGCCTTCAGCGGTTCACGGGACACCTGAAACTCACCCTCGCCGCTAAACTTCTTTCCCATCATGCCGAGAAGCGCGCGGCCGTGCGCAACATGCACGGGATAGGCGACCATCACCTCCGGCTCCTCCGGAAAAGTCGGGCCGACGAGTTCGCGGATGGCTTGGATGCTAAGCGTGGCGCTCGCGCCTTCGAAGAGAAGCTCGTCAGTCTCCGGATGCCAAACGCAAACCACTATCGCAAGCATGATGACGGCTCCCTAACGTCCGCTTGGCGGCGAATCGCCCTTCTGCGGCAGCGGAGCTGCCGCAACAATGGCGCCCGGGGCGATCGGCTTGCTCCCTCTCCTGTTAGTCGTTTCATCAGGGATTTGAAGTGGCGCAAAAGATTGTCTCAGGGATCGAAAGATACCTTGACGACCCGGGCTTGCCCCCGCGCCAGCGATGCCTTGCCGTCTCGTAGTGCCGCATGTGTGAGTTCGATGGCCCTCGAGGGCGTATCGAAACATCCCGACGAGCCCGTCGTCATGCGCGTGCGGTGGGGATCCCGCGAAATCACGCCGGAGTCGCTCTCGCGAGCCTCAGGAAGAGCAGCAGCCGCCGCATGAGATCCGTCGGCTACGACCGGGCGTGAGGATTTACGTAGATCCCACGCCCAGCCCACGGCGCCGCGCCGCCTTCGAATCCTTGCCGAAAAGCTCCTCGGTGGCGTATTCGATCGCCGTCTCTACCGCCTGATCTCGTCGGCGCGGCGCTCAGCAGGATGCTTTCGGGCACGACGCCGTCCGCGACGCTCCCGCCGCCGCGGCCTCGAGCCGACGGCGGACCGCCGACAGCCGACGACCGGCCCTCGTTGAGTTCGGGAAAGCCTCCAATCCCTCGTTGGGGAAGATCTCGTGCGGCCGGCACGTCAACGGCGTTGAAGCCCGGCGAGAGCAAGGATACGACGCTTAAGCCGTTGGCTGCGGCCGCGGCTTTACCGGCGTAGGCGGCCAGATAGCGAGGCACGCCAGCCAGGAAGCCTAAGCGAAGGCGCTCGGCACCGGCATCACCGGTCGGATCGGCTGGTACGATATCGAGATTTCCAAGGACGGATCGGGAGCGCCGAAGATCGCGCTTACCGGCGGCGCGCTGCGAAGAAGCCCGTCGGCTCGCGCCCAAGGGTTCGGAAATCGTCGCTCACGTGTCGGTCGCGACCGCCGGCGGCATGGGCATGGCCGTCGTCGTGCTGGAAAGCCAGCCCGCGGCGCGCCGTCGGCGCCCGTTTACCATAAATTGGCACCAAAAGTGACAACACTCAGCGGACGTGGCAAGGATCGCCGGGCACGCACGGAGGGACAACGAAGATGAAGGCACTACTCGCTACGGACGCCTCGCCGGATCACGAAGCGATGGCGGACGCGCTCCATGCGACCGGCCGATATCGGATCCTGCGGCGCCTTGTGCCGCGCTCCGAGCTGCTCTCGGACGACGGATCGCCGAAGCGGAACGGGCTTCTGGTCGACGTCGAGACCACCGGGCTCGACCCTTCGCACGACGAGATCATCGAACTGGCCATGGTGCCTTTCACCTACGGGCTCGACGGTCGGATATTCCGGATCGGAGAGGCGTTCGACCGGCTCCGTCAGCCCGCCGGCCCGATCCCGGCCGCGGTCACGGCGTTGACCGGGATCAACGACGAAGCCGTCGCCGGCAAGCACATCGAACCGGCCGAGGTCGCGGCTTTCACCGACGGCGCGACGGCCGCAGACCTGGTCATCGCCCACAACGCCGCCTTCGACCGCCGCTTCCTCGAGCGCTTCAGCGACGTGTTCGCGCACAAGGCCTGGGCCTGTTCGATGAGCCAGGTCGATTGGGCGGGCGAGGGATTCGAAGGGACCAAGCTCGGCTACCTCGCGATGGGTGCGGGATTCTTCTACGACCGACACCGCGCAGTGTCCGACTGCCTGGCGACGATCGAGCTTCTCGCCGCGCCCCTGCCGAAGTCGGGCCGGACCGGATTGAATCTTCTGCTGCAGGAAGCGCGGCGGCCGACGTGCCGCATCTGGGCGGAAAATTCTCCGTTCGCGGTCAAGGACCGCCTCAAGCGGCGTGGCTACCGCTGGAACGGCGACGGCGGAGCAGGTCCGAAAGCCTGGTACGTCGACGTCGACGACGGCGCCGTGGAGCAGGAACTCGCGTATCTGCGCGAGGAGATCTACGGGTGCGAGGTCGCCCTGCCGAGACGGCCGATCACCGCCTACGACCGCTTCTCCGATCGCATCTAGGAACCGCGCCGGGTCGTCGGGGAAAACGGACCTACCGGACCGGCTTCGAGCGGGGTCGCCGACCCAGCACGCGGGCCTGCTGCAGGACGCTGAGCATCCAGACGAACGGCACGGTACAGCGATGTTCGACCGTCAGCCGATCGTGGAATTGCGCCGGGGTCTGGCCGCGCGGCCGGGCCAGGTACATCGCGGGAGCTTCCTCGCGCCAGCGGGCCTCTTCGGCGAGTCGCTGCGGGGTCTTCTCCGCGGCCGTTCTCGCCCAGATCCAGCTGTTCACGGTGCGCGTCGCGCAACTGAACAGGTAGGCCATCTCGCCGAGGCGGATCCGCCCGGCGCGACGCAGGCCGTCGACGTGATCGAAATGGAGGCGCTTGAGTTCCATCCGCAGCGCCTTCTTGCCCCGCCGTGGCCAGGAGACGGCGGCGAGCGCGATGCAGACGGGATCGGTCGTCATCGCCGGAGACTTCTTGAGCGGGACCCGGTCCTGCGACACGAAGATCGTCCGCGTCCCGGCCGCGTACTCGATGCCACGGGCGCCGAGAAAGCGCCCTGCGGTGCCGGCCAGTTCGTGGTTGTCCTCCAGCACCGCGCGCAGGCGGTCGGCATCGCGGGCGGCCTCGTCGACGTCGGCGCGCGCGACGTCGGAGTCGATCGTGCGGTCGCGCCAGCCGGACAGGGCGACCACGGCGGCGCGGTCCTCGTCCTCTCCGTCGAAGGACCGATCGAAGAACTGAAGACACCTGGTCGGCAGCCGCGTGCCGGGCATGCCGCACTTGCGCCCCAACGCGGCGAACGTCCGGTCGATGTCGTTGTGATGAAGTTGATTGCCCTCGCCGTTGACGAACAACCAAGGTCCCGCGTTCTCGGGTCGCTGCTCGAGGTAGCGGGCGACGACCTCGCGGGCGAGCGGCAACAGGATCGGGACTCGCCGCCCGGTCCGCGTCGGCACCGTCAAGGTCCCGGCGATCCAGTCCTCCAGCAAGATGTCCCTGGCGGCCTTCGGACCGATCCGCGCGGTCGCCGCCAGGACCGCGATCGCCGCCGCCATGGCGCCGTTCCGCGCGCCGATGCCGACCGCCGCCCAGGTTTCGCACAGGAGCAGAAAGACGATGTCGCCGACGGTCAGTCGGGGATCGATGCGCCGGCGGGCCGGTCGCGGCTCCGAATGGGCGCGGCGGAGACGATTTCGCTTTCTTGGCATGACTACTCCTTGGTGGCTGGTGATGGTGGTAAGGAAATTACCGGCGCGCCCGGCAGGCGCGGCGGGCGCCGGCCTTCTCCGCCAGCATGTCGATGACGGCCTCCGGATGCGGCGCGCTGCGCGGAACGGGGCCGAGCCGGCCGTGGGGATCGAGCAACTGCGACAGCGTGATCCTGGCGGGATCCGGCGGCGCCGGCCGGATCCCGAAGGTCGCCTCGGCCTGCTTGAGCTTCCGGTATCGCGTGTCGAGCACCCGCTCGGTCGTGCCGAACCAGAAGGAGATCTGCGCGAGACTGAATCCGGCGTCGTGGTAGGTGGTGACGCCGCCGCCCTTCAGCTTGTGACCGGTCGCGTCGATGCCGACCTTCGCGAACACCTCGGTGATGAGTTCCTGCATCCGCTTGAGCGGCACCGGGTTGCCGGAGCCGTCGTGCACGACGAAGAATCCCTTCTCCTCGACGTCCTCGGTCCCGCGCGCCCGCTTGCGGCGCCGGGACGGGCGGATCGCCCACTTGTCGGCGATCCGCGATCTCTCGTCGTGCGCGAACCAGTTCGCGAACAGCAGCCTCACCACGGGCAGCAGCTGCGATTGCTCCTTCGGTTTGGCGGCGTGGCGCTTGCTCTTGCGGCCGTTCCTATAGATCCAGCCCCGATCGAGATCGATCCAGCCGCGGAAGTTGAGCGGCACCCAGCCGAGCTTGAGGATGGCCTTGAATCTGGTGCCGGTCAGAAAATAGATCAGCAGAAACCGGACCACCGGCAGATACATTTCGTATTCGGCGAGCGGCCGCCGCACCAACACCACCTGCCACTTGCCGTCGCGGAACACCCTTTCGGTGGCGTATCCGACGCCATCCCAGACGTAGCCGAGGCAGAACATGATCGCCCGCCGGACCTCCTCCCAGGTCAGGCAGATCGGGTCGCCGCGGTCGACGACGGGCTTGTCGAACTCGACCCGCACCGCCGCGCGATACTCGCGCACGAACCAGGCGAGCGCCACGTTGAGGAGCGACAGGTGGGCGTCGACCGTCGCGTCCTTGGGCAGCGCGACCGTCCGCCCCTCCTCGTCCGTGCCGCCCCGCATCCGGGGCTTGCCCTGCAGGTGGTCCTTGTAGTTCTGACCCAGGGTGGCGGTGATCTGACCCACCGTCATGTTCTTGAGATAACCGATGAGCTGGGTCCCGAAGTTGGTGGCGTTGACGAAGCCGGTCCAGGGGCTGGTCTCGCCGTGGCGGCGGGCTTCGTACTCGCGCAGCTCCTTGGCGCCGGGGCTCATGTTCGCCGGATCGCGCAGCTTCAGGTACATGAGGACGACCGTGGAGATGCGGATGTCGCGCGGCGCGTCCATCACCTGACGCCGGAAGCGCCGGTCCTCGGCATACTCCTCCAGCGCCAGGCTCGCGGCGGGCGGCCGCTTTTCCGGGTCCTTGAGGTCCTCGGTGGTGAGGTCGCCGGCGTCGAGCTCCGTGCTCTCCTCGACGCGGGCGTGCGCGAGGTTGTGCCGCACGACGATGACGCGCCTGCAGGAGCCGTCCTCGGCCGCGTCTTCGCGCACCGCCAGATAGGGCAGCGGCTCGTCCGCCAACTTGAACCGGTTCAGCTTGTCCAGCACCTGCATCGCGGACCGGCCCTCGTCGTCGGCGACCGCGAAGATGGCGCGCGCGAGCTCGATCTTGCCGGCCTCGATCTCGCGATAGCCGATCAGCGGAAGGTGGGCGTCCTTCGGCGCAGTTCGCGTCCGGGTCATGACCGCTCCTTCCGGGCGTGCGCGGCCGCCAGCGACGGCGCCGCGCCGAAGACGCCGCCGAGGCCGGCGATCGACGACGACGAGAACAGCGACCCGCCGACGGTCGGCAGCCGGACGAAATCCCAGTCGCCGTCGGGCGGCGCCGGCAGCCGGACATCCGAGTAGAGCCGCTTGCCGCCGCCTGAGCCGGACAGGTCGATCGTTGCGAACAGCGCCGCGCCGCCTTCGCTCCACATCACCGCGACCAGAGGGCCGGCGTCCGCCGGGAGGGGCGCGGTGCCCGCATGCGCCCGGCGCAGCAGATCGGCGAGCGCGAGGCCGAAGGTCGCGGACGGCACCGGCTGCCCGGCGGCAAGCCGACGGCCGACGTCGAACTGCAGCTTCAGCGCGCAGATACGCGTCGCCGTCCGCACGACCGATGCCGGGCGGCGCTGCCGTCCGGCGATCGCGGCGAGAAGGCTCGCCGCGTCGGCCCAGACGGCCGCCTCCTCCGGCATGGCCGGGGCCGGCGTCGGAATGCGACCGGCGGCGAGGAGCGCATCGGTGCAGATGGCGACGTCGCTCGGATCCTGGCCGACATGCTCGAAGACGCGCCGCCGGAAATCCGCGGACCTGTAGACGTCCGATTGCCGCGCGATCGCGGTGTCGATGATGCTGCTCATGGGCTTATTCTCCGCAGGCAGTGGCGACGGCTTCGGCGCCGAGCACGCACTCGGCGACGACGTCGCCGAACCGGACGAGGGAGGAGGACGTGAACCGCAGCTTCATTGCGGTCGGCGGGGCGTGGGACGAGAGGTCGGCGACCGGCGGCCACCTGTCGCGGTAGCGTCGCTTCGGGCCGCCGAACTCCGCGAAGTAGATCCTGCCCCCGAGCGCCTCCCCGCCACGGCTCCACACCACCGAGACCACGGGGAAGCCGCCCTCCGCGACGACCGCGCGGCGGTGCCGCAGCAGGCTCGCGAGGTCGGCGCCGAACGTGCGCATGGGCTCGACGGGGTTACGCGGAGCGAACGACCGGTGCGGCATGGCGCAGATGCGCTCGGCGATCGGCACGACCGATGCCGGCGCCGCCTGTGCCGCCGCGAGCGCGGCGACGATGCGCGCGGCGTCGGCCCAGAGGGCGACGTCCGGGGCGATGCCGCCGCCGAACGGAATGCGGCGGGCCCGCACCAGGCCATCGACGGCGAGCGCGACCTGCTCCGCGTCGTGGCCGAGTGCGTCGGAAACGCGCCGCCGGAAGTCGACCGAACGATAGATGGCGGCGGGATCGGGCATTGTCGTCTCCTTGCTCATCACGCGTCTCCGTCGCGGAAGTGGCGCATCAGCGCCGACACCTCGTCCGGCGTGAGCCGGCGGACGGGGCGGTTCGCGCGGACGGCACGGCGAAGGCGGTGCGGCACGATCGGCTTCGCCAGCCCGTTCGCATCGGGCGAGGCGTCGCGCGGCCCGTCGGTCGCGACATCGCCCCGGCTCGCGCCCGCCACCGCGTCGCGGCGGCGCCGGCCGAAGAGCTTCAGGGGATGCGACTTGCGGGGCACGCGGGGGAAAGAGAGCGCCAGCGTCGGGCGCGACGGAAACGACGCCAGGATGGCGGCCTGCACGGCCACGAGCTGGGCGATCCTGGACGCTTCGAGGGCCTCGCCCGGCGGCGGTTCTGCGGGTTCGCCGCCGGCGGCCGGGGATGCGGGGCCGCGTCCGGCCCCCAAACCGTCGGTGGGCGCGGCGGTCGCGGCGTTTGACGTTTGCGGGTTATGCTGATTCACTGGGTCACCTTCTGATTTAGATGTATAATCGAATTAACTTCTGAATTAGCAGATTACATTTTAGACCTTCTAAGAGTCAACAGGAGCGGGGCGTGACCGAGCCAGCAGCGTTAACGTCCGGTAAAGACTTCGAAGATCTGCGCCGCGAGATGTCGGCGGCGCGGGATGGCGGCCAACCGTGGTTCGTGCTGGGCGAGATCTTCTCGCGGGCGCTCGCGACGGCGTCCGACGCCGACCTGCCCGCGCTCCGGACGGCGGCCGCCGAGGCCACCCGGCTGTCCCCCGGCGTGCTGCGGCGCTACGTCGTGCTGCTCGACCGGCTCCGCGTCATCGCCGCCTCGGAGGGCCTGGCCCGCGACGCGCTGATCTCCCGGGTCTTCAACGCGGCCGAGGTCGCGGCGAGGATCCACGATCTCGATCCGCAGCGGGGCATGACGGCGCTTCTGGAGCTGAAGGCCGGCGCGGTCACCCTCGACCAGCTCCGCAAGCGGCTGACCGAGCTTCCGGCGCCCGAGCTCGAGCCGTTCGAGGAGCCGCCGAAGGAGGAGCGGCCTTCGAAAAGAAGCGTCGCGCGCGGCCTCGCCGCGATCCGCAGCCGCGAGCTCAAGGCCGCCTTCATGCTGAAGGCGCTGGAGCCGTGGGCCGGCGAGCGCTGGGGAGAGGGGGCGTCGCTGCGCCGGCGTCCCGCGACGCGCTTCTACACCGCCCACCAAGGATTCGAGATCCTTGGCAAGGCAGGACCCGACCGACGGCTCGCCGGCGTCGAGCTGTTCATCCTGGACGGACGCGAGGAGTCCGAACTGCGGTACTTCGAGGGGGTGTTTCCGGCCTATCTGGTGCTGGCGACGTTCTATCCGCGCTTCTTCTTCGCGTTCTCGCCCTCGACGCCGGACGCCTCCGTCGCGCGTGCCGCGGCGCTGCTCGGCGCGTTCGGCGCGGCCTCCGTCGGGGTGGCGCGGGTGACGGCGCAGGGCGCCGTCGAGACGGTGGTCGAGCCGTCCGGGCCGCCGGCCCCCGACCGCACCGGCCGCTTCGACGCCCTCACGCAATAATCATCCCCGTCTGCCGGGAGCCGGAGGCGGCGCGGTGGCGGCCGCCCGCGGCCGCGCGACCGCAGCCGACGAGCCTTGCCACATTCCTGCCTCATTTAAACGCGGTTTCGGCAAAAAGCCAAAAATCGGGGTATCTGCGTGAAGAAATCGGAAGCGAAATAATGCGTTTTGGCGGGTTCAGACGGGTTCAAACAGGCCCGGAACGGCCGAAAAAGGTATCATGGTGTAGAAAAAACGCCAAAACCATTGCTGATACCGGAACTCCGGTTTCGTTAATTTTAGAAGCAAAATCAGTGGCTTATCAGAATCGTCGACGCCTGGAGTGAAGCGAATTCGCCGGAGCTGGCCGGGCCTCGATGCGACAGGACGCATCCAGCCGACATCGGCTCGCGAGATCGGCGCGCCGACGGTGGTGTCGGCCTCGGTGGAGATCCCGCGACGAAGCGCTGCCGAACTACCGCTACCGCGGAAGCATCAGGTCCGACATCGGCTTCGACGAAGAGCACGGCACGGCGTTCGGCGGTGGGGAAGCGGCGCCGACGACCGTCGGATCGGGGCCGACGCCGACGGCAGCGCGGTCGTCAAAGTTGTGAGGCAAGGAGTTCGCGGCCGGGCCGGTCCGGAGCGCGATCGCGGCGATCCCGCCGGCCGACGCCGAGGCCAAGGCGGCCGCCGTCCTCGCCGGCTTCGACAGCGCGTCCGCCTCTCCGGCAACGCGCAGTCCGGTCTCGGCCGCCGCGTGGACGGCCACGGTGCCGGAATGCCTTCCCTTCCCCCGCCATGGCGGGCACCCGCACCGCTCCCGGCCGGCTGCTTCGTCATCGGCGACGGCTCGCGGTGAGCCCCCTCCCGGCGCGGATCCACGTCCTTCCCGCGCAACGCCACTCCGAGGCACCCTAACGCCGGCTACGCCCGCCACCACGCGTCGCTGTTTGGGGCGCGTCCTTTCGGGCGCTTCGCGAAATAGCGAACCGCCAGATATTGCGGTCAACGCACCCAGGCGCCGTCTTTCGAACGGCGCCGCATCTCGCTCACTTGCGCAAGATCCGCCAAGTATCCCTGGTCACCCGTTGCGGCTACCGGCGCCGGCGAACGATGCGCCTCGACAAGAGGTTTACAGACGGTCAGACATCGCAGCGCCGCCTTGGTCACAAAGAACTTTCCGGCGATCTGCGAAATGGGCAGCCGACCGTCGCGTGCCGCAGTCCGCAGCGTCGTCTCGGTCAAGGGGCCGTCCGGCCAATACAGCGCGGCCGCCTCGCCCAGCGTCAGCAGCTCGTCCTCATGCCATTGCGCGGGATCGGGCCTCGTCCGGACGCGGTCGGGTCGTGTGCGCTTGGTCATGAAAACATACTCCGTTCTGAAACCGCCACGCCGGGGCGCGCCTCCACTTCGCGCGCGGTGCTCGGCAACGTGGTGAGGACGATGGCCATGATCACATCGTCAATTCGCACGCCGCGGGTCGTCGCGGGCGTCCAGGACCGCCTCGACGACGCGTGCCAGCCGGCGGATCGACCCGCCCGGCCAGAGGTCGGCGATGAGCTCGAGCTCGACCGCATCGAACGGCGCGAGCCACTGGGGCGACAGACCGCGACGTTCGCCGACGGCCGACGTCACGCCGGGCAGCACGGCAAGCAGGTCCTCGGCCCGCGGATCGGGCATCTCAAGGATCCGAAAGCGGTCCAGCAGGGCCGGATGCAACGCCGCCGCGTCGTTCGCGGTCGCCAGCCACAACACCCGATGCAGGTCGACCTCGCCTTCCAAGTAGATGTCGAAGACGTTCGACGAATTAAGCGGCTCGAGCATCGTCAGCAGGCCGTCGACCAAGTTGCCGTTCTGCCGGCCGACGCCGACCTTTTCGATCTCGTCGAGGATGATCGCCGGATTCGCGACGCGGTGCTGCCGGACCAGCTGCAGCGGAACGCTGGCGCGGCCGGTCGACCACTGGCGCGAGGTGCCGTTGAACGAGGAGTCGCTGACGCCGCCGCACCCGAAGACCCTGTGGGGGATGTTCAGCTCCTGGCAGATGCGCAAGCACAGCCGGGTCTTGCCCGAGCCCGGCTTGCCGACGAGCACCGTCGGTCGCCAGGCGGTGGTCCGCGAACCGGCGGTGTCGCGCAGGATGACGTCGATGATCGCGCGCGCGTGCGGGGCCTCCGCGACCAGCCTGCGGTAGGCTTGCTGGACGTTCCTGGTGAACACCAGGGGCACCGGCGCGCCTACCATTCCCTTGAACTCCGCCTGCATCTCCCGCGCGGCATTGTTCTTGCCGTCAGCGATCGAGCGCACCACCACGATCGCGTCGCTGCCAGCGGCGTTCCGGGCCCCGGCCACGGCGTCGGCGCGCGCCACCATGACGCGCCGCGTTTCCGGCGGCGTCGCGACCGACCGGCGCCAAAGACCGGCGAAGCCGTGCGCGTCGCCCTCGGGGCCGTCCTCGCGCACCACCGCAACCGTTCCGAGGGCGTGGGCGAGGCCGGCGGCGACGTCGTCCAGGCGGGACGCCACGGTTTCGGCCAGCACGTCGTCGACGTCGGGGAGCCGCAGCGCCGGTCCGGGGGACAGCGCGATCGGATGCACGATGGAGGAACGCTCGGCCCAGGCCAGCGAAGCCACCATCATCGACCAGAACGCGATGCGGCCGATCCGGGCAACCGCGAAGCCGGCGGCCCAGGAGGCGATCCTGGCGGCGGCCGTCGCATCACCCAGATGGGCCGCATAAAGATTCAGCCGCAGCCTGACGGCGCGAACGACGTCCGACACGCCCGGCGTCATCGGGTCGTCGGGGTCGTCCGGCGGCGACAGCGCCTCCAACTCATCGATGGTCTCGGTCAGGCCCGGCGCGGAGAAGCGCCGTCCGGCCGCCATGTCTTCGATCAAGGGCATCAACCCGTCGACGAGCGGGAGCGCCTCGGCGTGCGTCACGAGGACGTCGGCAGCCCAGGCCGCGTAGTCCCGGCGCTGCTCCTCCCGTCGCGCCGCCTCGGACGAATAACCGGCGGCACGGCCCGGACACATCAGGGATGCGAACGTCGCGAAGCCCGCGGTGCCGGTGTCGACGAAGGGCAGCCGGCCGGGTACCGCCCGCAGCGGGTCGCCAGCATCGCGCGCCAGGACCGCGGCGTGGCCGGAAGGGTTCGTCGCCGAGCCCGCCGTCGCCGAAGCGTCGCCGATCACGTGGCGGCCGGCGAACACGCGCAGAACCGCCCGGGTCGTCGCGACGAGGCCGGCGACGACGTCGTCCTTGATCAGGCCGGAGGTCGTCCCCCAGCGTCCGTACGCGGGAAATCCGTGGAGGTTGGCGCCGGCCGCTGCGTACGCGAGCGCGGCCGCGGCCGCCAGCAGCCGCTCGTCGGAACCGGGACTGCGCCGCGAATGGCAGGCTGAAAGTCCGGCGAGCCCCACGCCGCCGGCCCCGCCGACGGTCCACGCCAACGCCGTGTCGAGCTCCACGACGGCATTGCCGATCGGTGCCCGAGCCTCCCGCGGCGCCAGCGCGAAATCGCGCTTCAGCACGTCGCGAAGCCCGACCAAATCCGGCTCGTCGGCGGAGACGTCGTCGAGGGCTCCGCGCGCGTCGTAGGAGTGCACCAGGGGCTGCGTCGGCCAGCGTCGCGACAGCCGCCCGACGGCACCGACACCGTCGCCGAACGGCGGGCCCAGCATGCACAGCGCATCGGCGACCGACGGCAACGCGCCTTCGAGCAGCACGGCGCGGCCGCGCGCCAGAAGCGCATCGGACAAAGCCACCGTATGGGCCGGCGCGTGCCCGGAGCCGGAGGCGGCGACGAAGCTCGCCGCGCCGCGCAAGCCGTGCGGGGTCGCGATCCTACTCACCATGGCCTCCATGGCATCCGGTGGGTTCGTCGAGCGGACGGCGGTCGGCGGAAATCCCGAGCCGGTAGTAGCGCGTGAGGGTCCGCACCCAGCGCCCGCCGGCGTCGGCGGCCCAGAGCTGCGAGGTCCGCGCCGAGCGTGTGCCGAGCAGGGGGTGGCCGGCGACGAAACCCGCCAGACCGAGGCCGGTGGGCGTCAGGGCGCAGCGCCAATCGACGATCAGCGGCGCGCCCGCGAGTTCGCGGGCGGTGGGGGCGGTGCCGGCGTGGACACGGTCCAGGTCGTCGGCCAGGCGGCGCAGCGTCGCCGGAAGGTTTCCGACGTTGCCGGGAAGCAGGAAGGGGAAGTTTTCGGTCAGCATGGAGAGTTCTCGGTTGCGGTCGCGACGACGATGAAGGTGCCGAGGGGGATCGGCGCCGACGCTGGTGGCGGCTGCGCCCGTTCGTGCAACGGCGGCTTGCGCGCGCAGCCGGGGGGAATGCCCTGAAAAGCCGTCATGCGCCGACCTCGACGATCAGCATCGGATCGAACGCCGGGGCGTTTTTCGCACCTTCCGCAATGTCGCCAGCGGCCACCACCACCTCGACGTCGTTCCCGATAACGATCGGTTTCGTCGGTGCGACGTCGCAGTGCAGGTCGGAGAAGATCTGGATCTTCACGACGCACACTCCGATCGGCCGAGGGATGCCGCAGCGGCGGGCCGGCTTGCGGCGGCGCGGCGGCGCGGCCGCGCGATGCTGGGGCACGCCAGTCCGAGGTTGCGGACCAGCCACGAGGTCGCGAGGCGGTGCTTGAGCGGCGCGTCGATCGGCATCCGGCGCAGCAGGTGGGCAAGCACGAGCCCGGCTGCCGCACTGCCGTCGAGCGCGCTGTACATCAGCAGCGTCATCGTAGCATCGACCGGAAACGTGATCTCGTCCGGCACCTCCATGCGGAGCGCGATGCGGATCGCGCACGTCGCATCTCCCGCGATCGCCCGCCGCCACTCGACGTCGCCGGTCGCGCACTCGGCGACATAGGCAGCCACGGCCAACCTGCGGAACAGGTCGTAATCCGCCGCCGGGATCGTCCGCCACAGGCGAAACGGGTAAACGGTGGGCGCGGCGGCGATGATGGCGGCGGTCTCGTCGAGGATCTGCCGCCCGGTCGTTGTGATCTTAACCATGGACATGCCTTCTCCGTTCGCGCTCGAGGGCGCGTTGGCGCCCCTTCCGGACGCCGGTTCGGTTGGATCGAATGGAGGTCGACGCGCTCGCTAGGTCATGCGCGCCCGCCACGGTCCGGGACCGGTGGGGCGAGCGTTCAGCACGCGGCCGAGGGTGTTTTCGCGGAGCTCAGCGTGCAAGGTCTCCGCCGCAGGGCCGGGAACGACGATGTCCGAAATGACCTGTTCCGCTTCGTGGGGCAAGTTGACCATCGCCGGCACCAGCAGATTCCTCATTTCGGAGTGCAGCGCACGCTGCAGCTCGACCGTCATCGAGTCGACGGTGGCCACCACCGGCACCCCGAAGTGACCGTCGAGTTCGTCCCTCGTCAGCTTCAGCTCCTTGCTGAAACCGGAAGCGCCATAATAGTCGATCACGGCGGTCGTCACCGAGCGGATGCCTTCGTACCCGCATTTCGCAAGGAACGACGCCAGAACGAGACGCGCGGCGAGCAAGCCGTGCTCGATGGGATGTCTTTTGCCGGACCGGGTCGCCGCGTTCCCGCGCTTGACGTCGTAGGCGCCGGCCCAACCGCTTTCCGTATCGACAACGATCAGATCGATCTTCACCATGCGGCTGATTTTCGAATCGGCCTGCAAACGGATTTTGGCCAAATCGCGGGCGGAGTTCTTCGAGGTCAGCAGGTCGTTCGCCGCTTCCGTAACCGGCAGCGGCACCTCGGTCAGAACCTCGAACCGGCCGCTCGCCGCGAGCGAGTCTGCGAGGGTACGTTGGAGCAACAGACCATGACGCGTTACGACGCTGTTGATGATCGAGAAGGTCTTGGACCAATCCGGCCCGATTACCGGATCTACGGGGAAGTCGCCGGCCATGGCGTTGGCGACGACCGCGCGCGAGGCGCGGGCGATCGCCACCCGCGAGACGAGAGGCGTAGCGTCGAGAGAGGTCGGTGTCATCAGGTGCTCCTTCGGTTGAACGTGGAAGTACCTTCTCACATCCCATTCACATTGTCACCAAAAGTGCCAAAACATGGTTAATATCTTCCAAATTCGAGCGGCCCGCGCTTGGGTTGGCCTATCCCAAGAGCAGCTGGCCAAGGAGGCCGGGGTCGCAAAGCGGACGGTGATCCGTCTGGAGAATTCGGAAGAACCGCGCACGGATCGCATCGTCGAGAAGCTGCGCAGCGCGCTCGAAAGGCACGGCATCGAATTTCTGTTCGAAGGCCATCAGGGCGTCGGCCTGCGCTACCGCGAGCCCAAGCAATAACCCGAAACTGTTGCGGCGCGGATGTCGGGCGACAGCCGGGTCGCGGACATCATGCGCACCGCGGCAGAGCAGCGCGCGCGAAAGGCTCGCGGTGAGAAGACGTTCGAAGCGCACAGCGCCTGTCCACCGCCGACGCGGTCGTTCCTCCGACCTACCGCGACGTTCTCGGAGTTCTCAGTGGAGCGAAGCGACGGCCGTTCCATACAAAGGCTCTGACACCAGCGGCGTCGACCACGTCGATGCCAGCGATCCCGCCCTCGTTCGTCAACGTCACGTCGCGTGCGTAGATGGCGAATACGAGCCGCTGGTGTCTTCCATCCTCCACGAACACCTCGTGGAGGCAGCCGTGCGGGCGACACACCAAAGAGCGCCGTGCGCAGGAAAAGTCCTCAAAATGCTGCGCCCGAAAGCGCAGTCCGGAGGCCTCGATCGATACGGAGAAATAGTGGGTCGCGGCGGCCGGATTGCCGCATGCCTTGGCATGTCCTAGGACGTGGCGGCGAATGTCGCCGGGCAGCCCTTCGATGTGCTCGGATGCCCATGGTCTTTCCGAGGCCATGGTGCCGCGGGCCGACGCCAGTCCACATGCCGATAGCGACCCGAACAGCAGAAGCACACCTGTCATCGAAATGCATCGAGGCCATTTCATCAGGCGCACCCTCCTATTTGCCCCGGTGCGGCCTCGCCCGTTCGATCGAAGCGGACCCCGATACGTCGTTCGGAGGCCCAGATCAACCGACACGATCGCGAGACGCCTTCCGACGAAATGACCAGGACGAAACGATGTGGAATGCCGACCGGACTCTCCACTTCAAGCAGCGCGCCAGAGGCCGTCAGATTGCGGACGATGCAATCGATGGCGGCTCCGCCGAAGGCGATTGTTCCGGCCTTTAGCACCCTCACCCGGCGGTCCGACCTTTTCTCCGACACGACGACCGCCTCCAATATCTCAACGCGTTTTCGCCGAAACTTGCCCTACTGCATCGATGGTTTCGTGACGTTCACGTTCGCCTGCGCTCGATCGAATGCCGGAAGTCGCCGACGCGACAGACGGTCGGACGGTGAATCGGATTATTTCCAGCAATCGGCGGCCGTTTCGTATGAAGAGGACAGAAGCAAGCGCCAGATAGATCCATGCCAGGCCGGTCAGAGTGGCGATCGTGCGCGGTTCATCGTCCTTGAAGTGGTAGGCCAAGCCCACCTGGACCAAGAAAAGCAACGCCAGTGCGGCCGCTGACAGCAAAGTTAAGCGCAATCGCATCAGCAGCGCGACGCCGAACAGCGACTGCGAAGCGGTCAGAAAAAACTCCTCAAGCTGTCGGGCATCCAACGGCAGCGACGTCACGCCGCCGGCGCCGACGCTGACTGCCAGCGGCAGCATGCCGACAAGGAGCGTCCACTGATTGACCTTGTCGCTGATCATGGTGACCAGTCCGCCTGACGCCCGACCGTTCAGAACGAACAAGATGGCTACAGACACGGCCGGTGCTTCGCTCGCGAGCGGCGCCAACCATTGGATCAGGAGGAATTCGTTGATACCAAGGGCGCGACCCGCATTGATCATTGCTTCCGCGAAAGGCTCGGCGCTCAAGAGAATAATTCCGCACGCGGCGAGGCCAAGCCCTGCCATAATCATCCACTGAATCCGAGGCAGCAGTTCGCCGAGGGCGGCGGCTGGTCCTGGCTCTTCCTCTTCGTCTGCCGTTTCGCTCTTCACCACGTTGCGGACACGCCAGACATATCCTCCATAGATTGCCACCAACATGATGGAATCGATAAGGGTGATGCTGCCCTTCAACAAAATGACGAACGCGTAAAGGCTGGCGAGCAAAAGGAAAGAGACCTCGATCGCATTGTCCTTTGTCAGTTCGATGGAGCGATGCCGGTCCTTCATCCAGTGCAGCAGCGCCAAAAGCGGCCATGCGACACCGACAAGCAGCCGGTTCGCTCCGGTCATGTTGGCAGCGGCGTAATGGACGTACGGCGACCCCGGGCCGGCCTGGCCCGCCTGAAAAGCGTAGTACATGTCCACCGCATATTCCGGAAGGACCGTGATCAAGGCGACGGCGGCGAGGATCAGACCCTGAGCAATGTGCCTTTCAGCCGCTTCCGCTCCCCACGACAAGAGAAATCCGGCCGCGAGGATCGCGACGCCGAAGGTCGCGGTTTCAACGACCGGGTCAGGTTGCCATTGAAGCATCCTCAAGGTCAGGGCCGGAAGCGCGGCAGACGCTGCTATCGCAATGAGGATCGAGAAGCGCTTCAAGGACGTTCGCTCCGCTCAGGCAGGGAGTACCGGCTCCGCTCAGAATTCATGACCGTTGACTTTCTGATCGGCTTCCTTCGGCCGCCAGCGCCGCGCGTCGAGGCGCCCGATCACGGGCAGGAACTGCAATTCAAGGATCAGGACGACCAAGAGCGTCACCAGCGCGGCTATAAGGAGTTCGCCGATACCAGCGAGCATCCCGACCGCCGACGCTGCCCAAATGGCCGCCGCCGTGGTCAATCCTCGCACGTTGCCGCCGTCCTTGAGGATCATTCCGCCGCCGAGAAAGCCGACGCCGGTGACGACACCGGCCATGATCTTCTCCGCGGTCGCCGGAAAGTTCTCGACACCAACGGCGGTAAACGCGGCTGCTCCCAAGCTGACCAGCATGAACGTGCGGTCGCCGGCCTCGGAGCCGCGAAATTCGCGTTCCCATCCGATCGGGAAAGCCAGCGCGACGGCGACCACGATTCGGACCAATAATGTGAGGTCGAAACGCGTAGCCCCGCCGGCGTCCCCGGTAGCTGCCAACGCAACCGTTGCCGGCCCCAAGGCAACTGAGACGATCGCCACGTGCAACAACGCTCGACGCAAGCGGCTCCTGATGACCCTTCGGCTCGAGGAAGAAAGCATGGGTGTCCTTTTCGTCTGCTAGACAAGCGAGGAAAGAGCGGCTCGACTTGCCCCTGATCCGGATGGCGCGGTCGTAGACGGGCGGAGCAATCGCAACGCGTTCATCGTCACCAGAACAGTCGCACCGGTGTCGGCGAGAATCGCAGGCCATAAGCCGGTCAGACCGACGACCGTGCTGACCAGAAAAACGGCCTTCAGCCCGAGCGCGACCGCGATGTTTTGCCGTATGTTGGACATGGTTCTTCTCGACAGATCGACCATGGCGGCGACATCGGCGACCCGACCGTGCAGTACGGCAGCGTCGGCCGTCTCCAGCGCGACGTCGGTGCCCCCTCCCATCGCTATGCCGACGTCCGCCGCTGCCAATGCGGGTGCGTCGTTGATGCCGTCACCGACTTTGGCTACAGACCAGCCAGCCTGCTGGAAACGCCCGACGATCCGCTGCTTGTCCTCGGGCAGCAGCTCGGCTTCGACATCGATACCCAATTCCTGACCGATCGCGTTCGCGGTGCGCCGATTGTCCCCCGTCAGCATCACGGTCCGGATGCCCGCATCGGTTAGAAGCTTGAGCCCGCTCCTCGCATCCGGACGCGGCTCGTCACGCATCGCGATTGCGCCGGCAATCCTGTCGCCCACGACGACGATTGAAACCGTCTTGCCTTCGTCGTTGAGGCTCGCGATCAGCGCGTTCTGTTCGGGCGTCAAGGGTGCCAATTGCGCAGCGGCTTGCGGCGATCCGAGAAAGACCGCAGTTTCCTCAACCGTAGCCGACACGCCCTTCCCCCCGACCGCTTTCGAGACCGATACCGGAGGTAGAGAAATGCGGTGCTCGGTCGCCTTCGCCAAGATGGCCGTCGCCAAGGGATGGTTCGATCCGGCTTCCAGCGCGGCGGCGAACCGCAGGACTTCCGCCTCGCTGCAGCCGAAGCCGAAGATGTCCGTCACCTGCGGCTTGCCGGCGGTCAGGGTGCCGGTCTTGTCGAAACATGCCACCGTGATCCGGCCGATCTGCTCAAGAACCGCGCCGCCTTTCAGCAGCAGACCTCGTCGAGCGCCTGCGGAAAGGCTCGCTGCGACCGCGGCCGGCGTCGAGATGACGAGAGCGCACGGACAGCCGATGAGCAAAATAGCGAGCCCCTTGTATATCCAGCCGATCCATTCCCCGCCGAGCATGAGCGGAGGAACGATCGCGACCAAAGCGGCCATCGCGACCACGCCTGGAGTGTAGTAGCGCGAGAACCGGTCGATGAGGCGCTCCGTCGGCGCCTTCGATTCCTGCGCCTCTTCCACCAGGCGCACCACGCGCGCAATCGTGTTGTCGGCGGCTGCGGCGGTCACCCGCACCCTCAGCAGGCCGTCGCCATTGACCGAGCCGGCGAACAAGCTTGCTTCCGGACCCTTCCGGACCGGCGTGCTCTCGCCGGTGACCGGCGCTTCGTCGACCGCGCTTTCTCCCGACAGGATGGTGCCGTCGGCGGGAACGCGGTCGCCAGGCCTGACCTGGATCGTCGCTCCGATTTGGAGGCTGTCGGCAGGCACGTCTTTTGTTTGCCCGTCCAATTCCAGGCGGGCCGTCTTCGGAACGAGTTGCGCCAAGCTCCGGATGCTGGCACGGGCGCGTCCGGAGGCAACGCCTTCCAAGAGCTCCCCGATCAGGAACAGAAATACCACGGTCGCCGCCTCCTCGGTCGCCCCGATGATCACCGCGCCCACCGCTGCGATCGACATCAGCATTTCGATCGAAAAAGGAGTTCCGGCCTGCGCGGCGGCTATGGCGCGGCGCGCGATCGGAACAAGGCCGACCAGCATCGCGACCAGGAAAGCCCAGTGCTCGGTGACGGGTAAGGCCTTGCCCAACGCGAATGCCGCGGCCAGAGCGGTGCCCGATCCGATGGCGAGCATTCCCTTTCCAGTGCGCCACCAGGCGGCGGCATCCTCGTCGCCCGAACGGGCAGCCGTCCCTTCCTCGCCTTGAAGGCCGTCGCCCTCGGCGCGGGCCACGCGGTAACCCAAGCCAGAGATCCGATTCCGGACCTCGTCGCGGTCGATGCCGTCTGCGTCGTGTCCCACCGTCACGGTGCCGCCGGCAACCGAAACGGATACGTCGGTGACGCCCGGCATCCGCCGCACGGCGTTCTCGATCTTGGTCGCGCAGGAGGAACAGTCCATCCCCTCCACTTGGAATCGCATTGTTGCGCCCGATCCGACTTCTTTCATCACCAATTCCTTCGCTGTGGCGATAGGGTCTTGAACTCCGACCGTTTCATGTCTTTCCCTCCTGGCGAAGCCGCTTGTAGAGGGCCGCCACGCCGTCCGAGAAATCGAGCGAGGCGTTCCGCGCGCAGTAGTCGCCGAGGAAGTCCAGTTGCCGCAGGACGGGGAACGTCGGCGGGGCGAGATCGAGTCCCTCGTCCACGCCCGGCGGTCTGCTCGACAGGATGCCGCTCATGAACCCTTGTGCCCAAGCCATGTAGTCTCTCCGGATCAGCGGGTTCGATCTGACGTCGTCGTTGAACTGCCGGCATGTCGCCGCGCCCAGGCCGACTATCGTCGCCTTCAGTGGCTCCGCCCGGACGTCGCGCGACATATCGGCCGCGAGGACCACCGCGGTCAGCAGCGCCACGACCGCCGGCGGACCGCCGGCGCGCCAGATCCTTCGATGTCCGTCCGACATCGGCCCTCGGTCCTCACTTCTTATATTTCGCCTGACCCGACTTTCCTTCGGCGGTCTTGATGGTGAGCGTGATCGTGGCGCCCGCCGCTATCGGGTTCTTCGCATCGCCCTTGAGCGAATTCTCGCCCTGGGGCGTCAGCGTCACGGTCTCCCGGCCCCCGCCGCCCGCGATGAGGACGGCGCCGGAGTAGCCCTTGGTGGAGACCGGCTTGGGCGTGTTCGGCACGTAGACGTTGAATGTGACCGTATTTCCGGAGGTCATCATTTCGGCGTCGACGCCGGCCACATCGAGCATCAGACCTCCGTTGGGGCCTTTTTCGTAATCTTCGGCCATAGCCGGGACAGCGAATGACAAGGCAGCGATCAACAGCAAAGCGCGTTTCATGATTGTGCTCCATTTTGATTCGGCGATTTGGTTTCACCATTCTCCGGGTCCTCCCGCCTGAACAGGACATAGAGAGCCGGCAACACCAGCAACGTGAGGATGGTCGATGAAATGATGCCCCCAATGACGACGGTCGCCAGCGGCCGCTGCACTTCCGCACCCGCGCCGGTGGCGATCGCCATCGGAATGAAGCCAAGAGAAGCGACCAGTGCAGTCATCAGGACCGGACGCAACCGTGTGAGAGCGCCGTCCCGGACGGCGTCGACGAGGGCATGTCCTTCCCTACGGAGCCGCTCTATGAAAGTGATGATGACCAGGCCGTTGAGCACGGCCACGCCCGAAAGCGCGATGAAGCCGATGCCCGCGCTGATCGACAAGGGGATCCCACGAAGCAGAAGCGCGGCGATTCCGCCGGTCAAGGCAAGCGGAACACCGCTGAATACCAACAACGCATCGGGCATCGAACCCAAGCTGATGAACAGCAGCAAAAAGATCAGAAGCAACGCGATCGGCACGACAATCGTAAGGCGTTGCGTGGCGGACACCAACTGCTCGAACTGGCCGCCCCATCCGATCCAATAACCTGCCGGCAGCTTCACCTTCTGCTCGACCTGTCTTTGGGCGTCGGCGACAAAAGATCCCAGATCGCGACCCCTCACGTTCGCCGTCACGACGATGCGCCGTTTGCCGTCTTCGCGGCTGATTTGATTGGGTCCGGGCGCCAGATCGATCTTGGCGAGTTCCGACAACGGCACGTAGCGGATTTGCGCGAGGGGCGAATTGCCCCACAGAGCGTGCGTTGCCTTTACCTGACTTTCGAGTGGCGGCAGCGGGATCGGCAACGATCTGATCGCCTCGATGTCCGACCGCAAATGCTCCGGAAGCCTGACGACGATGTTGAAGCGCCGGTCACCCTCGAACACCATCCCGGAACTCTTTCCTCCGACGGCTATCTCGACGAGGTTCTGGACGTCGCCAACATTGATCCCGTAGCGCGACAGCGCCTGGCGATTCAGATTTATCGTAAGGACGGGCAGCCCCGCAGCTTGTTCGGTCTTGACGTCGGCCGACCCCTGGACGTTTTGCAGCACCGCCTGCACACGCGCCGCGGACTGGACCAATATGTCGAGATCGTCTCCGAATATCTTGACGCCGACGTCGCTGCGGACGCCGGATATCAGTTCGTTCATGCGCTGCTGGATCGGCTGCGAAATTCCGTAGATGCTTCCCGGGACATCTGCGGACGCCTGCTGGATGTCGGAGACGACCGTCGCCTTCGGTTTCTCGGGATCTGGCCATTCCTTCCGCGGCTTCAACATCACATAGCAGTCCGACGTAGAAGGGGGCATCAGATCGGTCGCGACTTCCGCAGTGCCGGTGCGCGCGAATACTTCCTTGACTTCGGGCAGCTTCAGTAGTCGCCTCTCCAGCATGGCCTGCATCTCAACCGACTGCGTCAGGCTCGTTCCCGGGATGCGCACGACCTCCATGGAAGCATCGCCCTCGTCGAGGCTCGGAATAAATTCACCCCCCATTCTGGAAGCAGCGATCCCGCAGACAACGATCAGCAGAGCCGCGATCAAGGCGACGCCGAACCTGTTGCGGATGGAGGCGGCGAGCAGCGGCGTGTAAACGTGACGGGCGCCCCGCATGAAGAAATTCTCGTGCTCGGAAACCTTGCCGGTGACCAGGATGGCAACGGCCGCCGGCACAAACGTCAAGGACAGAATGCTGGCGCCCGTCAGCGCCATCAGCACGGTCAAGGCCATCGGCGTGAACATCTTCCCCTCGACGCCGGTAAGGGTCAGGATGGGAATGTAGACCACCCCGATAATCAGCGTTCCAAACAGACTTGGACCGATGACTTCCCGGGATGCCGTCAGGATCGTCTCAAATCGCTCCTGGCGGTCCAGGACCCGGCCCAATCGATGCTGCTCTACAGCCAAGAGGCGTAAGCAGTTCTCGACGATGATGACGGCACCGTCGATGATGATGCCGAAATCGATCGCACCCAAACTCATGAGATTGGCGCTGACCTTGTTTTCCACCATGCCCGTGACGGTGAACAGCATCGAAAGCGGAATGACGAACGCCGTTGCTATCGCCGCCCTGAAGTTGCCGAGGATCATGAACAGAATCACGATCACGAGAAGGGCGCCTTCGATCAGATTCTTCTCGACGGTCGCCACCGTTGCTTCGACGAGGCGGGTCCGGTCGTAGATGGCCCGGGCGACCACACCATCCGGCAACGAACGGCCGATCTGCTTGAGTTTGGCTGCGACGCGCTGGGCGACCGTCCGGCTATTCTCGCCGATCAACAGCATGGCAGTGCCAAGCACGACCTCCTTGCCGTTCACGGTGGCTGCGCCTGTGCGCAGATCCTTGCCTTCCTTGACGTCGGCAACGTCGGAAACCCGGACGGGAAACCCGTTCCTGGATCCGATCACGATCTCCCGGATCTCGTCGATGTTCGCAACCTGCCCCGGCGTACGGACGAGATATTGCTCGCCATTGCGCTCGATATAGCCGGCGCCGACATTTGCATTGTTCGACGAAAGCGCCGTCATGACGTCGCGGAAACTGAGCTTGTACGCCATCAACTGAGCCGGATCCGGCAGCACATGAAACTGCTTCTCGAAGCCTCCGACGGTGTTCACTTCGATGACGCCGGGCACGTTCCGCAATTGCGGCTTGATGATCCAGTCCTGGATCGTACGCAGATCGCTCGGAGTGTAAGGATCGCCGTTTGCATTGCGCGCCTCCGGCTTCGCTTCGACCGTGAACAGATAGATTTCACCCAGCCCCGTGGATACCGGCCCCATCGCCGTCTCTATGCCGGGAGGAAGCTGGTCCTTGACCTGCTGGATCCGTTCGTTGACCAGTTGTCTGGCGAAATAGATGTCGGTGCCATCCTTGAAGATGACGGTGACTTGGCTCAGACCGTAGCGGGACTGGGAGCGGGTGCTCTCCAGACGGGGTAGTCCTCCCATCGCGGTCTCGACCGGGAACGTGATGCGCTGTTCGACCTCGAGGGGCGAGTAGCCGGGTGCCCGGCTGTTTATCTGGATCTGGACGTTGGTAATGTCCGGAACAGCGTCTATCGGGAGTCGCGTGAAATTCCAGGCGCCGAAAGCGGCCATGATCAGAACGCCGATCATAACCAGCCAGCGCTGGCGGATTGCGAAGGAAAGAATCGCGTCAAGCATCGCGCTTCTCCGTACGTCGACCGACTTCCCTGATGCGACCAAATGCACGGACTGGCGTGGTGAATACGACACCGTCCCCCTTGCGGCCGGTCCAGGCGGCAGAAGCGATGCGGTCGCAAATCTCATCGGCCAATTCAGCCCGACAAACCAGCCGCAGCTCGAGGAACTGGTGGTACGTCAGATCCGTATCGGTCGAGACGTAAGCGCCTCCTTGTCCACGACCTCTTCCTTGTCCCCGCACCTCATCGAATGTGAAGCCCGGGAAATCCGGCAAGTCGTGTAGCGCTCGCACCACGTGGCCTTCCATGTGCGGCCTGATGAGAGCGGTGACCAACGTCATCGTAGCGTTATCAGTCATTGTCGCCCGATCCTTTCCCCAGCTCCGCCTTGATGATGAAACTGTTCCGAGCCGCATAAACGTCGCCTTCCAGCACGCCAAAGGTGATCTCGACGAGTTCCGGATCGCGGGCGCCGATTTCGACGTCCCGGGCGTCGAACTTCTCGCCATTGCGGACGAAGACGACGGTACGATTTTCCCAGATCTGCAGCGCCGACGATTTCACTGCTACGTTCACTGTCTTGGCAGATAAGGTCAGCCTGCCCGTGATGAACAACCCGGGACGCAGCCGCTGCTCCGAATTCGCTACCACCGCTCGAGCAATCGCACTCTGCGTATCGCTGCTGCCGACAGGCGAAAGGTATGAAACCTTGGCCTCGATAGGGGCTCCGCCGTCCGCAGGATCGATGAACACCTCGTCGCCGACGCTGACGCGCTTCAGATCCCGTCTATAGACGGAGAAGTCGACCCACACCGTCGACAGGTCGGCGATGACGAACGCCGGCTTCTGTTCGGAGGCATATTCTCCCAAAGTAGTCTGACGATCGATCACCGTACCCGCGAGCGAAGCTTTCAGTTCGTATTGCGTCAGGCTCTGATTGCTTTCGATCAGCGCAAGGACGTCGCCCTTCTGAACGCGATCGCCGATCCGCTTTCGCACGTCGCGCACGATGCCGGGAAAGCGTGGAGTGACCTGAACCAAAGATTCCTGATTCGGCTGCACGATGCCGTTCAGCAACAGACTGTCTCGCAGCACACCCGCCGAAGCTTTCGCGAGCTCGATTCCTGCGGTCTCGATCTTGGCGTCGCTCAACGTAACGCTGTCGGCGTGCTCCTCCTTTTCGACCTTTTCGGCCGTAGTCGGTTTCGTGGCCGCAGGAGTGAGCATCCGGTAGCCGGCGTAGGCCAGCGACAGAGCGACCAGAATGAACACTGAATAGCGAACGAATTTCTTCATTGTCTTGAACTCTCGCGTGTGAGCGAAAACGGGTTGCCGACCAGGCCTTCGATCGTCGCCACGGCGATATGGAAGTTCTGCAGGGCTTCCTGCTCGCGCAGCAGCGCCTGCAACAACGACCCCCGGACATCGAGCAGTTCGAGCAGCGTGAACCGACCCTGGGAATAGCCGCTGAGGATCGTCTCGCCGGCGCTGCGCGCGTTGGGAATAACGGAGGATCGCAGAAGCTTGAGCTCGGCCAGAGCGCCGGTAAGGGTGTCGTAGGCACGTCCGGCTATGCTGAGGAGCACCAGCTTGTTGATCGTCCGCTCGGCGTCGGTCTTCGCCAGACTCTCCTGGGCGGCGATGATGTTGCCGGTGTTCTGATCGAAGACCGGCAATGGGACGGAGACGCCGAGCCGCACGGCGTTGTCGTTGGTGTCCTGGAAGTGGCGCCATCCCGCCGAAAGGCGGAGGTCGGGAACGGCCTTCAAACGCGCGATGATCAGTTCGGCGTTCCGCTGTGCCGTGATTGCGGTCCAGCGCATCAACTGTGGATTGGCTTCGATCGCTTGAATCACGGCCTTGAAAGGCGGCGGCCGGCCGATGTCGGCCAAGCGTCCCACGGCTGGACCGAAGCGCGGGCTGGAGTCTCCCATCAGGATCGCCAGATCCCGTCGCGCAGTGGCGAGCTGTGTCTTCGCGCGCTCCCGTTCGACCCGAAACAGGTCGGCCGCGACCTGCGCCCGCAGAGTCTCGGCGGGAGACGATGCACCCTCCTGCACGCGTTTTTGGAGCAACGGGATCAGCGAGTCGAGACCGGCGATCTGCTCGTCGAACAGCTCGATGCGCCGCTGCGCGCTGACGACGGTTATGAACGCGATCGCGGTCTCGGAGAGTACCTCCAACCGCGTCGCCCGACGCTGCCAGACGGCCGTGCCGACACCAGCCTCGCCGGCCGCGATGCGGGCTTCCCGCTTGCCGCCAAGTTCGACGAGTTGGCTGAGCTGCAGATTGGTTTCGGCGGAGCGGAAGCCCTTGTACGGGCCTGATCCCAGCACATTGTCGAGCTCGAAGGAGGCTTCCGGATTGGGCAGAGCACCGGCCTGAACACGAAGCCCGCCGGCAATGCCGACATCGCGCTCGGCGGCCGTCAGGCGAGGGTTGGCGGCCAGGGCACGCTGGAGCGCCTGAACGAGCGAAATCGCACGCGAACCATGCTCCGCGGCGTGGGCCGGATAACTGAGGACAAGCACTGCGCACGCAAGGCGCAGCACCGCTTTATGCAAAAACATGAACGATCGACCTGAATCGAGAACGACTGCGGCGGCAATTCACCGCGCGCGGCTGCGATTATCAGGTGAGCGATTTGGGGGGCGGCGGATCGAGATGCCCGTGGCTTCCGAGATGGAAGCTGGGCGGCGCAAAGGCCAACCGGCTGACCGCCGAATCGGGCTGCAGCACGGATGCCGAAACGGGCGCTACCATCGGCGCACACATCGGACAGTGCTTCACCAAGACGGGAGCTTGCGACCCATCCCCGTCCTGCGTATCCGCCTTGTCCATGGCGGTCGCGATCGTGATATCGGCGAGAACCTCGTCCGCGCAGGAGATGGTCTGGCCGAAACAGACAAAGAGATAGGTGGCCGCCAGAAACATCAGAAAACCCCGGCGGATGCGCCGGGCCTTCCCTCTTGGCTTTTTCTGACCGATCTGGATGTCCATTCGACGGGATTAGCAAATCCCGATGGCACACGCCATGACAATGTTTGCAACGTCTACAGGGAGTTGGCGCGGCGCGTCTAGTTGGCAACAGGCCGTCGCTACCGCGCGGCGCCGTAATCCGTCGCGAGGGTCTCGAGGAACTCGCGCTTGCCCCGCTGCGGGACGATGGCCTCCTGCAGAGAGGCTCACCGGACGCATAGGCACGCCTCCCAAGCGTAGAACTCCTCAGGCCATCTGCGAGCCGACCGTAAACGTGAGACGGCTGAGTGGTCATGAAACCTTCACTGACTTGCGCTGCGGCCTCAGACGGACGGTCCCGTTCGCGCTCTGCGAACGGGTACTTAACGGCCCTTCGGCCCGCCCTGATAGCGCCAAGCATTGCCGGGCCTCATCGGCGCCGACGAATTTGGCACGTACACCCCCGAAGCAAAGGCCGCGCTCGGATTGGATCGCGTCGTGTCCACCTGCGGTTTCCTGGCCTCGTTCGGCCAGTAGCTCTTGTCGGTAATCGTCGAGCCCGCGTGTGCTGCGACCGCAGCGGCAACGAGCGGCAATATGAGCGACGTCGTCGCGATGAAATTCTTCATGGTCCGGCTCCATTCCTTGAAAAACGCACTCGACGTGCGCTTCACAATGGAGTTCGCGGGATTCGCAACCGCGGTTACAAGATCACGACGACGTGACGCTCACTATCACCACTTCAATAATCGGGGGCCCGACAGAGCGCCGGCAAGAGTACAGAGCGCGATCGTACCGCCGTACCAGACGGCGACGAACGGCAGCGAGTCGTCGGTGCAGTGCAGCGCGTACGCCATCGCACTGATGCTCCCGGCGACGAGGCCGGCGAATGCGCCGGCTCCGGCGAGATCGGTGGGGGCAGCCCTGCGGACGGCCCAGATCACGGCCACGAACGGCACGATGGCTATCAGAGGGATGGAAAGCAGACATTCTACCCATTCGTCTCCCACAACCATCCGGTCCCAGTGGGAAGCAGGAGCGCCCGCCATCACCGCGGCCGCGATTGCAACGACAACAGCGAAGGGCGCCGCCATCACGACGAGGGATATCCTGCTCTCGCCTCCCGGCCGTGCGATCCGCATTAGATAGAACGCCGCAAGCGAGAAGATCGCCGCGCCGAACCCAACCTTGACGGCGACGAACCCCGCCGTTCGCGCCGTCATAGCTAGGTCGGGGCGCGTTCCGAGCAGAGCGATTGCGACGCAGACGGCGAACGCGCCGCCGATCAGCAAGGCCATGGCGAACCTGCGGCGGACGAGCGTCCGGTCGACGGGGTGGGTGCTGCGTCCGAGGACGTCGATCAGGTCTTCGGTTCTCATGCGCCCGTTCCCCTCCCGACAAGAGCGGCCAATGCCTTCAACCCGCGGTGGATGGTGACTTTCACGTTCGATTCCGACATATGGTAGCGCACGGCAGTTTCGGCCACGCTTTTGCCTTCGAGCTTGACGGCCTCGATCGTTTGGCGGGTCTTTTCCGGCAGGCTGCCTAGCAGCCGTTCCAGGTCGCGCGTACTCTCGATGGCGGCGTCGTCGTCCGTCGCCAGCAGATCCCGATGGTCGTCGATCGGGACGCTTGTCCGCGAAATCCGGTTGCGCCGCATGTGATCGATGAGCTTGTAGCGCGCGACCGCGTGTACCCAGGGCGTGAACAGCGATTCGACGTCGAAGGTATGCCTCTTCAGGTGGATCGCAAGCAGAGCTTCCTGCACCAGATCCTCCCCTTCCTCAGCACTGCGCCCGCTCCGCGCCAGGTGCCGCTTGTAGTATCCGCGCAGATGACGGCTGAGCCTGTCGAGCAGCGCGCGATGCGCGGCCGCGTCTCCGCCGAGGCTCGCCAACATCAGCGCCTTCAACTCCAGTTCGGGACTTTTCATCTCTGGTCTCTAGTAGTTCGACAGAATCGATCCCCGGGTTACAGCGCCTAGCTCGATTTGGCGGCCTCCATCGGATCCCAAGGAGGCGCTTTGCGATGAACCTACGAACCCACCGGGATCACCTCATTCTGCTGGCTCCGCAACGTGGCGCGGTCTCCTCTCGACGGCTCTGACCCTTGCTGACGGGGATTCATCCGAGCCGTCGCCTTCGGGGAGACCGAAACCCTTGACCAAGCCGAAGATCGCCGGGATCACGATCAGCGTCAGCAGCGTCGAGGAGACCATGCCGCCGATCATCGGCACCGCGATGCGCTGCATGATCTCGGAGCCCGCACCGGTGCTCCACATGATCGGCAGCAGACCCGCCATGATTGCGACCACCGTCATCATCTTGGGACGGACGCGCTCCACCGCACCCTCCATGATGGCGTCGTAGAGATCGCTGCGCGTCAGCGCGCGCCCCTCGGCTTCGCGCCGGCACTTGATCTCCGCAAAGGCCTGGTTGAGGTAGATCAGCATCACGACGCCGGTCTCGGCGGCGACGCCGGCGAGCCCGATGAAGCCGACGGCGACGGCGACCGACAGATTGAAACCGAGCCACCACATCAGCCAGAGCCCGCCCACCAGTGCGAACGGCAAGGACAGCATCACGATCATGGTCTCGGTGACCGAGCGGAAGTTCAGATACAGCAGCAGGAAGATGATCATCAACGTCAGCGGGATGACGATCTTCAGCCGCGCCGTGGCCCGCTCCAGATATTCGTACTGGCCGCTCCACATCACGTAATAGCCCGGCGGGAACTGGATGCTGGCCTGCACGGTCCGCTGCGCCTCGGTGACGTAGCCGCCGAGATCGCGGTCGCGGATGTCGACGTAGATGTAGGTCGCCAGCTGGCCGTTCTCGGTCCGGATCGAGGTCGGCCCCCGCGCCGGGGTCACCTTGGCGACTTCGCCGAGCGGCACGGCCCCGCCGGCGGGCATCGGCACCAATACGTCGTTGGCGATCGCATGCGGATTGTCCCGCAGATCGCGTGGGTAACGCATGTTGACGGTGAAACGCTGCCTACCCTCCACCGTCGTGGTCACCGTTTGGCCGCCGAGCGCGGCCGCGATCGTATCCTGGACGTCCTGGACCATGATGCCGTAGCGCGCCAGTGCCGCCCGGTCCGGCGTCACCTCAAGATAGTAGCCGCCGATCCCGCGCTCCGCGTAGGCCGAGGAGGTACCGGGTACAGCCTTCAGTACCTGCTCGATCCGCTTTGCGAGCATGTCGATCACCACCAGATCGGTGCCGATCACCTTGACGCCGATTGGCGTGCGGATGCCCGTCGACAACATGTCGATGCGTGCCTTGATCGGCATGGTCCAGGCATTAGAGACGCCAGGGAACTGTAGCGCCTTGTCCATCTCCGCGATCAGGCTGTCGATCGTCACGCCGGCCCGCCACTCCTGCTTCGGCTTGAGGTTGACGACGGTTTCGTACATTTCCGACGGCGCAGGATCGGTCGCGGTCGCGGCGCGGCCCGCCTTGCCGTAGACCGACGCCACCTCCGGAAACGACCGGATGATCCGGTCCTGGGTTTGCATCAGTTCGGCGGACTTGGTGACGGAGATGCCGGGCAATGTCGTCGGCATATAGAGCAGCGTGCCCTCGTTCAGGTTCGGCATGAACTCGGTGCCGAGTTGGCGGGCCGGCCAAACGCTTGCGGCCAGCACGGCGAGAGCGAGGATCACGACCAGCGTCTTGGCGCGCATGACGCCCTTGATGAAAGGCCGATAGATCCAGATCAGGAAGCGGTTGATCGGATTCCTGTGCTCCGGGATGATCCGTCCGCGGACGAAGACCACCATCAGCGCCGGCACCAGCGTCACTGACAACAGAGCGGCGGCGGCCATGGCGAAGGTCTTTGTGAAGGCCAGTGGACTGAACAGCCGTCCTTCCTGGGACTCCAGCGTGAAGATTGGCATGAATGACACGGTGATGATCAGCAGGCTGAAGAACAGCGCCGGCCCGACCTGCGCCGCCGCCTCGATCAGGATATCTATCCGCGACTTGCCGGGCTCCGCTCGTTCGAGGTGCTTGTGGGCGTTCTCGATCATCACGATTGCCGCATCCACCATGGCGCCGATGGCGATTGCGATCCCGCCCAGGCTCATGATGTTTGAGCCGAGATTGAGTAGCTTCATGGCGCTGAACGCCATCAGCACGCCGACCGGCAGCATCAGGATCGCCACCAACGCGCTGCGGACGTGCAGCAGGAACACGATGCAGACCAGTGCGACGACGACGCTCTCCTCGAACAGCGTGTGCTTGAGCGTGTCGATGGCGGCGTAGATCAGGTTCGAGCGGTCGTAGACCGGCACGATCTCGACCGATTTCGGCAGGCTGGAGGCGATTTCCCTAAAGCGCTTCTTGACGTTCTCGATGACGTCGAGCGCGTTGACGCCGAAGCGCTGCAGCACGATGCCGCTCGCCACCTCGCCTTCCCCATTCAGTTCGGTGATGCCGCGGCGCTCGTCGGGACCGAGTTCGACCCGGGCTACATCCCGCAGCAGCACCGGGGTGCCGTTGTTCGTCTTGAGCACGATGTCGCCGAGGTCATTGATGGACTTGATGTAGCCTTTGCCTCGAATGACGTACTCGAATTCGGAAAGCTCCACGGTCCGTCCGCCGACGTCGGCGTTGCTGGCGCGGATCGCCTCGCGCATCTTCTGCATGGTAATGCCGAGGTCGCGCATCCGCTGCGCATCGAGGATGACGTTGTACTGCTTGACGAAGCCGCCGACGCTCGCCACTTCCGCGACGCCTTCGGCCTTGGCCAGCGCAAATTTCAGGTTCCAGTCCTGGATGGTGCGTGTGTCCGAAAGATTAAGCTCCTTCGACATCACGGCGTACTGATAGACCCAGCCGACGCCGGTAGCGTCCGGACCGATGGTGGGCGTCACCCCGGCGGGAATGCGCGAGGTGGCGGTGTTGAGGAATTCAAGCACGCGCGAGCGCGCCCAGTAGATGTCGGTACCGTCCTCGAAGATGACGTAGACGAACGAGACGCCGAAGAACGAAAAGCCGCGGACCACTTTCGACTTCGGCACCGTCAGCATCGCGGTCGTTAATGGATAGGTGACCTGGTCCTCGATGACCTGGGGCGCCTGGCCGGGGTATTCGGTGTAGACGATGACCTGGGTGTCTGAGAGGTCCGGAATGGCGTCCAGCGGCAGATGGACCAGCGCATAGATGCCGGCCGCTGCGGCAAATCCGGTGCCGAACAGCACCAGCAGCAGGTTGCGGGCCGACCAGGCGATGAGACGCGCGATCATTGCTTCGCTCCTTCGGCAAAGCCCTTGAGCGCCGCCTTCAGGTTGCTCTCGGCATCGATCAGGAAGTTTGCAGATGTCACGACGGTCTCGCCTTCCGCGACGCCGTCGGTAATCTCCGCGAGTCCCGAGCCGCGGCGGCCAAGCTTGACGTCGCGCGGCTCGAAACGACCGTCGCCCTTGTCGATCAGGACGGCCTTACGACTGCCGCTGTCGAGCACGGCACTTTCCGGCACCGCGAGCACGGGGCCGGGCGTGCCTGTTTCGATTTCGGCATCGACATACATCTCGGGCCGCAGCACCTCATCTGGATTGGGCACTTCGATGCGGATGCGGGCGGTGCGGGTTTGGGCGTTGAGGTGAGGGTAGATCAGCGACACATCACCGGCAAAAGTCCGGCCCGGAAGCGCGCGCGGCTTCACGATGACTTTTGTTCCGACCGCCACCTGCGCGAGATCGCGTTCGGCGATGTCGACGAGCACCCAGACTAACTGATGGTCGGCGATCCTGAACAGCACGTCGCCGGGTCCGGCCCGCATTCCGTTGACCGCGTTGCGCTCGAGGATTTCGCCATCCTGCGGGGCGAGCCAAGGAATGGAGAGGGAGATTTCGCGCGTGCGTTCAAGCTCCTTGATCGCCGGCTCCGGTGTGGAGAGGTTCTCCAGCCGGCGGCGGGCGCCTTTCAGCGCCGGGCCGGTCGCGCCTGAGTTGATGGCCGAGAGATATTCGGCGGCCGCGCTGGAAAGCGCGGGGCTGAACACGTTCATGAGGGGCTGCCCCTTGTGAACGTGCTGTCCGGTGGTGACGTTGGCCACGCTCTCCACGAAACCCTCGAACCGCAGCGACACGACGGAGATGCGACGCTCGTCCTCCTGCACCGTCCCCGGTGCCCGGATCAGCGACTTGATCGGCTGCCGGACGACCGGTTCGGATTTCACTCCGGTCCGTTGAAGCTTGCCGGGCGACAACTTGACGGAGCCGTCGTCGGTATCCTCGCCTTCGTAAACAGGGATGTAGTCCATGCCCATGGAGTCCTTCTTCGGCGTCGGCGACGTGTCGGGCAGGCCCATGGGATTGCGGTAGTATTTGATCCGGCGCTCTCCGGAGCCGGTCACCGCCGCCGACGGCATCGTCGCCGGAGCGTCCTCGTCGAAACCGACATCGGCGCCGGCAGGAACGGCGCGGTAGTCGCGGCCGTCCGGCGTCTTCCGCGGCGTCAGCGAGTACGACGGCTTGCCGTCCGGATCCTGGAAATAGATCGGCGCGCGGTTTTCCTCCGCCGCAGCGTGGGTAACCACGGGCAACGCAGACACCGGCCGCCGCTGCGCGCCGGCGACGAGCCCCGCGCCAGCTGCCGCGATCAACGCGGCGGCGGCGCTTGCGAGAACGGCGCGGTTCATTTCTGCGCCGTGATGACGAGCTTGTTCTCGACTGTGCCGGTCTCGCCCTGGACCTTGGCACCAAGCGAAAGCTGCCAGCGGCCGGCCATGCCGAACGTCGCCTTGAATTTGTATGTGCCGGGCTCGGTGCCCGGCACCGGCACGACCTTGGTCGCCATCTCCTGCATGCCGTCCGGAGCCATGTCCAGGCGCATCGCGAAGATGACGGCGTCCGGCACCGGCTTGCCGGTCTTCGTGTTCAGCAGCCGGACCGTGATGACCTTGTCCGGTCCCGTCTGGACGGATTGGTCGACGAGCTCGAACTTGTAGTCCTTGATATCGGCCAGTGCGGCTGAGCTTGTGCCGCCCACGACGGCAGCGATCAGCGCCGCCTGGACGGCGCGCGTCAGAGTGAACGTCTTCATTTCTTCAAATCCTCGTTTGTCCTGGATCCCGTCGCAAGACGGCATGCGTCGTCTGCACGCCTGGAGGCGCGCAGCAGCAACCGGCGACTAAGCGCCGGTCAGGCCAGGTTTCGAGGGGGATGATCGGGTGGCGGACGGTTGAGCCCGTCGGCGAGAACATCGTCCCGAACCGCGTGGGTCGTCCGGATCGCGTGCGGCAGCGGCAAGGCCTCGGTCGAGGCTGGGCCAGCCTGAACCGTCTTCAGCACGCACATTGCGATGAGCGGACAGTCTTGGCAGTCCTTGTTCTTCTGTTCATCCGGACAGCAGGGCATGTCCGCCGACATCAACATCTCGGTCGCGCTGCCGCGAAGCGGTTGCGCGGCCTTCGCCCGAGCGGCAAGGGGCGCCACCGCCAGACCGACGGTCACAAACAGAGCGAGGGCCAGATTCATGAGCCGACGAAAGTCCATGCTCGATCATCCCATGTCTACGAACTGATGAAAAGCCCGGCTCATTCACGAATGCCGGATGGCACTCTCTTCGACAGCGGGAAGTCGCGAGCAGAATCGTGCAGCTCGGTAGCGGGTCGAGGCTCGGCCCGTCGAGCCAAAGCTCCCAAACGGGACCGCGCAGCGGACTGCAAGGCCGCCTTAGCCGGCGGTTCCAGCCCCGCTGATGAGCATTTGGCCGCTAAGGCGTGCCTTGGCCCGGGGGCCCGGTCCGGTGCGGTGCGGGCGGAAAGGGAGGGCATCCTGAACATGACGAGGTCCCGTTTGACAAATATAGGGTACCCCCCTACATTATTAGCATGCACACGATCAAACAGAAGTCGAAGCTGCTCGCGCGCGTCAAGCGCATCAAGGGCCAATTGGAGGCGGTCGAACGCGCGCTTGAGGCCGAACTCGGCTGCACGGACGTGCTGATGCTCGTCGCCTCGGTGCGCGGCGCCGTCGGCGGGCTCACGACGGAACTGCTCGAGGACCACATCCGGCACCACGTGGTTGACCCGGCTTCCGAGAAGGATCCGGAAAAGGCCAAGGGCGCCGCCGACCTGATCGACGTCGTCCGAACCTATCTGAAGTGAATGACATGAGCGACCTGGCCTCTTTGCTCCAACAGAGCAGTGCGCACGCGTGGCTGTTCGTTCCCAGCGCTATACTGCTCGGCGCGCTCCACGGACTCGAACCTGGCCATTCCAAGACCATGATGGCGGCGTTCATCGTCGCCATCCGCGGCACGGTCCTCCAAGCCGTGCTTCTCGGCTTGTCGGCTACCGTCTCGCACACCGCCGTCGTTTGGGCGGTCGCGCTCCTCGGACTTTACTTCGGCCAGGACCTATCCGGCGAGCGCAGCGAAGCGTATCTGCAACTGGCATCCGCCGTCGTCATCATCGGCGTCGCCGCATGGATGATCTGGCGCACCTGGCGAGAGCAGACCGAGGAGCACCATCACCACGTCGGGCCGCAGGTCGTCACGCTGGCCGGCCGCACTCTGTCGATCGAGGTCTTCGAGGACGGGGTCCCGCCGCGCTGGCGGATCCGGAGCGAGGCCGGTGATCTGCCCTCCGCCGGCATGATCCGGCTCACGACGGCACGCCCCGACGGAGCCGAGCAGACGTTCGCCTTCGCCGAGCGCGACGGGCGTCTGGAGAGCGTCGACGAGATTCCGGAACCGCACGCATTCAAGGCGCGCGTTATGCTCGCCGGCGACACTGCCGAAATGCTGTTCGAGGAGCACGCTCACGACCACATGGATCTCGACGAGCAAAACGACGCCCACGCGCGGGCCCATGCCGCCGACATCCGCAAGCGCTTCGCCGGGCGAACCGTGACAACACCGCAGATCGTGCTGTTCGGTCTGACCGGCGGCCTGATCCCGTGTCCGGCCGCGATCACGGTGCTGCTGCTCTGCATCCAGTTGAAGCAGTTCTCGCTCGGTTTCGTCCTGGTGCTCTGCTTCGGAATCGGTCTAGCCATCACCATGGTGTCGGCCGGGGTCGCCGCCGCCCTGAGCATTCGCCACGTCGAGCGGCACTGGAGCGGGTTCAGCCGCTTCGCTCACCGCGCGCCCTATGTCTCCGCCGTCCTGATCGTGCTGGTCGGCCTCTACACCGGTTGGTCGGGGTGGCACGGCCTCACGTTGTGACGATCGCCGACAGTTGGAAGCCGCAACGAGTTGCAATTATTGTCGATCGACTGCTGCAACAGCAGGGCAACCAACGCCGAGAGGCTGAGGCCTGCCGAAACCAGCACCACGCCGCGGCCCAAGGGTTCCAGCAGCAGTCCGAACGCGAGGGGCGCCAGCGGCTGGGCGATCCGGGACGGCGCTCCGATCAACCCGAGCCGGTAGGCGTAGTTGTCGGGTCCGATGATCGTGAGCGGCAGTGTGCCGCGCGCGATGGTGAGGATGCCGTTGCCGGCACCCTGCAGCAGGACATGCGGTCGGTGATCGCGTTCCTGGTCAACGACTGTTGCGACGGGCATCCGGAGCTCTGCAACCTGGTCGCCGACGACACCGTGGCGTGCTGCGCGCCGGCGTCGGCAAAGAAGGCGGTCAAGCGGAAGCGCTAAGGGCGCCATGCGAGCTGATGCTCGATGGGCGTGCGAAGATCTGAACGCCAACGCGTTCAGACAAGCCTTTCCATGATCGGCCGAGTTGTTCGTTCACCTAGCCTGGCCGGGTCCCCTACGTCGCCGATCCGTGGACCCGGACGCCACGACGTCGTATCGCGGATGCTTGACGATTTCGGAGTACATGACCTCGGGTTCGACCTCACCGTAGTCGTCGCCGACCGCCTTGATGGCGTGCCCCTGGATGACATGAACGATGAAGCGGTCCATCTTGGCGCGCCGGGCAACCGTCTTGAAGCGGTGACGCCACCCATGATTCGGCGCGACACGGGGATCCGTGATCCCCAGATTGCGAACCCACTCGGCCAGTTTGTTGCCCACGCTGGCATATGTCGGGTTCTTACGGTCGCTCCCCCGCTGCCTCTCAAGCGAATAGAACAACGGCGCCGACTTCGGTCTGGAACGGGCGAACTTGACGAAGCCCATGTCTATCAGATGCGGATGCAGCGGAACGATGCGCTCCTTGGCGTCCTTGACGGTGCCGGCCTCCGGTGTGATGCGGACGCAGTCGAGGCCGTCGACGACCATCACGTCCCTCGATCGCATCTGCGTGATTTCGTTGACCCGCGCTCCGGTGTAGGCACACAACCACGGGACCCACCTGCGCGCCGCGACGTTCTCCTTCGCCATCAACTCGCTGAAGGGCGCGAGCGATGCCGAAAGTATCATGCGCGCCTCGGCATTCGTGAAGCCGCGCTTCTTCGGCGGATCCTGTGCCGGCATCTCAACGTAGAGATCGGCGGCCGGATTGGCCGGAAGCTTCTTGTTGCGCATGGCCCATCCGAAGAACGACTTTAGCGCGGCGACGTAGCCCTCCTTGAGCGTCTTGCGGGCCAGCTTACCCTTCAATTCGTCGACCCATTCGGACAGATGACCTTCGGTGACCGCGGCCATGTTGTCCGTCTTGATGCGCAGCGTCAGAGCGTCGAGATAGGCCCTGTATTTCTTCTGGGTCGCCTTGGATATCCTGCGGTCCTTGACGAACTCTTCCCACAGCTCCCCGACGGGCTTGGTCGCGAAAGGACCCGACCGTTTCGGAAATCTGTCCTTGTTGGGATCGGGGCTGAAGTTGCCGGCGGCGTTTCTCGCCAGGGCCTGCTCGGCCTGACAATTCGCCTCGGCAAATTCCTTGAGGAACGCATCGTGAGTGGCGAGGTCGAGAGTGATGCCCTTGCGGGAAAGAAACGCGTCGGCCTCCTTTCCGTACAGCCACTGGCGGTACTGGGCGGGCGTGAGCGGAAACGACCTCCTCCGCCTGAGCTCACGATCGCGCGCGATGGAGGCCTCCCATTCCTCAGCCTTGCCCGGATTTCTGTCGTGGCCGGCGATCTTCTCTTCGTAGAACTCGCCCGCGAGCGCCACCACGTCCTTGTAGTCGAGACGGATGCCGAAGGGACGCGGCTTGACCTGTTCGCGCCACATCCGCTCGAGCTTCAGGTTCTCCTCCGCGCAGCGCAATCGCGCCTCGTCAGGGTCGCGCGTTCCCAACGAGAACTTGATCTCGCGGCGGCCCATCATCTCCACGAACTGCTTCGGGATGCGTCGCCTGAACCATAGAATTTCGCTTCTGGGATGCTTCCAAGGCTCGATCATCCGACGTCCCATGTGAGTACCACTTTTGTGTACCACCGGGCATTTTCGGAAAGCCTTATTTCATAGATACAATTTGAATTTGCGGCGTTTTCAGCGGATTTTGGCGGAGAGGGAGTCCGCCAGGAAATGGGAGAAACGCCCATTTTACGCGGATTGCCAGCACGTGCCTTTCGGCTACATACACTTATACATACACCATATGGGCCCGAATCCTGCGCGCGAACGGATGTTTCATCCAGTCGACTACGGAAGCTGTTACCTCCGCACAGAGCTGTCTTGTCTAGTGGCCCATTCCGTCGCGCTGGCGGCTGCCCGGTGCGCTCGACCACCGTCAAATCTATCGGATTTGCAACGCACTGCTCATCGTCACGGCGCTGAAACTCCTGCAGGACGGCGTGTCCGGCTATCCCGCGCGAAGCTGGAGGACGAATGTTACAGCTCGGCAACCAGTTCGGCCAACTGGTCGCGCAACCATGCATGTGCCGGATCGTGATCGTAAGACGCATGCCACAGCAGCGATACCGTGACCTCGTCCAATTCGACCGGGGGCGGGCTAACGCTTAACCCGAGTTCAGCGGAAAACCGCCGCGCCAGGCGCGACCCCATGGTGACGATGACGGGCGCGTGCGACACCAGCGACGGCACTGTGAGGAAACGCTGCGTGGTGAGCGCGACAGAGCGATGCAAACCGAGCTTCTCCAGCGCATCGTCCACGAAGCCGCGTGCGCTGCGTCCTGGCGCCATGCTGGTCAGCACGTGAGGAAGCCGCACGTAGTCGTCTAGCGAGATCGGCGGCGTAATGCCGGTCTTCTCGGCATTGAACATGCACAGGAAGGTCTCGGTAAACAGCTTGCGCCGCTTGTGGTGGACTTGCCCCTCGTTGAGCGGCTCATAGCCGATGGCGAGGTCCATCGCGTCGGCATCGAGGTCATCGAGCAGCCGCGACGGGTCGATATTGTAAAGGCGAAGATGGATGCCGGGCGCGACCTCACGCATGCGCGCCAGCAGCGCCGGCAGGATCAGGATCTCCATACTGTCGGGCAATCCGAACCTGAAAGTTCTGACCGCCGTGGCTGGGTCGAAGGTCTGGTCGCGCGACACCAGCGCTTCGACCTGCGCCAGCAAGGTCTTTAACGGCTCGAGCAGCGCCATCGCGCGCGGAGTGAGGCGCATGCCATCCGGACCCCGCGTCAGGAGCTCGTCACCGAACAATTCCCGCAGGCGCGCGAGGTTGTGGCTCATCGCGGACTGGCCAATGCCAATCCGCGTCGCGGCCCGCGTGACGCTGCGCTCCCTTAGCAGCGCATCGAGATGAACCAGCAGATTCAGGTCGATACGACCAAGATTAACGGCATCGATGCCCATTATCGATCCTATCGGTTTGATCAATGATCATAGCCGGGCCATGTCTAGCGGCAAGGGAGCAGACGGGCGCTCCGCCCGCCGCCCAAATCAACGGAGGATCCTATGTCGATCCGCAATACGCTTCTTGCAGCCGCCTTAGCCTTGGCCTCATTGGGAACGGCCGCCCAAGCCAACGGACTCAAGCCGATCGAGGGCCGCAGCGTTAATCTCGGCGACGTGTCAGGCGTCGTCTACTACACCATCGAGCCCGATGGGTTCCGCGTCGTGACCACCCTCGCCGAGGCCGAGAAGGGAACGCCGATCCGCTTTGTGTCCGTGTTGGCGCCGGGTCAACGCGTCCTTCTCTCGACGCCGCGCCAGGCAGATGCGGTGGAGATCAGCCGGAATGGCGATGACGTGAGCGTCCGCAAGGCAAGCCCGCTCTCCAATTGACCCTCGCTTTTGCCGGCACCTCTGCGAGCGCGGGGGTGCCGACCGCAGATGCCCATTTCACCAAATGATGAGGAGGCGGCAGTGCCCACCATCCAACTCCATCAGATAACGACTCTGACCCCCGAGCAGTACGTCGCCGGCCTTACAGATTTCGGCCCGGGGCGCGCCACGCTGTTCGCCAATAGCGCGGACGAGTATCTCAAAGTGCATCATCTCGGGCAGTCGCAAGCCGATGTGACCGAAGGCTCAGGAGGCATCTGGGAGCGCCTGCATTACGATTGGTCCGATTCCGATCGCGTCGTCTTAATGACGACGGATTCCAACGTGTGGGGAGGAGCCTCGGGCCACACCTACACCTTCACGCGCCGGCCCGACGGCACGACCGGCATCGACGTGGAAGTCGTGCGCGAAGGCAAGAATCTCCGAGGCTGGATCCTCGGCCTTGTGCTCAAAACTATCGGCAAGGCTGTCCTGACGAAAGCATTCGAGAACTCCGTCAAGGCCATCGAAATCCGGTACGGGGCCGTGGAGCGCCGCGATCGGATCGCTGCCTAGAGGTCGCTTTGCGGCGTTGAAATTCTAGACTTGATTGAGAGAGCCATGATCACTGCACCCGTGATCAAACCAAGGAGAAAGACCATGAACGCGCTATCCACCACTATTGTGAACGCTACGTCCGCCAAACGCTATCAACTACCGAGAACACGTCTCAGCCTATATTACCTCGTCGGCTATACGCTTCCGGTTGGTCTGGCTCTGATGTTCGTGCCGCAGATGACGATGCAACTGTTGTTCAGCAACCATGTCTATGATGACCTCGGGCTTCGCATCGGCGGAGTATTTCTCTTCGCGATCGGGATGATCGCGGCCGGAATGATCATTCGAGAAGTGTCGCGCGCTTATCCGGTGACGTTGTTCGTGCGCGCTTTCATCATCACGGCGCTATTGACGCTCTACACGCAGTACGGCGACCCGGCGCTGCTGGCAATGAGCACGGTTGTTACGATAGGCTGGATCCTGACATTCCTCGGCTGGCGCAAAGACACGGCTGAGCAGCGTGGGTAAATGAAAATCCCCGTGATTGTGCAGGCAGTTGATATGGTGGATGGCTTGCCACACGCGCGCGTCTTCCACCATCTATCCCACGGACGCCCAGTTCGGCCTGGGAAACGCACTCACTACACTTGCAGCCCGAAGTGGGTTGCGTCACGCAACTGCCCGAAGGAGTGATCCGAAATGCATACAATCCGAAAGCTGCGCGAGTCTGGCCACGCCACTGTAGCTGACTATGAAAAGCTTCTCGCTCCAAATGTTGTTTTTCATAGTCCCGTGCTGATACGTCCCGCAGAAGGTCGTGCGGTAGTTGCAAAGATTTTCGCGACTTCGACCACGCTACGAGAAGGTGCCTATACGGGTGAGTGGAAGCTGGACGATCGAACAACTCTACTCAGATGGAAGGGAAAAATTCAGGGGCACGAGCTGGAAAGCTTCGATATCATTGAGGAAAACGACGAGGGGCTCATCGTTGATCGCACAATAGCTTTTCGTCCAATGCCCGCAGCAAAACTTTTTCGAGATGCCATGCGGGCTGCTATGGGAAGCTCTATTCCGGACGACTTCTGGGAATATTCAAATTAGAGTTTCAGTGGACTGGCTAATCTCTGTTCGCTGGCATCGAGTTAATACATTCTTGAGATTCGGCAGATGGGCTCGACTGTTGGCCGTCAGACCATGCAGATGGGGTGCCTCCCACTACGGCGCTTCTGGCGCGACGATTTGTGAAATGACATGATAGGAGTTCCTTTGCCGATGGGCCATTTGCCGTGGAAACTCTGATTCTCTCACGCTCCGAAGTCGCAGCACTTCTTGAGCCTCACATAGTTCTCACCGCTCTGCGTGACGCCTTCGTCGCCTATTCGACCGGTCGAACGATCGACGCGATGCGGATTCCCCTAACGCTCCCTCCACGGGAATGCGGGGCGGGATCCTCGGGCATGTTGCTGGCCCCCGGCTTGGTGCCGGGCATTCCTGCCTACTCGATCAAGGTGCACGCGAAATTCCCCGGCCAGGATCCTGCGATCCGTGGTGTCCTTGTGCTGCACGACCTCGCGACCGGGGCGGTCCTCGCGTTGATAGAAAGCAGTCATCTGACGGCTTTGCGGACCGGGTTGGCAGGTGCGCTCGGCGCTGACGCGTTGGCGCGGCGCGACGCGCGAACCGTGGCCATCATCGGTGCCGGGGCCCAAGGACGTTCCCAGCTGGCGGCGCTACGCCTCGTGCGTCCAATAACTGCAGTCAACGTCCTGGACACCGTGTCTTCTGCCGCGAGGAGCTTTGCACACGATCCCGTCTGCGACGCGCTGGCTGCCTAACGATGTCACCTGTGAGACGACCCAGAGCCGCGCTCGGGCAGTTTTCCTTTTGAGCGATCTGTGCGCTCGATGTCGCATTGTGGCCCAGGGCTGCCGACTTGCGGCGCTGCATCAATTCGGCAGTTATCTGGGGCACAACTGGCGTCAAATCAGAGTAGCATCACGGCGGCCTCTGGCCCATGCGGACCATCGAAGGCAAACTGACCCTTGCTGAATAGGGAGATCCTGCAATGATGCCCCGCGAACCCGTAACCTCATTGCAGCGCTACTAGCAGTCAAAGCCTGCGCTGAGGCGTAGGCGTGCATCACCGCGGCACTCGAAGACTTGACCGAGCCCGGAGAACATGGGGCCACGCGAGTGCCTGGACGGATGTCGGCCTATTCGCAAATGCGCAAGGGAGCCATCGCGTCCGCGGTGTGGGTAGGACGGCTTTGGGTGTTGCCAAACTCTTGTCGACGATGGCTTGGCTTGCCCATTGCTCGGCCTGCCGACCTCCCAGGCTTAGGTTTGCCTGTGGAGGCCTACATGACCCTCGCGGGGAAATGGTACAACCACCGACCTCACCGGACCTCTTCGAATTCGCGTTTCGGACGCCATCCGACTGGATCGTCAATCCAGCGGTTGACGTCGGATTCGCGCCAGCCAGCACCATGGATGCTGATCCTGATCTGGGGTGGAAATGTGCCCTCGGTGATCTTGCGATAGATGGTGGACCGGGACAGCCCGGTCCGGGACAGCACGGTCTTGAGGCGAATGATCCGGTCTGGCTCACGCATGGAAACGCTGGCTCTTGCTGACTGCTGGTAATCCAGACAGAACAAGCACTGCCTCGCACGCAAGAGCGTTTTTCGGGTTGTCGTAGCGTGGCGGACGAGCGGCGGCGAATAGGTGTGATCGGCGATCAATGCATGTGGTGGGATAACGACATGCATCACATCAGAGCCCGAGTCCACGGCCTCGGCCGAGGTCGAGGCCATGGCTGAAGGCGAGTTCGAGGCTCAGCCTGCGGCCTGTCTCGAAGGAGATGCCGAGTTCGATCTTGCGGTTGGCAAGGATTGATTCCATCTGCGGATCGCGCTCGAGGCCTCGCGCCATGTCGCCCATGGCCGATCGCGTGGCCCTGTAGCCGGACATGTCGCCGGCCTGATACTGGCGCTCGCTGGTCTGGTCGAGCCTCTGCCAGCGCTCCACGAAGCGGTCGGCGAGGCGGTTTGGATCGATGCGGATTTCGGTCTCGAACTGGAGCGCGCGGATGACACGGCCGAGGTTGTTGCCTGACGCAGCTTCCTGAGCAAGTTCCGGGTTCTTCTTGTAGGCGGCTTCGGCATCGTGCGAACCGTGGGGGCGCAGCTCCTCAAAAACCTTGCGGGCCTGCTGCAATTCGTTCACCTGCTCGGGGCTAGCCTTGCCGCCGATCTCCTGCACCTTGAAGATCGCATCCACCGCGCGGGCATGGCGGATCAGCGCCCTGGTGCGGGCCTTGCGCAACGCCGCTTCCGGATCCTCCGCCACCTTCCTTTCCGGCGTTTCGGCTGCGCGCCACGGGGCCTGCGGATTGCTCCGATCCGGCGCTTCCCGGCCCAGTCTCTGTCCGCCGTCCGGGTCGGGCACATCTGAAGGAGAGCGAAGGCCCTCGAACATTCCGCGCACCTTCTCCGGCACGAACTTCCTGACGATTTCGGCGACGCGTTCGCGGAAGGTGATGCCACGCCGTTCGGCATAGCTCTGCGCCGGATCAAGCTGCTCGTAATCGGAGGCCATGTCCTTGGCCCGGTCGCGCGACAGGGTGCGAACCAGCCGATCCAGACCAGCAAAATCGTCGCGGCCGTAATGCAGCTCCATACGATCGCGGTGCCGCGACAGGGCGACATAGCTGCCATGGGCGTCCATGCCCGGCGTTGCCAGCACATGGGTCTGGTCCACCGTCATACCCTGCGCCTTGTGGATGGTCGCGGCATAGCCATGGTCGATGCGGTTATAGTCCTTCAGGTCGAACGAGACATTGCGGCCGTCGTCGGTGCGCACGGTCATGGATTGCGGGCTGACCTGTTCGATGGTCCCGAGCGTGCCGTTCTTGACGCCAAGGCCGCGCTCGTTCTGCAGGAACATGACGCGGTCCCCGCTGGCGAAGCTGCGTTCGCCACGCGCCACCGTCAATTGCACCTCATGGCCGAGATCGCCCGCCTGGCGCATCCGCATTCGCGCGGCCTCGTTCAGCGCGCGCACCTCGTCATTGGTGTGGGTGAGGATGATCCGGCTCTTGTCGGGCGACGCCTGCCGGTCGCGGTCCCAGCGCTCGATCAGATCGGCCCGCGCCTGTTCGCGGGTTTGGGCGCCATGCACCATGCCGTGTGAGCGATAGGCTTCTAGCGCATGGCCGGTTCTGCCATTTGCGAGATCGCGCGTGGCGTCGCGCTGCCAGTTCTCGCGCTGGCGGCGCACGGCGCCGATTTCAACGCCGCCGTGACGCTCGTAGATCGAGCGGAAGGCCGCGCCCGCCTCGATGGATTGCAGCTGTTTTGGATCGCCGACCAGGACGACCTTGGCGTCGGCGTCGGCAGCATGGGACAGCACGCGTTCCAACTGCCGTGTGCCGACCATGCCCGCCTCGTCGATCACCAGCACATCGCGGGCCGTGAGCAGGTCGCGTCCTTGTTGCCAGCCATGCTCCAGGCTGGCAATGGTGCGTGAGGCGATGCCCGATCCGCTTTCGAGGTTTTCCGCGGCGATGCCGGACAGAGCCGCGCCCCGGACCTCGTAGCCCGCCGCTTCCCATGCCTCCCGCGCCACGCCCAGCATCGCGCTCTTTCCCGTCCCGGCATGGCCGACCACGATCCCAAGATCACGCCCGTCCGTGACATGCGCCAGCGCGTCGACCTGCTCGCCCGACAGGACAAGACCGCGCCTTTCCGCAAGCGCCAGCGCCGCTTCGCGGTCAGCGTCATCGACCGCATGGCGCTCCCGTTCCGCCATCAGTTCAGCGGCGCGGTGCAGGCGCTGTTCGGCGTCAATCATCTCGCGGGTAGTGAAGCGATCCTCGCCGCGAGCGTCCTTGCCGAGTTCGACCAGATTTGGCGCGCTACGCATCGCTCCCACGACGTCGTTGAACTGGTCGATCCCGTCGCTGTGCCGGTGCGCGAACTTCGCCGTGTCGCGCTGCGTGAAGGTTGATTGCTGTTGGGTGATCGCGTCCAGTGCGACGGAAGGATCGGCAATGATCCTATCGCCATTGTTCCGTGCGATCTCGCGGTGCATCTCCGCCCGGTCAGCGGCCTCGACCCCTTCACCCTCGATCCGCTGCGCGGGCGCACCAATCTGGCTTTGCGGCTCCAGCGCGATACCCTGCGCCTCGAAGCTGCGATGGTCGATGCGCGCGTCGATATCGAGTTCGGCCAGTCGTTCGTTGGCAAATTCGGCCCAGCGTTCGCGCCAGCGCTCCACCATCCCCGTGCGGTTCCAGTCCCGCACCTTTTGGCCAAATCCGTGCTCGTCCACCGCGCGCATGGTCAGCATGACGTGGGCATGGGGTTTGGGCATGCCGTCCTCGGCCATGTCCCAATGCACGTTGAGATCGGCGATCATGCCCCGATCCACGAATTCGCTCCGAACTAAGTCGCGGGCAAGCTCAATCCCCTGAGCCTGTGTCATCTCGCGTGGAATGGCGAACTCCACCTCGCGGGCGAGCTGGGCGTCCTTGCGGATTTCGAAGGCCTCAACATCGTTCCAGAGCCGTTCGCGCTCGCTCCATCCCTCGGGTGCATCCTCCGGCAGCATCACCTCGGAATGGACGACGCCGCGCTTGGCGGAAAAATCGTGGCTGCGATCAAGCCGTTCGTCGCGCAGCCGCGAGCCCGACCGGTAGGCGGCTGATGCCACCGCGCTGGAGCCAGACTTGCGGCCAATGACCTTGACGTGAAGATGATAGATCGCCATCGCGATCGGATCAGTGGCACAGCGAAGCGCACGTCGGAACGACGTATAAGCGCGCCCTCCCTCGAAAAATTCTCGGGCGGGACTACCCCGTCTCAGGCTGTCCTGGCAGCCTTACAGCATTCCGCGGGCTGCTCAACTATAACAGCTCCATCGACGGCTTACGGAGGATATGATGCGCAAGCCACGGGACTTTGACGCGGAACTGAAAGCACTCGAAGGCAAGGCGCGCGCGCTGAAAACACGCAAGGTACGGCAGCTCGGCGAATTGGTCATCGCCACCGGGGCGGACTCAGTCACCGCCAATGAACTGGCAGGTGCGCTGATCGTGCTGGCAGAGACAAAAGAGGCCGGAAAGAGGGAGGCATGGGCCAGGCGCGGGGCCGCGTTCTTTCAGGGACGACCGCGGCGATCTGCACCGGCAACTGACCGCGACACGGACGGCGCTGCGACGCAACCGAGCGGCGCGCAACCGGCATCAGGCCGCAAGGGCGCGACATGACATGCGTACATGGCAGGTCGAGCGCCGCAAGCGCACGCGGCACCTCATCGAACTCGGCGGCCTTGTCGTGAAAGCTGGCATCGTGGACCTCACCGGCGACGACCGCGCCACCATTCTCGGCGCGCTGCTTTGGATCGCCGACAAGCTGCAAAGCGATCAGCGCGAACAGGCGCGAGCGCTGTGGGTAGCAAAGGGGAAGCAAGCGTTCGAGGCGGACCCGGCGACACACAAGGGAACAGCTCGAAACCTTCCGGCAGTTCGTCCTTGATGCACGACAATGACATATCAGCCGAGCGACTGCATGCAAGGAGCGACGTTCGAACACGCGATACGCGCTGGCCGCCGCTAAGCGTTCTTGAGCGAACCTCGACATGGTCAGAGTCGAAATCGAGTCCACGTTGGTTGGCGATATCATAGTGTCCGGACTATCTGCCGACGTTGACCTGCTCCCCTGAAGCGCCCCCGGTTTTAAGTTAGGGTTCTGTTCTCCAGCGAGGAGACAGACGATGCGTAAGAGCAGGTTCACGGAAGAGCAGATCATCAAGGTGCTGAAGGAACACGCTGCCGGAATGTCGGCGGGCGATCTGTGCCGGAAGCACGGCATCAGCGATGCGACGTTCTACAAGTGGCGGTCGCGCTATGGCGGGATGGAGATCTCTGACGCGCGCAAGCTGAAGGGGCTGGAAGAAGAGAACCGCAAGCTCAAGAAGCTGCTGGCGGAGTCGATGCTGGATGTATCGACGCTAAAGGAGATGCTCGGAAAAAACTTCTGACGCCCAGCTTGCGGAGACGTGCTGTGAGATGGGCGATCAGCGAGAAGGACTACTCGCAGCGGCGGGCCTGCTGGCTCGTCGGAATGCATCCGAAGACCTATCGCTATGCCTCGACACGCCCGGACGACGGCGTCCTGCGAACCCGGTTGAAGGAGCTGGCTTCGCAACGACGCCGGTTCGGCTACCGGCGTCTGGGGCTGCTATTGGCCCGGCAAGGGGTCCGGATCAATCACAAGAAGCTGTACCGGCTTTACAAGGAGGAACGACTGACCGTGCGCAAGCGCGGTGGCCGCAAACGGGCGCTTGGCACCCGGGCGCCGATGGCGATCCCGCAGGATCAGAACCTGCGCTGGTCACTCGACTTCGTCATGGATACGCTGATCAGCGGCAGGCGCTTCCGCATCCTGACTGTCGTCGACGACTTCACCCGGGAGTGCCTGGGCCTGGTGGCCGACACCTCGCTGACCGCTCTGCGGGTCATGCGCGAACTTGACCACATCATCGAGATAAGGGGCTGTCCGCATATGATCGTCAGCGACAACGGCACCGAGTTCACCTCGAATGCGATCCTGGCCTGGCAGGAGGAGCTTGGGATCGAGTGGCACTACATCGCGCCCGGTAAACCGATGCAGAACGGCTTTGTCGAAAGCTTCAACGACCGGCTGCGCGACGAGTGCCTTAACGAGCACCTCTTCGCCGACCTCAACGAGGCCCGCCAGATCATCGAAGAATGGAGGATCGACTACAACACCAACCGACCGCACACGAGCCTCAACGGGCTCACACCAACCGAGTTTGCAACCCGCCCCAACAGGGGCCAAACACAGAACAGACTCTCCTTATAAACGAGGGCAAACAGGGGAGCAGGTCAACGTGATTGCATCTGAGCATTCGCTGAGGGGCTCCACATATCATTTTCAGCATACCGCCTACCACAGACGAATAGTCCGCTGCGCAACGGAAAGGGACAATGCATCAAAAGTGGCCTTAGCTCGTTCGATTTCCTTCTCTGCAACAGTGGCGGTTCCGGGCCGGTGACGAACAATCATTGTGGTAGTCGACCAATTCAGCCTCGCTGCTTTGCATGCCACTACTAACCCATCCGGCTCGGCGGTATAGAGCAATGGCACGATGACCTCGACCGGTGCACCTGACAGAAACGATAGAGCCGCCACGACATCCACATATTCGCGCTTGACTGCGAAGCCGTTGACGCTGCGGTCATTCAGCCCGCCCTTTCGACTGAGTTCGACCATTTTTGCTGTGGCTGCCGAATAGTTGGCGGCCGTCGGCGCCGGAAGTTCAACTCGATCCACCGTCGTAGCCACTGCCGCCTGGATCTTGCCTTGAATTGAGGAAGGCACGGTCTGAAGAACGCGCGTTCGGTCGTCCATGACTTTTGCGGCCAATTGACGTCGCAATTCCGGCGGGAGATCGGATCGACGCACTAACTGTTCTGCGAGAGCCTTGTTCTGCCTGGCCTTCGCAACAAGCACGGCACAGCCGTCTTCTGAGAACTTCGCGCCCAAATTCTGAGTGAGCCTGCTAAGAACAGATAACTCTCCCCGCGCCACGAGCTCGTCACTCAGTGATGCACTAACAGTTTGCCGGCTGGCGATCTCCAACATATGCGCTTCGCTGCGCAGGTTAGCGATTTCGACAAGATTCCCGTCCGTCAGATGATTGGATCGTCGTAGTACCGGGCCGGCTACCAATATGTCATCGTGAAATGCAAGTCGGCGCATTGTATTCGGCGGAGAAGCACTTACCCCGGATAGATTGTCGCTGAGAAGAGCCAAGGTTTGCGCTTCAACTCGTTCCACTAACTGAAGGAAAACGGCGTCGAAGACCACGATCTGGGCACCGGTGAGGCGATGAGCGTCCATCAGAAATAGGCTCGTCATCTGTCGCAATATTTCACACCAGCGCTCCGGCGACCGTTGCTCGCTAGCCCCCTTCAACTCGGCAATCAAAGCTGCAGATTCGCTTGCGGCCATTGCGGGCCTCGTCCCTCAAATTCTGCGATCAAACGTCGATGGAGAATCTAAACAATTAGGCAAGTCGCAATGCCGACGCGATGTCGGGCCCTGTGCAAGAATACAAGAGCAGTGGCTAACCGTCCGTAAACTGTCTCAAAGGCCGATCGGGGAGAAAGACTTGCTGAGCTATCGCTTGATTTTCGATTCAGCCAACTGAGGTGGCCTTAATCGATAACTTTCCGCGAAGCGTATGAATCCCGGCGTTCTCCATTGTCTGAAGGATCGTGGCTATCGCAAAAGTCGCACCTGATCACGCGCCCGCCGCTCTTCGCTGGCACAAGCGAGAGGGGTCGCTTGCACTTTGAGCAGTGAGGCCATGAAAGGGTCTTTGTCACGATGCTTTCATTATAGGACGAAAGAACCGGTTTGGCGTTGATCGGGATCAAACAGAGGCCGCCTTGAATGGCTTCTGGCGTGCGGCTCTGGGCCCGACTTCCCGCCATGTCCGAAAATTCCTGACAAGCCGCCACCGGCCGGATGGCTAGACTGCGGGTTGATTTGGCTTGGAGGAAACAAAGTGCTGGCAAGACCCCTGCTGGCGATCATCGGTGCAGGCCTGCTCGTCCTGCTAAGCGCGCTTGGCGTGATCGTTGCTGCGATCCAATTTCTGCTCTGACATTGGAAAAAGCCCCGCCGGCCTGGAGGTCGCGGCGGGGCAAGGTTGTACCAACGGCGCCATGGAGTGCGAAATCGATGGCAGAATAGTCGGATGCGTCGAATGCAGTCCATCCACTTTTCCCTTTCAACGGCGGATGCGGTCCGTGCATCGGCCGTCCTTCTCATCGTAATTAGATAAACGCGCCCGCTTCTTCTTTCGGCCGTTTCAGTCGCGATCCTCCAGCCTCGTCAAGGAAGTGGGCACCAATCTCTTCGCCGTTGATCCAGGCAAGTTGGCAGCGACGGAACGCCAACCCTGTGGACGATAGCACTAAGAAGAATTCCTTGAGGTTCAAACCCTCTAGTGAAGATTTGAGCACAAGCCTGACGCCGGTTTCCGACACGTCCAGCATCATGCAGGGTCGCCGCCACGTTCCGTCGATCGCAAAAATCTGCACGTCAATGCCGTGCGCGAAGGTCACACGGCGCGCCTTCCGGCGATTTACGACTGCATTCATGGTCGCTCGCGTCCTACGCCGTTCTATTCAATTGTCCAGTGCTTCTGCCGTCAGGCAGATCCTGAACCTCGGCTTGCCCGTCTCGTCGAGTAATTCCATTCGCCAGTCGGACTGCGGCTTCAGGTTTCGGCAAATCCCGGCGACCAGATTGCTGGAAGCCTTCGTGATCTCGTCCCAGGCCGCATCGCGATCGACCAGTTCGAACGGACATTCGGCCACCCCGGCATAGCGGTCGTGGCTGAGGCGGAAGAAATACACCGTCATCAATGTCTCCCCTTCCTGCTGGTTAGCATCTTAGGCAACCTTTGCGGCTACGTCCCGAGATTGCGCGGGACCAACCACGCGATTGCGGCCGGCTCGCTTGGCGTCATAGAGATAATGGTCGGCCCGCTCGATGAGGGATTCCTTGCTGTCATATGAGAGCAGCGCGGCAACACCGATCGAGATCGTGACGCGTCCGATCACCTCACCCGTGGATTTCTTCCTCAGCTCCCTTGCCATCACGGCGCGGCGAAGCTGATCGCCGACTGTCGCTGCCTGCGCTAGCGTGGTGTTCGGCAGCACGATCGCGAACTCCTCGCCGCCATAGCGGGACGCCGCATCTTGGCCCTTGATGTTTCGCTGGAGGGTGGTCGCCACCAGCCGCAGAACCTGATCCCCCGTGGCGTGGCCGTAGGTGTCGTTGAAAGACTTGAAATGATCGATGTCGATCATCAGCAGCGACAGCGGTTCGCCTCGCTCGGCGGCGCCGCGAATCGCCTCGCTCATTGTCTCGTCAAAGTACTTGCGGTTGCCCAGCTCCGTCAGCGAATCAATCCGGCTCTCCATTCGGATCGCCTGTAGTCCCTGCTGCAGCTCGGAAATCTCCCGCATCGCCTTATCCAGACGCGATTTGAGCCTCACACTGTCCTGGCGCATTTCGAGCGTAGCCGCCGCGAGCGCCCGAACCGTAGCGAGCAACGCGGCCGGATCGCCGGTCGAGGCCAGCCCTCGCGATGCTGCATCCAGGCAGTCGCCATACGCCGACGTCGTGCCCAGCGTTGCCGCGATGAAGCCGACCACGTCGCCAAGCTTCGCGTTCAGGCCGCTGCCGATGGTCTCTACTCGTCCCAGCTCGCGGCCAACGCCAAAGTATGTCTTGTACACATGCTCCAGATCGGATTCGGCGGGAGTAGCGCCGGCCGCCAGCAGCATCTCGATAGCGCGGTTGAGCTTGACGTTCTCACCAAGACAATAGGTGTACCAGATCTCGTAGTTTTTCGGTGTGGGCGCGAGCCCAATCTTGCGCAAGTTCGAAAGCACCGCCTCAGCCAGCGCAAGCGAGCGCTCGCATTCGTGCTCTCCAGCCAACCCGCGATCCACGAGACTCATCGAACACCTCTTGGTGGAAACGACGACAGACGCCGTCTCACGTCCAAGAATACAACGGCTTGGCGCGCACCCCGTGTCCGGATGTTCCTTACGCGATAACCTGTTGTTTAGAATGTTTCCCGTAATTTTACGGAACCGCCGCAGCTGTCAGGTCAGCCATCCCTCCAGTTGGGCAAACCGGACGATCTCGGCGCGAGTCTTCAATCCCAGCTTTTCCAGGGCCCGGCTCCGATAGGTCTCGACCGACTTGGGGCCGATCGCCATCGACTGGGCGATCTCCTTCGTTGCGTAGCCGAACGCAGTCAGCTTGAGGACTTCGCGCTCCCGCGGGCTCAATTCGACGGCGCCCTCGGGATTGACTTGAGCCGCACGGTCGAGCCTGTGCGCCATCAGCGGATCGACGAAGATACCGCCCCCGATTGCAACGCGAACTGCCGGAATCAGTGAGGTTGTCGCCGATCTCTTGAGTATGAAACCGCTGGCACCAGCGGCAAGTGCCTGTTTCAAATGAGCTTCGTCCTCATGCGCCGTCAGGATCACCACTTTGACCGTCGGACGTTCTTCGCGAATTTTTCGCGCGAGCATGATACCGTTCATGCCGGGCATGCCGACGTCGATCACCGCGACGTCGGGCACGATCGACCGGATCAGGCTGAGGGCGTCGATACCGGTAGCCGCCTCGCCAACCAGTTCGAGATCCGCCTCCGCAGCGATCAATTGCTTGAGTGCGAGCAGAATGAACGGATGATCGTCGGCGAGGACAATGCTTTCTTTCCTGATAGCCACGTTACTCGACCTGGAGGGGATTAAATGCGCCGGGTCCCGGACCCGCATCCAGTCGTAGCCGGTGCATCTGAGACTCGGGGTGACGACGCACCTTCGGAACACCCCGTTATGCGCCGGATTCAGCCGGCAGCCGTGCTTTGATACTATGGCCGAAATATTGATTCCCGCAAGGCGGACGCCGAATGCGACTTCTGCTCAACCTAGCCATCCCGCGCATGCAGAGATTGAAACGGCGATGGCGGTCGGAGGTATTCCCACAGGCGATGCTCGGGATTGGCTTGGTTGCGCTGATTGTCGTCCTGTTTTCGGTCGACCTGCACCAGCGCTACATTGCCGCAATCGACCAGGGAAAAAAATCCGCGCAAAACTTCGCCGAAATTCTCTCGGAGCATACAGCGCTCACGTTCGAGAATGTCGAACGCATGTTGCGCGAGGCCGCCAAAATCAGAAAGGACAGCCTTGAAGGCGACTATGCCTCGCTCGAAGAGGTCAACGCCGCGCTGCGCCTCCTGGCCAAGACCTCTCCAGCCGTGGTCGCCGTTGGATGGACCGACGCGGCCGGCAAGGTGGTGGCGCATTCCTATGATGGCGCTCTGCCGCGGATCAACGTTTCGCAGATGGCCCACTTTACCGTGCATCGCGACAACGCCAGCGACACGCTCTATGTCTCGACCCCGTTTCGATCGGCAGCCTCGAACAAATGGCTGACCGCGGCATCGCTGCGATTGAGTAATGACGACGGCACGTTTGCGGGAATCGTGACGACGCCGCTCGACCAGTCGTATTTCGCAAAGATCTATCGCAGCATTGATCTCGGCAAGGAAGGTTCAATCTTGTTGCTTCATCGGGATGGCTTGTTGCTCGCGCGCGAGCCTGCGCTCGAAAGCGCGATGGGCAGATCATTTGCGTCGGCCCCCCTTCTGGCACAGCACCTTCCCAAGTCGGACGCGGGATCCTACGAATCCCTCAGCGCCGTCGATAGCGTGCCTCGCGTCGCTGGATACAGGGCAGTACGAGGGCTGCCGCTGGTGGTGCTCGTTAGCTACGGCCGCGCTGCCGTTCTGCAAGCCTGGTACAGGCACCTCTTGGTCTTCGGACCTGTCGTCGCGTTCGCCGCCGCGGCGATACTGTTCGGCACGTTCCTGCTCGTGCGGCAAACCCGCCATCTGGCGGAGAAGTCCGACGCTCTTCTGGAAAAATCCGAGGAACTCGAGCGGATCAACACGCGCTTCGATATGGCGCTCAGCGAGATGCCGAACGGCCTTGTGATGTGGGATTCCGACCAGAGAATCGTAATCGCCAACAGCCGCTACCGGGAGATGTACGGGTTCACGCCCGAACAAGTGGCCCCCGGGGTTACGCTGCGGCAAATTCTCGAAGCGCACCTCGCGAACGGCCAGACCAGCGAGCTCAGCGTCGACGAATACATCGAGGCTGTCGCCGCGCTGAAGGATCAGATTCAGGTGCTGGCGGACGGCCGGACGGTTGCGATGCGCAGGCAGCGGATGCCGGATGGCGGATGGATCGCTACCCACCAGGACATCACCGAGCACAAGCGCGCGGAAACCCTGTTGCGGGCGACGCTCAATACCATGGATCAGGGCCTCATCGCAATCGATCGCGACGGAAGGACCACGCTCATGAACGCGCGCGCACTTGAACTCCTCGGCCTGCCCCAGGAACTTGCCGTGCGCCGCCTGCACAAGAGCGAGATACTGGAATATCAGCGCAGCATCGGGGAATTCGCCAGCGACGAGCAATATGCGGGGGTCGTGAAGGACATCGACGAACGGCGCCATGCCATCTATGAGCGTGAGCGCCCCAACGGCACCGTGCTGGAGATACGCACGGTTCCGACCGAGGACGGCGGCTTCGTGCGGACCTATACCGACGTGACGGCGCGCCGGGCGGCGGAAGCAGCGCTGCGTCTGGAAAGGGACCGTGCCGAAGCGGCGGCGCGAGCTACAGCCGAGTTTCTCGCCAACATGAGTCATGAGCTGAGAACACCGCTCACCGCCATCATCGGCGTGTCCGATATGCTGCTAAGTGGAGCCCAATCGCCGGAGCGGCAGCGCCATTTCATGGAAATGCAGCGCGCCGCCGGCAAGGGATTGCTCGGCGTCATCAGCGATATCCTTGATTTCTCCAAGATCGAGGCCGGGCAACTCAGACTCGAGAAGGCCGCGCTCTCGCTCAAGGAGTTGACCGACGGCTGCATCGAACTGGTTTTGGAGCAGGCACAGCACAAGGGCGTCGAACTGACCGCAAGCATCGCCAGCGATCTACACGACTGTGTGCTGGGCGACGCCGTCCGCCTGAGACAGGTGTTGCTGAACCTGGTCGGCAACGCGGTGAAATTCACGCCGTCAGGCTCTGTTCGGCTCAACGTCGACAGTGCCCCCGGAAAGCCGGGCAGCATCCATTTTGCGGTAACCGACACGGGAATCGGCATCAGCCCGCGCGACCTGCCCACGCTGTTTCAGCGCTTCGTGCAAGCGGACCGCTCGACGACACGGCGTTTCGGCGGCAGCGGTCTCGGCCTCGCGATCTCCAAGGAGTTGGTCGCGCTGATGGGCGGCACCATAGAGGTGCAAAGCACGCCCGGCCGCGGGTCGGTGTTTTCGTTCACGGTCGAATTGCCCGCTGCCGGGCAGATGCGTCCGGAAGATGCCGCACTCAATCCAAACAACGAGGTTTCCTGCCGGCTGCTTCTTGCCGAGGACAACCCGATGAACCGCGAACTGATCAGGGCCATGCTGGAACAGGCGGGGCACGAAGTGGCGATTGTCAACGATGGCGCCGAAGCGGTGCGCGTCGCGATCCGCAACAGCTTCGATGCGGTCCTGATGGACGTCCAGATGCCGGAAATGGACGGCTACACTGCGGCGTGGGCGATCCGGACGGCGACGGCGGACAGGCCGGGGCTTCCGATCATCGGCCTGACAGCGAATGCCCTTCCAGGCGAATCGGAGCGTTGCCTCCAATCGGGCATGGATGTCCACGTGTCGAAGCCGATAGACTGGCCTGCGCTGCTTACGACCATCGAACGACTGGTGCTTGCCGAGCGGCGGGGCGACCGGCCGGCGATGGAAGCAGTGACCGGGCCCGATACCGGTGCGCGCGGCATAATCTTCGATGACACCATTCTGGCGCATCTGCGAAAGACCCTCGGCGCCGACAATGCCAGGAAACTCCTGACATTGTTCGAGGTAGACGCGCGCGAACGTTTCCTCTCGCGGTCCGATACGCTTGCGGCGCGCGAAGCCCTATGCCGCGAGGCCCACACCCTCGGCGGCTCGGCGGGGTTGCTCGGTTTCCTTGAACTTGCCGAAGCATGCCGCGCACTAGAAGCCGTGCCGCCCGCGAGCGAGACTTTCGACAGAGCGCTCGATCGCTGTCGCCGCGAGCGCGATGCGGCGCTGCGCAAGTTAGGTGAACTCGTGACGGATGAAGTCCCGGCCAGGCAGAATCAGGCGAGCGCATGAGGTACTCATGCGCCAGTCAACCAGGCACGGCATGCAAGGCGTCGGTGATTCGGTACTATCGACGCTGCCAATTGGGGTAAGGAATGGTCGTCGCCTCATGTGTTCCACTTAGCGGAAGTTTAGCACGAGGGCTTTAGACTCAGCCGCTAATCACAGGGGTTCATTATTGCTGACGCGTTCTTTCTTGGCATTGTTTCTTGTCCTGCTCCTCGGCGGACTTCCGTCACCAGGCAAAGCCGCGATCACTTGCACGGCGACGATGACCAGCATTGCCTTCGGTTCAGTCAACGTCCTGCCCGGGACGATTATCTCTACGACCGGCACCGAAACGATAACCTGTTCAGGAGCCACCGCTAACACCACCTACCGTTTTTGCACTGACATAACAGCCGGTACGCATGTCTCGGCCAATCAGCGGCAGATGGCATCCGGGAGCAATCGACTGGCTTTCGATCTCTACAAGGATGCTGCGCATACCCAGCCATGGGGCAACTACGCGAACAACTTTCTCGGCGGCGGTAGCCAAAATGATTTCACAAGCAACGCATCCGGTAATATATCAGCCACCATAACCGTCTACGCAACTCTAGCCGTTCAACAGGCGGCGATACCAGGCTCCTATTCCGAGCCACTCAATTCAGGTGCGAGCCAAAGACTGCATTACGGTTCGCTGGCATCAGGCGGCAACTGCTCTACTGGAGGCAGCACGGCGAATTTTTCCTTTACGGTGACCGCTACTGCAACTACCAGCGCTAACGTAAGTGTTTCGAGCCTGGCCTTCGGAAGTAGCCCGTCAACAATCGCGTCCAATATCGACGCAACCGCAACCATAACCGTGCAGTCTACCAATACGACCCCCTACTCGATTGGTCTGGACAATGGCAATAACGTTTCGGGTAGTCAGCGCCGGATGCGGCTCGGTGCAACCTTCAACTATGTCAATTATGGGCTTTTTACAGATGCCGCCCGCTCAAACGCATGGACCACGACAACTTCGACGACAAGCTGTACTGGCGGTGCAAGCACGTGTGCATTGGGCACGGGTACCGGTTCAAACCAAAGCGTCACTATTTACGGCCGCGTTCCGCCGCAGTCAGCGACGGCGGTTGGCACGTATGCCGACTCGGTCATTGTAACGGTCACCTTCTGAGACCGAGTGTCATAAGGCTTGGCGGTGTGTCCTCAGTAGATCCGCGGCACTCCACCGGTGAGATCCGGACTTGTCCATCGGTCCGCGCCGCAAACTTGAACTCTGCCCGACAGCGTCGACCATTATTTTCAATGGTTGCGGTGTTGGTCTCGCCAAGGTTCTTGATGAACGCCTCTCCATCGTAGCCAACCAGGAATTCATTACCACCATCGATGCGACCCTCGGCGCCCGGTGGCAGGTGGCTCCCATCCGGATAAACAAAAACCACAAGCGCGGAGGTTCTATTGCGCTGAGTGTGGAAGTTAACGAGCACGCCGCCTCTGTTAGCTGGAGCTACGATCTCGGCAGTGCTCTTGACCTCAGCGTCGATCGGCAAATTGCTTGGCTCAATCGATATCTTATTACTTTGATACGACCGTAATGTTGGCACGAGCAACATCCCTTTGGAGTCCGTTGTACCGATCGAGCGATTTTCATAAAAGACTTCGACATTGGATGCACCTGCGTCGACCACGGCGAATGCATCGTCAATCCAGTTCGATAAGAACACGTTGCCGCCCATTGTCACGACTGATCCGCGCAGATCCAGCATGGCGCTTCCGCTATGACCGGTCTGACTCGCTCCGCCTTGGACGGTCGCGTAGTTCGAACGGTAGGAAATCGACGCTTCGCGATAGGAAGTCGCTCCTTCAGCATCACGCACGCGCCAGCCGAAGCTACCGGGTGTCGGCCCCAGCGCCTTCGATGCCTCAGTGGAGACGTAGTTGCCACCCTGGCTACGCGGAGCGGTTGATATGTTCGACGAGAGCGAGACTGCATCGTTTAGCGGCACTGAAAATCCGGCAAAGATACCCGAGCTTTTCCTGGGCCCGAAATCATGCAAAATGCTGACAAATAGCGAGGCGTCATACGGTAGTGCGCGGGAGTAAGTCGCAGTGAGAAAGTTTGAAAGATATCCCGTGCCGTCCAGCAAATGCACGAAGCTGGTGCTGAGGTTAGCCTTGTCGTCAAACGGTAAGGGTAGCCCGACTGTGAAGCGACCGATTGATCGCGGAGGCTGACTGGCCGCATAGATTGGCGAAAAGTATTGAGAGTTCAGGGTGAAGTAAGGCGCATAATTGATAACGCCCAGAAAGCTCTGCGCCGCATTGCCCGCTGAGCTTTGCAACCTTGCTGTTGCCGATGCTAGGTCGTTGTAGCTTCCGAAAGTGTGCTGCGCCATTGCACTGATATTGAGGCCAAAGATCTGCGTTTCATACGCAGCGAAGGTTTGAAGCCCCGTACTCCCGGACATTGTGCTCGCTGATACCGCTGCGCTGGCAATACCCATATGTCCTACTCTAGCTATAACGCCAACACCGCCGTTAGCAACGCCGCTGCCACCCTCGAGATGGCCTTCGGCCGTCATCCAGTCAAAAATTCCGCGACGAAGGGATGCCGACGCGATCGGTGCGCCCACGTAAGCATCGTTGGCACTACCGAAGGAAAGTCGAGGCAGTCCGGCTTCCAACGACCAGTTCGAAAGCCCTGGAGCCAACAAGCTCGCGGAGGCGTAGAACGGCACAGTCGTGTTTGTCTCATGGCCGGAAGAATCCCGGATGACGAGGCGGGCGCTTCCTGCACCCGAAACGAGCGGCACGTTGTTAATGCTGAAGGGTCCAGCGCCGACCTCCTGTGAGAAGGTTCTGATGTTGTTCACGTAGACGTCAACGGTCGAGGGCACCGCTGCGGTACCACCCAGATTCGGCAACGGCATGGTGATGAGGTCCGGGCGCAGTGCAAAGCTGCTTTGGGCCTGCATGCCGCCGATGCGGATCGGGCGTGTCCAGGCGAGACCGCCGTTTATCGCATCGCCGACGTTGTAAGTGATTAGCCGGTCCTGATCGGAGTACCGGAAAGAGGTGTTGAGCCGGATGGCGCTGCCTTGCGAGTAGGCCGAGGACTGTATGATCCCGGATTGCTCGAATGTGCCGAAGGGAGAGAAAGCTCGACCGTCGAGGGTCAGTGATGCGCCGCCAGTATAGAATGGCCGAAATTGCTGTAGAGTGCCAGTTGTGCCGAGCAAGTCATAGTTTATTAAACCGCCCCAGCCCGACTTGGTTGGTGTCACGGCCGAATTGTTGGCACCGCGCAGGTCAAAAACATGTCCCGCACGAAAGGCGTTGTCGATATTGATCAGGATTCTCTGTTTCTTTTCGTCGTAGGCGTATTTCAGACTTGGAATGTCATCGAGAATCACGATTTCGGTCGGCAGGCTCGGAGCAGCGAGTTGCAACCCAAGCTCTACCAGCTCATTCCTGCTGGCACCGATACGCCCGTCGGCAAGGCGTACGAAACTACTTATCATATTGGCCGAGCTGTCGTTGATCACGACTTCGAGCTGAAGGTTTTGCTGCTCTTTGTCCATGCAAAAGCCCTTGGTCGCGAATCCGAGGCCAAGCATTCCCACAGTCAGAATGGAGAACGATCTACCGCCGATCACGCACTTCGGCAGTGGCACGGATCGGCCCCTTGTTGGTTTCGGCGGTGATCGACACCGTGCCTCCGGTGCCAAAGCCGCGAGGCGCAGCGGGCACGTCCCAACTCATGGATGCTCGCCCTAATGCGTAGCCTACGAGACCGTTTCCAAACGACACCGTAGTTCCTGCAGCGTCGCGCAAACGCAACGCCGCAATGCGCATGCGTTCTTCGCCCTGATTGGTCGCCGAAATGATGAACTTTTTGCCTTCATGATGGAGCGTCCAGGCGACGTCCGGGCTGCTCACTCTCTGGGCTCTGAAAAACACTGGAATTGACTGCCGAATGACTAAGTTTACCGTTTTCGCCTTCTGGTTCCTGGCATTTGGCAGCTGATCGATAACTACGCGGTAGCTTTCCTCGCCGCTTACCGGCTGCTTCGCAACGCGAACCACCCGCACGACGTAGTCTGCTTTAGGGGTCAACTTAATTGCCGGCGGAGACGCCACAACCTCGCTGGTCGGCTCGAGGCTCTCCTTGCCATCAACCTGCCTCCACCGAAAGACCCGCGTTTGGACCGTGACCTCGGCATCGTCACCGTTGTGCAAGACCAGCGTTCCGGCCGCGGCTGGCGCGTCCAGTTCCAGCAAAATTGGATCAACATGAAGCTGCGCCGCAGACACGGCGTCCACTCGCAGGGGCAGCGCTGCGATGAGTGCGAACACAGCGAGTCGCATGCGATAGCCACCGGGGTGCATCATCTTCCATCCGTACTTTTCTCGAACATGGCTGAATGCTGCGTCAATCTTGGAAATCAAACGGATATCCATTTTCAGAAGCATGGTATCAATACGTGATCGTCATTGTCACCGAGTCGGAATAGGTTCCGGTCGGCGGCGCTATTCCCGTCGAAGGCACTTGACCGTAGATGTTGATTGATTGTGCTGATCCGTTTCCGGTCCCGAGATAGCACGAATTTGCTGTTGTGCACGTACTGTTGGTGGCGGCCGTAGTCCAGGGTTGCGTGTAGGCAGCGTCGAGGTAGAGCCCGTAGTTCAGATAGTTGGTGCCGTTCTTCATTCGACGTTGTACGCCTGAAGCATTCGCACCGTTATCCATTCCAATTGAAAATGGACTACCATTCGTGCACGTCACCGAAACGGTTGTACTGCCGGTGACATTCGATGCAACCAGTGTAGTGCCGGGCACCGCAGCGCCAAAATTGAGAGTCGAAGCGTTGATAGTGCAGGAGGCGGTAATTGTTATCTGCACCGTAAGCGTCGCTGTCGCTGTTCCAGCTTGCGCCGTCGCCAAACAGCAAAGCGAAAGAAGCAACGTAGCGCTCAAGAAAGCAATTCGACAAATTTGTTTGAGCATAACCATCTCGCAGGAGCCGCGCATCGAAGCGTAAAACTTCGCGGTAACCTTCAACCTGCAGGTCTTAATCCGTGGTTAACCATGATCGGGTGCGGCTCTGTTGTATCTGTCAGGAAATTCCGGACAGTTGCGACTGAAGAGCGCTCGTCTCCAAGGATCCGGCTCTTAGCTATGGCTACCTCACAGCCGATACCAGCCTTGCATCGCACGCCGCACAATTATTCCCAGCACTTTGAAACGGTCGTCGCTCACCCAAGCCTGATGCCTTATTTACCGCATAACCGCGAGACAATTGGGCGGGTGCGAATGTCCTTTGGAAGGCCGAACTACATTCGTACTCTGAACGGGAAATGATATCGGCCGAAGTACCATAAGGACGAGCGCGTGAAGTGGCCAATGCCCTTTGTCCTTGCCGCGAGCGGCAAGCGAGATGCGACTATCAACACAGGCGCGGCGATTCGAGCGCTTTGAGCGCGGGGCGGCAAGCCTGAGGGCTTCCTTATAAGGAATAGACAGCCGATTTGAGTTCTGGAAAATCGGCTCGGGAGCAAGCCACAGCCGCTCCGCGGGAATACCGGGCGTTTGTAATTGGGCGTGACGGCCACGTGAGGAACCGGGTTGATTTGCTGCGCGCCATCAAGGAAGAAGCGACGGAGCGCGCCAAACAGCTTGTTGATGGCCACGCAGAGAAACTGTGGGAAGGCTCACGTGTAATCCGACGATTCGAGCCGCAGCAATGGAGGGACTACCAGGCGTCACTCGAAAAACTTCGCAGAGATGCGGCAGAGGCCGCGCTGATCCGCGACTTGGCAACTGATCCCGCCAAACGAGATCTGTTCGACCGGCTGCACCGGCAGTTCAATCAGCTGGCCGATGAAATCGAGCAGGCAATGAAGAAGTCACCGCCGGCAACGTCTGACTGATTGCCTCGATCGCGCGTCAGACTTTGTGTCCGCCGCGGGGACGTTTACTTCGCGGTAGGCTGCTGACACACCAGCAGCCTTTGCGTTCAAAAATGAACGCCGAAGCCGCTCGCGATGGAACGAGCAAGCCGGAGCACGACTTGCGTCATGCGACCGTCGAAAAGCGCGTTGTCGGCCAATGAAAAGCCGATCCAACCACCAGCGATGCCCACAAGGATTTTCATGGACACTACCCTAGCTCCAGACAGCTTAAACGCCAGTCAACGGAGGGTTGGGCGGGCTTTTGCCACGGACGCCCGGCCTGTCAGGAAATTCCGGACAGTTTCCCGGGCGCTCTGGCAAGCATTGCTTAATGCCTCGTGCCCAGACTCGTGCCTGTCCGCGCCTTGCACTGCGGACCTGACCTCCAGGCCCCCACTCGCTTCCAGGGCGGTGGGGGTCCTTTTGGCCACAATGACGAATATTGTGAATTTTAGAGGCCGTTCCTCCAACAAGACGCGCAACCAGAATGCGCGCGCGTCGGCGTTGTTGGCTCGTCTTGCTCACGAACTGGGCCAGATAGGTCAAAGACAATTCAAAAATAAAGAAGACATACAACACGCACTTTTTTTCATCGCGATATCAAAAGAGCACATGCGTCATTTTGTCGGTCAAATCAAAAATGAAGAAAGCAGAGTGCGTTTGTCGGCCGAAATAGATTCTATTGAACAGCTTCTCAAAGACATCGGAAGAAAAGCTGCGGCCCTTTGAACGTTGGATTCTTGGAGAAACTCTAATGGTCGGGACCCGCGCAAATCCCCGTTTTCGAGTAACGAAGGCCGCAGAGATCGAGTATGGAGGTGATAAAATTCCATGCACTGTTCGCAACATATCGATTACCGGCGCGGCATTGACATTATCAAACCTGAGCAACCGGATTCCCACGCGATTCAATCTGCAGATCCTGGAAGATAGACTGACTATGCCGTGCAGCATTGTCTGGCGTCGAGGGTTCCAGATCGGCGTCCAGTTCGAGTAAGCTCAATGCCATTTTTCGTGCAGGCCAACCTTAACGATCATACGCTGTCGGTGGCTACCGAAACCGCGAGAGAGGCGTTCGCAAAAGCGGTAGAATGGCATGTCGTCGAACGGTTTATCAATGTCACTATCAGCGACGGCACCAGAAGTTCGACCATTGCCGAATTTTCGTGGTTGATGGCGCTGCTGGACATTGCAAAAATCGTTGAGGCCGACAAAGCTGGGGTCCTAGGCCGAAAAGCCGCGCCTCCGTCGACAATGCTAGCGGCCTATGTAAAGTCGAACGTCAAGCAGCAGAAGTCCAACCCCTGATCTAACTTCCCCGCCCAGACACATTATCGGTGACGATTTCGAAGATATCTGGCCAAGAGTCAACCGCGTTGTCGACAATACGAAGCGGACAATCACGACACGGTCGCGCGGGGAAACATAAATCCATTGTTGTTGGAGGTTGCCGCGTCCCATGAACGCGTAACTGCCGTCTGGACGCACCCGACCCCACCACAGGTACTTGTAGTATCCGTGCGCCTCTTTCCAAGCGACTGCCCGACGCCGGCGTCGGTCATCGTTACCATCGGGCGAGGTCGATTCGCTGACCTATTTCTCTGGGATGACCGGATTGCCATACCAGCGGCCGTTGTCGAGCATGAGCGCCCCGAACTTGGCGAAGTCGATAGCGCGGGCGTTGAGGCCCATAGCCATCTTTTCGAACCCGGACCGTTCGCTGTCGAGGCTCCAGGATGCCGGGTACTCCATGCCGTGCGGCTGCCAAATCTTCTCCTGCAAATACTGGGAGACCGGGTGGTGAGTTGTCCTCTCGAGGATCAGGCCCAACAACAAAGGCGCAAAGTTGTTGTACTCGAACACCTTTCCCGGCGCATCACCCACCGAAAGCACCAAGCTTCGAAGGTCGGGGTAGTTGGTGCAGCGCGAATCATCATTAAACGGCAGGCGGTTGAGCAGCGGCGGTTGTTCGTCCTCGTGGCTGTAGTGAATTCCCGCCGACATCGTGAGAAGGTTCTGAAGCGTGACGCCATCCAATCCCTTGCCGCGGAGTTCCGGAAGATAGGACACCATCAGGTCATCGACGCCGCCGATAAGCTTTTCGTCGATGGCAATCCCGATCAGCGCCGACGTAAACGACTTCGCAATCGAATAGGAGTTGATGATCGAGCCCCGCGTATATCCATTTGCGTATCCCTCATAGAGAACAGTGTGGTCCTTCACGACGATAAGGGAGGTTGTCCGGGTCACCTTGAGAAGGTCATCGAAGCTCGACTGCTTCGTCTGCCCGCCTTGTCGGTACACGATGGTCTGAAAAAGCTGCGGCGCGAGGTTCTGCTGGAAGGGGAATACGACGACCGCCTTGCTGATCCCCCGCTGGGGATATTTCAGATAGTTCCGGACATCCGATCCATCCAAGGCCATTCCTCTCGCAAGATACAAGGCTTGGTCGGGAGCAGACAGCGACCAGGTCACGGCCGATACAGCGACCGAAGCAAACAAGAGCGTGATTGCCAGAACGACGCTTCGCCAAGGCGCGACATATCGGGCGGCTATCGTGGCGAGAGCACCGGTAACCGCGATAAGCGCGAACAATATCGCGGGGATGGGGTGTCCGGAGGCGGCGGGCCACCCGCCGACGAGTACGATCCCGAGGAAGACCCAGCCGAGAAGCAGCGCCGTAAACAGTTCAGCCACGATAAGCGCTGCCCAACCCACCGCTGCCACGGTCAGACCTAAGAGCGCTCGCGGTGCGGGCTGGTCAATCATTGCTGTCGGGGCGGCCACCAATGCGTCAGTGATTAGCTCCACCTTAGATCGCGCGCGCGTCTCGGACTTGATTCGTATCAACTGGACGGGCCGCTTCGGACCAAAATTTTTGGATCGAGGAATGTCGCTTGTGGGTTTTGGCCGTGTAAAAACGCCCTTGAGGGAGATGTCGATCCGGGATCCTGGATGCCGGGGGTTCAGGCCACGATCGCCGCGATCAGCGGCTTGATCCCGACGATGTTCATAACCCGGGTCAGATTATAGGCCAGGACTGAGAGGCCTTTGGGAGCGTTTTGGTCAGGAAGTGTGTTGCGCCCATGCGAGCCTTTATCGTGCCGAACGGATGTTCGACTGTCTCCCGCCGCTGCCGCATGGCCAGGGGGTTGTTGTCGAGGCGCCTCTGCACCTCTTCCAGAACGTGCTCATGCTCCCAGTGCGTAATCCGCCGCTCCTCGCCAGTCGTGCAGCCAGCTTTGAGTGCACAGTCACGGCACGCATTGGTCCAATAGCGCCGTAGCTGCTGCCCGGCCTCCTCGTTGGTGTAGTGGTAGGTCAGCTTTTCGCCAGCCGCACAGCGATACGCATCCTCGTCGCTGAGATAGACAAAGTGCTGTTCGCCAAAGCGACCCGTGCCTCAAGACCTGAAGCGTTACCGCAATTCCAGCCTTGTCTCAGGCAAGGATTTTCTCACCGCTATAATAGCCCCGATCAGCAACGGCTTCGAGTTTTTCGACACCGAGGACACCCTTTGCACGAGAGGCGTTGTCGGCTACAATGTGCAGGTCGCCGTCGATACCGAGCATCATCTGATTGTGGCGCATGAGGTGACGAACAGCGGCTCAGATCGGGCGCAACTGGCCAATATGGCCAAGCAGGCGAAAGCTGTTCTAAAGACCGAGACGCTTGAGGCCGTAGCCGATCGCGGCTACTTCAGCGGCCCGGAGATCCTCGCGTGCCACGAGGCCGGCATCACCGTGACCCTGCCCAAGCCGCTAACGTCGGGCGCCAAATCGGACGGGCGCTTCGGCAAGCAGGACTTTGCCTATTTGCCTGAGGAGGACGCCTATCGTTGTCCGGCTGGGGAGCGATTGCCGTATCGCTTTACGAGCGAGGAAGATGACAAGATGCTACGGCGCTACTGGACCACCGCCTGTCAAAATTGTGCGCTCAAATCGCAATGCACGACCGAGCCAGAGCGGCGGATTACGCGATGGGAGCATGAGCATCTGCTCGACGCTGTGCAGCAGCGGCTCGATGCAAACCCACAAGCCATGCGCCAGCGTCGCGAGACGGTCGAACATCCGTTCGGCACGATGAAGGCCCGCATGGGAGCGACACACTTCCTCACCAAAACGCTCCCAAAAGTAGCCGCCGAGATGGCTCTCTCGGTCCTGGCCCACAATCTGACACGGGTCATGAACATCGTCGGGACCAAGCACTGATGGCTGTGATCGCGGCTTGAGACCGAACCGGTCCTGGCTTCTCTCCGACGTCCCTGGGAAGGGTGTTTTTACACGGCCAAGACCCAAAGCCGACATTGGGCCTAGCCCTGAAACAGCCTGCTATGCTTTGATGGGCCTGTCATAGATGCTTGGGGGGCACTTTTGGCGGGCGACAGGGTTGATCGGCGACTAGCGGCGGGCGGCGGATGTCGCAGGGTAAAGCCGCCTCATGGGTGCCGGCGAGGATGGCACGTTGAGCGGGCTCAAGGCAATCAGGAAGGAACTGATTGACCTAACGATTGCCCAACATCGCGGCCGGATCGTTAAAACTACCGGCGACGGCATTGTGGGGGAAGAGGCCCAACGCAGCCGGTCATTTGCCCTTTGCCCTTGGCCCCAGCTCAGCAGCAGCCTCGGCGGTTTGCGCAATCTCGCGAAGCGCCATTTCCGATGAAAAGTCGGCAATCGAGTAGCTTCTAGCACCGTCGTTGATAGAGATGTTGGTGAACCGGTGGACGACGTGCCACTCGATCGCCTTTGCAAACGCTTCCTTCGCGGTTTCGGTAGTGACCGACAGCGTGTGATCGTCCGCGTTGGCTTGCACCAAAAATGGCATGGGCAAAGCTTACCCGAGTCTGGGATTCCAGCCCAGTCGAGCTTGAGCTCGATTGATCCGTCCTTGCGCCGTTTTAGCTCTTTGGTGGTTCTATCTTATTGGAACCTGTCCTAAAAGTAGTGCAGCCCGCCTGTGGAAGATTGCTAAGCACTCTTTCGCCAACGGCGACCAACTTAAGAATCGGCACCCAATTTCCTGAAATGAGAAACTGCAGCAATTCTCTCTGACGGTAAGTCGGATAGCCTTGATGATTTCCGCGCCTTCAGCCCGAGCGCGACCAGCCGGCGGCTGGCCTTTGCGTTTGCTACCAAATCTTAAGCTTCCAATGATTTGCTGGTCCCGCGTCCCCCAGGGCGCCGTAAACTGGCGTTACAAAGCCGTCACCGATCCGGTGGCGGCTTTTTGCCGTCGCGTCATTTAGCTGAGATACTGCGCGACCTGATGGATCTCGGACAGGCTCGTCCGCATCGAGAGCTCGTAGACCAGGTTTATCGCGTAGATCAGCATGGTCCCCTCCATGAATCTGGCGAGAAGGCTGCGCCAATCGTGTTTCAGGTCGACTGCATGGATAAGGAAAAGTGATTTCGTTCACCGAGCCGTTATCGGACGCCCGACGCTGTCTAAATTGGGACAGTCCATCTGATAGACTAGGACACCAACGCCGCCTGCTTGAAATGCTATGCAGGCGGCGGCTTCCAGCGCCGGGAGGGTGAAGCAAAATCCCGATAGGCATTAGTGTGCACGACCCGTGCCAAGGTTTTATGTCTCGGGACGGGACACGCAGAGGTGAATTGGGACACTGCGGCCCTAGGGAGGTGATCGTGGATCACGCTAAGGAGCAAGCTAGGCGGGATCGGGATATGGCTGAAAAAATGCGCGCGAGGGGCAACCTGATAGTCGATCCCGAGGTGCGAGCGAAGTATCTCCGGATCGCCAAATACTACGAGAGGTCTGCTGAAAGCGAATCGCGCGTGATGCCAGCTGAGGCAGCCTCACTGCTTCTCTGAGGTCCAGGATTTGTCGCCGCACTGGCACTGGAACATGTGGAAGGTGCGGCCCGCCTTCGGGTCCAACATGCTGGTGACGAAGCGAGGTTGCTTGCCGCAGCGGGTGCAAGGCGGGGCAATTGGCTCTCGGGATTCCATCGGCGAGCAAGACGCTGATTTGCGGGTTCCCGCAAGCATCAAACGAAGAAGGCCCGACCCGGTCGTGCGCGGGTCGGGCTTTTTGCACTCTCAGTGCTGTCCCCGGGGGACAGTGCCAGCACCGCGATATAACCAGTTCGCGGCGGGTTGGTTCGCCTAAAGGGGCCAGAAGAGCAGGCGGTGCTGGGACACCCTTCCAAAGTTTTATTTCCCCGAACGGGAAACCTGAAATTAAGATATCGGCGACAGGCTTCTTTTGCCGGACGTCGCAGCCCGGCTTGATCTCAACTGGCCCTGCCGACTCAACGCGGCGGGGCCTTTTTGTTTCGGACTCGCAGACCTCACGGATAGAAACAACAGGTAGAGAAGGGCGATGAAGAGCAACGCCGTCCAGACGCTCCACGCTATCGTTATCCAGTCGAGCCGCTGCATGATTTGCCAAGCGCAATGAAGCGTTAAGCTGGCATCCCTACGATGAGATCACCCGTAGATGGAAGACCTGCGGGTTTTTGGACCAAAGCCCTGCCGTTTTTCCAGGAGACGGGGCCTCCGGTCTCAGCGGCAACACGCCATGGATAGCAAAGTCAACATTAGGTGCCCGGCCTGTAAGCAAGTCTTCAGGGAAAAGCCCCACAAGGTTCGTGACGGCGTTCAACTGAACTGCCCAAATTGCTGCAAGCTGCTTGCACTCAATCGAGACACTGAGGATCCTTACCTCCGGCGCGCGCTGAAACTCGCGAAGGAATTCCGAGCGGTCGCGCAGACTCAGATCATTGAAAAAGTTTATGGGCCAGGTGGAGCGGACAGCGGTCCCTTGGAGCATTCGGACGGCAAGCCATCCGAGCAACGATAGCGTGGGGTGCTCGCCTCGCCATTCTCTACCTGTTGTTCTATCCGTGATCCTGACCACCGACGAAGACCGCGACCATCTGGATGCGCGCGGCATGGGACGAGGCGAAGGCCGCAGCGGCCATTGCCGGATGATGCGCTACGGATCGTGATGCGAGAGGTCGACAAAGAAGAAACGTGCCGCTGCGCTGCAGCGTCACGCTGCAACGTTTTTTGCGGATTTTATCCGCTGCAGCTCGTCGAGTTCCAGTCCCGCTTCCGTCTTTGCTGCGGCCAATATTCGCACAGCGGTGCTGATGTTCTCCTCGGAGTGGTTGGCCATCACCTGCATGCGAATGCGGGCAGCCCCCTTGGGGACGGCAGGAAACTCCACGAGATTGGCGACCAATCCGAGTTCGATCAGGCGTCTGGATACAAGCCGCGCAAGCCCTTCCGAACCCATTTTCACGCAAACAATTGCGGACGGATCTCCGTAATAGTCGAGGCCGGCCTGCATCAGTTCGCGACGAAGCGATACCACATTTGCAAGCATCTTGCGCCGCAGCGCAGCCCCCTCGTCGGACGAGACGATCTCGAACGCCTTGAGGATCGTCGCTGCTTGCGCCGGCGAAAGCGCATTGGAGAAGGTTGCAGGCGCGCTGTAAAAACGCAGATATTCCTGTACCGCCCGACTTTTGCAGGCGACGAACCCGCCGTTCGAAGCAAAAGTCTTGGAAAAGCTTCCCATTACGATATCGATCTTGCCCAGCATGTTCTGCAGGCCAATGTGGCCGCGACCGTCTTCGCCGAGACAACCAAGATCGTGTGCGACATCGACGACAAGTGTCGCGTTGAATTCGTGGCAGAGGGCCTGCAGGGCCATCAGGTCAGGAGTATCGGAGTCCATCGAGAACAACCCCTCGGTAATTACGAGGATTCCGTTCTCCTTATCCTTGGCCCGAATTTTCGTGAGAATGTTCCGGCAATACTCGTTGTCGAGGTGCCGGAAAAGGTGAAGGTTCTGGGTTGCCGCATGAGCGCCCTCCTGCAGACAGGAGTGCGCCAGCATATCCATCACGATGTGGTCGGCCGACCTGACGAGGCCCTTCACGACGCCGAAGCCCGCGGCCCAACCCGTTGGGTACAACACGACGTGGTCCATCGCCAGGAATTCGGCGATCTTGCGTTCGAGCGCCACCGAATACGAAGTATTGCCGACGAGCGCCGGAGAGCCTGCGCTATGGACGCCGCAGCGCTCAATGGTCTCGATGGCCGTTACCTTGATGGCCGGGTGCGACGCCAGGCTGAGATAGTCCTGCGAAGCAAAATTGACGCCCCGCATTCTGTTGCCCTGGTCGTCCTGCGCCGAGCAAACGGTCTTGGGACCGTCCTCCGTGGCGCGAGAGAAAGGCCAGAGGCCATGACGGCGGCGTAGATTCTGCCAGCTGAAGAAGCCTTCGGTGCGTCCTAGAAGGTCCGAGCCACCGGGGACGCGGAAATCCCTCATGCTGCCCGTCAAGGCGGCTGGCTCAACGCCAGCGTATGAATCGTTTGAAGCCATCCCGTAACCCGAATTTTTTGTAATTCTACCGAACGCGTAGGATGCCCGGGACGAGATTAATTCCTGGTTGGATATTGGAAGATTCTCCGACGTTTTTCGGAAAAATTTGTGTGTGGTTGTCTGCATCTTAAGCGCTTCACAGAAAGTCGAGTCGAACGCCAGAACAGGTCAGGATAAGCCTTGCGGCGCCGTGCGCGTAAAGACGGCGTTAACCATAAATGCTGCAATATTTCCCTCGCGTTCCGATACTTGAGCAAGAGAGGAATCCATGATTGGCGTCCTGAAAGGCCAGCCATTCCACAAGATCTCATGCCGAAGCGCGGCGGTAGCGATGGTTGTCAGCGCGCTCTCTGCGCCGGCATTCGCTGCGGATTTGCGACTGCCTGTGAAGGCCCCACCCGTCCCGCCTGTTCAGGTATTCTCGTGGACTGGCCTCTATGTCGGCGCAAACGGCGGCTGGGGCTCAAGCCGCAACTGCTGGGATCTTGTTCCTCCAACACCCCTGCCGCCGGCGCTGTTGGGCCCCGAGGGCTGTCATGATGCGACAGGCGCGGTCGCGGGCGGGCAAATCGGTTATCGCTGGCAGACCGGCCCCGTGGTCCTTGGCCTGGAAGCGCAGGGCAACTGGGCCGACCTCAATGGCAGCAACGTCAGTCCGTTGTTCCCGACCACGACGAATCGGTCGCGGATCGAAGCATTCGGCCTGTTCACCGGCCAGATTGGCTGGGCCGTGCAGAATGCGCTATTCTACGTCAAGGGCGGCGCCGCCGCAACCGACAGCCGTTTTCGCTATACCGACAACGCCACTGCCGCCATTCTTGGCGCAGCGCGTGACACCCGATGGGGGGGCACGGCAGGCGTCGGCCTTGAATTTGGCTTCGCTTCAAACTGGTCGATCGCTGTGGAGTACGACCACTTGTTCATGCAGGGCCATACGTTTGACTTTGCCAGCCCGGCTGGCGCTTACGCAGGCACGCTCGCCATACGTCAGGATGTTGATCTCGTCACGGCCCGCGTGAACTACAGATTTGGGGGCCCGGTAGTAGCGAAGTACTAGTCGCGGCCGAAGCTCGACGCCAGAGAGGGGCGGGCCAAAAGCCCGCCCCTCTCTATGAAGAACTCAAGAGGTACCTGGCAGGCTGCTCCTTACCCGACTAGTGGAGCGTGGGCTTAGAGAATGATCCGGAGACGCGTTTAGCGTTGTCTGCAAAGATCATGCTCGAACGACTAGCTAGTGTGCCGCTGAGGATCATCCCGATCTTATCGCGCCTTAGGCAGCCGGATATGCATGCACGACCGACGGCAGGAGCGACCGCATCTTGCCAAGCAAGCGCTGCAGGTCGACAGGTTTCGTATCAAAATCGGAGCAGCCGACTTCGACACTTTTGTCGCGATCACTGGCAAGCGCATGGGCCGTTAGCGCGATGACGGGAATGGCCGATGTTGCCGGGTTGGCCTTGATCTGCTGTGTCGCTTCCCAACCGTCCATTTCGCCAAGCGCTACGTCCATCAGGATCAGATCCGGTAATTCGCTTGCTGCCATGTTCACGCCCGTCGCACCGTCGCAGGCGCAACAGACAGAAAAGCCATTGCGCTCGAGACGGCGCGTAAGCATGTCCCGGTTCATTTCGTTGTCTTCGACCAGCAGAATCTTATGCATTGGCGATTCCGATTGGCGCAGGCTGAGCCGTGTCGGCGAGGTCGGGAACGAGTGTCGCTGCGAAGTGAAGGTCGGTCTTTCGCCGACCCTCGACGAGTGGCATGGTGACCGTGAAGCGGCTGCCTTTTCCGAGTTCGCTTTCCACGGTGATTTCGCCGCCCATCAACAGACAGAGCATTTGGCTGAGTGCCAGTCCAAGTCCCGTACCGCCATACTTGCTGGTGCTGGAGTCGTCGGCAACGCTGAATTTGTCGAATAGTTTCGCTATTTTGTCCGGGGCAATACCAATTCCTGTATCTACAATATCGACGACGAGTTGATCTCCTGCTGCGCCTCGCAGGCGTCGCGCGGCGATCGTCACCTTCCCGTTGCAGGTAAATCGCGCTGCGTTGTCGGTTAGCTGTCCAACGATGTTGCAAAACTTGCATGCATCGCAGAGCGCGGTCCCCAGATCGGATGAGATCGAGCAGACGAACTCATTCCCGTTTTCCTCAACCGACCTCCTTGCCTTCTCGACAACCTCGCGAAGTAATGCGCAGAAATCCGTCTCTTCCAGATGCAGCTCCATCTTGCCGGCTTCGATCTTCGAAAGATCGAGCACCTCGTTGACAAGCTTCAGCAGGTGCTGTCCGGCCAGGTGAATCTTGGTCAAGTCGGCAACGTCCTCGCGATGCCCGTCGAGTTCGGCGTCTTCCAGCAGCATCTGGCTGTAGCCAATCACCGCGTTGAGCGGCGTTCGCAGCTCGTGGCTCATCTTGGCCAGAAATTCCGATTTGGCGGCTCCAGCGCGCTCGGCTTCCTGAGTAGCAGCGCGCAGCGCCGATGCTGTCACCATGTGCTGACGCATCTCGCTTTCAAGGTCGCTCTGCGATGCCTGGATTTTCGCGTAGTAGAGCGCCATCATCGTCACATAGATCGACGCTGCCGTCGTCGAAACGAGGCCCAGGCCCTGCATCGCGGCAACCGGCAGCTTGCTGTTGATCTCGAACGCATGGAAGTAGAAGAAGCTGAATATCGCGACGTTGACCGCAAACATGATCATCACGATTAGTCGCAGCTTGCTCGACGAGCCCAGATAGAAAAAGGCCAGCAATGGTATGACGAGTACCCAGGCGAGCGTGGGGGACGTGACGCCGCCATAGAAGAAGCAGCTCCAGAGAATGCAGAAGATCAAATTTTCGATCGAAACCAGCGCGAGTGCGTCGTAGGGCGCGCCTGCGCGCAGAATGAACGGAAACACCCAGAACAACGTGATCGACGCTGCAAGCACTGCAACGTCATACCCGGGCGCGGGGTCAAGCAGATAAATCGAAATCGGGACGACGTTTCCGATGAAAGGACCCAGTATGTGACTGACGAGAAATACGTGAGCACGCTTTCTCGTATCGCGATCCGCGGCGATACTGGGCGGAATGAAGTAATTTACCAGCTTATCGAGGGCAGCGATCGCCCTTGCAAACGTCTCATTCATGAAACTAAGCCCGCTTCTGCGAGTTGGTTTTCTATATTGTGCTTGTCGTGCTTGCGCCAGATAGAAGAGCGCATTCTCCGGCGGCTAACAGTTTCAGAGTTCGATTAAAGCGGCATTAATCGGCAAGCAGCCCTGACTAAACCGAATTTTAAAGGCGTGACGATAGCCTGCCGGCAAGAAAAATAGCGGGGGGCTTGATATGCCTATTTGGCAAGAAGTTGTTAGGTTTATTGATTGGTTTATTCCGGCAGGAGCGAAGCTCGAGCGTTCTCAGCGCGGGCTTGCGCAAAACTTCGTATTCACGCACCTGTTCGGGCCGCTACTTTCGCAGTCCATCAGTCTATTTCTCTATCTCAGCGACCCGCACCGGGGAGTTGCCTGCTGGACCGTGATCGTCTGTATCTGGCTGTTCTGGGCGTTTCCGTTCGTCTACAGGGCGAGCGGCAACCTGCAGCTATCGGCGCTGATCTCTGTTGAGCTACTGGCTTTCACCTCGCTGTTCGGCGCCTATTTCTACGGCGGAGTCAGTTCGCCATTTCTTCCGTGGCTGCTCGTCAGTCTGCTCCTTGGCTTCTTTTATCTGTCGGAGCGACCGATACTCATCGTCGGCCTGTTCACTTTCAACATTATGGGCTTCGTTCTGGCCTACTCGCTGTGGGGGTTTCCGACCCTTCTCTCTCACGAGCAGCTTTCGATGGTCGGATGGATCTCGATCCTTTCCGCCACGATCTACATGTCCTGGATGGCGATTTACTACGCCAATATGATCACCGTGGGTTCCGGACTTGAGCGCGAGGCCGAACGGCATCGGGAGACGGCGGTGCGCTTGCGCGAAGCCAAGGACATGGCCGATGAGGCAAACCGCGCGAAGTCGATCTTCCTGGCCAAGATGAGCCACGAGCTTCGAACGCCGCTGAACGCAGTAATCGGCTTCAGCGAGATCTTGCTCGAAGGTGTAGAATTTGAGGGCAAGGGCAGCCGAAGGAAGCCGGATCTTGAACGGATCAATTCCGCAGGAAAGCACCTGCTGTCCCTGGTGACTGATGTCCTCGATCTGTCCAAGATCGAGTCCAATCATGTCGAACTGAAGATCGAACAGTTCGACATGAGTGACATGGTTCGCGAGGTTGTCGCCACGATTCAGCCGACGGCCGCCGAAAAGAACAACAAGCTAATCGTCAAGTGCCCGTCCAACCTGGGCATCGTGTCTACGGACCAGACCAAGCTGCGGCAAGCCGCGCTCAATCTGTTGAGCAATGCGGCAAAGTTCACGGAGAGTGGCACGATCATCCTGTCGGCGCAGCGCCGCAAACATCAGGCGGGTGACTGGATCGAGATCCAGGTCCAGGACACCGGAATAGGCATCGACGAGTCCGAAATCGGACGGCTCTTCCAGAACTTTGGTCAGGCCAACCGGGCAACATCCAGCAAGTATGGCGGTACTGGGCTTGGTCTTGCGCTGAGCCAGAAGCTTTGTGCGCTGATGGGCGGAGGCATCTCGGCAACGAGCGAGCCCGGGCGGGGATCGTGCTTTACTATACGCGTGCTGGCGTGGATGACCGAGCAACCGCCGGTCGACGAACCCTCCATCATGCCCGCGCTTGCGGCTTCCAGCCCATCGGCGGTGTGACGATGTCTATCCAGAACACGAACCTGACGCGGCTTGAGAACATTGCGGCACAAGAGTCCGCCAGCACCCCTTCCGGCAATGCCGAGGTGCGTCCCCATCTGCTGATCGTTGACGATATCAGCGACAATCGCGCGATCCTATCCCGCCGTTTTGAACGGCGCGGCTTTGCGGTTACGGAGGCGGAGTCCGGGCTGGCTGCCATTGAACTAATCGAGAGGCAGACATTCGATCTTGTCCTTCTCGACGTCATGATGCCTGGAATTGACGGAATGGAAACCCTGAAGCGGATCCGTGAACGAAAATCAATGTCCGCGCTTCCCGTCATCATGGTTACCGCCAAGTCGGAGAGCGCAAACATCGTTGATGCCCTCGAGTGCGGCGCTAGTGACTATGTCACGAAGCCGGTGGATTTTGCGATCGCATTGGCGCGGGTGAACACGCAGATCAGCCGCAGGCGCGCGGAGCAGCAAGCCGAGCTTGCGAATGAGCAGCTTCGCTCGACAAATGAGGCATTGGAAGCGCGCGTGGAAGAGCGCACGAAGCGCCTCGCGGATGCCAATCAAAGGCTCAAGGAAGAGATCGCAGAGCGCGAGGAGCTGCAGGCGAAATCCCAATACCTCGCTTATCATGATTCGCTGACGGGGCTCGGCAATCGGCTGCTGTTTAAGGAACAGCTCGAGCAGGCGCTCGCAGACGAATCCGTAACGTCGCATCCTCTTGCCGTTCTGTTCGTCGACCTCGATGGCTTCAAGGCAGTCAACGACACCGGAGGCCATTCAGTCGGCGATCTGCTTCTGAAGTCCCTTGCCGCCAAGCTTCGCGATCTATTGCCGGCGACCGACCGCATTGCGCGGCTCGGAGGTGATGAGTTCGCGATCCTGCAGGCATCAAGTATCCAACCATCGTCATCGATCGCGCTTGCGCAGCGAATCATCGAGGTTGCTGCACATGCGCAGACCATCGAAGGTCACGACGTGACTGTGGGCGCCAGCGTCGGAATCGCGATTGTGCATCCTGGCGAAATGAATGCGGAAACGGCCCTCAAATGCGCAGATCTCGCCATGTATAGCGCGAAGTCCGGCGGTCGCGGCATTTTTCGTATGTTCGATAAGCAGATGGATGCCGCCGTCCGGAGCCGGCGGTCGCTGGAGCGGGACATGCGCAGCGCACTTGTCCAGGGTGACTTCAGACTGGCCTATCAGCCGTTGGTCAACCTGCAGACGAGAAAGGTAACCGCCTTCGAAGCCTTGATGCGCTGGCACCATCCTGAGCGGGGCCCGGTTCCGCCGTCGGAATTCATTCCGGTCGCCGAAGAGATGGGCCTGATCATGCAGCTGGGCGAGTGGGCCTTGAGACAAGGATGCATGGAGGCGGTTCACTGGCCGGAAGAAATCAACCTCTCCGTCAATCTGTCTCCTGTGCAGTTCGCTAAAGGGAACCTTGTCTCAACCGTCATGAGCGCGTTAGCTTCGTCGGGACTACCCGCAAGCCGCCTCGAGCTGGAAATCACGGAATCGGTCCTGCTCGAAAAATCCGAGAGGAACATCAGGATCTTGAATCATCTGCGCGCGCTGGGCGTCCGGATCTCCATGGACGATTTTGGCACCGGCTATTCCAGTATCGGCTACCTGCGCAGCTTTCCCTTCGACAAGATCAAGATCGATCAATCCTTTGTCCAGGATGTGCTCGTTGATAAGGGCAGCCTGGCAATTGTCCGGGCGATCGCCGGGCTGGGTGTAAGCTTCGGCATGAAGACAACCGCCGAAGGAGTCGAGACGGAAGAGCAAATGCGCTGCCTGAACCGGGAGGGCTGCACTGAAGTTCAGGGATACCTTCTCAGCAAACCGGTGCCACCGGCTGAACTGGCAGGACTGCTGCAGCAGCTCAACACCAACGCAGCGTCAGTTTCTGACTCTTGAAGGGTGTGCTTCCCCGGCTACATGGGCGCGGGGCTCGAACTTCTGGATTCAAAATGCGGACCAGATTGCTGCACGGGGGATACGCCGCGCAAAAAAAGCGAGGTGCTCGTAGGTTAACTTAGAGTTCTCAGGCGCAAGGCTTCTCACCATTCCCGATCAATGCCTGAACGTCGCTCACCTATCAATTACTGTTCAGAAGACTCAGGTGTGTCCGTTCCCAAACCGTCCGTCATCCCTCCGCCGATCCGCTGAGGGGTCGCCAAGACTGCTGCTCATCGGTTCTGTTCCCCAGTGTAGGCGCCACTCACGCCCAACAATAAGCCGCTTTGTGGCGGTCCTCTCCGCTGCCGCCCAGCCTCAATGTCAAAGCCTGCTCGCACGTATCGGATATAAGGCAACCCAACCATAAGCGGTGGTTCGAGGTGCCGCTCGTTAGTTTAAATGGCGCTCGTCGTCACTCAGATTTTGCGGGACAGAGTCGGGCTAGCTAGCCCATTCTTGAAGAGTTTCCATTCCGAATAGGCAAAGTCGCCCCATTGTATCAAAAGTGGAATCCCGCAGTTTTGACATTCAAACTTTCCGACACGGCCGCTTCTGCGCTGGCGAACCCGATAGAGAGCTTGACACGTTTGGCAGTTAATAAAAAGTTGGAGGCCTTTGCTCATGCCTTTAACATTACCGTGTCCCGGAGTTGCTCAAGGGTAGGTCGTCGTGATCGTCTCCTTCAGGCGACGTCGCGGCTCTGGTGTGCTGGACAACAAGACAGCAGCGGCGGCATTTGGAATGTAAACGTCATTGGTTCTGCCGGATAACTTTCGCGGCAGGACATCGCCATCTGCAATCCGCAGGCCGGGCACGAGGGCATAGGCGAAGCATAAGACAAGATTAGATCATCCATCGGCACACGACACTCCCGTTCAATCAGGCTGCTCGTTGATCCAGACGAGCGCCTCTCGGGCTGCGACTCGCATCAGCTTCTCCTCGGCTGGGCCGATTGGAGTCCTTCTGACACGATAGAGAAGGAAGCCATTTTCATCACGTAATAAGGCTTCTTGCTGCTCATAATGCGCCAGCGTCTCGGCGTCGATGTCAGCGACTCGCCGGACACAAATCATTCTCGTCGTGGACAGATCGATCATTGAAGGCGTGCCCTCCATCGAGATGTCAAATTAAAGGTCTCGAAACCGCACGCCCATCCAAAACCCTCGACGCCAAACGACGCTGCACGGCAGGGTCAGTTGATCCTCAGTGATCAGCAGATTGAAATGCGTGGGAACGCGAAGGGATAGGTCTTCGAGCATCAATGCCGCGCCGGTAATCGATATGTTGCGAACGCTGCAAAGGATTTTGTCCCCTCCATGCTCGATCTCTGCGGACTTCGTTACTCGAAAACGGGGATGACTTCGGGTCCCGACCATCGCAATTTGCTCCAAACGGAATACGAAAACTCAAAGGGCTGCAGCTTTTCTTCCTGCGTCCTCGACCAGCTGCTCGATGCGATCCGTTTGAGCCATCATCCGCGCTCGACTTACATCATCCTTGATGTGGCCGACAAACTGGCGCAGGTGCGCGTTGGATAGCGCAATGAAAAGAAGTGCTTGTTGCAGGTCTTCTTTGCTCTTGAGTTCTGCTTGGCCGATACGGTTGAGGCCGCATTCAACGGTGGCTAACAAGGCCGACGCGCCCGCACTCTGTTTGCGCGCTTTGGTGAAGGAATGAGTTCTAAAGTTCACAATGTTCGTCATTGCTGGCTCTGCTCCATTGCAGCCAGATGGGGCCGGGAAAAAACCCTTTGAATTTTCTTGAAATGATCAGCGGAGGGATCGAACGTTGATCGTCGTGTTGATCAGTGACCACGGTCCGCTGTCTGATCGAAGTGTGGGACGATTTGCTTAACAATCTGTAAATGCCGTCCGGCGCAGTGGACAGGGCTGATCGGCGAGTTCACCAAGGAGAACGCGCCCGATGGTGAGGCGATACCAGTGGATGCGCGGATTGTAGCCAGCGAGCTAAAAACCTTGACGTAGATCAATCAGGCAAGTTCAGTCGCCGACCACGTTTTATCCATGGCCGGGATCGACTGGGTATACCTGCTGGGAATGTCCGTCGCGCTTACCACGGCGGTCGGCGCGATCTGCTTTCTGCTGCTCGCGATGACAAACTTGTAACGCCGGATTTCCGATCGTCGGTCGGTTACGTGAACAGGCGGTGGTGGCCCCCCTTGCCGGTGCTCCTATAGATCGTCTGGACCATCTATTCCGGCTCTCCTCAAGTCACGAAGAAGTTTGCGCACCAGAACAACATTGGTCAGTTGTAATTCGTGATTGTTTCCAAACTTGAAGGCATTTTTCTCGGATATTATCAGGCCGCCGGATGATCCTTCTGAAACGATCTTCCGCTGCTTCAATCTATCGATCCTTCTTCTGATTGTCTCGAAAGGTAGGTTGAGAAACCGTGAGAGCGCTGCGCGGGAGACACCCGACTTTATCTCGTCAGGTTCAACGGCTTGGATGCTGCCAAATCTCTGATCGAGTTCGGGACTCTTCATAACGTTGATGACGTTCGCATTCAGGATGGCGTGCACGATCAATAAATCCAACGGATCAAAATCTTGGTAGTGTCGAAAAAGCTCGCTGATCGAACACAGCATGTAAGCGAGAGTGTGTCTTGAAACCGCTCGGATAACATCGGTGTTCTTTGGCATGAAATAGCCTGAATGCTGTCGGTAGCGAACTACCAGAAATACGGATCATTAAACCGTAGCCTACCCAAATTGGGTAGCTATGCACTTGCCAAATCAGCGGCCAATGGCGCTATTTCTAATTTCAGTTCTTTGCGATTCAGCGGCAATGATCAATACGCAGAAACGTAAGGCAAATCGGGTTGAATTTTCTTCTGGTATACCCGTGCAAATCGTTGCCGCCGACGGCAGTTGGAGCCGAAAGTGTTTGATGATGGACGCTGCCGTTGGGGGCGCGAAGCTGACGACCAAGCAGTCGGTAGAGGGGCTCGACCTAAGAGAATTCTTTTTGGCACTCTCCACAACGGGAGCCGCGTTTCGGCGCTGCGAGCTAGTTTGGCTTAACGGGAATGAGATGGGAGTCCGCTTTCTCGATCACAACGATCAGAAGCAATCTCCCAAGAACACATAAGCAATGCCGGAAAACAATTCAAAGGGACTCGAAGTCGAGCCGAAGTGCGTCAAATGCGGCGGAGGAATGCGCTTTTCTTGCATTGAGCCAGAACCTGAAAAGCCGGGCTTTGTCCATCACGTGTATGAATGCCGAAAGTGCAGAAGCACGCAGAGTTTTGTCACACCGCTTTAGCTTTTGTGGACACTTGCTGCATGACGACCTTCCGGCCAACGGAAATCCATCAACTCGCTATTCAAGCGAAACTCAACTTCGCCCTCGGGGCCCGCGTCTATGACGATGTCTTTGCCGGGTTCGAGGTCCTGGAGATCGTCGAGGACGAGCTCCGCGGCTGGGCCACGTCCGAATACCGGGCGGCGGTCATCGATATCCATTTTTCGGACGAGGTGGCGCGAATAGCCCAGGCTGTCACGGGGCGGCTGGTCCGGCGCACCAGCTTCGTGCTGCGCGGCCTCAAGCACGATACTGACGAACAGCCGGCGTAGTGTGATGACGGCACGTTGCTTGCGTTCGTCGCGACCACATCCAAGCGCCGGGCCATCCTCGCGCGCCACAAGGACGTGAGGTCGTTGCGCAAGAACTTGTTGCGCCCTAGAGCAAAGTCAGATTGAACCGAGTTCTCCATATTGACGGTTCTGCAATCCGATTGAATTTTGAAGGTTGGTCAATGATAGCGGGTGTGTCGTCCGGGGGAGGGCTGGTCGGGCTTCTTGCCTACCATTTGTGGCGGCTCACGTAACTTATCGGAAGCTAAAACTCGCAACCAATCGGAAAATCGGTAGTCGCCAGACCACGAATGGACGGTTGCGCCACATTCCGCGCAGTCAAAATTGCCTCGTCCTTTTGTGTGTTCTTGAATGGCCTCATAGATTGAATCGCAGCAACGACAAGAGAAGATAACAACAATGCAACGAGTTTTATTTGGCGTCATGGGCTCACTCCGCGCGAACCAACGAAATAGAATGCTGCTTTTCGAACGATAAGGAAAGCAACGTCCGGGTGTGACGCGAGACAGGCTTGGCCGACAAAGCGAGTTTGTGCGTGAAGAGGCTACCGCAGTTGGAGGCCTTTTCACTTCCAGTACCCGGCGAGGTAACAGAAGCAACTACCGCTCTTCGTCGGGGTGCACCCACTTATAGGGGCTGATTTCCTGACGTTCGGTCACCTTAATCACGCAACCAATCCAAGACTAGACGTAACGAGTGGCGCAAACGGGAATAGGCGGCCCGCTAGTGCCGTCCGCTGATGCAAGTCGCTTCCACGCTCAAAAGCGGACACTGGAGCCGGCGGCCGGATGTCCGCTTCGAGCCAGAAACTGACATCGGCCGCTATCTCACCGCGTCCGCTATGGGGCTATGGGCGAACAGGCGAAACCTCGGGCGGTCGCAACAAAGCCTTCGCCTCATCGCACGGAGCGCCAAACGTCGAAACGGCTGCAAGCTCTGGCTCTATCGGGCGACCCACTTGGGTTTTTCCAGTACAATAGACGCTCTGACAATGCATCGCGTGCGCGAGCCATCATTCACCTCAATCCCGACATACATATCAGAGGGACGTTTGACCCGGCCGATAGCAGCAGCCTGACGGAACGCATAGCGACACGCAGCTCGCTCGTCAGAGAACCAGCGCCCCGTGCTGTCTTCGATGAGTTTCCCATTCTGCTGCCTGTGAAAAAAGAACTGGGCCATCTGTCCTACGTCTATCAAACCTGAAAAGTGTGCCATGGGTCTTATCTGAAAACCGGTCGGCAAATCTTGCGATTCCGCGCCAAGAATTTGGGATTCACGCCAAATGCCAACGTTATTCTTGAATGTCGTTCGGCGACGTGCGCCCAATTGGAGTTGATCGCGATCCATTTGTTGCACGCGAGGGCCCTAGAAGAGGGACCGGGCCGTCGACTTAAATGAGAGCGCGAAGAAGTTTGGTCGCGCCTACCGTACGCGCGTCTGCTTGTGCACCGAAATCTGACAAAAACGTCACTTCCGCGATGGCCAGAAGCGGATACGGGCAGCGACAGCAAATCTTCGATGGCGAGCGAACATCGAAAAAGTCGCCCCTGAATCCGCATATGCCGCCGATCAAATAGCTCGAGTGGTACAGCACGTCATGTAGCGATCAATTGGCGCAGTGCATGAAGCCACTGGGACGAACTACGTACCGAACAATGGTAGCGTGAATTGAAAAACCGCACCACCGTCTGCTTTGTTGGTTGCGGAGATTTTCCCCCCAAAGGCCTCCACGATCCCGCGCGACGTGGACAGTCCAAGCCCCGAACCGCCTCGCTTGGAAACGAATGGCTCGAAGATGCTGGCGAGCTCCTGAGCTGGAATGCCTGTCCCCGTATCAGAGACAGAAAGCCCCGCCTCGGATTGACCGACCTGTCGAGTTTCCATCACAATCCGCCGCTGGCCCGGGAAATTGTTTATGGTGGCGTCCATCGCATTCAAGGCCAAATTCAACACAACCTGTTCTAGCCAAATTGGATCAGCGCGCACCGCCAGCATGCGTTGCCAGGGGTGCGTCTTCATTTCGATTCCGACTTCAGCCGCGTGCGGTTGCAAAATTTCATGAACGACGCACACGACATCGTTCAAGTCGGTTTTTTGTACCTCCGGCTCGTCACTTCGCAACAAGTTCTGCATATGGCGGATGATTTGTGCCGCACGTAGGTTGTCGCGGCGAATGTCGGAGAGGATGTCCTTCACGCCACCGGGCGCAGGACCCTCGACGTCCAGCCCGGCGGCTTCAATATTGCTCAAGATGGCCGCTAGGGGCTGATTCAATGCGTGGGCAAACAACGAGGCTATCGCCGCAGCGTCGGCACGCCGCGTCAACCGAGTGATCTCGAGGAGACGACGGCGTAGTTCGCTCTGACTTTCCCTGTGCTCATGGATGTCCGTACAGGAGCCAATGTATCCAAGAAAGGATCCGTCTCGCGCATAGCGCGGGATTCCCGTGTCATCGATCCAGCGATACGTGCGATCATGACGACGCAGCCGATATTCCATTCGGAATTCCTTTCGTGCGTCGAAGTTGCTGACGTAGGTTTCCAGGCAACGATCGAAATCATGCTGATGAACGCCCTCCGACCAGCCGTTACCGAGTTCCTGCTGCATGTCGCGGCCAGTAAAAGTCAACCATGGCCGGTTGAACCAGACACATTGCTTGTCTGGGCCGGACACCCAGATCATCACCGGGGCGGCATCCATGACCTCGCAGAATCTCGCGTCCAATCCGTCCGCCGGCTCGACAGGCAGGGTGGTTAGTAGTGAGGTGCTCATCTGGCTTGCCAGTTTTGAGCGTTGGTCGATGCGCTCGCGGCATCGCGCGAGGGCCCGCTCGATGGCCTCGAGCAATGTGGAGCTCGACACCGGCTTTGCCAGGACATCCTCGGCACCGGCCTTGATCGCCTGCACGCTCGTCTCAACACTGGCGTGCCCGGTCAAGAACACGATAGGCAGGCTAGAGCCAATTTCCTTCAACCGCTCCTGCACGCCGAGCCCATCGAGCTCGGGCATGCGCATGTCGAGCAGTATGCAACCTGCTTCCGTGCGCGGGGGATTTGCCAAGAGTTGTTGGCCGGATTCATAGACTACGACCTCGTAACCAGCGGCCCGGAGTAGCCGAGCAATCGCAACGCGAAAAGACGGGTCGTCGTCGACTACGTGGATGGTTGCCGGTGTGATGGTCATCCTGGTCACGCAGGCAGAACGGAATACCGTCCGCGCCAATTCCGGTTACCCGCCCAAACATCAGTTCACAGGCAGGAAGAGGAGTTGCGTTGATCTGCGTCAAGCGGTTCTAATCTTGAAAACCCAAATCCGGACTTCGACTAGGACCCACGGCATGTCCGCTAGCGGCCATTGGATACCCTTAGCGGCGCTAAGATCGGCCAATCCAGCCTAGTTTGCGAAATTGCCAAGCCCCTTCGGGGGCGGCTACGATAGTGCGGACTTCCCACGGCATGAGGTGAATAAACCTGGATCGGTCGGTCGGAGATCGCCAACGAAGCGGAACATGAAGCGCAGGAAGAGCCGCCAAGTGAGACGGCCCTAGGGAGGTGATCGTGGATCACGCTAAGGAGCAAGCTAGGCGGGATCGGGATATGGCTGAAAAAATGCGCGCGAGGGGCAACCTGATAGTCGATCCGGAGGTGCGAGCGAAATATCTCCGGATCGCCAAGTACTACGAGAGGTCTGCTGAAAGCGAAGAACTGATCGCGCGTAACGGCGATTGAGGCGCCCGCCTCAGCGTTCAATCTGCAGCCGGCGCGCAGACGCCGACGCGGTGATAAATGCTCGCTTAGCCTTCCAGCTCGCTGATCGCAGCGGCGGGATCAATGGCGTCTGGCAACGGAGAAGGCGCAGCCTCAATGATCGCCAGTCTGCATTGCTTATTTCTCCGGCTTCATGACTGCGCCCGGAACGCCACGATTGTGTCAACGCTGATGGAAGGTCGGGCGCAATGGTCAGCCCAGTCCTCCATCATCCGCTTGCGCAGGTCGAAGAAGGTCGTGCGCCGATAGGCCGCGACCACTTCGTCACTGACCTTGTGCGCGAGCGCAGCTTCGGCGATGGGATCGTCATAGCCGTGCTCTGCAGCCCAATCGCGGAACGATGACCGAAAGCCGTGCGGCACGATTTCGCGATCGAGCTTCGGATCGATCCAGCGCCGCTCCAGTTCATTCATCCTGTCGATTACCGCAGCCATCGAGGCGTCACTCAGAGGCTTGCCCTTGCTGTTGGGAAAGATGTACTCGCTGTCATCCCTCGTAACTTCCATGCGATCAAGCACGGCGAGCGCCGCCTTGCTCAATGGCACTTTGTGTTCGGCATCGCTCTTCATGAGTGCGGCCGGAATGGTCCAGACCGACGTCTGCCGATCAATCTGGTCCCATTTTGCCGCTATCGCGTTGCCGGGCCTGACGGCCGTCAGGATTTGAAACTCAAGAGCTGCCGCAGCGGCACCATGCCGCTCGCGAAGCTTGCGCATGAAGTTGGGCAATTGCCGATAAGGCAGCGCCGGATGATTGCGGACCTTGCGAACCTTCGACGTGGCCGGGAGCAGGTTATCGAGATGCCCCTTCCAGCGCGCCGGGTTTTCGCCTTTAAACTCTCCCTTCGCCTTGGCGGCATCGATCACCTGCTCTATGCGACTGCGAATGCGGCTGGCCGTTTCGGTCTTGCTCGCCCAGATCGGCTCGATGGTCCGCATGACCAGGGTCGTATCAATCGAGCCGATGGGAAGATCACGGATCGTCTTGCAGTAGTCGTTCTTGGTCGGCTTTCCCTTCTGGTCGATGCCGAGCAGCGTCATCCCCCATTGGTCGGCGTGCTTGGCATTTTTCCAGCCCGCCCGATTGGCTTTGATGAAGCGCTTGGCGGCCGCCCCGAACGTGATCGCCTTGGCGGCCTCGATGCGGGCAGCGGCTTCCGCCTCGCGCTTGGCCTGGATCGGATCAGCGCCCTTACGCCGCACCTTGCGAGCTTCGGTCGCTTTTTCGCGCGCCTCTTCAAGGCTCACGTCGCGCAGTGACCCGAGGCCATGCCAGCGCGTGCGACCATAAAGCTTGTATCGAAACAGCCAGCTCTTAGAGCCACCCTTCGCCACCTGGAGATAAAGGCCACCGCCATCAGCGTGCATCCCCCGCCGAGATAGATGCTCGACCTTCTTGGCCGTCAGTTTTCCGAATCCTCGCGCCATAAACCGGCATCCGGCTACATACACTTTTACATACACTTAGGCATGAGATTTGGCGAGACGGGATGGAATTGAATGGAACGCCAAACCTAGCACAAGTAGCTGGTATTGCGAGAATTTGTGTCAGAAATTGGGACTGGATGAAATTTGCTGAAGGGGGTTGCTGGCGGAGAGGGAGGGATTCGAACCCCCGATAGGCTTGCACCTATGCCGCATTTCGAGTGCGGTGCATTCAACCACTCTGCCACCTCTCCAGGCGCCGATGCGGGGCGATTCACCCCTCGTGGTCGGGGCGTGTTCTAGGCGAGGACAGCGGGACGGGCAAGGCGCGGATGGAATAAAATGCGCCGCGTGCGGCGGAAATCGGGAGCGAAATCAATGGAGCATCTCCGCGTTCGGGCCAATGGCGCAACGTTCCATGTGGCCCGGGCCGGTTCGGGTCGCCCGCTGCTGCTGCTGCACGGCTGGCCGGAATTCTGGCTCACCTGGGAGCCGGTCATGACGCGGCTTTCTTCCCGCTTCACACTATATGCGCCGGACCTGCGCGGCTTCGGCGACAGCGACAAGCCGGATGGGCCTTTCGGCCCGGACCGGCAGGCCGCCGACATGCTGGCGCTGATGGATGCGCTTGAACTCCCGCAGGCCGGCATTGTCGGGCACGACGTCGGCGGCGCGCTGATGCAGCCTCTCGCGCGCAACGCGCCGGCGCGCATCGCCGGACTCTTCTTCTTCGACTTTGTCTATCCCGGCATCGGGCCGCGGATGGCGGAGCCGGATCGGCTCAACAATATCTGGTACCAGTCGTTTCACCAGATGGAGATGGCCCCCGCCCTCGTCGGAGCTTCGCGCGAAAGCTGCCGCACCTACATTTCACATTTCCTGCGCAACTGGTCGCATCGCAAGGATGCGTTCGACGATGTGGTGGAAGCCTTCACCGACAACTTCCTCAAACCCGGTAACCTCGCCGGCGGCTTTGCGCACTATCGCGCGGCGCATGCCGGGCGCGTCAAGATGATGAAAGGCGAAGCACCGAGCCTTCCGCCGATCGATGTGCCGACCTGCGTACGCTGGGCCGAGCACGATCCGCTGTTTCCCTACGGCTGGACCGACAAGCTCGGCGAGACCTTCTCCAATCTCGATCTTGCGATGTTTGCCGGCGTCGGCCACTTCCCGCATCGGGAAGATCCCGACCGCGCGGCGAGCGAGATCGCCGGCTTCTTCACAGGCATCGGCTGGAAATGAAGGTGGGACCGCCGGACGCGACAAAAAACCGGCGGCCCCGTGCCGCTTCATTGAAATTCTGGCCGGGAAGTGCGGCTTCGCCGGCCAGAGAGAGAGCGACTGGAGGACGGTAGCGAGCCGCGCGCGCCAGGCGCAACGCGATCCCGTTCTTAACCTAACCGGTCAAGGTTACTCGCCGGGCGGCGATGTCAGTCTTTGCCTTCCTTGGCCTTTTTCGCTTTCTTCCCTTCCTTGTCCTTCCTGTCGGTCTTCTTTTCACCCTTGCCGTTGCGGCGGTTGGTGAAGCGCGCATTGCCCAGCCCCGTGCCGATGGTCAGCACGCCCCAGCGATCGACATCCTGCATGAACGGAACTTCAGCAAGTCCCTGCGCCACGCCGTCATTGTGCATCACCACGGCCGTATCGTGACCGCCGATCGAAGGAATCCCTTCGATCAGGCTTGCCGGCAAATTGAACTTGCTGCTTTCCCAATTGCCGGGAAGGTTCTGCGCACCCTTGGCGATCGAGCCGTCCTCATTGATGACGCCGGGACAGGAGACGCCGATGAACGGCGCCAGCTTCAGGCCCTCCTTTTCGGATTCCGTGACCAACCCCTTCAGCATCGTGACCAGACGCTTTACCGCGCCTTCGCGCGTCGGCTCGTCGTCGGCGTGACGCCACAGTTCCGACTTCCACACCGTGGCCTTCGAGAGATCCTTGGCCTTCTTCCAGCTGGTTTCGACCACGCCGCAGCGGATGTTGGTGCCGCCGATATCGACGGCCAGGATGCTGTCATGCGCCTCGAAGATCCATGACGGCGCCAGATGCAGCGTGCCGATCAGACCGGCATCGTCGGGGTGGAAACGGATCGGCACCAGGTCAACCTTGAAGTCTTCCGCCTTCAGGATGATCTCGGTGCGCGCAATCGCAAGCTCGCCCATCCGGCTCTCGCGAAAGCCGCCGCCGACCACGATGCGTTCGGTCTTGTCCCAAGCCTTGGTCTTGAGGAAACGACGGGTGACATAGGCGAGTTCCTGCGCGAATTCCTCGATCGCACTGTGCACCACGGCAGAAGCCTCGACGTCGTCGCCGACCAGCATGGCGTCCAGAGTCTTCTTGCCGATCTTGTCCGAGGGCTCGTCACCGAACGGATCTTCGCCCGACTTGCGCAGAGGCTTGCGCCAGCCCTCGAGGATCTTGCGGAAGGCCCCCTTGCTGGCCCGGTCGCCGAGAAAGCCCCCCTCGTCCTTCAGCTCGATGTTGAAGCTGTCGATGTCGACTGACGGCAGCCGGGGCGCGCCATGGCTGGCGATCCCGGTCGTGTTTATGATGTCCTCGGCCATGCTGCCCTTTGTCCTCGCCCGTTTGCCGGGGAACAACGGCAGGGGAACCCATTGGTTTCATGGCGTCCGTGGCCGCCAGCCGCGGGACCGAAGGCCGAAAATCGGGCCAAACTCCGCATATTCGGCGGCTTTTCGGGCCGGTTTGCCTTGACTCGCCGTCTTAAGCCGCTATAAAGCCCGCCATCCGGCGCGGGATTTCCTGCGCCGCTTGTTTTTGCGCGAAATCGCAAGGGGTTAACCCCGGCAGCGCGGAACACGTACCCATAACCGACTGAACAAGAAGCCGGCCCGGGCGAATGCTTGAGGACGGGATCGAACACGAAGGAATCAAACGATGTTCGCAGTCATCAAAACCGGCGGCCGGCAATACCGCGTCGTTCCGAATGATGTACTCGAGATAGGCAAGATCGAAGGCCAGGTTGGCACGATCGTGCAGCTGGACGAAGTGCTGGTGGTCGGCGGCGACACGCCGGTGCTGGGCAGCCCGACCGTGGCGGGCGCTTCCGTCGCGGCGGAAGTGCTGGACCACAAGCGCGGACCGAAGGTCATTGCCTTCAAGAAGCGCCGCCGCAAGAATTCGCGCCGCAAGCGCGGCTACCGCGACGAGATCACGGTGCTTCGCATCACCGAGATCCTGACCGACAACGCCAAGCCGACCGTCGGCCCGCGTCCGAAGAAGGAAAAGGTCGCAGCTCCCGCCGCCGAGGGCGACGATGCAGCGCCGAAGCCGGCCAAGAAGAAGGCGGCCCCTGCCAGGAAGCCGGCGGCCAAGCCCGCCGCCAAGAAGGCTCCGGCGAAGAAGGCGCCGGCCAAGAAGAAGTGATCGCTTCAATTTGAAGCGTGACAAGATTTGAAATGATTCCGTCAAGGAATTGATCTAGAGAATAGGACGAGTTGGAGACGGGCCATGGCTCACAAGAAAGCAGGCGGTTCATCGCGAAACGGACGCGATTCAGCGGGCAAGCGGCTCGGGATCAAGGCGTTCGGCGGCGAGCACGTCGTTCCCGGCAACATTATCGCGCGTCAGCGCGGCACCACCTGGCATCCCGGCCTTAATGTCGGCATGGGCACTGACCATACTCTCTTTGCCAAGGCCGAAGGCCGCGTCGAGTTCCGCGCGAAAGCCAATGGCCGCACGGTCGTGTCGGTACTTCCGATGACCGAGGCTGCAGAATAACGGTGGATCAGATCGTTTCCGCCGGGTCCTGACGAACCGGCGGAGTCCAATCAAGGCTCCTGATGGGGAGGCGGGAAACCGGCCTCCCCATTTCATTTTCGAGTTGCATCACAGGAGCCGGCGATGCTGCAGGAATTTCTCACGGCAACACCGCGCGAGGCGTGTCCTTGCGTCCTCGAGACCGAACGGCTGCGCCTGCGCCGGCCGACGCTCGCGGACGTAAAAGCGATTGCGCGTCTCGCCAACGACCGCCGCGTCGCCGAAAATACCCGCCGCCTGCCGCATCCCTATTTGCAGGAGCACGCGATCGAGTTCGTCCGCTTCACCGCGGCCGAGCCGCGCGAACTCGCGTTCCTCATTGAATACAATTTCGAACCGGTCGGCATGGTCGGCCTCATCATGCACGAGGCAGATGCGCCCGAGCTCGGCTACTGGCTCGGCGTCGACCATTGGGGCCAGGGTTTTGGCACCGAGGCCGCGCGCGCGGCGATCGACTATTTCTTCGAGGAATTTTCCGGCGAGCATCTGTTTGCCGGCGCCCGCGTCACCAACCCTGCCTCGCGCAACATTCTCGAGAAGTGCGGCTTCCAGTGGAGCGGCGTCGAGCTGCACCGCTTCGAGGCGCTTGGCTGCTCGACACCGGTCGACAGGTTCCGCCTGTCGCGCGGCGTGTGGTCGTCGCTGAAGCACTGGAGCAGCTCGGTGCGCAGGGAACGCTGAGCGCGATCCAAATACAGTGACAGGCCCCGGCGATGGGGCGCGAGCGCGCCGCCGTCACCCTGCGATCGGCTTGCGATAGACGTCCTTCGTCGCGAGCCTGCCGTTCTCGAATGTGTAGCTTTCGATGCCCTGCTGCTCGCGCTGCTCGCCGGTGGCGCGGACCGTCTCGCTGACCCGGAAGGTCATGAAGGAGATGTCGGGCAAATGGTGATAGACGACATCGTGAAAGCGGCTCGACGCGAAGAACGTCTTGCGCTCATCGATGTGCCGCTGGATGGCGTCGCGGCCGGTGAGAACGCGCTCGGTCGAGAGGCCGTCGTGATAGCGCCAGACGAAATTCGCCGTGACGACCTCGTACAGGGCGTCCATGTCGTTCTTGAAAAGCGCGCGGGCGAAAGCCTGGAACAGCGCGTCGCGCTCGGTGGCAGTCGGAGTCATCGGCCCTCTCCTCACGCCGGGGGATTGACCGCGGACTGTTCGCGTCCGAGTGCCTGCTCGCGCAGGAAGATGTAGATGCCGGCGCCGATGATGATGGCGGCCCCGATGATGGTTGCGGGCGAGGGCACGTCCGAAAACACGACATAGCCGAAGATCACCGCCCAGACGATCATGGAATATTGATAGGGCACGACGACGGAAGCCGGCGCAAGTTTCAGCGAGCGGTTGACGCAGAGCAGCGCGCAGACGGAAATGAGGCCGGCGGCGGCGAACAGCGCCAGGCTGCCGGGCGTCGGCGTCACCCAGCCGATCGGCGCCATCAAGGCGCCGAGGGTGAAGGTGCCGAGAAACTGCGTCGACGCCAGCACGATGTCCGGCGTGCCGCGCAGCGATCGCGTGATCAGCATCAGGAAGGAGAAGCAGATGCTGCCCGCGAGTGCGATCAGCGCCGGCCAGCTCACGGTCTGTGCTGAGGGCCTCAACGCTATCAGCACTCCGATGAAGCCGATCATGACCGCACTCCAGCGCCGCCAGCCGATCTTCTCATGCAGCACGAGGCCGGAGAGCGCGGTGACGAAGATCGGCGAGGCCAGATAATAGGTGATGACGTCCGCAAGCGGCAGATAGACGGTCGCGAGAAAAAAGGCCGCCACTTCCAGTGTCGACAGCGCGATCCGCAGCGCATGCAGCCACGGCCGTTCGAGCCGGCGGAATTCCGAGCGCTGCTGCCATATCATCGGCGCCAGAAGCAGAAGCGCCGCGCACGCGCGCAGCCACAGCAATTGCCCGACCGAATAGGTGGCGACCATGTATTTGCCGAGTGCATCGCCAAAGGAGAACATGAAGATCGACAGCAGCATCAGCCCGATGCCGGCAAGCCGCGCGGATTGTTCGTCGAGGGCGGATGTTCTTGCGAAGAGGGACATGCCTGAATTGCTGACGCCGGGCGCTTTCCGGCCTTCCGTTTTCCGCGCCACACTGTTTTAAGGGCGTGTGCCACGACGGCAAGCCCGACGGGCCGGATTTGAACCAATTGTCGCAGGAAACGCCATGACCGAATTCGATCCCGCAACGCACCGCATGATGCCCGCGCAGCGCTGGTTCGAGGATTTCGTGCTTGGTGAGCGCTTCGTGCTGCCGGGCCGGACCCAGACCACGGCGATCTTCGCGGCCTTCCAGGCTGCAAGCGGCGACACCCACCCCATTCACTACGACGTCGAATATTGCCGCGCCCGCGGCATGCCGCATTTGCTCGCCCACGGTTTCCAGACGCTGGTGCACACCGCGCCCGGTGCAGGCCTGTTTCCCTTTGTCACTGAGGAATCGCTTGTCGGCTTCCTCGAACAGTCCAGCAAATTCCTGAAGCCGGTCTATGCCGACGATACCATCTACCCCGCGCTGGAGGTGATCGAGCTTACCCCCGGCCGCAGCACCGGCGTGGTAACCCTGCGCAGTACGGTGCACAACCAGCGCCGCGAGCTGGTGCTGGAGGGGACGCAGAAATTCTTGATCCGGCGAAGGCCGGGATAGTGACTCTCATCACCAGCGCTTTCGCCGCTGATGGTTGGGCTCTGGCCCGTCGATCCGCCCCCTGCCAAGCCGCAATTCCCGGGGAGATCCCGGTGCGGGCGCATTGGGATCGTGATTTGCAGCAAAGTACTGCACAGCGACGCGATCGCTGCGTAGCCCTTTCGTCATCCATGTCGAAATCCACCGCGCAACTTGCGGCGCGGCTACGCTCGTTCCATTGAGCGCGATCGCCGAACCGCTCCGCGTGCCAGCGGCGAGAATGCCATGCATGGCGACGGAATCATCGGCAATCGCTACGGCATCGGGACCGCGGCGCGGGGTGGCAACCGGCCCGGCCCCAGAATACCTGCTGGCCTTGCGGTCAGCGTGCCGAAAGCCCCCGATCACCACGGCGTGCTTGCCGGTGGCGAGCGCATTCTGCGTTCCCCGCCTGCGGATCCAGCTGGCTGCGATGTCGTCTTCTTCGAGGCGACCCGCCAGATCGAAGCGCACATACTCCTCGTCGTCAAACCGGGACTGCCGTCCCCATAGCGGGTAGCCGAACGGCGTGTCACCTCGCTGCACCCACGCATCGACCAAGACCTCGCTGCAATCGTTCCTGATTTCGATACGCCAGGTTCCGGAGGGCGCCGTCCTAATAGGCTCAAACCGCGCCGTGGGCGCCATGACAAGCTTGATCCAGGGGCGGTCACCGGCCTGATCATAATAGTTCAACTGGAAGAGCACCTCATTCGGATCGGTCGAGGGCCAGAGCCAGTCGCCGCCTGGCGGAATCCAGCCACTGGTATCACCAGTTGGCGTCGTCACAGAAATGGCAAGCTTCGGACGCGTGCCATCATGCAGCCTCTTGGGGAGCCAGATTTCCGTGATACTGGCTGCCTTGTCGTCCGGCTGCACGCGCCAGCGCAATTCCTTTGAAGGATGGTGGCCCGGGCTCGCATGCGGCAATTTGAAGTGGCCATGGCATCGCGCCAGATAATGGTTGCCAGCCGGAAACACAACACGCAGCGGGGCCGCCGCCTCTCGGTTGGCGATCCATTGATCGATTGCGGCTTCCAGCACACCCGAGCCGTCGTGCGGACCAGCGATCGTTCCGTAGCTCAGGTTGATCACCAAAGGCAAAGCACCCGTGCCATACGCCAAGGCAATCTTGTCTGCCCGATCCAGGATGTAGGCAATCGCAGCGTGAGCCACCGGCGTCAGCAACTCTCCCGACGAATCCTGGGTGACCCATCTCGGCAATTGCACGCCGATCAGGTGTGGCGAATTTTCAGCAACTTCATCAGCATCGAGCCCACAGGCTACATCCATCACATGCGTACCATGGGTGGCGCGCCTGCCCGCAAGATGCTGACCGGCTTCCAGGTAAATGGCGTCTTCGTCGACATAGTCGCCGTGTTTATGCCTTGACAGGAGGTCATCAATCTCGTCCTCGGTGAACTCGCGACCCCAACCGAGGCCTGTGGTCGCATTGATCGCAGGATCATCCTGATTCCAAAAGTATTTGAACCTCGTTTTCTTGCGATCGGCAGATCGGAAACGCTCGTGCGCAAAGGCTAGTCCGTCGTCGATGACGGCAACGATCGCTCTTCGCGGAACGCTGGAAGCGAGTTCTTGGCCGATGACGGGGATCGGAGCCGTGCTGAAGGTGGCGGGCGCGGGTGTCCCGAGTTCGATCCGCAACAGCGAAGCCCTGACCGGTTCCAGCGCATCGACAACTTCGCGGCGGCCCTGCCGGGCGACAAGCGCTCTCAGTGCCTCCGGTGTCATGATTGCCATGCAGAAGGTTGCGTCTTCCTTGCGGAATTCTCGCGATGGATTCCGATAGATCGGCGGAACGAGAACCAGCTTTTCGAGGCTGAGGTCATCCAGTTGCGCGGCAAATATCGACGCGGGCTTCTTGAGCTCGAGCAAGACCCGGAACCATTCGCCCTTCAAGAAGGCGAAATTGGTGGCGATTGCCCACTCCACGTAAGGCGCGACAAGCTTTTCTTCGGCCATCGGTCACATCCTGAAAACGGTCAGGCGATCGTCCATTCTTCTGCGGCTTCGTCCCAGAGCCATCCGAGGATCTCGGATTTGGGCGGCGCGGGCTGTGATGCGATTGAGTCGATAAACGGAGGGTCGACCGCCGGGTCCGGCTGCTCCGCACCGCTCATCGTATTGTAGAATTTGTGGAAGCTGAAGTCGTGCGTGCGCGGATAGCGCTCGCCGTCGAACCGCCACGCGTCGAAAGGAGTCGTGCCGCCGGTGGCGCGCTGGATGAAATAGCGGCCGAGCGCAAGCCCAAGGACCTGCCCTGCAGCGGTGTCGACCGGGAAATGAACGCCCGCGACGGTGCGGTTGACCGCGATGCGCGAAGCTGCCCGCATCAACTGTTCGCCGATGTCGGCCGACTTTCCGAGAAACTCCCAGAGAATGCGCGCGATCATGTGGTTTTCGGTCGAGTGCCCGCTGGGAAAGGTGCCGTGCCCGGGTGTCAGGATAATCGGCTGCACTTGCGGCGACAGCTCATTCGGACGATAGCAGGCGAGCGCATGCTTGACGCGCATCTCGACGAAATTCGCGAGCCGCAACGCCGCATCGAGCAACTCGATCGTCTTCCTGGTGCGCTCTGGATGCAGATAGACTATCGAACTCCAGAAAGCGTATTGCGGACCAAGCTGGGTAAGAATCTCCGCGGCGCGGTCCTCGCGCAGATCGGCATACTGATCCAGAAAGTCGAGCTGCTCCTTGAAAACCTGCGCATCCGGCCGGATGAACGTTGCAATGCGGCCCGGGTTGGCCTTCGGGGTAGGATCGCTCGCCGACGTGGCCGCTGTATTGAGGCTCCACACCGTCACAGAGCTGTTGGATGTCTTCGACGTCGGCTGACCGTTGGAATTGTACGTGAATGTTTCCGCGTGAGTGCTGAACGAGAGATTCGACAGCAACTCGAAATCGATGATCGCTGCGCGGACCCAAGGTTCCCAGTCCTTCAGGTTCTTGGGATAATCGATCTGGCGTTGATTTGCAGGGGTGAGCGTCTGACCCCTCCAGGTCCCGACGATTCCGTCGCGTTCCATGATGAGGGCTCCGGAGACGATTGGCGAGCCATACCCGCCAAACGATGCACCGCCCGCGCCGCCAGCTCCTCCAGCACCACCCGCGCCTCCAGCACCACCTGCGCCTCCCGCACCACCAGCACCTCCCGCACCGCCCGCTCCTCCGGCGCCACCCAACAAGCTAGCGCCGCCTTCTGGACCCATGGTGCTCATTGTCCTGCCCTTTCACAATTGCTACAGCGGCACGCCCGCTGCTTCCAATGCGCTCGACCAGATCCTGCCGGTTTCATACCCGCCGCTCGGATGACGCTCGCGATAACGGGTGACGGTGAGGCTTGGCTCGAGCCGCATCAGTTCACTTACTGTCTTCCGCGCCTCGCTATGAAGGCCGAGCTGCCATTGCGCGATCGCCAACGCGCGGAAGGTCGAGGTATGGGTGCGATTGGCGCGCAGCGAAATCGTAGCAAGATCTATCGCACGCTGGTACTGCCCGGCCGACAGCGCAGCCGTTGCCGCAAGCGAATCGTAGAAGTAGCGGTGCGGGTCGAGCGGCGACAGTTTCAACGATCGCTCGGTATGTTCGACGGCAATCGCTCCTTCGTCTTTGAAGGCGTGGAGCGTTCCCTTCAGAAGCCACGCAAGGCCGTCGTTAGGGTTGATACGCAAGGCGAGATCGTATTGTTCTTCGGCAAGGTCGAGTTGCTTCAGCAGATTGGTATGCACGAAGCCCGCCATTGTCATCGCCAGCGAGCACTGCGGATCGGCCTGGAGAGCACGACGGCAGAAATCCAGTGCGAATTGCGCGTCGACCCCGGGGTCATTCATCCAGCCCTGCTGGACACGCAACACATGCCATTTCGCAAGCCACGCCCAAGGGATCGCCTGCCGCGGCAAACGCTCGGTGAGTGCGACCAGCATTTCCCGCGACCGGTCGAAATCCTTGCGCGACAGGCGGTGCATTAATGCGATTGCTCCCATCAGCAGAGTATAGCTTTCCAGCGTGGGCAGCGGGTGGGTCTGCGCGCGCTGCAACTCGCGCGACATTATCGCCATACCGACGGCAGTGACGATGTCGTTGACTATACCGTCCCTGCCGCTGACGATGGTTTCGACACCACCTTCCAAGGTGTCCGACCAGACGATCGTTCCCGGATCCGACGTCGCCAGCTCGACATTGAGGCGGAGTTTGTTGCCGACTGTGCGATAAGCGCCGGACAGCACATAATTGGCGGTCAGATAGCGGCTGACTTCGGCGACGGAGGCTTCGCGCCCGCGGAACACGGTAGTCGACAGCCGCGAGATGACATTGAGCTCGGTCGATCGGGACAGCGCCGCGATAATCTCGTCGGCCAAAACCTCGCCGATGACATGGTGCTCGCCCTTGTCGGCGCGTTCGACGAAAGGAATGACGGCAATCGTTGGAAGTAGTTGCGCCGCGACCATGGTGCCGGGTTCAATCACCGGACGTGGTCCGGGTGGACCCACGCGATAGGCGCGGACGGGCTCCTGCAGATGCTTGAGATAGCAAGCCCCCAGATCCTCGATGTCGGCATCAAGCACAGGGGTGAGTTGATCGCGCACATCCGCGGACACAACAATCTCACCCGGCCCCGCGAGGCCGGTGAGTCGGGCAGCAAGATTGACGCCTGCGCCGTAAACGTCGTGATCGTCGGCGATCAGATGACCGTGATGCAGACCCATACGCAACAGTATGTGCTCGCTGGGCGACACGCCGTCGTTGAGCGTTTGGCCGGCGCGCTGCAGCGCAAACGCAGCCTTTACCGCTGGTGGCACTACCGGAAACTCTACCAGCAAACCATCACCGAGACTCTTGACGAGACGGCCTCCGTTCGGAGGAAAGACTTCCTTCTCGGCGAGAGCGACGAACCTGCGCCATCGCTGCACAACGTCGCTTTCGTTCTCCTGCATCAATCGCACGGACTCGACGACGTCAGCGAACAACAGCGTTCGCGTGACCCACTGGGGACTATCCAGCGCGTTCGGGCGGTCGTCTCTTACCATCTGCCGCGTCATCGCTCGGAAACATCTATTGTTGGGTACTCCGCTCGCTTAGCAAGGCCAAGCGGCGGCAAATGCAAAATTCACAAGCGCCGGACCAGCCCGAGAGCTCGTATCGATCCTGCCGCAGGTCTTCGACCTCGGTGGCCACTATCCTGCACCCGTCGTCCCGTGATGTCGTGTGAATTGGATCATAATCTGCGGATTTTGTTCGCGGGCGCAGCATTTGATATTCGGCTACCCCAACTTGTAGCATCGCAGCCTGACAGCCTTCCCGCGCGCCTGAGTAAAGACGGCTCTTCCGCATCGGAACGATTGGCTGCGAGGTTGATGATGAATCCGCGGGGTCGCGAAGGCTAAGCCGTTTTCGCGCTTTTCGGCTGCGAAGACGCTTGCCGCACCGGCTCCCCTGCCTTACCTAACCCCCATGAAATTCCTTGACGAGGCAAAGGTCTATGTCCGATCCGGCGACGGCGGCAATGGCTGCGTGGCGTTCCGGCGCGAAAAGTTCATCGAGTTCGGCGGGCCCTCGGGCGGCAATGGCGGGCGCGGCGGCGACGTCGTCCTCGAATGCGTGGACGGGCTGAATACGCTGATCGACTACCGCTACCAGCAGCACTTCAAGGCCAAGAAGGGCGAGAATGGCATGGGCAAGGACCGCCATGGCGCCAACGGCAAGCCGATCGTGCTGAAAGTGCCCGTCGGCACGCAGGTGTTCGACGAGGACCGCGAGACGCTGATCCACGATTTCACCAAGCTCGGCGAAAAATTCGTGCTCGCCGAGGGCGGCAATGGCGGCTTCGGCAATGCGCATTTCAAGTCGTCGACCAACCGCGCGCCGCGCAACGCCAATCCCGGCGCGCCCGGTGAGGAACGCTGGATCTGGCTGCGGCTGAAACTGATCGCGGACGCCGGCCTTGTCGGCCTGCCCAATGCGGGGAAGTCCACCTTTCTCTCGGTGGTCAGCGCCGCCAAGCCGAAGATCGCGGACTATCCCTTCACCACGCTGCATCCACAGCTCGGCGTCGTGAATGCGGGCGGCCGCGAATTCGTGCTGGCGGACATTCCAGGGCTGATCGAGGGCGCGCATGAAGGCGCGGGCCTCGGCGACCGCTTCCTCGGCCATGTCGAGCGCTGCCGCGTGCTCCTGCACCTGATCGATGCGACCTGCGAACATGCCGGCAAGGCCTACAAGACAGTGCGCACCGAGCTCGAGGCCTATGAGGGGCAGCTGGCCGACAAGATCGAGATCGTCGCGCTGAACAAGATCGACGCCATGGCGCCGGACGAATTGAAGAAGCAGAAGGATCGATTGAAGCGCGCGGCGAAAAAGACGCCGCTGCTGCTGTCGGCGGCGACCGGCCAGGGCGTCAAGGAAGCGCTGGCCGCGCTCGCCGAGGTGATCGGCGAGGCACCGGTGTCCGGCAAGGCCAAAAGCACCGCCGAAATGGAGCCGTGGACGGCGTGAGGCGCAAATAGCTGACTTGTTTTCAGCGGCCCGATATCGCAGCATCGCGCCTGCCTCGAAACACAAGAAGAGCTATCAAGCACAAGAACCATGGCGCGCGCGAAGAACGTTCTCTGGATCATGTGCGACCAGCTTCGCCATGATTATCTCGGCTGCACCGGCCATCCCACGATCAAGACCCCGAACATCGACGCCATGGCCATGCGCGGCGTGCGCTTCTCCAGGGCCTATGTGCAATCGCCGATCTGCGGCCCGTCGCGGATGTGCTTCTACACCGGCCGCTACATGCGCTCGCACGGCTCGCACTGGAACGGCTGGCCGCTGCGCGTCGGCGAGCCGACGCTCGGCGATCACCTGAACAAGATCGGCGTGCGCAACGTGCTGGTCGGCAAGACCCACATGGCGCCCGACCTCGAAGGGCTGAAGATGCTCGGCATCGCGCCGGACTCCATCATCGGCGTGCATGTCAGCGAATGCGGCTTCGAGCCCTATGAGCGCGACGACGGCCTGCATCCGACGCAGCGGCCACGGCCGCGTTATGACTCCTGGCTGCGCGAAAAAGGCTATGACGCTGAAAATCCCTGGGAGCACTGGGCCAATTCCGGCGCCGACGCCAACGGCGAATTGCAGAACGGCTGGCTGCTGGTCCATGCCGACAAGACCGCACGCATTCCGGAAGAACTGTCCGAGACGCCCTACATGACGCGCCGCGCAATGGATTTCATCACGGAGGCGGAGGTCGACGGCCGGCCATGGTGCCTGCATCTGTCCTACATCAAGCCGCACTGGCCCTACATTGCGCCAAAACCCTACGACAGCATGTACGGCGCAAAGGATGTGCTGCCTGCGATCCGCTCCGAGAAGGAGCGACAGGAGGCGCATCCTGTTTTCTCGGCCTACATGGACATGCGCTACTCGCGCAACATGTCGCGCGACGAGGCGCGGGAGAAGGTGATCCCCGCCTATATGGGCCTGATCACCCAGATCGACGACCAGATGGGCGTGCTGATGAAGTTTCTGGAAGCACGCGGCCTGCTGGACAACACCATGATCGTGTTCACCAGCGATCACGGCGATTATCTCGGCGATCACTGGATGGGCGAGAAGGATCTGTTCCATGACCAGTCGGCGAGGATCCCGCTGATCGTGATCGATCCCTCGAAAGAGGCGGATTCGACGCGCGGCACCGTCTGCGATGCGCTGGTCGAAGGCATCGATCTTGCGCCAACCTTCATCGATTATTTTGGCGGAACGCCGCCCGATCACATCCTCGAGGGCCGCTCGTTGCTGCCGCTGCTGCGCGGGCAATCGCCCGCCTGGCGCAAGGTGCTGTTCTCCGAATACGACTATTCCATGCAGGACGTGCGGCTCAAGCTGAACCAGCCGATCGAGCAATGCCGGCTGTTCATGGCGTTCGACGGCCGCTGGAAATACATTCACGCCTCGGGCTTCCGCCCGATGCTGTACGACCTGCAAACCGATCCGCAGGAATTCGCCGACCGCGGCGCGGACCCGGCCTGCGCCGACATCGTGGCACGGCTGCAGGCGGCGCTGTTCGACTGGGCGCTGCATCCGAAAATGCACATCACGACGCCGAACGCGAAGATTGCCGCCTACGCGGAGAACCAGCTTCAGGTCAAGGGCGGCATCCTGATCGGCATCTGGGACGAGGCGGAGCTTGCTGCCATCCGCGCGCGGATCGAAGCGCGGTCGTCGCCATAGGCACTTGCGCGCGGACATGGACAAAGGAAAAGCAATGATAACGATCCACCAGGCCCGCAAGATCCTGACCATGAACCCGGCGCGGCCGCTCGCCACCCATGTGGCGGTCCGCGACGGATATGTTCTGGGAGCCGGTAACCTGCAGGAGCTTGCCGGTTGGGGCGAATACCATCTCGACAAGACTTTCGCCGACAAGGTGCTGATGCCGGGGCTGGTCGAGGGCCACAGCCATGTCGCGGAAGGCTCGATGTGGAGCTTTGTCTATTGCGGCTATTTCGACCGCACCGATCCCAACGGCAAAATCTGGCCGGGGGCGAAGACGATCGAGGACGTCATCGCCCGCCTTCAGCAGGCCCATACGTCGTCCGATCCCGCAACGCCGCTGACCGGCTGGGCGCTCGATCCCATCTATTTCGACAACCGCCGCATGACCCGAAAGGATCTCGATCGCGTCTCCACGACGCGGCCGATCGGCATCATGCACGCCAGCGGCCACATCATGAACGTCAACAGCAAGGCGCTGGAACTGGCCGGCATGCTGCGTCCCGGCGTCAATCATCCCGGCATCCCGCTCGACGACGAAGGACTGCCGGCCGGCGAGATGAAGGGCCCGGAGGTGATGACGCCGATCGGGCCGCATGTCGGACTCGATCGCGGGCTGCTCGCCTCCGACGAGCCGGGGTTGCGTGCGTTTGCCCGGCTCTGCGTACGCGCGGGCGTCACAACCGCAGCCGACCTCGCCAACCTGCTGCCCGATCCGGCCGTCGACATGATGCTGCGCGTCACCGCCGAGAAGGACTTTCCGGCACGGGTCGTGCCGCTGCGGGTCGCGCGCGAGATTTCACCGGCCGAGCTGGTGGATCGCGTCGTGCAGCTCGGCAAGCGCGCCACCGACCGCCTGCGGCTCGGCAAGATCAAGGTCGTGGTTGATGGCTCGATCCAGGGCTTTTCGGCTCGGCTGAAGGCGCCGGGCTATTACAACGGTTCGCCCAACGGCCTGTGGTATGTCGCACCGGAACAGTTGCGGGACATCCTCGAGCGATCGCTCACCGCCGGTGTGCAGGTGCATTGCCACACCAATGGCGACGAGGCGACCGACCTCGTGCTCGACATGCTCGAGCTCGCGCTGCGCAAGCACCCTTCCCCCAACCACCGTTTCACGCTGCAGCACTGCCAGCTCGCCAGCCAGGCGCAGTTCCGCCGCATGCGTTCGCTCGGCATGTGCGTGAACCTGTTTCCCAACCATCACTTCTACTGGGGCGACCAGCACTACGCCCTGACCGTCGGCCCTGAGCGCGCCGAGCGCATGAATGCCTGCGCCACCGCATTGGCCAACGGCGTTCCGTTGGCGATCCATTCGGATGCGCCGGTGACCCCGCTCGGGCCGCTGTTCACCGCCTGGTGCGCCGTCAACCGCAGGACCGCGAGCGGGCGCGTGCTCGGCGAGAGCGAGCGGATTGCGGTCGCCGACGCCCTGCGAACCATCACGCTTGGCGCCGCCTATACGCTCGGCCTCGACGGCGAGATCGGCTCCATCGAATGCGGCAAGCGCGCCGACTTTGCCGTGCTGGAGGACGATCCCGCCGAAATCGGCGGTGAGCGGCTGAAGGATGTGCGGGTCTGGGGGACGGTGCTGGGAGGCCGGCCCTTCCCTGCGGCCGCGATATGACCGCGCGCCTGCCGGCGACGCTGATCGGCGGCTATCTCGGCGCCGGCAAGACGACGCTGGTCAACGCGCTGCTCCGCGGCGCCGGCGGGCGCCGGCTTGCCGTCCTCGTCAACGATTTCGGCGAACTGCCTGTCGATGCCGACCTGATCGAGGCGCGCGAGGGCAACCTGCTCAACATATCCGGCGGCTGCATCTGCTGCTCGTTCGGCAGCGACCTACTCGCGGCCATCATGGAGCTCAGGGCCAGCAAGCGGCCGATCGATCACCTCCTGATCGAGACCAGCGGCGTGGCGTTGCCGCAATCGATCGCGCAATCGTTGCGTTTGATGCCGGACATCGATCTCAACGGCATCGTCGCACTCGCCGATGCCGAGACCGTCCGGCAGCGCGCCGCCGACCGCTACATGGGAGATACCGTGCTGGCACAGCTTGCCTCAAGCGACATCGTCGTCCTGAACAAGATCGACCTGGTTTCGCCGGAGCAGGTTGCCGCCGTGCGCGCCTGGCTGAGCGAGGTCGCGCCGCGGGCAGGCGTGGTGCCGGCGCGGCGCGCGGCCGTACCGCCCGACCTGATCCTGATGCAGCACGGCGAGCCGAATACCGGGCGTTTCCTCGCCAGCAGCCACGATCCGGCAACGCAGCTTGCCTCGATCAGCATGGAAATTGCGGGCGACGGCGATCCCGAGGCGCTGGCAGCCGCGCTGGCAAATGCTTCTTTGCATCTGCTGCGCGCCAAGGGCATCGTCGCTGACCGGCGCGGCGCACTTGCTGCCATTCACGTCATGGGCCAGCGCTGTTCAGTCGAGCCCGCGCCGTCCGCCGTGCAAGGCCCTGGCCGCCTCGTTTGCATCGGGTTGGCAAGCGAGCTCGATGCCGGGGCGATTACGGCCGCCATCGCGGCTTGTCCGCCATTTGCCGCGAAACTCATCCATAAAGGGGAATCTCTTCCCGCTAATTCGTGATCTTGTAGCCCGTCGCCTTGACGATCGGCTGCCAGAACGCGGTGTCGGCGGCGAGTGCTTTCGTCAATTCCTCCGGCGTCGAGCCGACCGGGATCAGCGTGACGGCGTTCAGCTTCTCCTTCACGTCCGGCCGGGCCAGCACCTCGGCAGCGGCGGCACTCAATTTCTTCGCAAATTCAGGCAGCGAACCGGCGGGCAGCCACATGCCGTACCAGCCGTCGGCAACGAGATCGACCCCGGCTTCCTTCAGTGTCGGCACATCCTGCAGGAACGGCGAACGCGAAGGGCCGCTCACCGCCACGATGCGGATGCCACCGGCGCGATGCTGGGTGATGGTGTCCGAGAGCGTCGTCACGCAAATCGGCAAATGACCGCCGATGAGGTCGCTGATGATTGGGGCCGAACCGCGATACGCCACACGCGTCATGGAAAGACCAAGAGCCTTTTCGAGCTGCCAGCCGGTGAAATGTGGAATGGTGCCGCTGGACGGTACGCCATAGCTTGCCTTTGAAGGATTGGCCTTGATCCAGTCCACCAGTTGCTTGAAGTCGGTGACGCCGATCGACGGGCTCACCGCGACCACGAATTCGAAGCGGGCGAGCTGAGAGACCGGGACAAAGTCCTTTGCCGAATCGTAGCTCGGCTGGTTCTCCACCATCGGCAGCAAGTACATGGTGGGGCCTGTGGTCACCAGTATGGTAGCCGTGTCGGGAGCCGCGCCCTTGACAGCACGGATGCCGATCAGCCCGTCGCCGCCGGTGCGGTTCTCGACGATGAAGTTGCGGTCCAGCAGCGCGGGGAGATATTGCGCCAGCTGGCGGCACAGCATGTCACCGCTGCCGCCGGCCGCGAAGGGAAAAATGATCTTGGTCAGCGGGCCGGACTGCGCCCATCCCGGATCGGTCCCCGCTGCCGCTGACAGCGCCAGCCCTCCGACGACAAATTCCCGGCGATTCATGGGTTTCCTCTCCTCTTGCATCCTTTGCCCGCATTAGACCAGACGAGACCGCGGCGGGAAATAACCAACAAGTCGCGGGGACCGGCCGGGCCGCTTGCGCGGAAAGGCCTGCTGCTGCAAAAGATCGCTCATGAAACGTCCCGCGCTGAAGAATTTCCGCCGTATCGTCGTCAAGGTCGGATCGTCGCTGCTGATCGACTCCGCCAAGGGCGAAGTACGCGCGCCGTGGCTGAAGGCGCTGGCCGCCGACATCGCCAAATTGCATGGCGAGGGCCGCGACGTGATGGTGGTCTCCTCCGGCTCGATCGCGCTCGGCCGCAGCCGGCTGAAACTGCCGCGCGGCCAGCTCAAGCTCGAGGAGAGCCAGGCGGCGGCCGCCGTCGGCCAGATCGCGCTGGCGCGCATCTGGTCGGAAGTGCTCGGCGATCACGGCATCGGCGCCGGCCAGATCCTGGTGACGCTGCAGGACACGGAAGAACGGCGGCGCTATCTCAACGCACGCTCGACCATCGCAAAGCTCCTGGAGTGGCGCGCCGTGCCCGTGATCAACGAGAACGACACGGTCGCCACCAACGAAATCCGCTACGGCGACAACGACCGCCTCGCCGCGCGCGTCGCCACCATGGCAAGCGCGGACCTGCTGATCCTGCTTTCAGACATCGACGGCCTCTACACCGCGCCGCCGAACGCCAATCCGGATGCCAAGCTGATTCCGGTCGTGGAGTCGGTGACGTCGGAGATCGAGGCGATGGCGGGCGCGGCCGAATCCGAGCTGTCGCGCGGCGGCATGTTCACCAAGATCGAGGCGGCCAAGATCGCCACCACGTCAGGCACGCATATGCTGATCGCGTCCGGCAAGATCGAGCATCCGCTTGCCGCGGTCGCCGATGGCGGCCGCTGCACCTGGTTCCTGACGCCGGCCAATCCCGTTACCGCGCGAAAGCGCTGGATCGCTGGCTCGCTGGAGCCGAAGGGCACGCTCACCATCGATGCCGGCGCCGTCAGCGCGCTGCGCGCCGGCAAGAGCCTGCTGCCGGCCGGCGTGATCCGCGTCGATGGTGCGTTCGCCCGCGGCGATGCCGTGATCGTTCGCGGCCCCGACACCCACGAAATCGGCCGTGGCCTGGTTGCCTACGACGCCGAGGATGCCGAGAAAATCAAGGGTCGCTCCTCGCCCGACGTGACGGCGATCCTCGGCGTCAGCGGAAGGTCGGAGATGATCCACCGGGACGATCTGGTGATCGGCCCAAAGGGGACCGTCCCGGCGAAGTAGGCCATTGGCCGACCTCGCAAATTCCGGTCGGCGCCCGGCTGCCATACCGCCGCCACGCCTCGCAAGAGGCCGATTTCCGTGCTAGGAGAAGGCCTTAATCGAAGGCCAAAGACCGCATCAAGACCGCCATGACGACCGCCCTGAAGACCATCGACGGCACTGCCGACCTGCCCGCCCTGATGAGCGACCTCGCCAAGGACGCGCGCGCGGCCGCGCGGGTGCTGGCGCTGGCGCCGCCGGAGCAGAAGAACCGGGCGCTTCAGGCCGTCGAGCGGGCCATTCGCAGCCATGCGGCGAACATCCTGGCGGCCAATGCCGAGGACGTCGTGGAGGCGAAGGCAGGCGGCGCGACTTCCGCATTCCTTGACCGGCTGACCCTGACACAAGCGCGCGTCGACGCCATGGCCGATGGCATTGCGGTCGTGCGCGGCATTGCCGATCCCGTCGGCGTCGTCACCGAGAGCTGGCAGCGGCCGAACGGCATGACCATCGAGCGCGTGCGCGTGCCACTCGGCGTGATCGGCGTGATCTTCGAGAGCCGGCCCAATGTCGCGGCCGATGCCGGTGCGCTGTGCCTGAAATCAGGCAATGCCGTGATCCTGCGCGGCGGCTCCGAGAGTTTCCGTTCGTGCCGCGCCATCCACGAATGCCTGGTGCAGGGCCTGCGCGAAGCAGGGCTGCCGGAAGCCGCGATCACGCTGGTGCCGACGCGCGACCGCGCCGCCGTCGGCCTGATGCTGTCGGGCCTCGAAGGCGGCATCGATGTCATCGTGCCCCGCGGGGGAAAGAGCCTGGTTGCCCGCGTCGAGCAGGAGGCACGCGTGCCGGTCTTCGCGCATCTCGAGGGCGTCAATCACGTCTATATCGACAAGTCCGCCGACACCGACATGGCGAAGTCGATCGTGCTGAATGCAAAAATGCGGCGCACCGGCGTCTGCGGCGCCGCCGAGACGCTGCTGGTCGATCGCGCGGCGGCCGGTGCCAATCTGAAACCGCTGGTGACGATGCTGATCGACGCCGGCTGCGAGGTGCGCGGCGATGCCGCCGTGCAGAAGGTCGATGCGCGGGTGAAACCGGCATCCGACGAGGATTGGGACACCGAATATCTCGATTCGATCATCGCTGCGCGCGTCGTCGATGGCGTCAACGAGGCGATCGCGCACATCCACACGCACGGCTCGCGCCATACCGACGCGATCGTCGCCGAAGACGCCGCCGCCGCGCAGAAATTCCTCAACGAAGTCGATTCGGCGATCGTGCTGCACAACGCCTCGACGCAGTTCGCCGATGGCGGCGAGTTCGGTTTCGGCGCCGAGATCGGCATCGCCACCGGCAAATTCCACGCCCGCGGGCCGGTCGGCGCCGAGCAGTTGACCAGCTTCAAGTATCGCGTGCACGGCACCGGGCAGACGCGGCCGTGATCAGCTTTCCGGGGATGGCCCGTTGAAGCCTGCCAGCGTCGCGTCATCCTCCGCCGCGCAAGCCATTCCGCTCCACAGCAAGGGCATGCGTATCGGCCTGCTCGGCGGCTCCTTCAATCCGCCGCATGCGGCGCACCGCGCCATCAGCCTGTTCGCGATCAAGCGCCTCAAGCTCGACCGCGTGTGGTGGCTGCTAAGTCCCGGCAATCCGCTGAAGGAGCATCATGGACTGCATGCCCTGGCCGAGCGCGCGCAGGCGGCAACAGACGTCGCCGAGGATCCGCGCATCGACGTCAGCTGTCTCGAAGCTGTCATCGGCACCCGCTACACTGTCGACACGATCACGCATTTGCGCCGCCGGGTTTCGGGTGTGCGCTTCGTATGGATCATGGGCGCGGACAACCTGGCGCAGTTCCATCGCTGGAAGGACTGGCGGCGCATCGCCGCCGAGGTGCCGATTGCCGTGATCGACCGCCCGCCGCAAAGTTTTCGCGCGCTCGCCGCGCCCGCGGCGCAGGCGCTGTCGCGCTACCGGTTGCCAGAGAACGAGGCGCAGAGCCTGCTGGACCAGCGCGCGCCCGCCTGGGTCTTCCTCACGGGCATGAAACTCGAGATGTCCTCGACCGGACTCAGGAACCCGGACGGGAGCTGGCGGGTAAATAGGCAACACTCGTGAGTGTCGTGTGGTGGTTACTGGAATATTGAAACCATTAACCCCACATGCGTAGTATGGTTGGCGGGGCCGAGGGATTCGGCCTTGCGATACAGTGAAAGGAAATGGTCCCTGGCCACACCTGTATTGTCCAAGTCGGTTTTACCGAAGACGCGTAAAACATCGACCCGAGCTGCGGCCTTGAAGGCGCAAAACGACGCCGACAAGACGCTGAATATGATCCTCTCCCGCCTCGACGACATGAAGGCGGAAGAAACGGTCACCATCGACCTTCGCGGCAAATCTGCATATTCCGACTACATGGTCGTCACCACGGGCCGGGCCAACCGGCACGTCGGCGCGATCGCGGAAAATGTCACCAAGGCCCTGAAGGAAAACGGAATCAAGAATCTCCATGTCGAGGGCATGCCCAACTGCGACTGGGTGCTGATCGATTCCGGCGACGTGATTGTGCACGTATTCAGGCCGGAGGTTCGCGAATTCTACAACCTCGAGCGGTTGTGGACGCAGAATCCGACGACGGCGAAGGCGATCTAGGCAAGTCAAGCCGATGCGAATCGGCGGGCGCGAATGTACCTTGCACTGCGCGCTGTCAGGTGCGCAGGAAGACGGGTTTTTATGCGCCTCATCGTCGTCGCTGTCGGCCGGCTGAAGCAAGGGCCCGAACGGGAGCTTGCCGAACGCTTTCGCGGGCGCTTCGACGACATCGGCCGCAGGCTCGGCTTTCGCGGCCTCGAGATTCATGAAATTCCGGAAAGCCGCGCGCGCGATGCGGCCACGCGAATCGCCGAAGAGGCGGCGGCCATGTCGGCTCTCCTCCCGGCAAAATACGCGCTGGTGGCGCTGGACGAACACGGCAAGAGCATCGACAGTGCGGCATTTGCCCGGAATTTGGGCCGTTTGCGCGATGCCGCGACGGATGTAATTTTCGTTATCGGCGGCGCGGACGGACTTTCGCCCGAATTGCGCAGCAAAGCTAAGCTCGTGATCGCGTTCGGCGCCATGACCTGGCCGCACCAGATGGTCCGCTTCATGCTCCTGGAACAGATCTATCGGGCCGCGACGATCCTGGCCGGCCACCCCTATCACCGCGCATGAATGGCGCAACGAAAAAGATGCAGCCGGCACGGAAGAGAAATTCGATTGCCGCCCCCGCCGGGAGCAGCCCGCGGTCGTCAGTCTTCCTCGTCCTCTCCCTTGCGCTGCTGCCGGCAGGCCTGACGCAGCCCGTGCTGGCGCAGACGGCCCAGCCGGCCGCCGTGTCGGCCGACGCCATCAAGCAGCGCGAGCAGGAACTGGAAGCCGCGCGCATCGAACAGAAGAACGCCGCCGAGCTCAGACAGAAGCTGCAGGCCGAGATCGCCGCCATCGGCCAGGACCGCAGCAAGCTCAACCAGCAGCTGATCGACACCGCCGCGAAAGTGCGCGCCATCGAGACCAGCATCGGCGATGCCGAAACGCGGCTGCGCCCGCTCGACGACCGAGAGGGGCAGATCCGCGCTTCGCTGGATTCGCGCCGCACGGAAATCGTCGAGGTGCTGGCGGCGCTGCAGCGCGCCGGACGGCGCTCGCCGCCCGCACTGCTGGTCCGCCCCGAGGACGCCCTGCAATCGCTGCGCACGGCGATGCTGCTAGGTGCCGTGGTGCCGGAACTGCGCGGGCGAGCGGAAAGACTGACGGCCGATCTCAGCGAACTCGTGGCGCTGCGCAAGCAGATCGCCGCCGAGCGCGACAAGCTCGCGATCGATCGCGACCGCCTGAAGGACGACCACGTCAAGCTGAGCGCGCTCGTCGACGAGCGTCAGCGCAAGCAGGCCGCGATCGAAAAGGACATGGAGGCCGAGAGCGCCCGGGCCGTGGTCATTTCCCGGCAGGTCGACAATCTGCAGGGCCTGATCGCCAAGATGGAGCAGGACCTGAAAACGGCGGCGAAAGCGGCGGCGGCGGCCACAATGCAGGGCACCCCGGCAACCTCGGACAGCAAGCCCAAATCGGCCCTATTCAAGGATCAATCCCGGCAGAGCCCGGCGATCGCCTTTGCCTCCGCCAAGGGATTATTCGCCTATCCGGTTAACGGCGCGAAGATTCGCGATTTTGGCGGCTCCGACGGAGCGGGCGGCGTCGAAAAAGGCATTTCTTTGGCAACCCGGGCCGGCGCGCAGGTCACAACCCCGTGCGATGGCTGGGTTGTGTATGCCGGTCCCTTCCGTAGCTACGGACAACTCTTGATCCTCAATGCCGGTGGCGGGTATCATGTCCTGATCGCCGGGATGGAGCGCATTTCGGTAAACATCGGCCAGTTTGTGCTTACGGGGGAACCGGTCGCGACCATGGGAAAAACCTCCCAGGTGGCGTCGATCCTCGCCACCAACGCGAGCCAACCTGTGCTCTATGTCGAGTTCCGTAAGGACGGCACTCCAATCGATCCAGGCCCATGGTGGGCCGCAAATGAAGGCGAAAAGGTTCGCGGATGATGCGCAAGACTTCACTCATTCTCCTCAGCGCCGCGACCGGCGCGGCTCTCACTCTGATGGTCACGCAGCCGCGCGCCGTGCTGATGGGCTCGACCGCGCGCGCTGCGACCTCCGACACCTATCGCCAGCTCAATTTGTTCGGCGACGTGTTCGAGCGCGTGCGCAGCGACTATGTCGAGAAGCCTGACGACTCCAAGCTCGTCGAATCCGCCATCAGCGGCATGCTGGCCGGCCTCGATCCGCATTCCAGCTACATGGACGCCAAGAGCTTCCGTGACATGCAGGTGCAGACCCGCGGCGAGTTCGGCGGCCTCGGCATCGAAGTCACCATGGAAGACGGTCTGATCAAGGTAGTCTCCCCGATCGACGATACGCCGGCATCGAAGGCCGGCATCATGGCCAACGACATCATCACCCAGCTTGACGAGGAGCAGGTTCAGGGCCTCACGCTGAACCAGGCCGTCGAGAAGATGCGCGGTCCGGTCAACACCAAGATCCGGCTGAAGATCATCCGCAAGGGCCAGGACAATCCGATCGAAGTGACGCTGGTGCGTGACAACATCCGCGTCCGTTCGGTGCGCGCCCGCGTCGAGCAGGACGACATCGCCTATATCCGCATCACCACCTTCAACGAGCAGACCACCGAGGGCCTGAAGCGCGAGATCAACAATCTCTCGACGCAGATCGGCGCCGACAAGCTGAAGGGCTTCATCATCGACCTCCGCAACAACCCGGGCGGCCTGCTCGAGGAAGCGGTCACCGTCTCCGACGCGTTCCTTGAGCGTGGCGAGATCGTCTCCACCCGCGGCCGCAATGCCGAGGAGACGCAGCGCCGCGCCGCGCATGCCGGCGACCTCACCAAGGGCAAGCCGGTCATCGTGCTGGTCAACGGCGGCTCGGCCTCGGCCTCGGAAATCGTCGCCGGCGCGCTGCAGGACCACAAGCGCGCGACGCTGGTCGGCACGCGATCGTTCGGCAAGGGCTCGGTGCAGACCATCATCCCGCTCGGCTCCGGCAACGGCGCGCTGCGGCTCACCACCGCGCGCTACTACACCCCGTCGGGCAAATCGATCCAGGCCAAGGGTATCGTGCCCGACATCGAGGTGCTGCAGGACGTGCCGGAAGAGCTGAAGGCGCGCACCGACACCAAGGGCGAGGCCTCGCTGCGCGGTCACCTGAAGAACGACGGCGACGAGAAGACGGGCTCGCAGTCCTACGTGCCGCCGGATGCCAAGGACGACAAGGCGCTGAAGACCGCAGCCGATCTGCTGCACGGCATCAAGGCCACGGCAAGCACCAGCGGGCCGACCACGACGGACAAGCCGCCGGCCAAGGCCGCTAACTAAGTTCTCCATCGGGAATAAGGGCGGCCTTCGGGCCGCCCTTTTCATTTCGGGTCTTCCGCGGTCGAACTCGGCCCTTCACGGACGCGCGCGCTTTGCGGCTTCGGGGCCTGGAACCATGCTCGGGCAGCGCCCCTTACGCCGTGGAACCGCCGCGATTTTGGCCTGCCGTGCTATCTTCGCCAGCGGTGATTCGGGGAGATTCATGGCGGAAGCGGCCGACGATCTGAGCACGCCGCTCGGGCAGGATGCTGTTACGCGCCCTGCGCGCCGGTTCCGCCTGCCGTTCACGGCGACGCAGGCCCTTGCCGTACTGCTCGGCCTGTTCCTGACCGTCTTTATCGGCTTTGCCCTGTTCAATGACGATCCGCTGGGCGGCGAGCCGCAAGCCAAGATCGTGCTGCGGCAGCCCGCTCCGGGGTCCGAGACCGCAACGAGCACCCCTTCGACCGCCGACAGCAAACCAGCGGCCGGGCAGCATCAGGCTAGCCCGGGCGGCCAGCAGACTATCACCGTCATCGACGGATCGAGCGGCAAGCGGCAGGAATTCGTGGTCGGCGGCAACGCGGCTGCAGGAAAGGATGGCAGCGAGCAGGCCCCTGTGCCGATGGCCGGGATCGACCAGCGCCTGCTGGAAAAAGGCCGCTACGGCATGATTCCCGTCATGGCCGACGGCTTGAAGCCCTTCACCGTCTATGCGGCGGAAGCCGACCGTGCCAAGGCGGCCAAGATGCCTGTGATCGCGGTCGTGGTCGGCGGACTCGGCGTTGGCGCCGCCAAGACGGTGGACGCCATCGTAAAACTGCCTCCGGCGGTGACCCTGGCATTCACGCCCTATGGCGCCGATCCCACCAAGCTCGCAGAACGCGCCCGCGCGCAGCGGCACGAGATCCTGCTGCAGGTACCGATGGAGCCCTTCGACTATCCCGACAACGATCCCGGCCCACAGACGCTGCTTTCGACCCTCGGCGCCGAGCAGAACCTCGACCGCCTGCACTGGCATCTCAGCCGCTTCCAGGGTTATGCGGGAATCGCCAATTTCATGGGTGCGCGCTTCGTCGTCTCGGACAATGTGATGCAGCCGGTAGTGCGCGAGGCGGCCAAGCGGGGCCTGAGCTATTTCGACGACGGCTCGGCGCCGCGCAGCGTCGCGGCCTCGCTGGCAGCCGGCCAGGCGATGCCGTTCGCCAAGGCGGACCTGACCATCGACGCGGTTCCGACCACGCTCGAAATCGACCGCGCACTGGCGAAACTCGAGACCATCGCACGGGAGCGCGGCACTGCGGTCGGCACCGCCTCGGCGCTGCCGATTTCCATCGAGCGGCTTTCGGCCTGGAGCAAGACGCTGGAAGCCCGTGGCATCATGCTGGTGCCATTGACAACGGCGATGCTGAAATCAAAATCAAGCTAGGCCGTACCGGATCAGCCCACCATCCGCCGGTTGGCCGCATCTGTAAAATCCCCGGCTTTGCCGGCCGGATTGTCTGGAGCCCTGACGGAATGGCGCGCTACGAAGACCTGCCCTATCGGACCTGTGTCGGCATGATGCTGCTCAACCGTGAAGGGCTCGTTTTCATCGGCCGGCGCGCCGGCGGCATCGAGCATGTCGACGACCACCATGTCTGGCAGATGCCGCAGGGCGGCGTCGATCCCGGCGAGGAAACCTGGGCCGCGGCCAAGCGCGAGCTTTATGAGGAGACCAGCGTCCGCTCCATCGAGAAGCTCGGCGAGGTGCCGGACTGGCTGATCTACGACATCCCGCGCACCGTAGCCGGGCGCGCCTGGAAGGGCCGCTATCGCGGCCAGCGACAGAAATGGTTTGCCGCGCGCTTCACAGGCAAGGACACCGAGATCAATGTCGAGACCCCCGGTGGCGGCGGCCACAAGGCGGAATTCGTCAGCTGGCGCTGGGAACCGATGAAAAATCTTCCGCAGCTGATCATCCCGTTCAAGCGGCCGGTCTATGAGCGGGTGGTGAAGGAATTTGCCAGGCTTGCAGGCGGATAATCGTCGCCAACGTGTCAGCCATGTCCGAAAAGCCCTATCGCCCCAATGTCGGTATCGCGCTGTTCAATGCCGACGGCCGCGTGCTGATCGGCCGCCGGTTCAAGGACGATGGCCCGGAGATCATCATGCCCGGGCTGGAATGGCAGATGCCGCAGGGCGGTATCGACGCGGAGGAAAATCCACGCACGGCGGTGATGCGCGAACTCTGGGAGGAAACCGGGGCGGTTTCCGTAGCGTACCTGGCCGAGACGGACTGGATGACTTACGAATTCCCGCCCTACCATGGGCCGGCGTCACATCGGCTCGCCAAGTTCCGCGGCCAGCGACAGAAATGGTTTGCGATGCGCTTTACCGGCAACGAGAGCGAAATCGATCCGCTGACGCCGCGCAACGGGCAGCCTGCGGAATTCGACGCCTGGCGCTGGGAGCGGCTCGATCGCGTCGCCGATCTCGTGGTGCCATTCCGCCGGGAGGTTTACCGGACCGTCGCGCAGGAGTTCGCGAAGTTCGCCTAATGCAGTCGTGCGTCAGGGCCGGGACACGTCCGGGCCTGACGACATCAACCGAGTTGCTCAGTTCGGGCCGACGGCGAACGGGCCAATGGCGATGACGTGGCAATCGCTGTCGGACTTGACGCAATTGGCGAGCGCTTCGTTGACGGCGTTCTGTTCGGATGCGGCCTTCAGCGAAAGTCCTGGCCGACCTGCGGCGCCCACCGCGACCGCATTCCAGCCGCTTGCATCGGCGAGTTTGGCAAAGACCTGATCGCGCGCATCGGCGGCGATCATGCGCGCATCGCCCGGCTTGAAGAAGCCGGTGACCTTCATGGTCCTGGGCACCGGCACGACAAAGGCATCGTCCAGTGCGATCACCAAGCAGGGCACGCCGGCGACCGCTCCGCAGGCCTCAAGATTGCGCCGGGTGGCTTCATCGACGTTTTCGTTGCCGGTCGAGAAGAAGAACTGTCCACTGGGACTGATCGCGATCGCCTTGGTCTTCCGTCCCGTCAAATAGCTGTTTTCGAGACGGGTGCGGCCCTGATCGCGGATCATCGGCATCTCGTCGGCCGAGAACGGCCGCTCGATGGAAGTATCGTGCCTGATCCAGGGGAAAGGCGGCACCGGCGGTCTGCCATGGGCATACACGACGACGTTGCCGACAGCGTAGATTTCGCACTTCCTCGGAACGTTGCCGGCGTCGGCACGCTTCTGGCACTGATCCAGCGCCGTCGTCCTGGCCGCCTCTTCGCTCGGCTGACCGACCACATAGGCGTTGATTCCATTGATGGTGGTGGCGATCGCCTTGAAATCGGCCGCAGGCACATATTCGGAGGCAAGCGCGGTTCGCGTGCGGTTACCCACAAACGGCATTGTCTCCGGCGCAAGTTTCTCACCCTTTTGCGTTGGAGACGGCAGAGAGGGCTGCGCCGTAGGTGTCGGCGATGATGCCACCTTGGTCGGCGTTGGTGCGGAGGCGGAGGAAGCCGAAGGCTGGGGCAGCGGCGATGGCGAAGATGGGCTGCTCGCCATCGGCGTCGGCGTCGCATTGGGTGCGAGCTCCAGCTTGGTGAAATAGAGGAAGCCGCCGACGCCAATGGCGGCGAGGCTCACCACGGTGACCGCGACCGGCCACATCCAGTTCGGCGCAGCCTGCGCCTTGGCCGGCTTCTTCACCTGCGGCTTGGCAAGAGTGCCGTCCTCGCGCCGCATCGCGACCATATAGGCATGCACGGGGTTCGGAATGTTCTTTACTTCCTGCTCGCCGATATCGGCGAACTGAACCGACAGCTTGTTGGCGACCTGCTCATGCACCGCGCGTGACACGCAGATGCCGCCGACTTCCGCCAGGCCCTCCAGGCGCGCGGCGATGTTGACGCCGTCCCCCAGCAGATCGCCGTCGCGCTCGACCACGTCGCCGATGGTGATGCCGATGCGAAACGCCATCTGCCGGCTCGGCGGATAGGCCATATTACGGGTGCGCAGGCTTTCCTGGATGTCGATGGCGCAGCGCACGGCCTCCACTGCGCTCGGGAATTCCGCCAGCACGGCGTCACCTGCGGTGTTGAAGATGCGGCCGCCGCCCTTGGCGATGAAATCGTCGATTACGAGACGGTAGGAGGCGAGCCTTCGCAGCGTCTCCTCTTCATCCTCGGCGACCAATCGGCTGTAGCCGGCAATGTCGGCGGCGAAAATCGCCGCGATCTTGCGTTTCATGAAGCACCCAGGGGGACGATATTTTGCCCGCAGAATGCCGCCAGTTGATCGCCCGCGCAACGGCTGCGGGCCGGCGATTCAACGCTGACTTGATTGAATTTTCGCTGGTCTGCGAGCGTCGGCCCGCTTGTGCCCCGGTTCGTATCGAGCCAGGGCCTAATGCATGGCCGTGGACTGGAGCTGGCTCTGGATGCTCTTGAAATGGTCGAGCCGCTCGATCGCCAGATCGAGCTCGGAGCCTTCATGTTCCTTGAGCTTCTCTTCCATCTCCGCGATCGTCTCGGCAAACCGCGCCCGGTCGAGTTCTTCCATTGAGGTCGCGACATCGGCGAGCACGGTGAGACCCTTGTCCGATACTTCGGCAAGCCCGCCCAGCACGATGACCCTCTGATGCGTCCCGCCAGTGGTGACAGTCAGGATGCCCGGACGGATCGCTGCAACGACGGGCGCGTGGCCGGCGAGCACGCCGAAATCGCCTTCAACACCGGGAATGTCGACCTGGTCGACCTCGCCGGAGAAGGCGAGCTTTTCAGGAGAGACGAGATCGAAGTGGAAGGTGGCCATGGGGAAACCTGCGAATAGGTAATAGCGAATAGCGAGTGGCGAAGAGATGAAAGGGAGCAGCTATTCGCCGCTCCCCATTCGCCATTCGCCCCTTACGCTGCCTCGGCGGCGAGCTTCTTGCCCTTCTCGACCGCCTCTTCGATGGTACCGACCATGTAGAAGGCGGCCTCCGGCAGGTGGTCATACTTGCCTTCGCACAGGCCGCGGAAGCCCTTGATGGTGTCCGCGAGCTCGACGAACTTGCCGGGTGAACCGGTGAAGACTTCGGCGACGTGGAACGGCTGCGAAAGGAAGCGCTCGATCTTGCGGGCACGCGCCACGGCGAGCTTGTCCTCTTCCGACAGCTCGTCCATGCCGAGAATGGCGATGATGTCCTGCAGCGACTTGTAGCGCTGCAGGACCTGCTGGACCATGCGCGCGGTGTCGTAGTGCTCCTGGCCCACGACCAGCGGCGAAAGCATGCGCGAGGTCGAGTCGAGCGGATCCACCGCGGGATAGATGCCCTTTTCGGAGATTGCGCGGCTCAGCACCGTGGTGGCGTCCAAGTGGGCGAACGAGGTCGCCGGCGCCGGGTCGGTCAAGTCGTCGGCCGGCACGTAGATCGCCTGCACCGAGGTGATCGAGCCCTTCTGCGTGGTGGTGATACGCTCCTGCAGCGCGCCCATGTCGGTGGCGAGCGTCGGCTGATAGCCCACCGCCGAGGGAATGCGGCCGAGCAGCGCCGACACTTCCGAGCCCGCCTGCGTGAAGCGGAAGATGTTGTCGACGAAGAACAGCACGTCCTGGCCCTGATCGCGGAAGTGCTCGGCGACGGTGAGGCCCGTCAGGCCGACGCGGGCGCGGGCGCCCGGCGGCTCGTTCATCTGGCCGAACACCAGCGCGCATTTCGACTTCACGCTCGGATCGGGATTGTGCGGATCGGCATTGACCTTGGACTCGATGAACTCGTGGTAGAGGTCGTTCCCCTCACGGGTGCGCTCGCCGACGCCGGCGAACACCGAGTAGCCGCCATGCGCCTTGGCGACGTTGTTGATCAGTTCCTGAATCAGCACGGTCTTGCCGACGCCGGCGCCGCCGAACAGGCCGATCTTGCCGCCCTTGGCATACGGCGCAAGAAGATCGACGACCTTGATGCCGGTGACGAGAATTTCCGCTTCCGTGGACTGGTCGGTATAGGTCGGCGCTTCCTGATGGATGGCGCGCTTGCCTTCGGACTTGATCGGACCGGCTTCGTCGATCGGCTCGCCGATGACGTTCATGATGCGGCCGAGCGTACCGTCACCCACGGGCACCGCGATCGGCTGGCCGGTGTCGGTCACTTGCTGGCCGCGCACCAGGCCTTCGGTGGCGTCCATGGCGATCGTGCGAACGGTGGACTCGCCGAGATGCTGCGCCACTTCGAGGACCAGGCGGTTGGTGCCGTTCTTGGTCTCCAGCGAGTTGAGAATGGCCGGCAGGTGGCCTTCGAACTGCACGTCGACGACGGCGCCCATGACCTGGGTGACGCGACCGATCTGGTTGGCTGCTGTAGCCATGTGACTGTCTCCTTCGATCCGAATTTCGTGCCCGGTCAGACTGCTTCTGCGCCGGAGATGATTTCGATGAGTTCCTTGGTGATCTGGGCCTGACGCGTGCGGTTGTAGACCAGCGTCTGCTTGCGGATCATTTCGCCGGCGTTGCGGGTGGCGTTGTCCATCGCGCTCATCTGCGCGCCGTAGAACGAGGCGTTGTTTTCCAAGAGCGCGCGGAAAATCTGCACCGCGAGATTGCGCGGCAACAGGCGGGTGAGGATCTCGTCCTCGGCCGGCTCATATTCATAGGACGGCGCAGGGCCGCTGCCGCTGCTGCTCTGCACGGCCAGCGGAATGACCTGTTGAGCTGTGGGAATCTGCGCGATGACGGACTTGAACTGCGAATAGAACATCGTGCAGACATCGAACTCGCCGGCTTCGAAACGGGCGAGCACCTTCTTTGCGATGTCCTCGGCGTTGGCGAAGCCGAGCTGGCGCACGCTGCGCAGGTCGATGTGCTCGACGATCTGCTTCTCGAACGTGCGGCGAAGCTGCTCGTAACCCTTGCGGCCGACGCAGAAGAACTTCACTTCCTTGCCCTGCGCCAGCAGCGCCTGCGCATGCTCGCGGGCGAGGCGCACGATGGCCGAGTTGAAGGCGCCGCACAGGCCGCGCTCGCCGGTGCAGACGAGGAGAAGGTGAACCTGATCCTTGCCGGTGCCGGCAAGCAGCGCCGGCGCGCCGGGCGAACTGGCCGCGGCCGCGGCGATGTTGCCGATCACGGTTTCCATCTTGGTGGCGTAGGGCCGCGCCGCTTCGGCCGCGGTCTGCGCGCGGCGCAGCTTGGAGGCCGCGACCATCTGCATCGCCTTGGTGATCTTCTGCGTCGCCTTGGTCGAGGCGATGCGGACCCGCATGTCTTTCAGTGAAGCCATTCTTCGTTCACCCCGGCGGTCCGATCATGCGACCAGACCGCAAGCCTCTCTGGTGGTCATGCCCGACAACGCCGGGCACGCCACAATTTAAGAAAACGTCTTACGTAAAGGTCTTGGCGAAACCCTCGACCACCGACTTCAGCTTGGCAGCAGTATCGTCGGCGAGGTCGCGGCTGTCGCGGATGGTGTTGAGGATGTCGGCGTTCTTGCCCCGCAGCAGCGACAGCAGGCCGTCCTCGAACGCCTTCACCTTGTTGAGCGGCAGGGGATCGAGATAACCGTTGGTGCCGGCCCAGATCACGCAGACCTGCTCTTCCATCTTCAACGGCGAGAACTGCGGCTGCTTCAGGAGTTCGGTCAGGCGCGAGCCGCGGTTGAGCAGGCGCTGGGTCGAAGCGTCGAGGTCGCTTCCGAACTGCGCGAACGCCGCCATTTCGCGGTACTGCGCCAGCTCGCCCTTGATCTTGCCGGCGACCTTCTTCATCGCCTTGGTCTGCGCCGACGATCCGACGCGCGACACCGACAGACCGACGTTCACCGCGGGACGGATGCCCTGGAAGAACAGGTCGGTTTCCAGGAAGATCTGGCCGTCGGTGATCGAGATGACGTTGGTCGGGATGTAGGCCGACACGTCGTTGGCCTGGGTTTCGATGACCGGCAGCGCGGTCAGCGAGCCGGAGCCCTGGTCCTTGTTGAGCTTCGCCGCGCGCTCAAGCAGGCGGGAGTGCAGATAGAACACGTCGCCCGGATAGGCTTCGCGGCCCGGCGGGCGGCGCAGCAACAGTGACATCTGGCGGTAGGCGACGGCCTGCTTGGACAGGTCGTCATAGATGATCACGGCATGCATGCCGTTGTCGCGGAAGTACTCGCCCATGGTGCAGCCGGTAAACGGCGCGATGTACTGCATCGGCGCCGGGTCGGACGCGGTGGCGGCGACGACGATGGAGTATTCCAGCGCGCCCTGCTCTTCCAGCACCTTGACGAACTGCGCGACGGTGGAACGCTTCTGGCCGATCGCGACATAGACGCAATACAGCTTGATGTTCTCGTCCTTCTGCGCGTTGAGCGGCTTCTGGTTGAGGATGGTGTCGAGCGCGATCGCGGTCTTGCCGGTCTGACGGTCGCCGATGATCAGTTCGCGCTGGCCGCGGCCGACGGGGATCAGGGCGTCGATGGCCTTGAGGCCCGTGGCCATCGGCTCGCTCACCGACTTGCGCGGGATGATGCCGGGCGCCTTGACGTCGACGCGCATGCGCTTGTCGGCCTGGATCGGCCCCTTGCCGTCGATCGGGTTGCCGAGCGCATCGACGACGCGGCCGAGCAGGCCCTTGCCGACCGGCGTGTCCACGATGGCGCGGGTGCGCTTGACGGTCTGGCCTTCCTTGATCTCGCGGTCGGCACCGAAAATCACGATACCGACGTTGTCGGTTTCGAGGTTGAGCGCCATGCCGCGGGTGCCGTTCTCGAACTCGACCATTTCACCGGCCTGGACGTTGTCCAGCCCGTAGACGCGAGCGATACCGTCACCGACGGACAGCACCTGTCCGACTTCCGTGACCTCGGCTTCCTGGCCGAAATTCTTGATCTGGTCCTTCAGGATCGCGGAAATTTCCGCGGCGCGGATGTCCATCAGCCTGCCTCTTTCATCGCGTGCTTGATCGAATTGAGTTTGGTGCGAAGCGAGCTATCCACCATGCGGCTGCCGAGTTTGACCACCAGGCCGCCGATGATGGAAGGATCGACCTTCACGTTGAGCGCGACGTCCTTGCCCGTCACCGATTTCAGTGCGGCCTTCAGTGCGTCGAGATTCTTGTCGTTGAGCTGTTCTGCGACGGTGACCTCGGCGGTCGCTTCGCCCCGGAACTTCGCCACCAGCGCCCGGAAGGCACGGATCACGTCCGACACCGCGAACAGGCGCCGGTTGGCGGTGAGCACCTTGAGGAATTTGGCCGACGTGCCGGAGATGTCGGCCTTGTCGAGCACCGCGGACAGCGCCTTCAGCTGCATGTCGGCGGAAAATACCGGGCTGCGGACCAGGCGCTTCAGGTCGGCGCTGTCGGCCAGCATGGCTTCGAATTTGTCTAGATCGGCCCTGACGGCGTCGATCGATTTTTCATCGCGCGCCAACTCGAACAAGGCCGTTGCATAACGACCGGACACCCCGGAAACCGACGGATCTTCTGCAGCCACAGCGCGCTCTTTTTCAGCTGTCAAATTCGCAAGGGAAAAACCGTCGCCACAAAGCGGCGCCTAGCGATCCAAGCCCTTGGAATTCAAGCGGGACTTCGATTTTCGTCCGACAAAAACCCCTGCCGGAACCGTTAAAATCGCGGCTTTGCTAGCATGGTAAGCGCGCAGGTGCAACATGACGCGCGCGTGATCGGAAGCCTTGTCGCACATGCTTTTCCATGCGGCGGGCGCCCGATTTTTTTCATCGAGAATCATGTCGCGTATCGCGCTCGCCGGAGCCGCTCTGATCGCGCTTCGCGCGAAGCCCGACATTGTTCCATGCCGCTTCCGAAGGGCTGTCAGGCAGGAACGAAGCGGCCGACGCCCTGAACTCGGCGCTTTACTTAACAATTTCTTTCCAAAGCGGAAATCATACGAAATATACAGTATTTCCAAGTAGTATATAGTTAATAATTGGTTAAAACCAAATATTACGGAATTTTCCGTGATTCTGCACCCAAGTAACAAGATGTTTCAGCGGGAAAGAAACAGACATTACTGCCTAATTCATGCCGCATTGCGCAGGGAAACGCCATTGATCGTAGCTGGGACGGGGGTTCCACCTGTCACAAATGTGGCAATACTATCAAGGGACTATAGTATGCTGAAGACCAACAAGTCGGCACCGGGAGTAACCCGGTCGCTCTCGGCGACTGCGCTCATCGCCGCAACTATCCTGGTCGGGGGCCTTTCTGAAGCCTCTGCCAAATCGCGGAAGCATCACCAT
>JAXMDE010000006.1:0-375154 GCA_046349015.1 Bradyrhizobium sp. | reverse complement strand
GGCGTATTCAGATACCGGATCGCTGGAGGCGACCTGCGCCGCTACCGTGCGGGCGGGCTTGCGTTCCGGCAACGGCGGCATGGCGGGACCGGCGGCGCGGGCCGCAATCGGCGGCTCCGTTTCCTCGTCGCGACGGCCGAGGCCGACATTGGCCAGCCGTTGCAACAACGACAGCTTCTTGTGCGGATGCTCCTCCTCGACCTCGCCCTGGGCCTGGCGGATTTCGGCCTGGGCCGGCATCGGCAGGTCCTCGAATTTGGGCATCGTGCGCGGCGAGCGGGACGACGGACGCTCGGCAGCCGGCGGGATGAAGTTCTCGGCCGGCGGCGGCTCGTGCGAATCGGTGCGCGAGACCTCCTTGTCCGGGAACAGGGTCGGCTTCTGCGCGACCGGGCGGACGGTGACGTCGCCATAGGTCGCCGGCGCGGACGGCACAGGCACTTCGGGGGCGACGGCGGCGGCAATCGCCGCGAGCGCCGCGCGCTCGACATTGCTGGTCGCGCGCGGGGCGGGAGCGGCGGCCGGTGCCACATGCGGGGACACGGCGGTCTCCAGCTTCTGGGCGCGCTCGGCCAGACGCTGGTTGTCGGCGCGCAGGCGCGCGGTCAGGTCGGCAAGACGATTCTCCGGCGAGGCCGTAGGCGTCGCCTGCGGGGCTGGCGCCTGCGCTGCGCTGAGCGAACGCGCCACCGCAGCCTGCTCGATGCCGGTGGCAACGACGGAGACGCGGATCACACCGTCGAGCGCCTCGTCGAAGGTGGCGCCGACGATGATGTTGGCGTCCTGGTCGACTTCCTCGCGGATGCGGGTTGCGGCTTCATCCACCTCGAACAGCGTCAGGTCCTTGCCGCCGGTGATGGAGATCAGCAGACCGCGAGCGCCCTTCATCGAGGAGTCGTCGATCAGCGGATTGGCGATCGCGGCTTCCGCGGCGGTCAGCGCGCGCTTGTCGCCGCTGGCTTCGCCCGTGCCCATCATCGCCTTGCCCATTTCACGCATCACGGCGCGGACGTCGGCGAAGTCGAGGTTGATCAGGCCTTCCTTGACCATCAGGTCGGTGATGCAGGCAACCCCGGAATAGAGCACCTGGTCGGCCATCGCGAAGGCGTCGGCGAAAGTGGTTTTTTCGTTCGCGACCCGGAACAGGTTCTGGTTCGGAATGATCAGGAGCGTGTCGACCACCTTGTGCAGTTCGGCGATGCCGGCTTCCGCCGTGCGCATGCGGCGGGCGCCCTCGAAGTGGAAGGGCTTGGTCACGACGCCGACGGTGAGGATGCCCATTTCGCGCGCGCATTTGGCGATCACAGGGGCGGCGCCTGTGCCGGTGCCGCCGCCCATGCCGGCGGTGACGAACACCATGTTGGCGCCCGACAGATGATCGCGGATCTCGTCCATCACCTCTTCGGCGGCGGCAGCTCCGACGTCCGGCTGCGAGCCGGCGCCGAGGCCTTGCGTGACCTGCGTGCCCATCTGGATGATGCGCTGCGACTTCGACATCGTCAGCGCCTGCGCGTCGGTGTTGGCGACGACGAAGTCGACGCCCTGCAACCCGGCGGTGATCATGTTGTTGACGGCATTGCCGCCGGCGCCGCCGACGCCGAACACGGTGATGCGCGGTTTCAGCTCGCTGATGTCCGGGGGAGTGATGTTGACTGCCATGGTTGCCTCTCGTAGCTAAACGCGCGTTGGTTCGCCCCGGCCGGCGGCCGCGGGATTTGGTGAAAACCTGATAATGGTGACATCGGTCATCAGAAGCCCTCGCGAAGCCATCGTCCGACCTTTCCGAAGTATCCGTCAGTCCCCGTCATGAGCTGCCGCGTATGCCGCGGTTCGACATGTTCGAGATGAGCGTATTGCGGGTAGACCAGGAGGCCCGTGGGCACCGCGAACGAGGCGCTCTTGGCCTCGTTGGGCAGCCGGCCGAAGCCGAGCGGGCGGCCGATCCGCACCGGGCGGTTCAGGATTCGGGTGGCGAGTTCGACCGAGCCGGTGAGTTGCGATGCGCCGCCCGCCAGGACGACCCGCGCCCTCGGCTCCGCTGCAAAGGGGGAGTCCGCCAGGCGGTCCCTCACCATCTCAAAAATCTCCTCGGCGCGGTGCCGGACGATGTTTGCGATCGTGGCGCGGGACACGATCTGCGGGGCGTCAATCTCCTCTCCCGCAGTCGGTACGGACATTAGCTCTCGCGCGTCGGACCCGCCGGTCAGCACGGTGCCATATAACGTCTTGATTCGCTCGGCATCTGCAATGCAGGCGGAGAGTCCCCGGGCCAAATCCATCGTGATGTGTTGCCCGCCGAGCGCAAATCCGGATGCATGGACGAAGCGGCCGGCCGAATATGTGGCGATGGTGGTACAGCCCGCCCCCATTTCGACCACGGCGGCGCCCAGATCGGCTTCGTCGTCGGTCAGAACGGCCAGCCCTGCGACATAAGGACTCGCCGCCATGGCTTCGACGTTGAGATGGCAGCGCTCGACGACCAGCATCAGGTTGCGCGCGACGGCGGCGTCGGCGGTGACGACATTCATCTCGACGCCGAACTGGCGGGCAACCATGCCCTTGGGATCGCGGATGCCCTTCACGCCGTCGACGGAATAGCCTGTCGGCAGCGTGTGCAGGACGGTGCGGCCGTCGGGCGTGGCGTGGTGCATGCCGGTGGAGGTGACGCGTGTCACATCCGCTGCGGTCACCGAGCCGCCCTTGATGTCGGCGGCGGCTTCGACCAGTGCGCCTTGCAGCCGGCCGCCGGAAACCGGGAGCAACACCGACTCGACCCGCACCTTGGCCATGCGCTCGGCCAGCGCCACGGCCTGACGGACTGCCTGCTCGCATTCGGCGAGGTCGACCACGGCGCCGGCCTTCATGCCGCGCGACTGGATCTGGCTGTAGCCGATCAGTTCGACCGCATGGGTACGGCCGCGCAGCGCCTCGCTGGGCGGGCTCGGCTTCAGCCGCGCGATCATGCAGGCGATCTTGCTGGTGCCGATGTCGAGCGAAGCGACCATCGCGGTACGCCTGGTCATCGGACGCGTCTTCGGGGTCTGGGTGCGATCGAGGCCGGTCATGCGTCACCGGCCTTTTTCTTCTTCTTGTCCTTGAAGAGCTCTTCGCGGGCCTTGGCCGCATCCTCGGACAATTGCACGGTCAGGCGATCCGGCAAGCGCATGTCGACTGCGACGATGTCGCGGGAGAACAGCTTGTCTTCCTTGTCCATCTTCGAGAGCGCGGCGAGCGCATTGCCGACGTCGCTCTCGGGCAGGCGGATGTCGAGGCCGTCCTGCAGGCGCAGGTTCCAGCGGCGCTCGCCGACGAAGATCGCGGCCTTTGTGACGGCATGAACCTGCGGATAGCGCGCCAATAGCGCCAGGAAATCGCGGGCGTGAGTTGCCGCGCCCTTGCCGACCACCAGCGGAAGCGAAACGAACCGGCGCGACACATAGGGCTCCAGCACGGCGCCGTCTTCGGCGATGACGGCAAGGCGGCCGTCCTGCTGCCACAACGCGAACGCCGAGCGCTCGACGAGATCGATCTGCAATTGGCCCGGGTAGAATTTCAGCACCGTGGCATCGGCAATCCACGGATTGGCCTTGAGCTTGTCGCGCACGGTGGCGGCATCGAGGAACAGCAGCGAGGAGCGGCCATTGACGCCGCCGATGCCGAGCACCTCGTCGTGGCTGAGATGCTTGCGGCCGTTGATGGCGACCGAGGTGATGCGGAAGCCGGCGGAATTGGCGAGCGCATTGCGGCTGTCGGCAAGCTGCGCCAGCACGGCATCGACATGGCCGCCCTTGAACACCCCGAGCACGGCACTGCCGATCAGGGTGACGAGCGTGAGCGTCAGCACGGCACGGCGCGGCGCATGGCGCTCGATCCAGAGGATCGCCCGGTGGGGAGTCTCGCGCTCGGCACGCACCTTCGCGCGTTTACGATCAAATCCAAAATATTCGCGCAGCAGCACGGCCGCGCCAATGGCAGCCGCCTTCAGGTCAGCCTTCGGCTCCGAAGATCCCCTGGATCGCCTGGAGCGCCCTGCACCATCCATTGCACGAGCCCGTCAATCATGACCCGCAAGCCTTTGCGGGCATTGGCACAAAGAGCGTCTCGGTCATGCCTCCATGGCCGGCCGAGCGCCCAGCTGCGCCGCCAGCGTTAACCTTCGTTCTTCCTGGTAAACAAAAGGTAAAGCCGCCCGTGCCCGGAAGCGATTTGGCTCGTGCTGTGAGGGGTTTGCCGCGGATTTGTCGCGTTTTGGCAGACTTTGAGTCTATGGAACCAGCGGGGGGGCGAAAGCTACTTCTGCACGCGTTTGATCGCCAATGTGATCTGATCGTGCAGGAAGTCGGTGAATTCGATGCCCTGCGCCTTCAGCGCCTTGGGATAGAGCGAAGCCTTGGTGAGGCCCGGAAGCGTGTTGGTCTCGAGGTAGATGGGGCCCTTGGCCGAGATGATGAAGTCGGAGCGCGTATAGCCGGAGCACGACAGCGCGCGGTGCGCCTTCACCGCAAAATCCTGCAACTGCGCCGTGACTTCCGGCGTGAAGCGGCCGGGACAGATTTCCTGCGTCGACTTCAACAGATACTTTGCCGTGTAGTCGAAGCGTCCTTCGGCGGCGACGATCTCGATCGGCGGCAGCGAAAACACCTTGCCGTCCGACTGCTCCAGCACGCCGCAGGTCGCTTCCGTGCCCGAGATGAACGGCTCGATCAGGTATTCCTCGTTCTTGGCCGCGTTGCGGACGGCAACGAGGTCCTGCTTGGCGACGACGTAGATCAGGCCATAGCTCGAACCGTCCTTGACCGGCTTTGCGATCAGCCTGCCATATTCGGCAAACGCCGCTTCGAGCTGGTCAAGTGCAATACCGGATGGCGACGGCACCCCGCCAATGCCGGCAAAGCGCTTGGCGGCGGTCTTGTCGAAGGCAAGATGCGAAGACGCCGAGCCCGAACCGGTGAAAGGCACGCCTCGCACCTCGCACATGATCTGCAATTCGCCGTTCTCCGCCCTGCCCCCGTGCAGGCTCAGCACGAGCACGCGTCCTTCCGCTTTCGCCCGGTCGAGCGCCTGGGCGAGCGGCACACCGCTTTTCTCCGGCCGAAACTCGTCCTCGAACGGCCGCTGGTGGCCGAGCAGCTGCGCCTTCGTCACCTCATGCACGGTGTCGGCGACGTGCCAGAACCAGAGATCGGCTTCGGGCAGCGCCTCACACAGCGCTTGAGCCGAAGCGACCGAGACCAGCCGCTCCTTGTTGGTGCCGCCGAAGAGAATGGTGCTTTTCATCAGCCTCGCTCGACCCCGATCCGCTTGATTTCCCAATGCAGCTCTATACCGGAATTTGCCTTAACCCGCTCGCGCACGGTTTCACCCAGCGTTTCAATGTCATGGCCGGTGGCGTTACCGGTATTGATCAGGAAGTTGCAGTGCATTTCCGACACCTGCGCGCCGCCGACGCGCAGGCCGCGGCAGCCGGCGGCATCGATCAGCTTCCAGGCGCTGTTGCCGGGCGGGTTCTGGAAGGTCGAGCCGCCGGTCTTTTCACGAATCGGTTGAGCGGTTTCGCGGTGGGTCTGAACTTCGTTCATGCGCGCGCGAATGGTCTCGGGCGAGGCAATATCCCCCCGGAATTTCGCAGAGGTGAAGATGATGGAGGGATCGACGCCGCAGTTGCGGTAGACGAACTTCATGTCGGCGTTGGAGAACACGTGCTTGGCCCCATCGCGGCCGACGCCGGTCGCCTCCATCAGCACATCCCTGGTCTCGCGGCCATTGGCGCCGGCATTCATCCGCAGCGCACCGCCGACGGTGCCGGGAATGCCGAAGAGGAATTCCATGCCGCCGATATTGGCCGCGGCCGCCGTCTCCGCCACGCGCTTGTCGAGCGCGGCGGCACCCGCGGTGACAACGTCGCCTTGCGCGGCGGTTTCGCCGAAGGCGCGGGGCGCGAGCCGGATCACCACGCCCGGAATGCCGCCGTCGCGCACGATCAGGTTGGAGCCGACGCCGACGATGTAGACCGGCAACTCCTTCGGAAGATGCTTCAGGAAGTAGGCGAGATCGTCTTCATCGGCCGGCGTAAACAGCACCTGCGCCGGACCGCCGACGCGAAACCAGGTGAGCGGCGCAAGACTCTCATTGGCGAGCAGCCGCCCGCGCAGCTTCGGCATCGCAGCCTTGAGATCGGACGTGATGTCGGGGAACGTCACGGTTACCCCAACGCCTTCAATTCGCCGGGCAACGCGTAGGCCCATTGCGTGATGTTGCCGGCGCCGAGGCAAACGACGAGGTCGCCGCGCTTGGCAATCCCGCGCACGATCTTCGCGAGTTCACCTGCGTTGGGCAACGCAATCACCTCGCGATGGCCATGGGCGCGCAGGCTCGCGACCAGACTGTCGCGATCGGCACCGGGGATCGGCGCCTCGCCGGCCGGATAAACCTCCGCCACCACAACGGCGTCCGCATCATTGAAGCAATTGGAGAATTCCTCGAACAGCGAATGCAGGCGGGTATAGCGATGCGGCTGCACCACGGCGATGACCTTGCCGTTGGAGGATTCCCGCGCCGCCTTCAGCACCGCCGATATCTCGACCGGATGGTGGCCGTAGTCGTCGATCACGGTGACGCCGTTCCACTCACCGGTGCGGGTGAAGCGCCGCTTCACGCCGCCGAAGGCGGCAAGCGCGCGGCGGATCACGTCGTCGGAAACGCCGAGTTCGTGCGCCACCGCAATCGCCGCCGTCGCGTTCGACGCGTTGTGGCGGCCCGGCATCGGCAGCATCAGATCGGCGATCTCGCGGGTGGCGCCGCTGTTGCGGTCGCGGATCGCGACCTTGAATTTCGAGCCGCCGCCCATCGGCACCAGGTCGGTCAGCCGCACGTCGGCCTGCGGGTTCTGCCCATAGGTGACGATGCGGCGGTCCTCGATATGGCCGACCATGCTCTGCACCACGGGGTGATCGATGCACATCACGGCAAAGCCGTAGAACGGCACGTTCTCGACGAACTGGCGGAATGCCTGCTGGATCGCCTCGAAGGTCTTGAAATGGTCGAGATGCTCGGGGTCGATGTTGGTGACGATGACGACGTCGGACGGCAGTTTCAGGAACGTGCCGTCGCTTTCGTCGGCCTCCACCACCATCCAGTCGCCCGCGCCCATACGGGCATTGGAGCCGTAGGCATTGATGATGCCGCCATTGACCACGGTCGGATCGAGGCCGCCGGCATCGAGCAGCGTCGCCACCATGGTCGTGGTCGTGGTCTTGCCATGGGTGCCGGCAATGGCGACGCAGCTCTTCAGCCGCATCAGTTCGGCCAGCATCTCGGCGCGGCGCACCACCGGAATGCGCTGCGCGCGGGCGGCCGCAAGTTCCGGGTTGTCACGCTTGATCGCCGTGGAGACCACGACGACGGCCGCGCCCGCGATATTCCCGGCCTTGTGGCCAACGCTGACGGTAACGCCGTTCTTGCGCAGCCGATCGAGATTATAGCCGTCGGCGGCGTCGGAGCCCTGCACGGTGTAACCGAGATTGTTGAGGACCTCGGCGATGCCGCTCATGCCGATGCCGCCGATCCCGATGAAATGGATGGGTCCGATATCGCGCGGCAGTCTCATGCAGGCCCTTCCGATGTCGCTGCCAAAATCGGCGGCGCCGCGTACTGGATGCCTCGCTTTCGCAGGGCATGACAAGCGCTTTTTCGTCAGATTTTCGCGACTTTGACCACCAGATCGGCCAGCCGCTCGGCGGCATCGAGCCGCCCGACGCTTCGCGCCTTCGCAGCCATGGCGCTGAGCCGCGCGGGCTCGGCCGCAAGAGCGGAGATTTCGGCCGCGAGGCGGTCCGGCGTGAATTCGCTTTGCACGATGCGGATCGCGGCATCGGTCTGCGACAGCACGCCGGCATTGGCGAACTGGTCCTGGTCGATCGCGCCGGGCAGCGGCACCAGGATCGAGGGCCTACCGATCGCGGCAAGTTCGGCCACCGTGCCGGCGCCGGAGCGCGAGACCACGAGATGGCTTTGCGCAAGCCGCGCCGGCAGATCCGAAAAGAACGTCGCGAGCTCGGCCTTGACCTTCAGCCGGTCATAGACCGCGCGTACCCGCGTCATGTCCTCCTCGCGCACCTGTTGAGTCAACAAAAGGCGGGGCCACAGCGCCGGCTCCAGCTTTTCGATCGCGGGTGGAACGATGTCGCTCATCACGCGCGCGCCCTGGCTGCCGCCGACGACCAGCAGGCGCAGCAACCCGCCCGCTTGCGGCGATTCGTAAGGCACCCCGGCGGCGGCCAGGATCGCCGGACGCATCGGCGTGCCGACGGTGGTGGTCTTGCCCGCCAGCGCCGGATCGCGGTCGAGCACGCCGGGCAGCGAGGTCGCGATCGCGCTGACCCGGCCGGAGAGGAAGCGGTTGGCACGGCCGAGCACGGCATTGGCGTCGTGGATGATGCCGGGTATGCCAAGCATGCGCGCGGCGAGCAGCGGCGGCAGCGTGGGGTAGCCGCCGAAGCCGACCACGGCGGCCGGCTTCAGCCGCCGCACCAGGTTCAGCGCCACCACCATGCCGTAGCCGAGCATGATCGCGGTGCGCGCCAGCGAGACCGGATTGCGGCCGCGCACGGTCTCGCTCGGAACCACGTCGGTCATGTCCGTGGTGAAGAGGCCGCTGTAGCGCAGCGCGCGCGAGTCCGTGGCAAGACGCACGCGATAGCCGCGCTTGATCAGCTCGACGCCGAGCGCTTCCGCCGGAAACAGATGGCCGCCGGTGCCGCCCGCGGCGAGGAGAATGAGGGGCTTGGTGTCCATCTGGCCTTGATAGCCGACGCAGACGGGCTCGTCACCTGCGTCGGATACCTCAGGCGTAGCTGCGCAAGGCGCCGGCGTCGTTGTGCGACTCGACCTCGGTGCGCGGGCGCAGGCGCGTCAGCGCCAGCATCATGCCGACGCCGTAAGCCAGAGAGATGATCGAGGAGCCGCCGTAGGAGATGAAGGGCAAGGTCATGCCCTTGGCGGGGACGAGTTGCAGGTTCACCGCCATGTTGATGGCGCCCTGCACGCCGAACAGGATGGCAAGGCCGGACGCGGCAAAGCGCGCGAACATGTCTTCATTCGAATAGGCGCGCGACAGCGCGCGGATGACGATGAAGGCGTAGAGCGCCAGCAGCATCAGGCAGAGGATGATGCCGAATTCCTCGGCCGCCACCGCGAACACGAAATCGGTGTGGCTGTCCGGCAGGCTCCGCTTGGCGATGCCCTCGCCGGGCCCGAGGCCAAACCAGCCGCCGTTGTAAAACGCTTCCATGGCGGTATCGACCTGGAAGGTGTCGCCGGAAGCAGGATTCATGAAGCGCTTGATGCGCCCCGCCACATGCGGCACGAACAGATAGGCGCCGAACAGCCCGGCGCCGGCGGCGCCCGCGAGTCCCGCCACCCAGATCATCCGCATGCCCGCGATGAAGAACAGCGCGCCCCACACCATCAGGATCAGCATGGTCTGGCCGAAATCCGGCTCCATCACCAGGAGCGCCACCAGCAAGAGCAGCATGCCCAGCGCCATCGAGGTCGCCGGCATCTCCGGACGCTTGGTCGATTCCGCAAACAGCCAGGCCGCTACGACGACGAAGGCCGGCTTTGCCGATTCGGAAGCCTGGATGTTGACGCCGAGCAGCGTGATCCAGCGCTTCGAGCCCTTTACCTCCGCGCCGAACAACAGTGTCGCCACGATCAGCGCGATCGAGAGCACGAACACGATCAACGCGGTGCGGCGGATCTGCTTGGGCGACAGGAAGGAGACGCCGACCAGCACGATGAAGGCCGGAGCCAGGAACAGCACGTGGCGGCCGAAGAAGTGGAACGGGTCGAGCCCGATCCGGGTCGCCACCGGCGGGCTGGCCGCCAGCGACAGGATCACGCCGGAAAGCATCAAGACGAGGATCGCGCCCAGCAGCGGCTTGTCGACGGTCCACCACCATTCCGACAGCGGCGTGCGTTCTTCGCGGGAGATCATGGCCGTCCCCAATGGGCAGAGGTCTGGCCCATTGGTGGCGGAGGCTGGTTACCGGGGGGTTAATGGAGTCGGTAACTTTCGAGAGAGAAGGGCGTTCGCCTCACACCACCGGCTTCACGCCGGGCAGCGCGGTGACGAGGTCGCGGAAGGCAGCGCCGCGGATTTCGAAGTTGCGGTACTGGTCGAAGGAGGCGCAGGCCGGCGACAACAGCACGACGGGATCGGCAAGGCCCGAGGCCTCCGCATCGCGTGCGGCATTCGCCACCGCAACATCGAGCGTGCCCGAAATCTCGTACGGCACGCCGTCGCCGAGCGTCCTGGCGAACTCGGCTGCCGCCTCCCCGATCAGATAGGCCTTCTTGATGCGCGGGAAATAATCGGCGAGGCCCGTGATGCCGCCCGCCTTCGGCTTGCCGCCGGCGATCCAGAAGATCTCGCCGAACGAGGAAAGCGCGTGCGCGGTGGCGTCGGCATTGGTGCCTTTGGAATCGTTGACGAACAGCACATGGCCGCGGCGACCGACCTGCTCCATGCGATGGGCAAGGCCGGGGAAGCTGCGCAGACCGTTTTGCAGCGTCTCCACGCTGATGCCCATGGCAAGCGCGCAGGCGGCGGCGCACGCCGCATTCTGCGCATTGTGCAGGCCGCGCAGCGAGCCGATGCCGCCGAGCCGTGCGATCTCGCTGCGCGCGGCAGTGTCGGCCCTGACGATGGTCTCGCGCTCGACATAGATGCCGTCGGCAAGCGGATTCTTCACGGAGATGCGCACCACGTTCTTGCCGGCACGATCGAGCCGGTCGGCAATGTTGCGACTGAAGATGTCGTCGACGCCGACGATCGCGGTGCCGCGCGGCTGCACGCCGGCAACGAGGCGCTCCTTCACCGCGGCGTAGCGCTCCAGCGTGCCGTGGCGGTCGATATGATCCTCGCTGACATTGAGCAAAATGCCGACGGAAGGATCGAGCGACGGCGCGAGGTCGATCTGGTAGGACGACATCTCGATTACATGCACCCGGCCCATCCGCGGCGGCTCGAGCGACAGGATCGCGATGCCGATGTTGCCGCCCATCTGGGCGTCGTAGCCGGCAAATTTCATCAGATGCGCGATCAGCGCCGTGGTGGTCGACTTGCCGTTGGTGCCGGTGATGGCGACGAAGGGCGCATCCGGCGCATGACGGCGGCGCTCGCGGCAGAACAGTTCGACATCGCCGATCACCTCGACGCCGGCCTGCCGCGCCATCAACACACTCCAGTGCGGCGCCGGATGGGTCAGCGGCGCGCCGGGGGTGAGGATCAGCGCGGCGAAGTTTTTCCAGGACGCGGCGCGCAGATCGGCAGTGATGAACCCCGCTTGCGCCGCCTTGGCGACGTTATCGGCATTGTCGTCAGCAGCGATGACCTCGGCACCGCCCGCCTTCAGCGCGTGGCAGCTTGCGAGCCCCGAGCCGCCGAGGCCGAATACCGCGACCGTCTTTCCCGCAAAGGAGGTGACGGGGATCATGCAACGCTCAGCGCAGCTTCAGCGTGGAGAGGCCGGCGAGCGCCAGCATCACCGAAATGATCCAGAAGCGGATCACGATCTGCGGCTCGGTCCAGCCCTTCTGCTCGAAATGATGATGCAGCGGCGCCATGCGGAACACGCGCTTGCCCGTCATCTTGAAGGACACCACCTGGACGATGACGGAGACGGCCTCGAGCACGAACAATCCGCCGATCACCGCGAGCACGATTTCGTGCTTCACCGCCACGGCGATCGCGCCAAGCAGGCCGCCGAGCGCGAGCGAACCGGTATCGCCCATGAAGATCGACGCCGGCGGCGCGTTGAACCAGAGGAAGCCGAGGCCGGCGCCGAGCACCGCGCCGCAGAGCACGGCGAGTTCGCCGGTGCCGGCGACGTAATTGATCTGCAGATAGTCGGAGAACACGGCGTTACCGGTGAGATAGGCGATCATGCCGAAGCTCGCCGCGGCGATCATCACGGGAACGATGGCAAGCCCGTCGAGACCGTCGGTGAGGTTGACCGCGTTGCCCGCGCCGACGATGACGAAGGCGCCGAAGACCACGAAGAACCAGCCGAAATTGAACACGAGTTCCTTGAAGAAGGGAATCTGCAGGGTCGTCGACGACACGTCGCGGCCGAGCCGCACCAGCAGGTAACAGGCGGCGAGCGCGATGATGCCTTCGAGCAGCAGCCGCAGCTTGCCGGCAAAGCCGGAATGCGACTGTTTCGTCACCTTCAGGTAATCGTCATAGAAGCCGACGAAGCCGAAACCGAGCGTCACCGCCAGCACGATCCAGACATAGGGATTGACCGGATTGGCCCAGAGCAGCGTCGACACGACGAGGCCCGACAGGATCATCAGTCCGCCCATGGTGGGCGTACCCTTCTTGGCGATCAGATGCGACGCCGGGCCGTCGGTACGGATCGGCTGGCCCTTGCCCTGGCGCAGGCGCAGATGATCGATGATCCACGGCCCGAACAGGAATACGAACAGCGCGCCCGTCACCACCGCGCCTCCGGTGCGGAAGGTGATGTAACGGAAAACGTTCAGCAGGCCCTTGAGGAATCCGAGGACCGGAACCGTGTTCGAAAGCTCGATCAGCCAATATAGCATTCAATGTGCCCCATGCCGCGGACGCGGCCCTGCCGCCAAGGCGAGACGTCCTTTAACCACGGCCCCGTGCCAAGCGCGAGTGGTGGCGAGTTGAAAGTTTGTGTGACGCACATGCGGGCTCACGCCTTCGACTGCAGTGCAGCGACCAGCCTGGGCACGAACTTGTTCACCCAGAACATCTTCTTGCTGCCCTTGACCACCACGACGTCGCCGCTGCGAAGCAGGCCCGCCACCTGCTGCGGCTCCAGCGTCGCGGGGTCCTCGTGCCAGCCGAGGCCCTTGCCCGTCGGCAGGAGAGTGTAGAGATGATGCATCAAAGGACCGACGCAATAGACGCCGTCGATCCCGTCGAGATGTCGGGCAAGAGCGGTGTGATAGGACGGCGCTTCGTCGCCCAGTTCGAGCATGTCGCCGAGAATGGCGATGCGGCGGCCCTTTGCCACCGGACGCGCTTTCAGGCTGTCGAGGGCGGCGACCATGCTCGCCGGGTTGCCGTTAAAGCTGTCGTCGATCAGGGTGGCGCCGGCCACCGTCTGCTCGACGCCGCGGCCGGTCATGATGCCGACATCGTTGAGCTCAGGCGCAAGCAGCGCCGCATCGAGGCCGGCGGCGTAAATCGAAGCGAGCGCGGCGAGCGCGTTGTGCAGGCGATGCGGCGCGCCGGGGGTGAGGCCGAACGATATCTGCCTGCCGGCAACATCTGCGGTGACGTCCCAGCTTTCGCCGCGCGGGGCGTGCTTCACTTCGCGCACTTCCGTATCGGCGCCAAAGCGAATCGTCCTGCCCTTCCATTCCGCCGCGTCGACGCCGGTCGGCAGAACGAGCACGCCGTCTTTCGGCAAGCCCTGCGCGATGGAGACTTTCTCGCGGCGGATCGCCTCGAGGCTGCCGAGCTTTTCCAGATGCACCGGCTGCACGTTGACGACCAGCGCCACGGTCGGCCGCGAGAGCTCGGACAGCCGCGAGATTTCGCCGACCTGGTTCATGCCCATCTCGACGACCCAGACGCTGGCGGCGGGATCGCCATTGGCCAGCGTCAGCGGCACGCCCCAGAAATTGTTGAAGCTGGAGGGACTGGCGAAGGCGTTCGGATAGGCGGCGATGAATTCCTTGGTGCTGGTCTTGCCGGCGCTGCCGGTCAGCCCGATCACCGGCCCTTTGTAGCGCGCGCGAGCGGCGCGGCCGAGCGCCCAGAGGCCATCGATCAGCGTGTCCCTCACGATCAGCTGAGGGACGGCGACGCCTTCGATCTTCTTGGGCACGATCATGGCGACCGCGCCCGCCTTTTCCGCATTCGCGGCAAACTCCCAGCCGTCGCGGGCGCTGGCGAAGCTCGAAACGAATCCGCCGCTCGGCGTGCCGCTGAGCGCAATGAAGAGACTGCCCGGCTTGACCAGGCGGCTGTCCTGCGTGACGAAATCGATTGCCGTGTCCGGAAATTTTTCCGTCAGGCCCAGCGCGCGGGCGACCTCGGCGACGGTCCATAGCGGCTTTACGCTCATGCCACCCTCGATGAAAGCGCGGCCGCGACCGCTTCGTGGTCGCTGAAGGGAAGAGTCTGGCTGCCGACGATCTGCCCGGTCTCATGGCCCTTGCCGGCGATCAGGAGCGCATCGCCCGGCTCAAGCGCGGCAACCCCGGCGCGGATCGCTTCATTCCGGTCGCCGATTTCCTTCGCGCCTTTCGCTGCGGCGAGAATGGCGGCGCGGATTGCAGCCGGGTTCTCGCTGCGCGGATTGTCATCGGTCACGATGACGCTGTCGGCATTCTCCGCCGCGATCGCCCCCATCAGCGGCCGTTTGCCCGCATCGCGATCGCCGCCCGCTCCGAATACCACGACGAGCTTGCGCTTCGCGTAAGGCCGCAGCGCCTGCAACGCCTTGGCGAGCGCGTCCGGCTTGTGCGCGTAGTCGACAAAGACCGGCGCGCCGTTGCGCTCGCCGACGCGCTCCAGCCTGCCCTTGGCGCCTTCCAGCTTCTCGAGACAAGCGAAAACCTTTTCCGCATCGCTGCCGGTGCCGATGGCAAGACCGGCCGCAACCAAGGCGTTTTCGATCTGGAATTCGCCGACCAGCGGCAGGCGCAGCGCGCGCCTGCGGCCGCGATGCTCGATGACGAGCCGTTGTGCAAAACCATCGATATCGGCTTCGACGAGGCGGATGCCTTCCGCTCCGTCCGCCCGGCGGCCGATCGTTACGATGCGAAGCTTGCGCGAGCGCGCCACCTCGATCACCTGCTGCGAGCAGTCGTGGTCCGCGGAAATCACCGCCGCACCGCCGTCAGCGACGAGATCGCGGAACAGCCGCAGCTTGGCGTTGAGGTAGTGCGCGACATCGGGGTGATAATCCATGTGGTCGCGGGTGAGATTGGTGAAGCCGCCGGCCGCGACCCGCACGCCGTCGAGGCGGAACTGGTCCAGGCCATGCGAGGATGCCTCGAAAGCCAGATGGGTGACGCCGTCGCGCGCGATCTCGTCGAGCTGGCGATGCAGCGCGATCGGATCGGGCGTGGTCAGCGAACCGTAGACGATGCGTTTCGGCGAGACGAGGCCGATGGTTCCGATGCTCGCGGATTGATGACCGAGGCCCTGCCAGATCTGGCGCGTGAAGGCGGCCACCGAAGTCTTGCCGCTGGTGCCGGTCACCGCCGCGATCGTCTGCGGCTGCCACGGGAAGAATTTCGCCGCGGCCAGCGCCAGCGCGCGGCGCGGATTTGCCGTGGCCACGAACGGCACGCGCGCGCCTTCCGGCCGCCGCTCGCCCGCGATCGCCACCGCGCCGGCGGCAATCGCCGCGTCGACGAAGCGCACGCCGTCGGTCTTGCTGCCGGCCAGCGCAAAAAACAGATCGCCCGGCCTGACCGCGCGGCTGTCGACGGCGAGCCCGCTCACCTCGACCGTCTGCCCTTGCGGATCGATCGTGGCGTCGGCGCCAAAGAGGTCGCGAAGTCGCATGCTGTTCCAGTCCGCCGCCACGGGGCTTCGGAGATTCGCGCCCGCAATAGCAGTGGATTACTGATTTGTCCGGGATGTCGCAAGAATAAGGCGGTCGGACGGCGGCAGGTCGAAGCGCGGCTCGACCCCCAGGAGCGGCGCAATCCGGGCGATCACCTTGCCGCCCGTCGGCACCGCGTTCCAGCCTGAAGTAATGTAGCCGTGGGTTTCCGGCAAGGCCTTCGGTTCGTCCAGCATGACCAGCAGCTGGTATTGCGGGTTGTCGGCCGGCAGGATCGCCGTGAATGAGTTGAGCACCTGCTTCTTGGAATAGCGGCCGCCAACCACCTTTTCCGAGGTGCCTGTCTTGCCGCCGATGTAATAGCCCTTGACGTCGGCCTGTTTCGCGGTGCCGATCTCGGCATTGAGGCGCATCAAATAGCGGATCTTCTCCGATGTTTCGGGCTTGACGACCCGCTTCGCCATGGCGCGGGCCTCCTCTTCGGAGCGCTTCAGGAAAGTCGGCGGAATCAACAGGCCGCCATTGACCATGGCGTTGATGCCCATCACCGCCTGCAGCGGCGCCACCGCAATGCCGTGGCCGAAAGCGATGGTGATCGTGTTCAGCTCGCTCCAGCGTTTGGGAACGATCGGCGAAGCGCTCTCGGGCAGTTCCGTGCGCAGCCGCTCGAGCTGGCCGAGCTTGCGCAGGAAGGCCTTGTGCGCCTCGACGCCCTGGCTCAGCGCGACGCGCGCAGCGCCGACGTTGGAGGAGAAGGTGAACACTTCAGACAGCGTGATGGAACGGCCGAGCGGATGGGTGTCGTGGATGGCGAACTTGCCGTATTGCAGCGCGCCGCGCGCATCATAGAGCGTGTTGAGGTTGGCCTTGCCGGAATCCAGCGCCATCGCCAGCGTCAGCGTCTTGAAGGTCGAGCCCATCTCGAACACGCCGGTGGTGAGGCGGTTGATACGATCGGGATCGTGCGCTTCCTTCGGATTGTTCGGATCGAAATCCGGCAATGAGACCAGCGCGACGATCTCGCCGGTGCGGACATTGGAGACGAGACCGGAAGCGGCTTGCGCCTTGTACTTCTCCTTGGCTTTCAACAGTTCGTCGCGCAGCGCATGTTCCACGCGCAGGTCGATCGACAGCTCCACCGGCTTTTGCAGCCGGTCGGTGGCAAAGCCCGCGCGGTGCAGATCGGCCAGACCGTTGTTGTCCAGCCACTTCTCCATCCCGGCGATGCCCTGATTGTCGATGTTGACGAGACCGATGAGGTGGGCGACCTCGGCGCCGGTCGGATAGACGCGCTTGTTCTCGCGCAGAAAGCCGATGCCGGGAATCCCGAGCTTGTGGATCTCCTGCTGCTGCTTCGGCGAGATTTCGCGTCGCAGCCAGACGAAGCCCTTGCGTGTCGAGAGGCGGTCGCGGGTCTCGATGCTGTCGAGGTCGGGCAATGCGCCGGTCAGAAGCTCGATCGCCTCGTCCTTGTCGATGATGCGGCGGGGTTCGGCGAATAGACTGGGGGCCTTGACGTCGGTGGCAAGAATTTCGCCGTTGCGGTCGACGATATCGGGACGCGCGGTCGCGATCGCATCCTGCGAAGCGGCACGGCGCGCGCTGTGGCTGTCGGCGCCGACGGCGAACATCACTAGCCGTCCGGCGATCACCGCATACACGGCCGCGAAGGCCAGCATGGCAAAGCCGACGCGGGCGCGCGCCTTGGCATTACGGTCGACATTGCGCCCGTAGAGCAGGCTGCGGATCAGCCGCTGCCGCCAGGGCTCGCCCGACTTCCTGGGAGCGCGCCCGCTCATCGCCGCGCTCCCGACGGGACCGAGCCGGTGACGACGGTGGCGTCGGCGCCCGCCTCGATGGTGTTGAGCATGGAGCCGATCGGATCGGGGTCGCGGGTGAAATTCGGCGGACGTTCCGGCAGGTTCTTCAACTGGTCATATTGCTGGGCGGTGATCGGCTTCAGTGCGAGATGGCGCTCGGCCAGTCCCTGCAGCCGCAGCGGCGCATCGAGCCTGGCCCATTCGGCACGCAGCACGGCGATCGCGTCGCGCTGCTCGCGAATTTCAGTGTTGAGCCGCTGCACGCGCTCGACCCGCGAGGTCGATTCCATCTTGATGCGGTAGACATAAGCCGCCGCGAAGATCAGCATGCCGACGACGAGGAGGTGGATGACCCGCACGATCAGCCTCCCCTCAACACGTCGGCGAGCCGCGGCCAGTCGGGCAAACGGTCTTCGCCATGCGCCGTCGCCGCCGTGCGCGCCGCCGCGCGCAGTTTGGCGGAACGCGCGCGCGGATTGGCCGATACTTCCGCTTCGCCGGGCGTGACCGGACGCTTCGTCAGGATCTCGAAGCTGGTCGCAGCCTGCGCGACCTCCGGCAAATGCCGCGAGCCGGCGGCCACCTTGCCGCGCTCGACGAGGAAGTTCTTGACGATACGGTCTTCAAGCGAATGGAAGGAGACGACGACCAGCCGCCCGCCGGGCTTCAGCACGCGCTCGGCGGCAGCAAGCGCCCGGTGCAGTTCGTCGAGCTCTTCATTGACGAAGATGCGCAGTGCCTGGAAGGTGCGCGTGGCCGGATGAATCTCGTTCGGCTTGGCGGGCACCACTTTCGCAACGAGCTCGGCAAGCGCCCGCGTGGTCGCAATCGGCGCTTCCTTGCGGGCAGCGACAATGGCGCGCGCAATCCGGCGCGAGTTCCGCTCCTCGCCATAGATGTAGATGATGTCGGCCAGATCGGCCTCGGATGCCTTTGCTACCACATCGGCCGCCGTCGGTCCCTCCGGTCCCATGCGCATATCGAGCGGTCCGTCGAGGCGGAAGGAAAAGCCGCGCTCCGGCTGGTCGAGTTGCATCGAGGAGACGCCGACGTCCATGACGACGCCGTCCACTGCGCTGACGCCCTGCGCCGCGCACACATTCGCGAGGTTGGAGAACCGGTCCTGCACCAGTTCAAGCCGGCCTTGCGACCGGTCGACGAGATCGAAGCCGCCGGCAATCGCCGTGCGATCGCGGTCGATCCCAATGACCCTGGTACCCGGTACATCAAGGATCGCCCGGCTGTAGCCGCCGGCGCCGAAGGTCGCATCGACATAGATGCCGCCATCGCGCGGGGCGAGCCATTCGACCGCTTCGCGACCGAGCACGGAGATATGGCGCTCGCCGGATGTCATGCGAAAACTCCGGCGAGATGCCGGACGGAATAAGGGAACCCTGGCGTTGACACGCCCATGCCGTCTCAATTCCCCGCATTTGCCCGGGCTGGTCCGGTCGAAATTCCGTCGCACGCCAGATTCGCTGCCGCCTGCGAGCGGCAAACCCTGTTCAAACGACGGAATTTGCCGGGCTGCCATGAGATTTCGAGCGCGAAAATGGCCTTGGCCGTTCCCCACCCAGGTTGCGGCTCTTCACCACTTAGTAACGGCACGCAGCCTTAAGAAAGCGTTGACGCTTTGCGGCGGCATTTATTCACATGTGCCGGAGCGCGAATACGCACTGATGCTTCCCGCACACACTCGGCCAAAATGCGAAGACCCGAGTGACTTCCCGGATTGCCACAACGAGATCGTAAAGGAATAGTAAACGTCCACGCTTGTCTGCTGCCGTGCTGCCCGGTTATTGGTTCTGTCATGCTGTCTGGTTCGTTCACGTCTTCCGCTATCGATTCGAAGCGTCAACGCGCCCTCCCCGACCTCAAGGGCACCGCGGGCATGAAGTCCTTTACCCCGGATTCCTCAATCGCGTCCGACGTCATTCCCTCGCCGAACTACGGCGAGCGGAACAAGGGACGTGTGCCCGACATGATCCTGCTGCACTACACCGGCATGCCCGATGTCGAGAGCGCGATCACACAGCTCTGTACGCCCGGCACCGACGTGTCTGCTCACTATATCGTGCTGGAGGACGGCCGCATCGTGCAGTGCGTGCCCGAGGCGAAGCGCGCCTGGCATGCCGGCGTGTCGAGCTGGGCGGGCGACGACGACATCAATTCCTGCTCGATCGGCATCGAGATCGTCAATCGCGGCCATGACTGGGGCTATCCGGATTTTCCGCTGCGCCAGATCGCGGCAGTGATCGCGCTGTGCCGCGGCATCATGCTCCGTCGCAACATCCCGGGCCATCGCGTGCTCGGCCACTCCGACGTCGCGCCGGCGCGCAAGAAGGATCCGGGCGAGAAGTTTCCGTGGCATTCGCTGGCCAATTCCGGCGTCGGCCATTGGGTGCAGCCGGCTCCAATCGTGCGCGGCGAGCTGATGCAGTTGGGCGCCGCCAGCGACGACGTCATGAACATGCAGGCCGCGTTCGCCAAATATGGCTACGGCATTCCCCTCGCCGGCAAATATGACAACGCGACCATGGAGGTGGTTGCCGCATTCCAACGCCATTTCCGTCCCGCCAAGATCGACGGCATCTGCGACCATTCAACCATGGAAACGCTGCATGCCCTGCTGTCGAGCCTGCCGGGCGAGGCGGTGAACATCGCGGCGAGATGAGCTTCCGCAGCGGCGGCGAGCCCCCTCACCCCGTCCTCGTTGGGGGAAGAAAGAGCGAAAGCTCGATCTTGGAGGGCCGGGGTGAGGGGCAGCCGCCGTCCCGTTGCTGCTTTATTTACCCGGTTGGCGCGACCGGCTTGACGCGGGCCATTTCAACCCCCATCACAGGGACATCAGTCGGCCGGACGGCCGCTCCGGCTATGGTCGAAAGGCTGCCGGGGAGGAAAGTCCGGGCTCCATCGACATGCGGTGCCGGATAACATCCGGCGGGGGCAACCCCAGGGAAAGTGCCACAGAGAACGAACCGCCCTGCTTGGCTCTTCGGAGCTTCGCAGGGCAAGGGTGAAAAGGTGCGGTAAGAGCGCACCGCGTTTCCGGCAACGGAAGCGGCACGGCAAACCCCACCGGGAGCAAGACCGAATAGGGACGGCATCGCGGGCTGTTCGCGAAAGCGATAACGCCGCAGGGCGATGTCAGGCCAGCCGTCCGGGTAGGTTGCTCGAGGCCATGTGCAAACATGGTCCCAGAGGAATGGCCGTCACGCATCATTCGCGCAAGCGGGCGGTGCCCTACAGAACCCGGCTTACAGGCCGGCTGATACGCTAAGCGTTTTCGAGCGAAGTGGTCTTCCGGTTCGCGTGAAGAAAACGTGTCTGACCAAGCTGAATGAGGGGCTCGGCGCAACACGCCGGGCCTCTCGCCATTTGGGCGGGCCGCAGCTTTGCAGACGGACTCGCGGGGATCGTCGCGGCTCAAAAAAAGTCGATTCACAACAAGACGCTTCCCTCACGCTCTCAGCCGTGAGGCCCGCCGCTGCCGTGCTGGGCAGTCAACACATACAATCCTGGCACGGCGATCGAGTGTACAAAAGTGAACATGACTTGGCGATCGGAGAGCTAGACCCTGCCCGTGCCGGAACAAACTCTCTTTCTCGATATTGGCTGAAGAGACTGCTCTCTCGTCTCCAACGCTGGACAAGACAAGATGACCAACTTTGTCACTCTCCTCGTCGAGGACGACCCACTCCAGCGCGAGGTCATCGCCGAGATTCTTCAGGCCGAAGGTTTCGAGGTTATTCAATGCAGTTCGGCCGAGGCCGCCGAACTTGTCGTGGCGCAATCCGGTCCGGAGCTCCGGGCACTCATCGCCGACAATCATTTGGCGGGCCAAATGACAGGAATGGAATTGGCGACCTACGCGAAATCCAGGCAGCCGCACATGACCGCCATCGTGATGTCCGGACAGCCGCTGTCCGTGCAGTCCCCAGAGATCGATTTTCTTCTCAAGCCGTTTCCAGCAGCCCGGCTCATCGAAGCGTTGGGTTGAGCCGATCGGGCAACCTCCGACAAGCCGCTCTGCTGCGATGCACTTGGATGATCGAGCGCGTCATCCGGGCGATCTAAATGTTCCGAAGGCCGGAACTGTTGTCGCCGAGATCAGTTGTCGGTCGGCAAACTCTCGGAGGTACTGAAATGGCGGACGGCGATAGCGGAGCAAGTGGAATTCTGGGCGTGCTGGTGGGCGCAGTGCTCGTCATCTTCGTTGGTGCCGCAGTGCTGATGGCGACCGGAAAGCTCGGCAACTCCGGTCCGAGCTTCACCATCAGCATCCCGGGCGCCAAGTAACCCTTGAAAGGAACGAACTCATGAATGGCGTGATTTATCTGGTCGGATTGATTGTCGTCGTGATGGCAATCCTCTCCCTCCTCGGACTGCGGTGAAACAAGCAATGGCGATCATCGAGACTGCGGAGATTTCTCCCGCACCCGCGCCGTACGTCGACTGGGCCCCGATCATCGCGGGCGCGGTCGCCGCCTCGGCTATTTCCTCCCTGCTGCTCACCTTCGGCGGCGCAATAGGCCTGTCGTTGACGAGCCCGTGGCCCGGAAGTGGCGCGCGCCTGTGGGTCGTGGCGTTCTTTCTCCTGTGGTGGATGGTGGCGGTCCAGATCGGCAGTTTCGCAGCGGGCGGCTATCTAGCGGGCCGCATGAGGTCACGGTGGGGCACGACGACCACGGCGGAGAGCCAGTTTCGCGACAGCGTTCATGGTTTCATGGTCTGGGCGCTCGGTGTTCTGATCGGCGCACTGGTGCTTGGACTGATCGGACTGGGCGCGGCAAAGACGGCCGCACAATCCGCGTCGATGGTGGTCGGGGGAGCTGCGTCGACGGCTCCTGCGGCCAAGGCCGCACCCGCCGACTACGCCGTGGACCTACTGCTGCGGCCTGCCCCGGCTGCTGCCGGATCGGAGACCAAGCCCGCGGCCGGCAATGACGATGTCCTGCGCGGCGAGGCCAATCGCATTTTCACTTCCGCCATCGCCAACCGCGAGCTTTCCCAGAGAGACTACGACTACCTCAGCCAGGTCGTCGCGGCCCGTACGGGATTGCCTCAGGCAGACGCACAACAGCGCGTGCAGCAGGCCGTGGCCGAAGCGCGCGATCTCGAGATCAAGACGCGCGAAGCCGCCGACAAGGCGAGGAAATCGGGAGTCCTCACGGGCTTCATAGCCGCAGCATCGCTTTTGATCAGCATGGTCGCGGCGATCCTTGCGGCAGCGGCGGGCGGCCGCCACCGCGACGAAAATCGAATTCCGACGTTTTCCGGTCATCGGTTCTGGTAATCAGGGAGCAAGACAATGCCGATCCTGCTATGGCTTCTGGGTATCCCGATCCCCCTCATCATCCTCATTCTGCTGCTGCGTTAGGAGGCGAACTTCCCGGCGGCGCGCTCAAGTGGCGATCTTCTCCAGCAGCGCCATCAGTGCCGCCGGCGCCGTGACATTGGGCGAATGGGTGGCGTCGATCTCGTGGTAGCGCCAGGCGGGATCGGTCTTCGCCATCTTCGCGAACGGCCCGAACGTGTCGGCGGGCGTGATGCGCGTGGCATAGATATAGCTGCGCGGCAGCGACAGCGGCGCGGATAGCTTCAGCTTCTGCTCGAAACATTTGATGGGCATGTGAACCCGACGCTCGCTGAGCCAGGCGACGTCCTCGGGCGAGGTGTCCGGCGGCGTCGGGTTCGGCGGCACGCGCCAGCTGTCGCCGGCCTTTGCCGCCGCCTGCATGTGAGGGCGCGCCACGTCGTTGAGGTCGAGCAGTGACTGGCCGTCCTGCGGCACGAAGGCATCGATGTAGATGAGCTGTTTCACCTTGTCGCGCGCACGGTCAGCGACGCCGGTAGCGACCATGCCGCCATAGGAATGGCCGATCAGCACGAAGTCGTGCAGGTCTTCGTATTTGATGACATTGAGCATGTCGGCGATGTGCGCCTCGAGGTCGATCCCCGGATGCGCCAGGTGCGCGCGCTCGCCAAGCCCCGTGTAGGTCGGCGTCAGCAGGCGGTGGCCCGCCCCGCTCATCAGCGGATGCATCTTCTTCCACGCCCAGCCGGCCGACCAGGCGCCGTGACAGACGAGGAATGTTTTCGGGGACATGCTCATCGAGGCGTTTCCATATGTCATTTCGCTGCTTGCCGCGATAGTACCGGACTGCAGCATCGTGTAAACGATGACCCGCCCGATAAATCGTCCTGACAAGGGAAAACAAGAAGTGGACGCTGCCACCTATGCCGTCCTGCTGTTCGGCGCGCTGGCCGGCGGCTTCGTGTCGGGGCTGGCCGGATTCGGCACGGCGCTGATGGCATTGGGGATCTGGCTCTATGTGCTGTCGCCGGCGCTCGCTGTGCCGCTGGTGCTGATCTGCTCGGTCTCCTCGCAACTATCCACCCTGCCGTCGATGTGGCGCCTGATGGATTTCCGCCTCGCGCTGCCATTCATGCTCGGCGGCCTCGCCGGCATGCCGATCGGGGCGCTGCTGGTGGCGCGCGCCGATCCGGCCGTGTTCAAGCTGAGTGTCGGCGTGATGCTGATCGCGTTTCCAACGGCGCTTTACTTCGTCCGCAAGCCGCTGGCGTTCCGTTTCGGCGGACGTGCGGCGGATGCCGCGGTCGGTTTCGCCGGCGGCATTCTCGGCGGACTCGCGGGTCTGTCCGGCCCGCTGCCGACGCTGTGGGCGAGTATCCGCGGCTGGACCAAGGACCAGCGACGCGGCGTGTTCCAGATCTTCAACGGCACCGTGCTCGGCGCCGCGCTTTGCCTGCAGATCGCCAGCGGCTTCGTCGCACGCGACGTGTTCTGGCTCGCGCTGCTGGCGCTGCCCGGCACGCTGGTCGGCGCACGACTCGGCATGTGGACCTATCGTTCGGTGAGCGACCGCAATTTCTATGACATCGTCCTCGGGCTGCTGTTTCTCTCCGGTCTTGGCCTGGTGTGGAGCGGCATTGCACCGAGATGACACGCGCATGGCCGCCATGTGCACCGAACGAGCCGGCTATGCGAAATCGGGCGAAGCCGGTAACCAGTGGGCCATGTCCTCCACTACGCATGTCATGCCAACGCATTCGTCGCGCGAGCGGCTCGGTCTGTTGCTGGGCTTCATCGGCATGGCGATCTTCGGCGGCACATTGCCGGCAACACGGCTTGCAGTTTCCGCCATCGATCCCGTCGCGCTGACGGCGCTGCGCAATGCGATTGCCGGAATTTGCTCGCTTGCGCTGCTGCTGGCACTGCGCCGGCGGCCGCCCCCGCGGGCGCTGTGGCCGCAATTGATCATCGCCATGCTCGGCGTCAGCGCACTGTTTCCGTTGTTGATGGCCTACGGCATGCAGACGGTGGATGCTTCCCATGGCGGCGTCGTGCTGGGCGTGCTGCCGATCGCCACCGCGCTGATGGCCGTCGCCACCACGCATGAACGGCCGAGGCCGCTGTTCTGGATTGCTTCGCTTGCGGGGGCCGCGCTGGTGATCGCCTTTGCGCTGCGCGAAGGCGAAGGCGCCATGTCGGCCGGCGACCTCGTGCTGCTCGCAGCGGTGGCCGCAGCCGCGATCGGCTACACTTTTTCGAGCAAGCTGACCGCGCACATGCCGGGCTGGGAAGTCATCAGCTGGATTCTCGTTATCGCGCTGCCGATCTCGATTCCGGCCTCACTCCTCACCATGCCGGCCGACATCCTGCAATTGCCCGCAAGACCCCTGCTCGGCCTGCTCTATGTCGCGCTGTTCCCGCAATGGATCGGCTTCTTCGCCTGGAATGCGGGTCTGGCGATGGGCGGGATCGCGCGGGTCTCGCAGGTGCAGCTGCTGCAGCCGTTCGTGACCTTCGGCCTCGCCGCCTACTTCAACGGCGAGACCATCACCTGGCAGATCGTGGCGTTCGCCGCCGCCGTGGTGGCGACGGTAGCCATCTCTACGCGGACGCGCGCGAAGACGGCTCAGCCGCAACTCGCTCAGGACTGATCGCCTGCTGCTTCGGCGCCAGCCGCTTCCTGAACTCGCGGCGCAGCAGCCACAGGCCAAGCACGGCCTGCAGCGTGGTCGTGGCGATCGACAGGTACCAGACGTACTCGATGGCAAAGCCGGGCCGCCTCGACAGCCAAATCGCCGGGACTGCATAGGTGATGAGGCGTGCCGCCGAACTCAACAGTACCGGCCTGGTGTTGCCGAGGCCCTGGAACACGGCGTTGCAGGTAAAGTTCACGCCCTGCGCGACCAGGTTCAACGTCACCAGCTGCAGGAACTGCGCCGCCACCGCCATGGTCTCCCTGTCGTTGGAGAAACCGGCAAGCAACAGGCCCGGCCGCCACTGCGCCAGGATCGTGAAGGAGGCCATTACGACAGTGCCGATCAATACCGCCTTCGCGAACGTTTCCCGCACGCGATCGCTGTTGCCGGCGCCGAAATTCTGGCCGACGATCGGTGCCGCAGCGAGCGCAACCGCCAGCGCCGGCATTTGGATCAGCCCGAGCACACGCGTACCGATGCCGAATCCGGCCTGCGCCGCCGCGCCGAAATCGCGCAACACATAATAGATCACGCCCATCCAGACGAAAATGATCGCGAACTCGCCGCCGGCCGGCAGGCCGATCGCAAGGATGCGCTTCCAGTGCCGGAGCTGCGGACGCCACTGCGCACGATCGAACCGAACATAGCGCTCGAACTTCAGGAAGTACGCCAGCAGCAGCAGTGCCCCGATCAGGACGGCGATCGAGCTTGCAAGGCCCGCACCTGCAACTCCGAGCGCATGGCCGGTACCCCAGCCCGCGATCAGCACCGGCGCGAGCGCGATGTTGATTATCACCGCAAGCACCTGCACCAGCATCGTCGGCCGCACGATGCCGGTGGCCCGCAGCGCGGCCCCCACCACCTGCGTCGCAAATTGCAGCGCAAGCGCCGGCATGAACCACAACAGATATGTGGTGCCCGCTTCGACGGTGGCCTCGTCGGCGGCGACGGCGCGCATGTAGAGCCGGGCCAGCGCCGACCCCGCAACCAGGGTCAACAGGCCGCACAGCACCGACAGCATGATGGACTGGTTGAAGACCAGGTTGGCGTCCGCACGGTCCCTGCGCCCGACGGCCTGTGCGATCAGCGCGACCGTGCCGACGCCGAGGATCTGCATCAGGCCGTTGATCAGGAACCCGGCATTGCCCGCCGCAGCCACGCCTGCAACGGCGGCTTCGCCAAGCCCGGCGACGAAATACAGGTCGACGAGCTGGCAGATCATGATGGTGATCATGCCGGCGACGATCGGCGGCGCCATACCCAGGATGTGACTCACAATGGAGCCGTGCGTCAGGTCTTTCATCTCGATATCCGCTTGCCGGCGCGCGGCTGTCGGGACATCCCGTCGACCGCGCGCCAAAAAATTCACTCTGCCGCCGAGACGAACTCGGTGGCCTGCCGCTCGAACAGTCCGCGATAGATGCCGCCGGGGCGCATCGTCAGCGTTTCGTGCGTGCCCTGCTCGACGATCTCGCCGCGGTCGAACACCAGGATGCGATCGAGGCTGCGCACCGTCGACAGCCGGTGCGCGATCACGATCGAGGTGCGTCCCTTCATCAGCCGCGCCATCGCCTGCTGGATCAGGCCCTCCGATTCCGAATCGAGGCTCGAGGTCGCCTCGTCTAGGATCAAGACCGGCGCATCGGCCAGAAAGGCGCGCGCCAGCGCCACGCGCTGCCGCTCGCCGCCCGACAGCTTGACGCCGCGCTCGCCCACCAGCGTGCCGTAACCCTTCGGCAGCCGCATGATGAAGTCGTGCGCATTCGCCAGCCGCGCCGCCTGCTCGATCGCCGACAGGCTGGCGCCGGGCCGGCCGTAGGCGATGTTCTCGGCGAGCGAGCGGTGGAACAGGATCGGGTCCTGCTGCACGATCGCGATCTGGCTGCGCAACGATTGCTGCGTGGCGTGCGCAATATCCTGGCCGTCGATCAGGATCCGCCCGCCGCTGACGTCGTAGAGGCGCTGCACCAGCTTGACGAAGGTCGTCTTGCCGGAGCCGGAGCGTCCGACCAGGCCGACGCGCTCGCCGGCACGGATGTCGACCGACAAGGCGTCATACAGCGGCTCGCGATGGCCGCCGTAGTGAAACGTGACATTTTCGAAGACAATGCGCCCGCCCTGGATGTCGATCGGCTTCGCATCCGGCGCATCGGCAATGCCGATCGGCTCGTCATGGATCGCCACCAGCTCCTCCATGTCGTTCACCGAGCGCTGCAGGTTGTTGATGTGCATGCCGACGTCGCGCAGATAGGCATGGATGATGTAGTAGCTGGTCAGCACGTAGGTGACGTCGCCGGGCGTGGCGTGGCCGGCGATCCACAGCAGGATCGCGCCGCCGATCACGGATGCGCGGAAGCACAGCAGCACCGAGAGCTGCGCCGTGGACGTGTAGTTGTAGCGCAGCCAGGTCCGCCTCACCCGCGCGCGCCAGCGCGCGATGACGCCCGCGAGCCTGTCATCCTCGCGCGCCTCCGCGCCGAAGGATTTCACCACCGCGTTGCAGGTCATGGCGTCGGCCAGCGTGCCGCCGACCTTGGTGTCCCATGCGTTGGAGACGCGCGCGGCCGGCGCGATGAAACGGATCGAGAAGGTCAGCGTCATCGACACATAGACGATGGTGCCGACCAGTATCACGAGGCCGAGCTGCGGCCAGTGCAGGCCGAGCAGGATCATCGAGCCGACCAGCACCGTCAGCGACGGCGCCAGCGCCATCAGGATCGTGTCGTTGAGCAGGTCGAGCGCCCACATGCCGCGCGTGATCTTGCGCACGGTCGAGCCGGCAAAGGAGTTGGCGTGCCAGTCGGTCGAGAAGCGCTGCACGCGCATGAAGGCGTCGCGCGCCACGTCGGACATGATCTGCAGCGTGAACGGCACGATCGCCTGCAGGCCGACCAGGCGCAGGACCATCGAGGTCAGGCCCAGCGCGACGATGCCGCCGAACGCGACAAACGCCGCATGACGCGCGTCCGCATTGTCGGCGCCACGGGTCAGCGCGTCGATCAGATGGCCCGAAAACACGGGCATGAAGAGGTCGGCTGCGGTTGCGCCCAACAGGCCGCCGGCAACGGTGACGGCACGCGCGGGCTGCTCCAGCCAGTGTCGGAACACGAAGGGCAGCACCACGCGAATCGCGGCCGGCCGTTCTTTTCTTTTCTCGGTTGTCTTGGCGGTCATGGCATGATCCGGCTGCGCTTTGCGCGCACGCGCCGGCTCCATCGGTTGGGACGCGAATCGAGTGGCCAAAGGGCACACACGCGACGCGTCGTTAAATCAGTAACGTGTTGGGAAGTTTGGGGGATCGGGAAGTCGGGCCCGACCGTTGCCGGCAAAATGGCGCTTTAGGACGCGCCGACGCCCGACATAAGCGAACACGGGCGGTCGATCTGCGAAATCAGCATAGTCATGCAAATCCCTCCCGGTTCGAGTGCTACAATGCGCGGCTTATAGGCTCATCATGGCGAAATTGCAACGCGGGTTACAGCGTCGGCGACGTGTTTACCCCGCCGCTGTTGCGGATAAGCCGCAGGCCGCTCAGTGCAGGCGCTTCGCCATTTCGCGGGCCACCACCGCATTTCCTTCCGCCGAGAAGTGATCGTCGCCGACGATATAGAGGCGCTCGTACCAATTGCCGTCGTGCTCGGCTTCCGCGAACAATACCGGGAACAGGTTGATGAATGCCTTGCAACGCCTTTCGCAGAACTGTCGCCATAGCGCCACCTGCCGGCTGTCGCGCTCGCCCTGCGCGATCTGCTGCGCCCAGGGATAGACGACGATGGTGAGCGGGAGGTTGTGGGCAGCGAGGAGATCGGCGAGCTTGCCCATGTTCTGCAACGAGCGGGCGACGCCGCCTTCGACGCCGAGCGGTCGCGTCTCGCCGCTGGCGTCAAAACCGGAAATGGACCAGCCGATACGGCCGCGATCGGTCGCGAGCGCGCGCTTCCGGTTGCCGAGCAGCGACTGGATCCATCGCTTCAGCGAAATACGCACGCGGTTGGTGATGACGAAGCGGTCGATGAAGAACTCGGATTTCTTCGGACGCATGTCCGGCTGCATCGATCCTTCCGATGCGGTGCAGTAGATGCGATACCTCGGATCCTCGTCGATGCAGAAATAGGAGGTCGCCTCGTCCGTGACGTCGGACGGGTCGGAGAACAGCACGACCTCGTCGAACTGCAATCCGCTCTCGAGCAGATACTTGATCTTCCGGTAGTAGATGCTCGGCGAGTAGGAGGCGACGCCGGCGTTGAGGAACTCGACCCGCCCCTCGCCTGCCTGCTGCAACCGGCCGGCGAAGGAATCCTCGAAGCGCATGCCGATCCCTTCCGTAAAGGAATCGCCGATCAGAAGGACACGCCGCGAGGATGATTTCTGCGGTACGTCCCGAGGCGACGCATCCTTGAAGCCGAGACTGTTGGTGATCAGCGGGTAGCGTAGCTCGCCCCAGACGTCGTAACCCTCGAATTTCGCGGAGAAGCCGTGATCGTAGACCGGGTTGGCGATGCGCGCCGCACGCCTTGTTTCCTCGCCGCGGGTCAGGCTTGACCAGGCGAAATCGAACAGCAGGAACAGCGCCAGGCAATAAAGGGCCAATGCGCCCCAAACCGGGGCCCGGACGAGCCCGGCTTTGCGCGGCCTGGTCGCAACATCGTCGGACATAAGACCAATCCCACCTCGGAACAGTCGCTTTTCGGCTTTCCAGACCAGCGTGCAAAGCATAAAAGGACCGCGAATGAAACCTCCCGTCCCTCCTCCCTGCAGATGAACAAGCGCCCCCTCTCAACCCATGAGGTCTTTGAGCGCGACGAAGAGATCGTCGTCGGCTCCGATCGCTCGTTCGGGCTGGTGATGGCCGGCGCGTTTGCGGTAGTGACCGCGCTGAACGCCTGGCATGCCGGCCGCATCTGGCCATGGACCGCGGCCCTGGCTGTCGCCTTCCTGATCGCGGCGCTCTCGAAGCCGGCCGTGCTCAATCCGCTCAACCGCGTCTGGCTCAAATTCGGCCTGCTGCTGCACCGGATCGTCAACCCCGTGATCATGGCGCTGTTGTTCTACGGCACCGTGCTGCCGACCGGCCTCGTGATGCGCGCCATGGGCAAGGACCTGCTGCGCCTGAAGCGGGAGCCCGATGCCGACAGTTACTGGATCGTGCGCGCACCGCCCGGTCCGTCGCCCGAAACCATGAAAGACCAATTCTAGAGAGAACGCGGAATGGATTTTCTGAGAGAACTCTGGCGCTTCATGCGCGTGCGCAAGAAGTTCTGGCTGCTGCCGATCCTGATCATGATGGTGGTGTTCGGCGGCCTCGTCGTGCTGACCAAGGGCTCGGCCATCGCACCGTTCATCTACACCTTGTTCTGAGCACCGCGATTTCCCGACGATGCGCATCCTCGGAATCTCCGCCTTCTATCACGACAGCGCAGCCGCGCTGATCGAGGACGGCCGCATCGTCGCCGCTGCGCAGGAAGAGCGCTTCACCCGCAAGAAGCACGATCCATCCTTCCCTCACAACGCCATCGCGTCATGTCTGGCGCAAGCCGGCGCCACGATGGGGGGGCTCGACCATGTCGTGTTTTACGACAAGCCGTTCCTGAAATTCGAGCGGCTGCTGGAGACCTATATCGCGCTGGCGCCGCGCGGCTTTGCTTCCTTCAAGATGTCGATCCCGCTGTGGCTGAAGGAAAAGCTGTTCCAGAAGAGCCTGCTCACGGACGAATTGAAGAATTTCGCGCCGGAATTCGATCGCGAAAAGCTATTGTTCTGCGAGCACCATCTCAGCCACGCCGCGTCGGCCTTCTACCCTTCGCCGTACGAGGATGCCGCCGTGCTCACCATGGATGGCGTCGGTGAATGGGCGACGACGTCGGCCGCCACCGGAAGCGGCAACCGGCTGGAAATCTTCCAGGAGATCCACTTCCCGCATTCGCTGGGCCTGCTCTATTCGGCGGCGACCTATTACACCGGCTTCAAGGTCAACTCCGGCGAATACAAGGTGATGGGGCTCGCCCCCTATGGCGAGCCGAAATACGCCAAGCTCATTCTCGATCACCTGATCGACCTGAAGCCGGACGGCTCCTTCCGCCTGGACCTCTCCTATTTCGACTACTGCACCGGTTTCACCATGACCAATGAACGCTTCGCAAAGCTGTTCGGTCAGCCGGTGCGCACGCCCGATCAGCTGCTGACGCCGTTCCACATGGATGTGGCCGCGTCCATCCAGGCGGTGCTGGACGAGGCCGTGCTGCGGATGACGCGCAGCCTCGCAAGGCAGACGAAGTCGCGCAATCTGTGCCTTGCCGGCGGTGTGGCGCTCAACTGCGTCGCCAACGGCAAGGTGCTGCGCGACGGCCATTTCGACAATATCTGGATCCAGCCGGCGGCGGGCGATGCCGGCGGCGCGGTCGGTGCTGCGCTCTCCGCCTATCACGGCTTTGCCGGAAAGCCGCGCCACAGCAACGGCGCCGACGGCATGGCCGGCGCCTATCTGGGCCCGCACTATTCGCAGGGCGAAATCGAGCAGCGGCTGACCGCGGCCAGGGCAAAATTCGCCGTGCTCGACGAGAGCGCGATGATCGATGCCACCGCCAGCGCGCTCGCCGATCAAAAGGCCGTCGGCTGGTTCCAGGGCCGCATGGAGTTCGGCCCGCGATCGCTCGGCGCGCGCTCGATCCTCGGCGATGCGCGCTCGCCCGCCATGCAGAAGAACCTCAATCTCAAGGTCAAGTACCGCGAGAGTTTCCGCCCGTTCGCCCCGGCAGTGCTGCGCGAGGACGTCGCCGAGTGGTTCGACCTGAAATCCGACAGTCCCTATATGCTGATCGTCGCCGACGTCCGCGAAGATCGCAGGCGCCAGATGAGCGCGGAAGAACTGGCGCTGTTCGGCATCGACAAGCTCAATGTTTCGCGCTCGGAAATTCCGGCGGTGACGCATGTCGACTATTCCGCGCGCATCCAGACGGTGCACCGCGACACCAATCCGCTGTTCCACCGCCTGCTCGCCCGCTTCAAGGAGCTGACCGGCTGCCCGGTGCTGGTCAACACCTCCTTCAACGTCCGCGGCGAGCCGATCGTCTGCACGCCGGAAGACGCCTTCCGCTGCTTCATGGGCAACGAGCTCGACGTGCTCGTGGTAGGTAATTGCGTGCTTCAGAAGACCGAGCAGGATCCGGCGCTGAAGCAGGACTACAGCGAAGCATTCGAGCTCGACTGAACCGGCGCCCCAGGCGCGCCGAAAGCGGGGATCAGGCGCCCGTGCGCGGGGCCGTGGCCGGAGCCGATGCCGGCGTGAGCGGGGCTCCCCCGACCGACACTGGCCCGACAGGTTTAGGCAGCGGCGGGGCCGAGGGGGTCGTCTTTCGCGACGCGCGGATGAGGCGTGCGCGTGGATTGGAAGGCGGGATACTTCCGGTCGTCGCCGGCGCCATGCCGCTCTGCAGCGCATTGACCTGTGCCGACAGGGTCGTGAGTTGACGGGAAATTCTCTTCAAATCCGCCTGCTGGGTTGCAGAGTTTTCCGTAAGCGTGGCGAGCGTCGTCGTGTTCTGCGCCTGCGAGAACTGGATGTCCGTCAGCGCCGCGTAGATGGCCGGATCCGGCGGCGGGGGCGGTGCGATCCTGGGGGGAGGCAGCGCGGCAAGGCGATTGGTTTTCGGCGCTGGCGTCCAGTTGAAACTCGGCCAGGCGATATCGAATTTCGGCAGGGACAGCTGATCAAGATTCGGCAAGGCGATCTGATCGAGGCTCGGCAGGAAATTCGGCAAAGCGAAGCGGTCGGAATTCGGCAAGGAGTTCGCGGTGGCCGCGCCGAGGACCGCGAGCGCCGCCAGAGACACCACTGTCACAGTCAGGCGGTTGGAGGCCCCCTGCTTTCCAGCTTCGGGCATCTTCTCGCCGTGTGCTTTCTTGTCCGGTGTATCAGCCACCTCGGTTCCCTGCGTGTCAGCCCAGCCGTGACATTCCCTCACCGCCAAAATTTTTCAAATGAAAGAGCCGTCGCGTGGACGATCCAGCGACGGCTTTCGCGCGACTGCCCACTCAAATAGAGCCCGATCATCGGCTTATATGGTTAATGATCGGTTATGCCCGGCCGCAATCCGCCGCCTGGAGCATTTTCGGTTCTGATTGAATCAGAACCGAAGCTCTAGATTCTTGATTTGACGCGTTTTCTTCACGCGAACCGGTATCCGCTTCGCTTGAAAACGCTCTAGTGGCCCGAATCTCCGCCGCCGAGCGCCGAGGGCGGCAGCTTTTTCAAGAGCAGCGCCAGCACGCTCAAGGCCAGATAGAAAATCGTCAGCAGGAAGAAGGCATCGCCATAGCCCATCACGGCGGCCTGACGATGCACGATCTGCGACAGCTGCTTCATGGCCATCAGCGCCGAATCGCCCATGCCCTGCATGCGCTGGGCGAACATGTTCAGCGTTTCGGTGGCGGTGGCGTTGCCCCAGTTCACCCGCTCGTGCAGCCGCGCGATGTGCAGGTCGGTCCGCTCGTTCAGAACCTGATTGATCACGGCGAGTCCGACCGCGCCGCCGAGATTGCGCATCAGGTTGAACAGGCCGGAGGCGTTTTTCACCCGCTCCGGCGGCAGCGTGCCGAGCGCGATCGTGTTGGTCGGCACCATCGCGCACATCATGCCGACGCCGCGCAGCACCTGCGGCAGGAACAGCTCCCAGAAGTCGTAGTCCCTGGTGATCCACGTCATCTGGTAGGAGCCGAGCGCGAAGACGATCAGGCCGAAGGCGATGATCAGGCGCAAATCGACCTTGGTCATCAGGCGGCCGATCACGGGCGCCACCAGGAACATGGTGATGCCGGAAACGAACATGGTCTCGCCGATCATCAGCGCGCTGTAGCCGCGCACCTCGGCAAGATAGCGCGGATACATATAGGTCAGCCCGTAGAGGCCGACGCCGATGAAAAGCGCGATCAGGCAGCCGATGCCGAAATTGCGGTCGGCAAAGGTGGTGAGATCGACGATCGGCTCCCGCGCGGTGAGCACACGCCAGAAGAAGGCGATGGCCGAGACGGCGCAGATCGCGGCGCAGACCGCGATCGAGGTGTCCTGCAGCCATTCATAGCGCGGCCCCTCCTCCAGCACATATTCCAGCGTGCCGAGGAAGCAGGCCATGAACAACAGCCCCCACCAGTCGAAATGCTCGAGCAGGCGGAAGTCGGGCCGGTCGAAATCGACCAGGATCATGACGCCGATGGTGATGCCGATGCCGGGCACGATGTTGATGAAGAACAGCCAGTGCCAGGACATCCAGTCGGTGATCGCGCCGCCGACGGTGGGTCCGATGGTGGGCGCCAGTGTCGCAACGAGCCCGATGATCGGACCGACGATGTAGAATTTGCTGCGCGGAAACACCGTGTAGGCCGAGGCGAACACCGTCGGGATCATGCCGGCGCCGAGAAAGCCCTGGATCGCGCGCCAGATGATCATCTGCTCCAGGGTCGAAGCCAGGCCGCAGAAGAAACTCGCGATGGTGAAGCCGGAAGCCGAGATCGCAAACAGCAATCGCGTGCCGAGCGCGCGCGACATGAAGCCGGAGAGGGGAATCGCGATGACCTCGGCGATCAGATAGGAGGTCTGCACCCACGACACTTCGCTCTGGCTTGCCGACAGGCCGGCCTGGATTTCGTTGAGCGAGGCCGAGACGATCTGGATGTCCAGGATGGACATGAACATCCCGAACACCATGATGAGGAACGCAAACAGCCGCTTTGGCGGAATCCGTTCAGACACCGCAGCCGGGTTCATCATTGCAGGCGGGGCAGCGGTCGCGTCAGCCATCTGCGCAAGCTTTCCGAATCTATTTCGGATGCGTCATCTCGGGTGAATCGAGATCGGCTTCGTTGTCGGCATCCTGCGCGCCTTCCCGCGTATCGACCGTGGTGTAGACCGACATGCCGGCACGCAACAGATGCTGCTTCGCCACGCTCCTGGGCACGCGGATCCGCACCGGCACGCGCTGCACGATCTTGGTGAAATTGCCGGTGGCATTGTCCGGCGGCAGCAGCGTGAACACGGAGCCTGCACCCGCCGAAATGCTGTCGACCACGCCGGTGAACTTGCGGAAGCCGTAGGCGTCGACCTTGATGGTCACCGGCTGGCCGGGGCGGATGCGCTTGAGCTGCGTCTCCTTGTAATTCGCATCGATATAGACCTCGTCGAGCGGCACGACATTGCCGAGCCGCTGGCCGGCCTGGATCATGTCGCCGACATTGACGAGGCGATTGGAGAACAGGCCGTCGACTGGGGCGCGCACTTGGGTGAAATCGAGATCGCGTTCGGCCTTGGCGAGCTGGGTCTGCAATTCCGCGAGCTGCGCGCGGGCCTCGTTCTGCTGCGCCTTGGTGACCTCAACATTGTCGCGCGCGGCGTCGAAGGCGGCCTGCGCGGATCGTACTGCAGCGGCACCCTGGTCGCGGCTCGCTTCCGAAACTTCAAAGGTGGCGCGTGAGGCAAAGCCCTTGGTGGACAGTTGTTGCTGGCGCTCGAAATCGAGCCCGGCGCGCTTCAGCGCCGCTTCCGCCGAAACCAGCTGCGCCTTGGACTGTTCGACGGCGCTCTCCAGCGCCGTGACCTGGCGGCCGATACGATCGATGGTTGCCTGCTGGGTGGCGATCCTGGTGCGCGAGGAATCGACCGCGATGCGGTAATCACCGTCGTCGATGCGAAAGATGACGTCGCCCTTCTTCACCAGGCTGTTGTCCTGCGGCACCACTGCGGTGATATGGCCGGCGACGCGCGCACCCAGCATGGTGTTGTTGGCGCGCACATACGCATCGTCGGTCGAGACGTAGAAGCGGCCGGCGAGGACGTAATACAAGGCGAAGCCGGCAACCGCGATCGCAAGCAGGCCGACGATGCCCATCATGATGAATTTGCGCTTGCCCGATTTTGCTGCTTCCCCTGCCGGCGCTGCGGCCGGGGGAGCCGCGGGCTTCGCAGCGGGCGGCGCACTCGGCGCCTCGGATGGCTGTCGTTTAGCCTCGTCCGAAACGTGATGGCGCAGCTGCTCCCCAGGACTCGGAGAAGCGGGGCCGGACGCATCCGCCTTCGCGCCTTCGGCGTCGGGCCGTAGCGCACGGGCGGCCTGGTCTCTCGTCGCGGCCATTCCGGCCTCCTTCAATAAGGCATCGCGGCCGGGAAAGGCCTGGATGAGCCCTTCCGCCGCGTTGTTGAAATTCAAATTAGCATTGACCGAACGGTTCGGTCAATATACGTTTACGTGAGTAAGACCATAAGGCCGAAACCCTTCCACGTTCGTTCCCGGTCGAGGAATCTTTTCCCGGAAGCCAAACCAATGGTTGCAGCCGCCTTTCCAACCCCGCATCCGGCATCAGGCGAAGAGGAAAGCGCCAAGCGCCGCCAGATCCTCGATGGCGCGCGCAAGGTATTCATGGATCTGGGTTTTGACGGCGCCAGCATGGGCGAGATCGCGCGGGCCTGCGGCGTCTCCAAGGGCACGCTTTACGTCTATTTCGCCGACAAGTACCGCCTGTTCGAGGCGATCCTCGAAGAGGAGCAGATCGAGCAGGGCAAGACCGCGTTCAATTTCGATCCGGCCCGCGACCCCGAAACCACGCTGCGCGAGTTCGGCCGCGCCTATATCACGGTGCTGTGCCGTCCCGGCGGCGGATCGGCAATCCGCACCGTGATGGCGATTGCCGAGCGCATGCCCGAGGTCGGCCGCCGCTATTACGAGAACGTGCTGAACTTGAGCATCACGCGCCTCGCCGCCTATCTCGAAGCTCATGTGAATTCCGGCGACCTGTCGATTCCCGACTGCCGCCTCGCCGCCTCGCAATTCATGATGATGTGTCAGGCCGACCTGTTCCTGCCCTTCGTATTCCAGGCCGCGCCGGCGCCCTCGCCCACGCGAATCCACGAGGTGGCGGAAAGCGCGGTGCGCATGTTCCTGGCGGCGTATGCGGCAGAGAGGTGAGCCCGACCGGCGATCGAATTTTTCGGCCGACGCCTACTCGAATGCCACGCCGATGCGCTTGTCGCTGCGCCAGGCAACTCGGCAGCGGCGGGCGGCCGGATCGCCGGAGATCAGCAGGGTAAACGTATCCGGGATACCTACGAGGCTCGCGGTTTCGACGGCGGCTCCCGTCTCCGAAACATTCCGGACCACGCAATCTATCACGCCGCCGTTGAACTGGATGGAGCCGGTCTTCAATACCCGGTGGCGCAGGGCCGCACGGTTGTTTTCCAGAACCTGAAAAGGAGCGGCTGCGGCCTGCTGCGCCTGCATCGATTGACTCTGCTGGAGTTCCTCGGCGTGCCGCATGGCGACCTCGATTGCTTCCTCCGAGAGCGCGGGCCTGATCCTCGACCAGGCCAGCTTGAAGCGTACCTGGCAATCCTTGAAGTTGATGGCTGGCCCACGGTCATTGGTGCCCGGGGGCTGACCATAGACGTTGCAGCCCCACCACCAATGCGGGCTGTCGAGCTGCTTCATGATTCGTCCGACCGGCATGCCGCGCCAGACCACCTCGTAGTCGTCGGCCATGGCCTGGCCGTCCACGACGGTGGGACGCAATGAGATTGCTTCCAGATCGTCGGTCATTGTCTGCTGACGCTCGCGGCTTGCGATCCATTCCAAGGACCCGCGCGATACGGCTGGTCACAGTCTCCGATCCTACTGACGTCGCCAGCGGTCGCAAGGCCGGCGGTTTACGGTGCACCGCATCGCTGCCCGCGCTCCACACCTTGCTGCACCGGCGTCCTCGCCCGCACGTAGAACAGTGCTTCCGCGACTAGCGTGAACCGTTCGCTTTTCGAACGGGGCGCACCTTTCGGGCGGCCGACCGTCTGGCTCTATGGCCAGCACCACAGCTTCCATTCGATGGCTCACAGCCGCGACAATTTTGCCGCGTTCAAAAAGGCCGGCGGCCGAAGCAGGTTTCATGAGTTTGAAATGCCACCCGGCCGGGGCCATTCCCTGGTCGGGTGTCCCGACCTTTGGTCGAACCCGCTGGACCGCTATTTGAGCACGCTAGGTGCGTCGAAGCCCTAGGCATCGGGCGGCAGCGTTCCACAAACACAGACCTGTTATTTGACACTTCGTCATCAAGTGTCAAAATCGTCAAATGAGCCCGCGCGACCGCATTCTCGAAGCCGCGATGACGGTGTTCCGCCGGCACGGCTTCCGCCGGTCCTCCATCGAGGAGACGGCGGAGGCCGCGGGCCTGACGCGGCAGGCGCTGTATCATCACTTCAAGTCCAAGGAAGCGCTGTTCCGCGCCGTGATCGAGCGCGTGCATGACAGCGCGCTGGCCGACGGCGCCGCCGCCGCCGAGCGCACTGAAGCCGCAGGCGGAACGCTCGCGGATATCGTCATCGCCCAGGTCGCCGCGCGGCTGAAGGCGTTCGTCGCCTCCTTCGACGGCTCGCCCCATGTCGACGAGCTGTTCTCCGAACATTTGATCCACGCGCGCGATCTCTATCAGCATTACGCTGCGCTGCATGACAAGCAGGTCGCAGCCACGATCGAACGCAGCGTCAGACGCCAGAAGCTCACGCTTGCGCCCGGCATGACCGCGGCCAGGCTCGCGCGCTATGTCGAGCTCGCCGTCACCGGCACCAAGTCCGCCTATCCCTCGATGCGCCCGGCCGATGCCTTCCTGCGCGACGCCGAGGCGATGCTGCGCACGCTGATTGCGGGCGCCGTCGCGCCATCGAAGCAGGCGAAGAAGCCAGTGCCAGCCACCCGTCCCGTCCGCCGCAAAGGAGCCCGGAAATGAGCACCACGACCGTCAACGGCAAGCCGGCGACACTTCCCGACGATCGCGACGCGATGCTGATCGACGTCATCAGGGACGGGCTTGGCCTCACGGGAACGAAACTCGTCTGCGGCTCGGGTGTGTGCGGCGCCTGCACCGTGCTGCTCGACGGCGCGCCGGTGGCAAGCTGCCTGATGCCGGCGCAGGCCGCGGCCGGAAAGTCCGTCACCACCGTCGAAGCCATTGCCGCCAAGGGCCTGCACCCGGTGCAGAAGGCCTTCATGGCGCACGACGCGCTGCAATGCGGCTTCTGCACACCGGGCTTCGTCGTGGAGGCGACGGCCTTCCACGACCGCTGGCGCGCAACCAACGGCACCGCCGTGCCGTCGCGCGAGGAGATCGGCGCGGCGTTGTCGGGACATCTGTGCCGCTGCGGCGCCTATGAAGGCATCTTCAATTCGGTCGCCGCCGCCTGCGCCGGACAGTTCGATAGCCGCGACGTCCAGCCGCCGCGCGTCGAGGCCGCCGCCAAGGTGACGGGATCGGCGAAATACACCGTCGACATCAGGCATGACGGCCAGCTCGAAGGCGTCGTCCTGCGCTCGCGGGAGCCGCACGCGAAAATCACCGATCTCGATCTGGCGCCGGCGCTTGCGATTCCCGGCGTCTCGGCGGCGGTCTCGCTGCTCGGCAGCGACGGCGTCGTGCGTTTCGTCGGCGCTCCGATCGCAGCCGTAGCGGCCAGGGATCGCAAGACGGCGCTCGCCGCCATCGAGGCGATCACGCTGTCGTGCCGGCCCGCGCCGTCGGCGGTCGGACTCGACGAGGCGCGCAAGCCCGATGCGCCGGTCGTGTTCGACAAGTCGAGCCGCAAGAAGGCCGGCAACGTCTCCGAAGGCGCGGGTGGACCCGCGGCCTGGAAGGGAAACCTGCGCGGACCGTCGGCGGCATTCTCGCACAAGGCGAAGAAGGCACGCAGCTGGATCGGCAGCGCGCGCGAGACGCGTGATCCGCTGTTGTTCGAGGCGACCTTCCGCACCGCCACCCAGCAGCACACCTGCCTCGAACCGCATGCCGCGGTGGCGCGCTTCGACGGCGACCGCCTCACCGTGCACGTCTCGACGCAGGCGGTGTTCGATCTCGCCGAGCGGATCGCCAAGCGCTTTGCCATTCCGCACGACAAGGTGCGCGTCATCGCCGACCATGTCGGCGGCGGCTTTGGCTCCAAGGCGAGCCTCGGCACCGAAACCATCGCGGCGATCGAACTCGCGCGTGCCGCGAAGGCGCCGGTGCGCGTGGTGTTCGACCGGCATGAAGAACTTTCCGTCACCGGCTACCGGCCGGCGGCCGAGATGAAGATTTCGCTGCTGCCCTCGAAGGAGGGCACGCTGAAAGCGCTGACGTTCAACGCCTGGGCCGACACCGGCGCGGCGACCAATTCGACGCTGGCGGGACTGGCGCGGCTGATCTATCCGGCCGAAGCCAAGGAACTCGCCGATTTCGATGTCATCAGCAACTTGCCGCCCGGTGCGCCGTTTCGCGGCCCCGGCGGACCGCCGATGGCGTTCGCGCTGGAGCAGGCCGTCGACGAGGCCGCGTTGCGGATGCAGGTCGATCCGATCGCCTTGCGCAAGCGATGGGACACCAATCCCAACCGCCGCCGGCTTTACGACTGGGCCTCCGGCCTCGACGTCTGGAGGAACCGCAAGACGGCTTCCGCACAGAGCGGGCGCTATCGCCGCGGCGTCGGCGTCGCCAGCGGTTACTGGCTCTATATCTGGCAGCCCGGCTCCAGCGTCGAGGTCGCCGTCAAGGGCGGCCGTCTGATCGCGAGCACCTCGACGCAGGATATCGGCCAGGGCGTCCGCACCGTCATCGCCAACACGGTGGCGCATGAATTCGGCCTCGAGCCGCACGAAGTGGAGGTGCGGATCGGCGATTCCCGTCTGCCGGAGGGCCCGGGCGCCGGCGGCAGCCGCGTCACGGCGTCCGTGATCCCACCGACGCTGATCGCCGTGCAGCAGTTGAAGGCGGAGATCCAGCGCAACACCAAAAGAAAGCCGGTGCCCGGCTCCAACGCGCCGTGGCGCGAACTGCTGGCGGCCTCACCCGATCTGTCCGCCTCCGCCGTACGCCCCGAAGACAGCAAGCCGGCCGCGCCCGACGTGCGCTCGCCGCTGCGCGATGCCGGCTTCATCGGCATCGTGTTTGGCTGGATGATGCGGCGCTTTTCCAACCTCGCGATCGGCGCCGGCGTGCCGAGCTCGGTGCAGGTCATCGAGGTCGAGGTCGACACCTGGCTCGGCCATGTCCGCGTGCTCAACGTGCACACCGGCATCGCCGTCGGCAAGATCGCGGCCCCTGCGCTGGCGCGCAGCCAGGCGACGGGCTCGGTCATCCAGGGGATCGGCTATGCGCTCTATGAAGCGCGCGAGCTGGATACGAAAAGCGGTCACGTGCTGACGACGAACCTGGAGGACTACCGCATTCCCGGCATCGCCGACACGCCAGAGATCGACGTGCATTTCGACGAGGCCGGATACGATCATGTGATGGGCGGCAGCGTCGGCATCGGCGAGGTCGCGACCGTGCCGACCTCGCCTGCGATTGCGAACGCGATCTGCAATGCGATCGGCGTCCGCCTCACCGAAGCCCCGATCACGCCGGCGCGCATCGTCGCCGCCCTCAATGCAAGGAGCGCCGCATGAGCCAGACAGCCACCATGGGTGCCGCGGGCGAATTTCGCGCCGCCGGTACCGACCTCTCCGAACGCCGCCGCAGCGGCGTGTCGAAAGGCCCGGTGATCGATCTCGTCCTGCCCGGCGATGACGGCATCGTCTGGGGCAGCAACGGCGCCGCCACCATCGGCGCGTTCGCCACCATCGCGGCCATCGCTGCCGACAAGCGCATCAATGCCGCCTATCCCGGGATTGGCGCCACTGCGGCGGGCCTTGCTACGCCGCAGATCCGCCACCTCGCCACCCTCGGAGGCAATCTCGCGCAGCGTTCGCGCTGCTGGTATTTTCGCAATCCGCACATCGCCTGCCTGAAGAAGGGCGGCAGCGACTGCCCGGCGCGTACAGGCAATCACCTCTACCACGTCGCTTTCGATCTCGGCCCGTGCGTGGCCCCGCATCCCTCCTCGATGGCCTGCGCCCTGCTCGCCTATGATGCGACGGTGACGACCGACCGCCGCAAGCAACTCGCTATCCGCGAGCTGCTCGGCGACGGCACTGACGGCCGCGCCGATCACGCGCTGCAATCAGGCGAGACGATCCGCAGCGTTTCGCTGCCCGTTCCGCTCGCAAGCGAGCGCGCGCGCTACAAGCGCGCCATCAGCCGAAGCTATGCCGAGTGGCCGCTGGTGGAAATCTGCGTGCGTGCGGTGATCACGGACGGCGCGTTCACGTCCGTGCGCATCGCCGCCGGCGGCATCGCGCCGGTGCCGTTGCGGCTCGCCGCGTCGGAAGCAGTCCTCGAGGGCCGGCCTGCGACGGAAGCCGGCATTGCGAACGCGGCAAGGCTTGCCGTCGACGGCGCAAGGCCGTTGCCGATGACGGGCTACAAGCTGGAGCTGCTGAGCGGACTGGTGCGCGATCTCCTGACCCAGATCGCCGCATGATCGGCGCGTCGCCCCGGCGCAGGCCGGGGCCCATAACCACTGACCTGAGTTGTCGAAGCAAAGGCGTCTGCCACAGTGCTCTATTGATGGGCCACGGCGTATAGGTCCCGGCCTGCGCCTGGGGCGACCTGCCCTAATCGTCCTCGAACTCGTCTTCCTCGTTGACCTTCGCCTTGTGGCGCGAGGAGACGGACTTGCGGCCGCCGAGCGCCCCGGTAATCCAGGAGTCGCGCGCATAAGGATTGCGGCTGCCCGCACGCGCGGCGACCTGGTCGCCGGAGACCGCGGCGGGCTGGCAGATGACGCGGCCGCTCGCGCGCCGCATCAGGTCGACGTGAAAGTGATCGTTGTGATAGGAGTTCGAACCCGGCGCCAGCACGGTGTTGAAGCGCTCACACGCCCCGCCCTGAATGTCGCGCAGAAATCCCTGCTCTTCGGGAAGGCCGCGCCAGCCGTCCTTGACGGTGATGCGCCGCCCGTCGGCCAGCGTGAAGGCGGCGATATCGAGCGCATTACCGAAGGCATGCTCGGAAATATGCTCATACGCATTGCCGTTCATGCCGCGGCACGAATAGGCGGAGATCTGCCTGATCTCGACCACGCGCTGGCCGAACCAGCGCTGCGCGGCAGGCTGCACCGACTCGGCGAACCAGCGGTCGAGCATCGAGACGATCGGACAGGCCAGCGTTGCCGCCGGCTTCACTGAGACTGCGCCGACAGCGCCGACGGGATCGCCGCGCGACGGGCCAAGCCGCGGCGGCGGATCCTGCCGATCCGGGTAAGGAGCGCCATAGCGCGGAGAATATGAGGGTGAGCTTGCATAAGGCTCGCGCGGCGGCGGGCCTTGCGGCGGGTAGACCTCGCCCGGCTGCGATACGCCGGGTGGCGCGAGAGAGATCGGCGCGTTCGGCGGCGTGGCGTAGTTCGGCTGTCGCGGCGCGGCGCCGGAATAAGTGTTCGGATAAGTCTGCGCGTTCGGATAATTTTGCGCCGGTTGCGCCACCGGCCAGCGCGGCTGGTTTCCGATCGGGGCGGGCGGCCGCAAATCGTCGGCAAAGCCGAACGCGGAGCGCTCTTCGCCAAGTGCGGCAATCTTCAGCGGATAGTCCGCGCCGCAAACACCGGGACCGGAGATCGGCTCGATACGGACGCGGTCGGGACCTTCCTTCACCGTACCCGACTTCAGGCAGGCGACTTCCGCCTCGGCCCGCCATGGTTCCCGCTCGGCCTGGAAGAATCCACGGCCGCAGCCTGCCAGCGAAACAAGGACAAGGGAGCCGACGAGATACAAACGAACTCCGCGCGTCATGCGCGCAAGTTCTGCGAATTTATTTAAGGACTCTTCAACGTCTTGTTTTCACGACTCTTTAACCATGTATGCCAGCACGGCGGCCTGTGGAGAGCGCGGGATAGACAGGAAAGCTGACTTTTTTGGCGGGGAACGCAGCGCTAACTTGGAGCGTTAATTGCGGCACGACGTGATCTTCGAGGGAGTCTCCCATGACTTTCGTCAGCAGACTGAGCGTTGTCACCGCCTATGTGGCCTTCGCCTTCGTCGGTGCCATCGTGCTCGGCGTATTCTAGGAGCGCCAGTCCGACCTGGACATGCAGGCCTGAATCGATAGCCCGGCGGAGCTACTACCGCCGGGCTTTTTCATGACTTCAGCTTCGCGGCCGCTCGGTCACCTGGCGCGACGACATCATCGACTCCGGCCGCCTGATGCGTACCCAGTCGTTGCCGTTGCAGTAGAAGCGGCCGAAAGCGCAGGCTTCGACGTGCAGCGTGTCAGGTCCCCTCAGACCCATCGTGCCGTAATAGGTGTCGCCGGAGTCCTTTGAGTACACGCTGCCGTTCCATTGCCTATTCGCCTTCGGCTTCATGTTGATCAGGACGGCCTCGCCCTTCTCGCCTTTGCTGTCGCTGATGGCATATCCGCACAGCGCACTGCCGCATTCGGTGACGCGCACCATCCCCTTGCCTTCGGTCTGCCAGTCGCCAAGCGGAGAATCGTCGGGGTCTTGCTCGTGCGTGACTTTCAGGACCGGCGGCGCCGGCCGCGCGGATTCATCCGGCCGGCCGGCCGGAGGCGCGGTGCAGGATTGCGTGACGGATGCGGCCGGCTGGATCTGCGGCACTGGTGGCAGCGGCCGCGGCTGCGGCGCGACTTCCTGCGAGCTTGTCGCCGCAGTCGTGTAGACCGCGGGCGGCACGGGCACCGGGGCCGCCGCGACGACCGGCTTTGGCGGAGCTGGCGGTTGAACGGGAGCCGGCGCAGGCAGCGGCGCGACTTGTGCCGGAGCAGGTGCCGGTGCGGGCGGCGGTGGTACCGCGAGATTGCGCGTGTCGTCGTCACGCTTGTTGCGCGACTCATAGACGCCGGGAATCGAGATCGACGCGCAGGAGGAAGAGCTGCAGCCGCGCGGCGCCTCGATATGGACGCGGCGGCCGCCGACCGAGAACGAGATCGTGCCCGCCTGCGCGGCTGAACCTGCCAGCATCAGCATTATGACTGCGCAAAGTCGTTTCATCGAAACCTCCCGAGCGATGACGCAAATCTGGCGGGAACCGGCTTGCTTGGATGTGATTAAAATCACCCCGCCGTGAGAATCCGCTTCCTGTGACAAATGTCACGGAAGGCGCGCGCGACCCAACCTAGAGTCCGGGCACTAAGTTCAAGCCCCCAGGAGGCTCCCATGAACAAGCTCGTTTTCGCCGCCGCCACGGCGCTGCTCTTGGCGACCAGTTCTGCCTACGCCGGTAGCAGTCTCACCTTGCAGATCGACGGCCAGCGCGTCCGCATCGAATCGCCGCGCGGCTGCAACTCGCTGTCGTGCATCCAGATCGATGCGCCCGGCTTCAAGGGCAAGCTCGGCAATATCGACCTGAAGGGTTTAGGGTCGAAGGACGATGACGACGTCTCGACCCCGCCGCCTGCGAACACAACTACCGCGGCTCCCGCTACGACGGCGCCGCCCCCTGCGCCCGTTGCCGCCGCCCCGACTGCCCCGGTTGCTGCCGCCCCGGTTGCTCCGGTGGCTGCTGCTCCGGCGACGAGCAATCTCGTGGCGCCGCCTCCGCCCGCACCGGTCGTCACCAACGACGTCATGCCGGCGCCCGCTCCGGCCCCTGCGCCGGTTGCCGCGGCTCCCGCTCCCGCGCCCGTTGCGGCTGCGCCCGTCGCGATTGCCAACTCGCCGCTCGGCGTGTGGGCGACCGAAGAGAACAAGGGCAATGTGCGTATCGAGGAGTGCGGCACCAATCTCTGCGGCTATGCGGTCAACACCAATGAGCGCATCCTGATCAACATGAAGCCGTCCGACAACAAGTGGACCGGCCGCATTCATGATCCGGACTCCGGCCGCAACTACGACTCGACCATTGCGATGCGCGGCCCGAATACGCTGCGCGTCCAGGGTTGCGCCTTCGGCGGCATGTTCTGCGGCGGCCAGACCTGGAAGCGGGTCAGTTAATAGAGTCCTGACATAGCGCTCCGTCATTCCGGGGCGCACGAAGTGCGAACCCGGAATCTCGAGATTCCGGGTTCGATGCTTTGCATCGCCCCGGAATGACGGGGGTGCGGGACGAAACAATTGTTATCCGCGACGAAACAATTTCGGCTCTTCCACGAAAAACTCCCGAAACGGCTGCCGCCTATCTTCATGCGTAACGAGAGACGTCGGGCGACGCATCTTTCGGGCGCAGACCTCAAGGGGACACTTCCATGACATCCACCGGTTCGATTTTCCGCGGCGGCAAATTCTTGGCCGCGACGGCTCTGGCTTTCGGCCTGATGACCACGTCTTGCCTTGCCTACACCCAGGAACAGCAGCAGCTCTGCACGGGCGATGCGATGCGGCTCTGCTCCAACGAAATCCCCGACGTCGATCGCATCACCGCCTGCATGATCGCCAAGCGCGCGCAGCTTTCGGAGGGCTGCAAGTCAGTATTCCTGAAGATGGAGCCCACGGCAACGCCGGCGAACTATCCGCCGACCGGCAAGCCGCACCAGCCGCTCGAAATCACTGCGCACAAGCGCGGCTGACATTTTCCTCAAGCCTATTCAAGCGCCGCGTCCCGCCGACGCGGCGCTTGATCGTTTTGCGAAGCCGTGAGAACAACCGGCCATTCATCCGGCATTCAGCCGCGATCGAATGAAATCGCCTTCCCTTCTCCGATCGTCCCCGCCTGGTCTGGAAATTCTCCCTGTGATGCGGCGCCGGTTCTCATTCGCGCTTCTGCTCGTGGCTGGACTTGCGCCCGCAGGAATCGCGCGCGCGGAGGGCGACGCCGTGCAGATCGCGCAAGCGCAGGCCGGGCCTCCGATCCGGACGCCTTCCGGCGCGCAGCCTTTACCGACCGCACCCGCTCCTGCCCCATCGCAAGCCACCGACACGCAGGCCGCTGAAGAACCGATCGGCAATGTCGCCACGCTCACTGGCAAGGCCAGCGTCAGGCGCAACGACAAATCGATCCCGCTGGCGCTGAAGGACGACATCTATCTCAACGACGTCGTGCAAACCTCGGCGAACTCGACGCTCGGCGTCACCTTCAGCGACGGCACCACCTTCAACCTGAAGGCCAGTTCAGAGATCACCATCGACAGTTTCGTGTACGAGGAAGGCGGCAAGAACAACGCCGGCATATTCGACATCGCCAAGGGCACCGTCGCCTTTGTCGCCGCACAGGTCGCCAAGACCGGCAACATGCAGATCACGACGCCGACCGCAACGCTCGGCATCCGCGGCACGTCCGGCCTGGTCGAGGTGCCCTCGGGCGGCGCCGCGGCCGCCGGCGCCAACAACATCAAGCTTTATCCTGACGCCGACGGCCGCGTCGGCCGCATCGAGATCAACGATCGCGCCGGCGCGCGGCTCGGCCTTTTGAGCCAGGGCGCCAGCGGCTTTGCGATCCGCCCCGGCACTGGCGGAGTTCGTCTCACCGCGGTGCCAATCACGATCACGCCGCAGATGATGCAGCGCGACCAGGGTTTTGTCCGCCAGGTGCATGCCGCCCAAACCGTGGGACAGCGCGTATTCGCCGAGCAGCGCGACTTCCGCCGCGCCAATCCGAGCTTCGTCAATCCGAACCGGCCGATCCGTCAGCCCGGCGTGAACCGTCCGAACGGCCAGCCCGGACAGCTGCGGCCCGGTCAGCCGCAACAGCCTGGACAACCCGGGCAGCAGAACCGTCCGGGCGCACCCGGCCGGCAAGGCCTGCAACAACCCGGCTCGCCGCAGCAGCCTGGCCAAGCGGGCCAGCCCGGCCGGACGCCTCGACAGCCAGGCGGCCCGGCGTTGCCGGGACGGCAAGGCCAGGCTCCGGCTGGCGTGCCCGGACAGGCCGGTTCGCCTGCGGGCAGCCCGCCGGCCGGCGCGCCGCGACCGGGCGGATTACCTGCCGGCGCGCCGGTACAAGGCGCACCCGCCGGTCAGCCCAATGGCGTTACCGGCCAGCCGCCGGTGAATCAGCCGCGCCTGCAGCAGCCGGGAGGGCCCGGACGGCCTGCCCTGCAATTGCCGCGTCGGCCGGCGCCGGCGCTGGCGCCGCCAAAAGGCAGGAAACCGCCGAAACTCCTGCGCTGAACTGCGCGGAAGACCTGATGCGAAGCCGAGCCAATGTTTCGTTACCCGCCCGGCCGAAGAAACAATTGGTTAAGGCGACGAAACCATTTTGGCGATTTCGTGCAAACGTCCCGAAACGGTTCATCTGTATTGCTGATCCCAACGACGCACCGGGAACTGGTGCGCATGGGCGCAATAACAGGGGACGATCATGTTCAACTCAGCCAGGCTGAATGCGCGATTCGTTGCGGCTACGCTCGGCGCGCTGACGATCGGCGCGGCCGCTTTCACCACTTCCGCATCCGCGGCTCCGCTGCCGCTGTTTCCCTTCATGGCTCCGCAGCAGCAATATGCGCCGCCTCCGGCGCAGGCAATGCCCGATGACGAAGACGCCGCAGGCCCCTACGAGTTGCCCGCCCGGCTGAAGCGCCAGGTCGTCAACTATCCGACCCGCGAAGCGCCGGGCACCATCATCATCGATACGCCCAACACCTATCTCTACCTCGTCATGGGCAACGGCCAAGCCATGCGCTACGGCATCGGTGTCGGCCGCGAAGGCTTCACCTGGTCGGGCACACAGACCATCGTCAAGAAGGCGGAATGGCCGGATTGGACTCCGCCGCCAGAGATGATCGCGCGCCAGCCCTATCTGCCGCGCCACATGGCCGGCGGTCCCGGCAATCCGCTCGGCGCACGCGCGATGTATCTCGGCGGCACCATCTACCGCATCCACGGCACCAACGCGCCGCACACCATCGGCACCCGCGTGTCGTCCGGCTGCCTGCGTCTCACCAATGAAGACGTGACTGACCTCTACTCGCGTGTTCAGGTCGGTACCAAGGTGATCGTGCTGCCAATGGACCGCCGCGCCGACGCTGCGAGCGACAAGCGCAGCTGATCTTCAAATTCACTTGAAGCAAAAATGGCGCCCAACGGGCGCCATTTTTGTTTTGGCTTGCAGCCGACCTTGTTCCCCGCCCCGGTCTGGCGCCTGCCTGCCCACGCCTGTAAAGTCCCGCCGATTCCGGGGAAAAGATGCGCTTGAACTTCGATCTCAATCGCCTGAGGCTGGATCTCAAGCTTTTCAAGCTCGAGTTCAATCTGAAGACGATCCTGATTGCGATCGCAGTGGTCGTGGTCTCCTTTTTCGTCAGCCTGAAAGCCATGGATTTGCTGTCGCCGCGCGGCGCCGGCAAGGCGCCGGTGCTGGCCGAGTTGCCGCCGCTGCCGCCGGCGACGCGCTCTTCCCGGGTGGTGGCCCCGGTTTCGATCGCGCTGACGGCGATCCGCGACGCCGCCGAGCGCTCCACCCCGCGCACCTTTACTGGCAAGGCCGACAATCCCGTTTCGCAGGTGCTGCAGAACGCCGACATCGGCTGGACCGCCTCGCGCGGGCCGATCGCGGTCGCCGGTGCGCAGGACGCGCTGTCGCTGACCACGCCGCTGACGGGCACGCTGAACGTCACCGGCTCGCTTTCCGCCAAGGCCAACGACACCATCAACGATGCGATCGGCGGCCTGCTCGGCGCCAACACCGCCAAGCAGCTCGGCGGCATCAACATCAAGAACCTCAACGTCTCCGGCGAGATCCGCGGCAATGTGGTCGTCACCTCGCGGCCGCGGCTGGCGGCGGCCTGGCGCATCGAGCCTAACTTGCAGGCCCAGGTCAATCTCGGCGACACCAGCCTGAATGCGGCCGGCGCGCGCGTCAGCGTGCCCGCGCAGGTCAAGCCCGTCATCGACAAGCAGGTCGCCGAGCAGCTTGCCGCCGTGCAGGCGCGGATGAAGAACGACCCGACGTTCGAAAACAATGCACGAGCGCAATGGGCCAAGGCCTGCCGCTCCATCCCGCTGCAGGGCACAAGCGGCTCCGGCCTGCCGCCGCTATGGCTCGAGCTGAAGCCGACCCGCGCGATCGCCGCGCAGCCGCGCATCGATGCCTCGGCAATGACGCTGACCATGGGTATCGAGGCGGAGACGCGCATTACGCCGGCCGAGACGAAACCGAACTGCCCGTTCCCGGCAACGCTCACCATCGGTCCGGCGAGCCGCGGCGGCGTCAACATCGCCGTGCCGATCGACCTGCCTTTCGCCGAGATCAACAAGGTCGTCGAAGCACAATTTGCCGGCAAGACGTTTCCCGAAGACGGTTCCGGCTCGGTGGACATCACGGTAAGAAGCGCGAGCGTCGCGGCCTCCGGCGACCGGCTGCTGTTCACGCTTCTCGTCTATGCCAGGGAGAAGAAGAGTTTCCTCGGCTTCGGTGCCGAGGCCTATGTGCACATCTGGGGTGTGCCGGTGCTCGACGCGGCGCGACAGACGCTGCGGCTCGATGCCATCGAAGTGGCGGTGGAATCGGAAGCAGCCTTCGGCCTGCTCGGCGCCGCCGCGCGCGCGGCCATGCCGCACCTCCAGCGCGTGCTGGCCGAGAAGGCGATGGTGGACCTGCAGCCCTTCGCCAGCAATGCGCAAAAGAAGATCGCCGACACCATCGCCGACCTGCAGAAAAGCGAGGACGGCGTGCGGGTGAACGCGGAGATCACCAGCCTCCGACTGGCCGAGATCGCCTTCGATTCCAGAACGCTGCGCGTGATCGCCGAAAGCGAAGGCTCGATCAAGGTGTTCATCTCGGCGCTGCCTGCGCTGTAACGAACCAGGCCTGGACGCCTCGACCGGATTGACCTTGCTCAACTACCGCCCGGAACGGGTTAGTATCAATTCCCATCGGAAGTTCACCGCAGCAGGACATCGTGGCCCTGAGCCAGTCCCAGCAACAGGAAGGTAGCCGCCGCATCGTCTTTCAGGCGCGCGGGCTCTCCAAGACGTACATCATGGGCGAAGTCGAGGTCCATGCGCTGCGCGACGTCGATCTCGACATCTACGAGGGCGAATTTGTGGTGCTGCTCGGGCCCTCCGGTTCGGGCAAATCGACCCTGCTCAACATCCTCGGCGGGCTCGATGCACCGACCGGAGGCCGGGCGCGATGGCGCGACCATGAACTCGTCGGTGCAGGCGACTCCGAGCTGACGCGCTACCGGAGGGAACATGTCGGCTTCGTATTCCAGTTCTACAACTTGATCCCGAGCCTGACGGTGCTGGAAAATGTCGCGCTGGTCAACGAGATCGCCGACAAGCCGCTCGATCCCCGGGCGGCGCTGGCACTGGTCGGCCTCGACCACCGGCTCGATCATTTCCCTTCGCAGCTGTCCGGCGGCGAGCAGCAGCGCGTCGCCGTCGCCCGCGCCATCGTCAAATCGCCCGACGTGCTGTTGTGCGACGAGCCGACGGGCGCGCTCGACTACGACACCGGCAAGGTCGTGCTCGCTGCGATCGCGCGGGTCAACGAGCGACTCGGCACCACGACCATCATCATCACCCACAATGCGGCGATTGCCGGCATGGCGGATCGCGTTCTCCACCTCGGCGGAGGGCGCGTCGTCGGCGAAGAGCGCAATGAGCGGCGGCTTTCCCCGGAAGAGGTGCGCTGGTGAGCCTGCTCGATCGCAAGCTTGCACGGGACATGCTCGCGATGCGCGGGCAGGTGATGACGATTGCGCTGGTGGTCGCCGCCGGCATCGCGGTCTTTGTCGCGTCGATATCGACATACGATTCGCTGCGCGCCGGCCGGGATCGCTTTTACGACAGCGCCCGCTTTCCGCATGTCTTCGTCACTCTCAAGCGCGCACCGCTTTCGATCGTGGCCCAGATCAGGGAAATTCCCGGAATAGCCGCCGTCGAGTCCCGCATCGTGCGCGATGTGATCGTGGACTGGCCGTCGGCCGCGTTGCCGGTCTCCGCCCGGATGGTGTCGCTGACGCATGCCGGTGACGAGCCGCTGGCGAGATTGCACATTCGCGCTGGCGCCCCGCCGGAAGCGAGCGATACCAGGAGCGTCGCGATCAACGAAGCATTCGCCGAGGCGAACGCGGTGCGCCCGGGGACCGACATCGCCGTCGTGTTGAACGGGCACCTTCAGAGCTTTCGGGTCACCGCCGTCGCGCTCTCGCCGGAATATGTCTATGCGGTGAAGCCGGGAGTTCCGATCCCGGACGACCGCTTCTACGCGGTGCTCTGGGTCGACCGCAGCGCCGCGGAAGCTGCATTCGACATGAAAGGGGCTTTCAACGACGCCGTCGTGTCGCTCGTCCCGGGCGCCGACCCGAAGCAGGTGATCGACGCGCTCGACCGTCTGCTGGAGCCGTACGGGTCGGTCGGCGCCATTGCCAGACGTGATCAATCTTCGAACCGCTTCCTGGAGGACGAGCTCAATCAGCAGAAGGTGATGTCGATCACCATTCCGATCATCTTCTTCGGAGTCGCTGCGTTCCTGCTCAACGTCGTGCTGGGAAGGCTGGTTACCGCGCAGCGCGAGCAGATCGCAGCATTGAAAGCGCTCGGCTTTCCGTCGATGCCACTGGTCTCGCATTATCTCAAGCTGGTCGTCGTCGTCGTGCTGATCGGAACGGCGATCGGCATCGCATGCGGCTACATCTTCGGGCAGGCCATGGTGGCGAGCTATCACGGCTTCTTTCGCCTGCCTGCGGTGGTGTACGAAATGACGCCGTGGTCGGTCTTCGTCGGCTTCACGATCAGCCTTGCTGCCGCTTCGCTCGGCGTCGTGACCGCGCTTGACAGCGTTGTCAGGTTGACGCCAGCCGTAGCCATGCGACCGGCCGCGCCACAGCGATTTCGTCGCGCCTGGATCGAGGCATGGCTTTCCGCAGGGGCATTGACGCCGCGACGCGTGCTTGCGGTTCGCAATTTTGCCGGGCGGCCGCTGCGCAGCCTTTTCACGATCATCGGCATTGCCCTCGCCATACCGATGGTGGTGCTGGGGTTGTTCTGGCGCGACTCGATCGACCATATGATCGACATACAGTTCAATCTGGTCGAGCGCGGCAACGCCGCAGTCACCTTCCCCCATCCGCTCGACCGGGCGGTTATCGGCGATCTCGCCCGCGAGCCGGGCGTGCTCGTCGCCGAAGGACTGCGTGTCGTACCCGTCCGCCTGCGTGCCGGACATCGGAGCTACCTGACTTCCGTCATCGGCCTGCCTCAGGGCGCTGTCCTGCGCCGTCCCCACGACGTCGCCTTGCGTCCCATCGACGTGCCCTCCGACGGCATCACCCTGACTCGCCGGCTGGCCGAGCGGCTCGCCGTCGCGCCCGGGCAAGCCGTGACCGTCGAGATTATGGAAGGTCAGCGCCGCAAGGCCGACTTGCCCGCAAGCGCCATTGTCGACGAGGCGATCGGGATGTCGTCCTACATGGAAATCGATACGCTGAACCGGCTGACCGGCGAAGGCATGGTGGTGTCGGCAGCCAATCTGCTGGTGGAGCCGTCGGAACTGCCGGCGCTGTCGCGGCGCTTCAAGGAGCTGCCCGTCATCGAGTCGGTTTCGGTGAAGGCCTACACGCTGAGTTCATTCCTGGAGAAGATCGCAGGGATCGTTTACGTCAGTGCCGGCATCCTCACCACCTTTGCAGTGATCGTCGCGATCGGCGTGGTGTACAACAGCGCCCGCATTGCATTGCAGGAGCGCGCCTGGGAACTCGCCAGTCTGCGCGTGCTCGGCTTTACGCGCGGCGAAGTCGCGCAGATCCTGTTCAGTCAATTCGCCGTCGAGATCGTCCTGGCGATTCCGATCGGGCTGGTCCTCTCCCGGTATGCGGTCGCGCTGATCGCGCAATTTCATTCCAGCGAAAGTTTTCAGATTCCTGGAGCCGTCGAGCCTCCGACCTACGTGATGGCGGTCGCCATCGTCCTGGCCGCCGCTGCAGCCAGCGCCTATATCGTTCGCCGGCGAGTCGACCGCCTCGACCTGGTAACTGTCCTGAAGACGAGGGATTGATCATGCAGATCACGGCCGGTCGTATCGGATTGGCGCTTGGCGCAGCGGCCGCAGTTGCGGGCATTGCCTGGTTTCTGGTTCCGCGACCGATCCCCGTCGAGACGGCCATCGTCACCAAGGGACGTTTCGTCGCCAGCGTCGATGAAGATGGCAAGACCCGCGTCCGCCAGCGCTATGTGGTGGCAGCGCCGCTCGCCGGGCGGCTCACGCGCGTGACGCTGAAGGCAGGCGATCAGGTCGCCGCAGACGACGTCGTCGCCGTCATCCTGCCGCCACCTGCGCCGCTGCTCGATTCTCGCATCCGGCGCGAGACCGAGGAGCGGATGGGTGTCGCCGAGGCCGCGCTGGAACGCAGCAGGGCCGCGGTCGAGCGGGCCCAGGCTCAGGCGGCTCAGGCCAAGACTGACCTCGACCGCGCACGAACCCTTTCCGCAAGCGGCGCGTCGACCGTGCAGGCTCTGGAGCGCGCCGAACTGGCGCAGCGAATCGCCGATCGCGACCTGCGCGCTGCGGAATTCCAGGACCACGCGGCGAGCCATGAACTCGCGCAGGCCAAGGCCCTGCTCGGCCGCTACAAGGATGACGCGGAATCGGCGGAGCCGTGGCACGTGACCGCGCCGGTATCGGGCGTGGTGCTCAAGGTCCTGCAGGAGAGCGCGACGGCGGTCCAGTCCGGAATGCCGCTGATGGAGATCGGCGATCCCGGCGACCTCGAGATCGTGGCTGACGTTCTCAGCAGCGACGCCGTGGAAATCCGCCCCGGTGCAGACGTGGCCGTCGATCGCTGGGGCGGTTCTGGTATCCTCCTGGGAAAGGTACGCCGGGTCGAGCCTTCGGCATTCACCAAGATCTCCACGCTGGGGGTCGAAGAGCAGCGGGTCAATGTGCGGATCGACCTGCTGTCGCCGCGGCAGCAATGGACCGGACTGGGGGACGGCTACCGGGTGGACACGCGAATTACGGTGTATTCGCAGGAAGACATCGAGATCATCCCGGTCGGCGCATTGTTCCGCCGCGGCGACGGCTGGGGCGTCTATGTCGTCGAAAATGGCCGCGCACGATTCCGCGCTGTTGACGTGATCCGTCGCTCCCGCGGATACGCGGCAATCGGCAAGGGACTACAGCAAGGCGAGCGCGTGATTTTGTATCCCGGAGATCAAATAGAAGCGGACGTCCGGGTCGGCATCAAGTCCTGACGCTTTTTCCGGCTGGTCCGATGCTTGATTGCGCGTCCGGTGGATTGGCAGCAACCACTTCCGGAACGAGCGGCTTGGTAAACGGCAAATTTCCGACGCAAGAAGTAAGCTCCGCACAACCATGCGATCGACGACCATTGCCGGCTTCGGCTTTCCCGGACTGGAGCAGGCAGATGCGGACAAAGTCCACATTTCAATTAAGCATTCGGAAGCGGTCGAACTGATAGCGGTGGCCCGGATCAAACGGGATTGGGAAGCCGTCCATTGCACAAGTCCTTCAGCGGTCATTTCTCCGACCTCCCCAGGAACCATCCACTGCTGCGCTCGGTACTGAAGGCATGGCGCATCATGTGGACCACTCCGATTGATCCGGGCAGTTCCGTCAATCGAAGCTCCATTGCCGCGGAAGGCATGCCTGGGCGAGCCGTCGGCGATGCCTCCCCGCACGGCGAGAGCTTGTTGGCGAGCGGCGGTGCTCGGCTTTCATTTGCATGGATGCTGATCTTCTCCCTCGCGGGAGCGACGCTGCTGTTGGGCGGCTTCAACTGGGCCGTCGAATGGACCAACACGGAAGCCTTCTGCATTTCGTGTCACGAGATGCGCAACACGCCATACGCGGAGATGCAAGGCACAATCCACGACAAGAACAGATCCGGCGTTCGTGCAACCTGTGCGGATTGTCACGTGCCCAAGGAATGGATCGACAAGCTTGTGGCCAAGGTCAAGGCCTCCAAGGACCTCTACCATCACCTGTTGGGGACCTACGACACGCTGGACAAATTCGAGAGTCATCGCCCGATGCTTGCCGAGAGAGTCTGGTCCTCGATGAAGGAGAACGACTCCCGGGCTTGCCGCAACTGTCATTCCATCGATTCGATGGATCGTCACAGGCAGGCGCCCGCCTCGCACGTCATGATGCTTGCGGAGAAAAGCGGCGCGACTTGCATCGATTGCCACAAGGGAATTGCGCATTTCCTCCCGAAACGCGGTGTGGCACCTGACCCGCAGCTCGGCGACCTCTCCCCGCAGGCGGGGAGAGGCGAAGCACCGGCGATCGTTACGCCCCCTCGAACTTGAACGACACCTTCAGCTTGGCGCGATAGGCTTCCACTCTGCCCTTGGCGTCGAGTTGCAGATCGAGCTGCACGACTTCGGCGACACGGAGGTCGCGCAGCGTCTTGCTCGCCCGGCCGATGGCTCCGGCCGCGGCCTTTTCCCAGGAATCCTTGCTGGTGCCGACCAGCTCAATCACCTTGTAGACGCTATCAGCCATGACGTCCTCCCGTTGTGATGGGGCAGGACGCAGGATGCTCCTGCCGCGCGCGCCAGCTTAACACCGGCCGGCGGACGGCGCAGCATCCGACGCAAGCGAAAAAAGGCCGAACCGTCAGGCGGTCCGGCCTTCTCGCATTCACGCCTCGCCCAGCAGGCGATCGCGCATCAGGTCGAATACTTGAACTCCGGCATCGCCTTCAACTCGTCCTTGGTGGCGTTGAAGACGGCGTGGTCCGGATACCAGGGGCTTGCCTTCGACGTGGACGCCGGGGCCGTTGTCGTCGCAGCGCCGGTCGTCGTGGTCGAGGGCACCGGCTTCGCCGGCGCACTCGATGCGCCGGTATAGGCGACCGGCTGGTCCACGAACTTCACCTTCTCGAAGGGCACCGCGACCAGGTGCTCGCCGACGCCGAGGAAACCGCCGACGCCGATGACGACGGCGGTGATCTTGCCGTTCCTGTCCGTCAGCAGGTCGTTGATCGAACCGACGCTCTCGTTGGCGTCGTTGTACACGCTCAACCCGACCAGTTTCGAGGCGCGCCAGCCGCTCTGCACGGTCGAGGGAGTGGAAGTGTCCGACATGGTGGTGGTCGGCGAATTCTTCACGGTATCGGAGGTCTGCGCCGGCGACTGCGCGAACGCGACCGATGCGAGCAGGGCCGAGCCGGCAAGGCCGGCGATGGCATATCTGGCAATCATGGAGTTCTCCTCATTCGAAAAAATCGATACGGGGAGAACACGTGACTTCGGCAACTGTTCCGGATGCCGTGAAGGAACCGCGTCGGACGAAGAACCGCGGCGCCGTGCGCCTGTTCGCACTGCCATCGCCTCGGAAGCGAAAGAAAGTTCCGTCAGGCCGCAAGCGATTCCGGTTCCGCCTCGCGCACCTCGAAGACGGCGATCGCCTCGAACCGATAGTCGCAGGCGCGGCAGGACCACAGATAGGAAATGCGGCCTTGTCCCTGCTCCACCCAGTCGGGGGAAGCGATCGGTTTGCCGCACTGGGCACACGGATTTCCACGGGGCAGGTAGCCGAGATTCGCTCTGGCCATAGCGCGCACTCCCTCAGAATTTTTTTTGAATCGCGATGTCGGGCAAGGGGACAGGAACTGACGTACTGTCGAAGCCGCACACGTTCTGTGTCACTGCGCGCATAGTAGCCCGACAATAAGTCATTTGCACGACCATCGCGGAGATCGCCGCGCAATTCGTCGCTGCGCCGCACCTGACAGCGCAATCAAAAATGTTTCGCTTCGGCACAGCGGCTTGCATGGCGCTGCGGAAATTCGCGCAAGCCTTGTCGCCGCATTTTGCGTGCGCAGCACCGTCGCCTCAAAGCGGCACGGCGCCGGACGGCGGGCGACCGGCGCGCCCCCAGGGTTCCCGCCTGCCAGATGCGCGTTTGGGCGGTGCAAACGCCGGAAAGCCGCGTTGACACCGCGGCGGGCGAGCCTACATTAGCCCCGTTCCGAGGGGAGCTCCGAAGGCGGAGCTGAGATACCGCAATCCGCGGTGACCCTTTGAACCTGATCCGGGTCATGCCGGCGAAGGGACAGGGATGCAACAGACGGCCAATTCGCGGGGAAATTCCCCCGTCACCATCATCGGCGCAGGCATTGCCGGCGCCTGGCAGGCGCTGCTGTTTGCGCAGGCCGGCCATGCCGTCACCCTGCACGAGCGCGGTGACGCAAGGATGACGGAATCCACAAGCCACTGGGCCGGCGGCATGCTGGCGCCGCGGTGCGAGGCGGAGACCTCCGAGCCCCTGATCGGCCGGCTCGGCATCCGCTCGCTGAAACTGTGGCGCGAGCTTCTGCCCGATACCGAGTTCAACGGCTCGCTGGTGGTGGCGCATGCGCGCGACCGCAGCGATTTCGAGCGCTTTGCGCGGCTGACCTCGGAGTATCAGCGGCTGGATGCGGCCGGCATCGGCGCGCTGGAACCGTCGCTGGAGGGCCGCTTCCGCGAGGGCCTGTTCTATCCCGACGAAGGCCATGTCGAGCCGCGCCGCGTGCTGCCCGAGCTGCATGCGCGCATCGTCAAGGCCGGCGGCACCGTCAAGTTCGACAGCGACGTCGACATCGACGCGCTTGAAGGCATCGTCATCGACTGCCGCGGCCTTGGCGCGCGTGACACGGAGCCGGAGCTGCGCGGCGTCAAGGGCGAGATGATCATCGTCGAGACCGACGAGGTGGAGCTCAAGCGCCCGGTGCGGCTGATCCATCCGCGCTGGCCGCTTTATGTGATCCCGCGCGGCGACAACCGCTTCATGCTGGGTGCCACCTCGATCGAGGCAGAGGACACGCATGTCAGCGTGCGCTCGGCGCTGGAACTTCTGGGCGCGGCCTATTCGGTGCATCCGGCCTTTGCCGAAGCGCGCATCCTCGAATTCGGCGCGGGCCTGCGCCCGGCCTATCCCGACAATCTGCCGCGCGTGGCCGTCGACAAGCAGCGCATATCCGTCAACGGCCTCTATCGCCACGGCTTCCTGATTGCGCCGGCGCTGGCCGAGCTGACGCTGGCCTATGTCGAGCGCGGCGCGATCGACAACGAGGTGATGCGATGCAGGTGATCGTCAACGGCGAAGCGCGCGAGGTCGCCGCATCGCGGGTCGATGCGCTGCTTTCCGAGCTTGAATATGAGGGCACGCATTTCGCCGTCGCGCTCAACTACGACGTGGTGCCGAAGAGCCGCTGGTCCGAGACGGCGCTGAAAGCCGGCGACGAGATCGAGATCATCACGCCGCGGCAGGGAGGGTAGCGAAGATATGGTCAACTTCTACGGCAAGCAATTCTCCTCCCGCCTCCTGATCGGCACGGCGCTGTACCCGAGCCCTGCGATCATGCAGGCGGCGATCCGCGCTTCGGGCGCGGGCATCGTCACGGTGTCGCTGCGGCGCGAGGCCGCCGGCGGCAAGACCGGCGATGCGTTCTGGTCGCTGATCCGCGAACTCGACGTCACCGTGCTGCCGAACACTGCCGGCTGCCGCAGCGTGCGCGATGCGGTGACGACCGCAAAACTCGCGCGCGAGCTGTTCGGCACGGACTGGATCAAGCTGGAAGTGATCGCCGACAACGACACGCTGCAGCCCGACGTGGTCGGCCTGGTCGAGGCCGCCGCGATCCTGATCAAGGACGGCTTCGAGGTGTTTCCCTATTGCACGGAAGACCTTTCCGTCGCGACGCGGCTGGTCGATGCCGGCTGCAAGGTGGTGATGCCCTGGGCCGCTCCCATCGGCAGCGCGAAGGGCATCATCAACCGCGACGCGCTGAAGCTGTTGCGCGACCGCCTGCCCGACGTGACGCTGGTGGTCGATGCGGGCCTCGGCGCGCCCTCGCATGCCGCCGAAGCGCTCGAACTCGGCTACGACGCCGTGCTGCTCAACACGGCAATCGCAAAAGCCGCCGATCCCGTGGCGATGGCGAATGCCTTCCGCCTCGGCGTCGAGGCCGGCCGCACCGCCTATGAGGCGGGCCTGATGGAAGCCCGCGACTTCGCCTCTCCCTCCACCCCTGTGATCGGGACTCCGTTCTGGCATGCCGTATCCTGATAGATTCTATCCCGTCGTCGACAACGTCGCCTGGGTCGCGCGCCTCGCCAGGCTAGGCGTCGGCACCATCCAGCTGCGCGCCAAGAACCTGAACGACGGCGAGGCGCTGCAGATCGTCAGCGACGCGCTCGAAGCCGTCAAAGGCACGGCCGCAAAACTCGTGGTCAACGACTACTGGCGCGCGGCGATCGTCGCCGGTGCGCAGCACCTGCATCTCGGCCAGGAGGACCTCGCCGATGCCGACCTCGGCGAAATCCGCAAGGCGCGCCTGACGCTCGGCATTTCCACCCATGACGACGCGGAGCTTGCGACCGCGCTTGCCGCGAAACCCGACTACGTCGCGCTCGGCCCGATTTTCCCGACCACGCTGAAGTCGATGCGCTTTGCGCCGCAGGGCATTCCCAAGATCACGGAATGGAAGAAGCGCGTCGGCAACATTCCGCTGGTGGCGATCGGCGGCATCAAGTTCGAGCAGGCCGCCGACATCTTTGCCGCCGGCGCCGATTCCATCGCGGTCGTTTCTGACGTCACCCAGAACGCCGACCCCGACGCGCGGGTCAGACAATGGCTTGGCGCTTCCGCCAAAGCCGCCTGAACAAGAAATAACACGGAGGATCCCATGAACATCCGCTCCAATCCGAACACCACCCGCCCCGCCGTCACCACCGGGCCGCTCGCCTCCTCGCGGAAGATCTTTGCAACGCCCGACGCCGCAGCCGATTTGCGCGTGCCGCTGCGCGAGATCATCCTCTCCGAAGGCGCGGGCGAGCCCAATCTTCCCGTGTACGACACCTCCGGCCCCTACACCGATCCTTCCGTCACCATCGACGTCAATGCGGGTCTCGCGCGGCATCGCCACGCCTGGGTGAAGGAGCGCGGCGGCGTCGAGGAATATGAGGGCCGCGCGATCAAGCCGGTCGACAACGGCAACGTGTCCGCCGACAAGGCGGCGAAGGCTTTTTCCGCCCATCACAAGCCGCTGCGCGGGCTGGACGGCCACAAGATCACCCAACTGGAATTCGCCCGCGCCGGGATCGTCACCAAGGAGATGATCTACGTCGCCGAGCGGGAAAATCTCGGCCGCAAGAAGCAGCTGGAGCGCGCGGAAGCAGCGCTTGCCGACGGCGAAAGTTTTGGCGCTTCCGTGCCCGCCTTCATCACCCCGGAGTTCGTGCGCTCCGAGATCGCCCGCGGCCGCGCCATCATTCCCTCCAACATCAACCACGCCGAGCTCGAGCCGATGATCATCGGCCGCAACTTCCTCACCAAGATCAACGCCAATATCGGCAACTCCGCCGTGACCTCCTCGGTCGAGGAGGAAGTCGACAAGATGGTGTGGGCGATCCGCTGGGGCGCCGACACCGTGATGGATCTCTCCACCGGCCGCAACATCCACACCACTCGCGAATGGATTCTGCGCAACTCGCCGGTGCCGATCGGCACCGTGCCGATCTACCAGGCGCTGGAGAAGGTCAACGGCGATCCCGTCAAGCTCGACTGGGAGGTCTACCGGGACACGCTGGTCGAGCAGTGCGAACAGGGCGTCGACTATTTCACCATCCATGCCGGCGTGCGCCTGCCCTACATCCACCTCACCGCCAACCGCGTCACCGGCATCGTCTCGCGCGGCGGCTCGATCATGGCGAAGTGGTGCCTCGCGCATCACAAGGAAAGCTTCCTCTACACCCGCTTCGACGAGATCTGCGACCTCATGCGCAAGTATGACGTCTCGTTCTCGCTCGGCGACGGCCTGCGCCCCGGCTCGATTGCCGACGCCAACGACCGCGCGCAATTCGCGGAGCTGGAGACGCTCGGCGAGCTGACCAAGATCGCCTGGGACAAAGGCTGCCAGGTGATGATCGAGGGCCCCGGCCATGTGCCGATGCACAAGATCAAGATCAACATGGACAAGCAGCTGAAGGAGTGCGGCGAGGCGCCGTTCTATACGCTGGGGCCGCTGACCACCGACATCGCGCCGGGCTATGACCACATCACCTCGGGCATTGGCGCGGCCATGATCGGCTGGTTCGGCTGCGCCATGCTCTGCTACGTCACACCGAAGGAGCATCTCGGCCTGCCCGACCGCAACGACGTCAAGACCGGCGTCATCACCTACAAGATCGCCGCGCATGCCTCCGATCTCGCCAAGGGCCACCCCGCCGCGCAACTGCGCGACGACGCGCTCTCCCGCGCCCGCTTCGACTTCCGCTGGACCGACCAGTTCAACCTCGGCCTCGATCCGGACACCGCGAAGAACTTCCACGACGAGACCCTGCCGAAGGAAGCCCACAAGGTCGCCCATTTCTGCTCGATGTGCGGCCCAAAGTTCTGCTCGATGAAGATCACCCAGGACGTGCGCGACTACGCGGCGACGCTGAACGATCCGGCGGCGGTGGGGATGTCGATGAGCGGCACCATCGAGGACGGCATGAAACAGATGAGCGCGAAGTTCAAGGAGATGGGCTCAAGCGTGTATCTGGATGCGGAGAAGGTTAAGGAGAGCAATCGGGTGTTGTGAGCAAAACCGGATACTGTCTTCCAACCTTTTGGACCAGCTCGGCCTCTAAGGGCGAGCTGGTTCTTGTTTAAACGACCAGCTCCAATCTGCGCGGACTGTAGCCACTTGAAAAGGCATCTGAAATAGACTAAGTTCCGCGGCATAGACGGGATTTTTAGCGCGTCGACGAAATAAAGGCGGTCCAAACTGGCGTTTGAGGCATTCAAGCAATGCCGAGCCAGTGAGTGACCGCCTAGCCTTTTTCAGGCCCTCCCCAGACAAGGTACTTTTCCTTATTCGCAACGAACTTTAGGTAGACGCCGAACACGCGATACTTAAGGTTTTTCCGCGTCTTGTCCGACAACTTGATCGGATAAGAGGGACGCGAGCTGGTAACCGCGTGTTTTGGGTCAAGAGTATCAATCATTGCATGGACAACCGTACCGTACAGTAGAAGCTGCTGCCTCTCCTTTAGATCGGTCACCCGTCCCAGAGCTGTTGCCAATGGACTGATCCATCGACGAGTGTCATCGTTGGTCTCCAGCGCTCGTATAAATTCCACATATCCAATATTGCGCAGGTAGTCTGGTGCAGGCTTTATAAGTATTTCGCCAATTGCTCTTTGAGATATGCGGTCAACGATCCTCACTTTTCTTGACTCTAAACAAGCAAAAAAGCTCTGAAGAAGAGCACCTCTCCTATCATTTGTTATCGCAACGGAAAGGCCCTCTTGTTTGATGATCTCCATTCGAGCCCAAAAGCGACTAATCAGATAAAGCAGGCTTCCGAAGTCGTTGCTCGTGATTGGATTCAGGTCCATCTCTGCGCCCGATAGTGGCTTGAAATCGCTGGTAGCCAACGAATGTAATTTGCCTACCACTTCATCTGCGGCCTTGAGCAACGGATCCAAATGTTCGTCGACAAATTTGGTCGCTGTGAGGGTCTTGTCTTGGCGACGTCTTACCTCTTGATAGAGAATATCGATGACTTTCACTGTCAAGCCGCCACCGAGTGCCGCGCCAAACAACTGAAGCCAGCTGAAGTCCGTATCACCAGCCATGCCCGAATCTCCCGAAGTCACGCCTACCAGAAGCCCGACCTTTACAAATTCGCGAGAGGATCGAATGCGCCAATTTTCACATCGCCCTCCCTAAATATTCTGAGGACTTCGTCGGTGCCATTTCGAAACCATTCCTCTTTAGCCCAAGGATGGCGACCAAGATATACATCGCCCATGCTTGCGAGCAGCACCAGCTCGCATCTGATTATCTGGCCTTGGCGAAAGCCATAAACGAGACGACTAAGCTCATCGTCGTTATAATTGCTCAGGCAATCTCTTAATTGCTTTAGAGTACGAAAGCCGCACTTGCGCAGAGTTCGCGCTAGATAGTCGTAGGACGACCAGCGAATACGCTGATCCGCACCCATCCTTCTTGTAAGAAACGACTTTAGCGCATCAGGCGTAATTTCGACTTCGTCAATCTCGCCCTTCTTGATCATCTGACGGGCTAACAAGCGGAGCCGCTCATCCTCGTCCTGCACAGCCTGAAACTCTCGGTCGGCAACCTCTAGCATTCCCGCCAGAGCGTTAAACCGCCTGCTAATTTCGTGAGGAATAACTGACGTCGACTTATATTGAATATCGTGCTCTATTTCAGCCCACGCATGCTGCAAAATCGTTCTTAGTTGAATTTCGATAACAGTCCCGGAGTATTGTTCATATTCCGCAAGAGATGAGCGACTCACTGAGAAATTGACTAGGTAGTGGATGCTCTTGTAGCCAAATCGGCCCTCATCGAGAAGCTTTTCACCCTTGTCCGATCTTTCAAGAACATTGAACTCTTGCTGAATTATTTTGTCGATCTTCGGAATTGAATCCGGAAAGAACGTAATCACCCGAACTCCTGCCAGATCGGTAATATCCGTCAGTGGGTCTGCGTATTTCGGGACATCCGGATTTGTGTCGCTAGGTTTGGCTGCTTTTCGTCCGAAGCTATCCGGCTCTTTGGCGCGCGCATCTATCGAGCTTAGTTTTATTCCTTCGCGCTCGATAGCCCGCTGCAGTATCTTCTTTGCGGTGAGAGAAGCCTCTTCGAATGTTGCTCGCTGCAAGAGATAGGCAGTTACCGCCTTCTCTCTATGCTTCTGAAAATCAAATTTGTCGTCTGAGAGTTCTTCTTCCGAACAGTCACAGGCGATCGATTGTCCTCCACATTTCGGGCATCGTTCAACATCGCAACCGGGGACGTGGAATTGACCCTTTATTGCTCCGCAATCATGACAGGGCATTAAGTCAGCAGCCTGCCATTCAATCGACTCCTCGCCGAACGGTATTCTTGGGTAAGTGGCCCCTCCGATGTCATAACTCGCAACTTCCTGAGCGGCCTTCACTTGATCGGGCCACCCAGGCGAAACTTTCATTCCGTGCAGAAGGACAAAGCGTTCTGAATCCGTCACCGCGATCTCTTCGAATAATTGATTTCACGTGTGAGTGTCGGCTCCAACCCCCGACAATGAGGGTCAAATGTAGCACTTTCAACGGCTAGTTGTCTCTGCCAACGTATCAAAGGAGTAAAAGGAAAGAGCCGGGCGAAGCCCGGCTCTTATGGTCACCACGTTGCTCGCCCCCTCACCGCATCGTAATCGCAAGCCCGCTCAGATCGGCATTCGCCATCAGCCCGACCTGCGTGCCGCTTAGCTCCAGCACGGCGCCCTTTTGGTTGGTCAGCACGATGGCGCGGGCGCCGCTGCCCACCGCAAGGCCCGCGCCGGCGGCGCCGTAGACGCCGGCTACATCCGAGGGGCGATAGATGTTGCTGACGCGGCCGCGCAGCACGGTTTTGGAGCCGCCGAACACCAGGCCGTAGTCGAGGCCGCCGGTCGAGAGCGGATAGGTGCGGCCGCGGAATTGCAGCACGCCGGAGCCGCCGCTGCCGCCGATGATCCAGCCGGCCTTGTAGATCGTCAGCGTCACGAAACCTTCGTCGGCGCGGGCGGACGACAGGCCGGCGAGCGCGATCAGCGCAACGAGGGCGGCGCGAAGGGCGGATGTGGTCTTCATGACGGCGGTCTCCGTGTGCAGGCGCGAGGGGGCGCGGCGAATCACCGGGCGAATCTAGCCGATGCGCCCGGATGCTGGAAATGCGCGGCGCTGGCGGCGGTTTGAAGGCAGAAGGCATGCGCCGCGCGCGGATGGAACCGCGCGGGCCGATCGCGCTAGACTTCCGCGCAGTCCAAACAGGAGACCCGCCATGGCCATCACGCACTTCCCCGCCCCGCCGGGCATCAAGGCGCCGCCGCTGTCGTTTGCGGCCCGCACCGGCGACCTGCTGTTCATATCCGGCATTCCCGGCTTCGACGCGCAAGGCGCCCTGCCCGACACGTTCGAGGCGCAGTTCAAAAATGTCGTCACCAATATCAAGCGCATCCTCGACGAGGCCGGCTCGACCATGCGCGATCTCGTCAAGGTCAATGTGCTGCTCACCCGCGCGAGCGACGTCGCGGCGATGAACGCGCTCTATGCCTCGGCCTTCGGGCCTGCGCCCTATCCGGCCCGCACCACCTGCGTGGTGGTGGCGCTGCCGAACCCGGCGATGCTGATCGAGATCGAGGCGGTAGCGACGCTGGCGCGTTGAGGCAGCGGTAAGGTCCGCTCATCCAGAACGTGCTTTCCTTTCCTGTTTAAACTTGACCAGCACCCGCGAATTGCGCGACAAATTGCGCAACCAGCGCAACGAGTGGCGCCGGCCAATGAGGTGGGGTGGTGGCGTGATATCCGTCCATAAATTGCGATTGCTGGCGCGCCTTGCAGCCGCGGGCGTCGGATTCACCCTTCTCTCCGGTTGCTTCTCGACTGCAAGCCAGCAGGGACCATCGACGTTCTCGCCCGCGCCGCCGAGCGCTGGCCATGCATCCGTCTATATCGGGCGTCCGTTCGGTCCCAATACCAGCGTCTTTTCGCTGCCCGTTCATGTCGATGGAAAGCCGTTTGCATCACTCGGGCCCAATCAATATGCGAGGATCGAGCTTCCGCCCGGCCAGCATAGCGTCGGTGTCCCCGATGAAGCCTGGAACAGGGCCATCGCCGGCAATCCCCATCCGGTCGAGTTCAAGGTCGAGGCCGGCAAGACGTATTACCTGCTGCCAAATCATCGGTACGAGGACGGGGGCCAGCAATTTGCGTTCGTGGGAAATGCGGTCGTGTCGCACAGGGTTGCCGTGACCCATAGCAGTTTCTCGGTACAGGTCATGGCGGCAAACGCAGCGCCGCCGCCGGAATTCGGCTCCCTCACGCCGGTTCAACCTCAGTGACTGGCGCGGCAGCGACCCGCACCTGCAACCCGCCGGAACGAGCGGGGCAAACGAGCAACGACAGCGCTGCCTGAGTCACGCTACGAAATCTCGATCTTCTTCCGCGCCGTCGCGCCGACGATTTCGATGCCGCGCGTGCCGATCAGATGCGTGAACTCGATGGTGGCGCTGTAGGGCGCGGCCTGCGGCAGGCCGATGCCGTTCTGGCAGCCAACCACTTCGATGGCGGTGTAGTCCGGCCGCGTGGCGTAGGGCAGCGGATGCAGGCCGACATCCATGGTGGCCCACGGCTTGGTGCCCTTCACGATCAAAAAATACGTGCGCAGAATCGTGCCGGGCACCACCTGCACGTCGTCGAAATCGATCAGGCGGCAGGCGGAAGGCTGAGGCAGGGCGTTGAAAGCCGCCACACGCTTTTCGTCCACGATCATCCTCCGCCCATGCGCGCTACTGCCGCGAGCGTAGGGCAATCCGCAGGCCGCGGCAATCCGCCTTCGCTGAAGAAGCTCCGGCGGACGCGGCCGCTTGCATCACGGCCGATGCCATCGGCCTTGTTCATTGACTGATCCGGAGCACCCAGGGATGATCGCCCCATGCTGACGCTCTATTCCTATCCACCGCTGTTCGGCGTCGCCGACAACAACGGCTACGGCCTGAAGGTGTTCGCCTTCCTGAAGCTCGCCGCCGTGCCGTTCGTCCACGAGCACATCTTCGACGCCTCGAAGGCGCCGCGCGGGCAGCTGCCCTATATCGTCGACGGAGCGGACACCGTCGGCGACAGCGAGACCGTCATCGCCTACATCACGAAGAAATACGGCGTCACGCTCGACGCAAAGCTCTCGCCGGCGCAGCGCACCACCAACCTGCTGGTGACGCGCATGCTCGACGACCTCTATTGGGTGATGTCCTATTCGCGCTGGAAGGACGAGCGCTACTGGCACTTCTTCCGCGACGCGCTGCTGCGCGAGCATCCGGGCCTCACCATCGAAGGCCTCGCCAAGGCCAGGGAGTTCAACGCCCAGCGCTACTACTACCAGGGCATCGGCCGCTTCGACCCCGACGCCGCCATGGCGCGCGGGCTGGCCGACCTCGCCGCGATCGCGGCGCTGGTGCCGCCGCGCGGCTTCGTGCACGGCGACACGCCGGGCAGCATCGATGCTGCGATCTACGGATTCATCGCCAACATCTATTTTTACGATATTGATACGCCGCTGAAGCGCTTCGCGGTTGCGCATGACAACATCGTGCGGCACTGCAACGCCATCCACACGGCAGTCAGCCGCTAGATTCAGCCCTGTTTTTGCTGCGGCAATTTGAACCCATCACGATCTCGCCACACCAAATCAGTGCCCGGGCCATTCGGCCCGACGGGCGCCGCCTCCTGCGTTTTCCAATGCAACGGGGTGCGGCTTTGTTATCCTTACAGGAGCCTTAAGCATCATGCGTCGTCTTTACGCCATTTGTGCCGCTTCCACCGTTGCACTTTCCGCGCTCGTTCTGACCACCTCCGCGCAGGCGGCCCCCTTCCACCTGATCAAGTGGACCGGCACCGGCATCTGCCAGGTCTGGGACAATGGCGTTCCCACCAAGCCGTGGCCGTCCGACTACACCGCCGTGAGCAAGAACGTCGCGACCTTCGATACCGCGCTCGCCGTCAAGGCCAGCCTGATGAAGAAGGGCGTCTGCAAGCTCTAGGGCGAAAGTCTCAAGCCATCCGAGGGCGGGCCGCAGCACACTGCGACCGCCCTCTTTGCTTCGGCAGCTTCAGGGAATGTCGATCTGCTTGCGCGAATGCGCGCCGATCACCTCGATCCCCTTGGTGCCGCGCACATGCGAGATGTCCATCGATACATGGTAGGGCGTCATCGCCGGCAGGCCGATGCCGGACAGACAGCCCACCACTTCGATGCCCCAGTATTCGGGCTGCCGGACATAGATCAGCGGATGCAGTTCCACCTTCATGGTCAACCACGGCTTCGCGCCGGAGACGATCAGGATGTAGGTGTTGGTGATGAAGCCCGGTCTTACTTCGGCGTTGGTAAAATCGATCAGCCGGCAGACGCTGGTCACAGGCAACGCCTGAAACTTCTTCAAATCCGCTTCCATGACAAACTCCTTCGGAAAAAGGAATGCCCGGAAAAATGTTCCGGGAGTTGGCATGCTATCGCAATTAAAGGTTGTTGTCGATCAATACGGCGTGACGCCGTAATTGCGGCGTCATCCGCCCTTTCTGTGCGCGGGGTGCATCAGCGCATCGCGCGCCGCCGACAGCGCGAGGAACGCGTGCGCATCGCCGCCGGCGTCGGGGTGCATACGCTTGGCGACACGGCGGAAGGCCTGGTGGATCTCGTTGGCCGCAAGGTGGCCGTCGAGCGGCAGGCCGAGCATTTCGCGATAGCGCTCGTCTTCCGTCAAAACCCTCTCTGCGCCGCGGCGGCCGAATTTGGGCGATGTCAACTCATGCAACACGTCGCGGATCACGCCGAGCCGGCGCCGCGCCACCACGCGCGTCATGTGATCCTGCGGGCTTGCGGCAGCGTTGCGGATGGAAGGCTGCGCCTGCGTGGCCGCATGGCGCAAATCCGCCTCCTCGGCGGTAGCGGCAATGCCCGCCACGACATGGCCGACCTCGGTCCAGTCAGGCCCTGCCGCCTGCCAGAACCGGTCCACCGCGTGCCGCCATTCAGCGACATGGCGATCCACTTGACGATCTGCTTGGCGATCCATGAGCCATCCAAAACGGAATGGCCGCTGCGCGCAAGCCGCGATCGATATTTTGGTTTCCGACAAATTGAACTAGCTTGTCGGCAATAACCATAAACCCGAAAGGAAATGTCCATGCCGCTGCTTGCCAACCACATCGCCGTCGTCACCGGAGCCGGTTCCGGAATCGGGCGCGCCATCGCGGCGGGCTATGCCCGGGAAGGCGCGCGCGTGGTCGTGCTCGACGTCAACAAGGACGCGGCGGCCGAGACGGCGCAGCAGATCCTCAATGCCGGCGGCAAGGCGGACAGCTTTGCGCTCGACGTCACCAAACGCGACGACTGCATCGCGATGGCAAAGCAAGTCGCCGACAAGATCGGCGCGGTCACCATCCTCGTCAACAATGCCGGCGTCGTCGGCCGCAACGGCATGACCGGCGCGGCCGAGGGCGTGATCCGCGACTGGGAAAACATCATCTCCGTCAACCTCACCGGCGTCTTCAACGTGACGCACGCCTTTCTGCCGCCGCTGCGCGCCGGCAAGGGCCGCATCGTCAACATCGGCTCGATCCAGTCCTTCGTGCATCTGAGGACGCCGAGCTCGCCGGCCTACACCGCCTCCAAGCACGGCGTGCTCGGCTTCACCAAGGCGCTCGCCGCCGAGCTCGGCAAGGAAGGCGTGCGGGTCAACGCGATCGGTCCCGGCTTCATCGAGACGCCGCTGAACGCCCAGGTGCGCGCCAACAATCCGGAGCTGATAAACACCTTCATCGCCCACACCCCGCTCGGCCGCGCCGGCACCGCCGAGGACATCGTCGGGCCGGCGATCTTTCTCGCCTCGGACATGTCCGCCTATGTCAGCGGATCGATCGTGATGGTCGACGGCGGATATCGCACCGTGTGAGGCGGCAATTCGTTTGGAGCATGATCTTTTCGGAAAACCGGTGCCCACTTTTCCGGATCATGCTTCAGGCTTTCGGCAACAGGCCGATGCGGCGGAAATACCAGCGCATGGCGAAGAACCAGATCACGGCGGCAACGCCGCCGCTGACGGTCAGCATGATGACATTGACCATGCCGAAATTGCCGCTCCACCAGACCATCCAGGCGGACCAGAGGATGGCAAAGGCGATCGAGCCGAGTTTCAGGGGCAAGACAGGCTTCATGGCAGAACTCCAAAGGCCAGACATGGCCGCCATGGTGCCGCGGCAACGGGTTCCCCGCCGTGAGGCCGGTCACGCTGCCTGAGAAATCAGCCCTGCCCAAACCGCAGGCGCGAGCGTTCCCGGGCTTTTTCCGCCTCGACTGCGCGGTCGCGCGCCGGCGCATGGGTGTGCAGCGAGGCCAAGAGCCGCCGCGCCGCGTCGGAGACCTCGACCACCGCGCGATCGAACGCGGCTTCGTTGCCATGCGACGGCTTGTTGAAGCCGGACAGCTTGCGCACGAACTGCAGCGCCGAGGCATGGATCTCGTCCTCCGTCGCCGGCGGCTCGAAATTGAACAAGGTCTTGATGTTGCGGCACATGAATTCTCTCCTATCCGGACTTCCGAAGGACGAATGGCCGGCGCGAAACCCGACAGATCAGAGTCCATTATCCCATTCGATCTCCCCGCGCGGCGATCTTTTTTTCCTCGGGCGACATCGGCCCGGCTCTGCGCCCACAAATCGGCGTGCTAGCGTAGCCGGCAAGCAGCCCGGCCGAAGCGGCTGCACCAGGGGAGCCCGCCATGAAATTCATTGCCCAAGCCGTATCCGTCGCGTTCGCGCTTGCCGCATCGGCGTCTTTTGCCGCCGACTATCCCGCGCCGAAGCAAGGCGACTGGATCGCCAGGGATTTCCGCTTCCACACCGGCGAGACCATGCCGGAACTTCGATTACACTACACCACGATCGGAGATCCGGCCGGCCAGCCAGTGCTGGTGCTGCACGGCTCCGGCGGATCCGGTGCTTCGATGCTGACGCCCGCCTTTGCCGGGGAATTGTTCGGCGCCGGCCAGCCGCTCGATGCGACGAAATATTTCATCGTCATCCCCGACGGCATCGGCCACGGCAAATCTTCCAAGCCGTCGGACGGCAAGAAGACCGCGTTCCCGAAATACAATTACGAGGACATGGTCGATGCGCATTACCGCCTGGTGACGGAAGGACTCGGCATCAAGCACCTGCGGCTGGTGATGGGCAATTCAATGGGCGGCATGCATAGCTGGATCTGGGGCGTGAAATATCCGGACATGATGGACGCGCTGGCGCCAATGGCCTCGCAGCCGACGCCGATGGCCTCGCGCAACTGGATGCTGCGCCGCCTGATGCTGGAGACCATCCGCAACGATCCCGACTACAACGGCGGCAACTACACCGGCCAGCCGCGCATGATGAAATACGCCATCAGCGCCTATGCGGTGGCGACCGCCGGCGGTACGCTGGCCTATCAGTCGCAGGCGCCAACCGGCGCGCAGGCCGACAGGCTGATCGACGAGCGGCTGGCGACGCCGATTACCGCCGACGCCAATGACTTCATCTATCAGTGGGAGGCTTCGCACGATTACGACCCGTCCGCGGGACTGGAGAAGATCGCCGCCGCGACGCTGCTCATCAATGCCGCCGACGACGAGCGCAACCCGCCGGAAACCGGCATCACCGAGGCGGCGCTGAAGCGGATCAGGAATGCCAAGTTGTACCTGATCCCCGCCAGCACCAAGACACGCGGCCATGCCACCACCGGTGCTGCATCGTTCTATATCGAGCCGTTGCGCGAGTTGCTGCAGACCGCACCGCAGCGAACCATGTGAGGCTGTTTAAGGGTCGCCGGTTCAGCAAGGCATGATTCCGCAGCGCATCACAACCGCACATTATTTGAGCGTGCATCGGCACCCGGGCTCGGGCCTAATCGCGGCCAACGAGATTCGCCGCCGCGCGCGGCAGGCGAAGCGCAGGGAAGGATTGCATGCGAAGGTTTGCGCAGGTCGCGCTGATCTCGACCCTGATGACGTTGGCAAGCGCCGCATCGGCCTTCGACAACGGGCAATATGACCATGTTCCGCCGGATATCCGCGCCTGGTTCAAGAGCGTGATCGCGCCGAACGGCGTGCCGTGCTGTGATATTTCCGACGGCCACCGCACCGAATACGACGTTCGTCAGGGCGCCTATTGGGTGCCGATAGAAGGTCAGTGGATGGAAGTGCCGCAGCGCGCCATCATCCGCGACCGCGGCAATCCGGTCGGCGAGGCGGTGGTCTGGTATGTGCATCACCGCGGCAGCATCATCATCAGCTGTTTCGTGCCGGCGGATTCGGTGTAAACGCCGCTGCCCGCTGCGCCGGTCCGTGCGCGCGAAATGCCTTTGCGAATGACGTTCGGTAACGATGCTCTGTGCGCCCTGGGCATGATCGACTGCCCGTGGCGGCTGCGACTTGAACCACTACGGTCTGGAAGGCCTCAAAGTGACGCGCGGGCGCCCGGGTGATAGTCTGATGCAAACGAACCGGGAGACCTGACGTGACCGACATGGCCTCATGCGACCTCGCCTCGATCTATCCCAAGCCGTCCGAGCGCGTCATCGCCAAGGCGCGCCCCTCGCTCGATGCGCATTCGAAAAAATTCATCGCGATGTCGCCGTTCTGCGTGCTGGCGACGTCAGGCTCCGACGGCAGCGTCGATGCATCGCCGCGCGGCGGCACGCCCGGCTTCGTCCATGTCACCGGAGCCAACGGCCTGCTGATGCCGGACCGCTCCGGCAACAACCGCATCGACAGCTTTCGCAATATCGTCGAGGGCTCGGGCCTGCTGCAGCTGATCTTCTTCGTTCCGGGGATCGACGAGACGCTGCGCGTCGGCGGCCGCGGCACGCTGTCCAACGATCCCGAACTGATGGCCTCGATGATGGAATTCGGCAAGCCGCCGCGCGCGGTGCTGCGCATCGAGGTCAGGGAGGCCTATTTCCACTGCGGCAAGGCGCTGATGCGCTCGAAACTGTGGAGCGCCGAGCGTGTCGAACGCAAGGTGATGCCGAGCATCGGCGAGGTGATCCACGACCAGACCGGCCTCGGCGAGCGCGAAAGCCAGGAAGTGATTTACGAGCGCTACAAGACGCAGCTCTAGGAAATCACTCGCCGCCTTCGAGATGGCCCATGTGCTTCTGGGTGTAGAGCTCGAGCCCGACGCGCTTGATCAGGTCGAGTTGCGTCTCGAGGAAGTCGATGTGGTGCTCCTCGGCCTTCATCAGGCCCTCGAACAGGTCGCGGGTGACATAGTCCTTGACGCCGTGGCAGTAGGTCGCCGCTTCCTGGTAGAGCGACCGCGCCGAATGCTCGGCGGCGAGATCGCATTCGAGGATCTCCTTGACGTTCTGGCCGATGCGGAGCGGGTCGAGCACCTGCATGTTGGGAAAACCGTCGAGGAACAGGATGCGGGCGGTAATTTTGTCCGCATGCTCCATCTCCTCGATGCTTTCCTTGCGCCAGACCTTGGCCATCTCCAGCAGGCCCCAATTGTCCAGGATCCGGTAGTGCAGCCAGTATTGGTTGATCGACGTCAGTTCGTGACGCAGCCCCTTGTTGAGGTAGTCGATGACTTTGGCGTCGCCCTGCATGATGTCACTCCAACGTCTTGCGGCCCCGTTTGCGGGCCGGAATCACTCTTTAGAACGCTTCTAAATCATAAAAAGAGCGAGGGCAACCGTCCGCCGGGGACCGGCGGTGCGGCCAATTATCAGCGTAAAAGGGGAAACTTCAGGCCGCCGCGAGAGCGTATTCGACCTGGATTTCGACCTGAGTCTCGATCTGGATTTCGACCTCAATCTCATCCGCCACGCTGTGCGGGCAACCGGAACCGCAGGCCTGGGCACAAGGGCCGAGAGCTTGGTCGATGATGGTCTTGATGGTGCGGGCGCAACGGCCGCATTCGGCGCTGCAGCCGAGGCAATCATAGACCTGCTTGGCACTACGCGGCAGGTCGGTGGCAACACTCACGGCATTGCGGACGTCATGGTCGCTGAGGACGTTGCAGGAACAGACGATCATGAAGCCGACGTGCCCTTTGGGTGATGCTTGCTGACCCATCGATATCCGAAGGCGGCGCCCCGATGCAAAGGGAAAACCGGGGGTTTTTATCGATTCCAAACTGAGGCAATCAGGCCTGAGGCAAGGCCAAAACGCCGGAAAAACAGCTGACCGTGCTAGTCGCCGCCACCGCCGCCATCTCCGCCGCCTCCCCCATCGCTGCAGCTACTGTCGCTGGAAAACGAGGAGGACGACGAACTGCAGGAATCATCCGACGAGGATGAGGTTCCGTTGAACCAGTTGAACAGGCTGAGGCCGTCATTACCCGACGACGTGTCGCTACCGCCGCCTGCGGTGGATCTGGCGTAAGCCCGCCGCCGGTCGCGGACCCGGTCTGCCCGCTGCATCAGCACGAAGAGGACGCTCGAGACGATCCCGACCGCGATGACGAGTCCCGCAATGGTGCCCATGGCCGCTGCTCACAATCAGTGACGCCGCGCGGGCTATCCGCGCTTGCAGTATTCGTCGCCCGATCCGGCCGGCCCGTTCATTGAACATTCAAGCTGGATGTGGAACTTTCCGGCCCGACAGATGCTGGTGCGCTGTCATCGCTCCACGGGAAAGGTGAAGCCATGAGAAAATCCTTGCTGGCGCTTGCCGCCGTCGCTGCTCTGGCCGGATCGGTCATGGCGGCCCCCGCCCCCGCTCATGCCCAGCGCGGCGTTGCCGCGGGTGTTGCGGCCGGGCTGATCGGCGGCGCCATCGTCGGCGGGGCAATCGCCTCGCAGAATTACTATTACGGACCCGGCTATTATTATGGTCCCGGCTATCCCGCCCCCGGCTATTACTACCCGCCGCAGAGCTATTATTACGGCGGCGGCCCGGCCTACGTGGCCGATCCCGCCGGTCCCTGCTACTGGCAGCGACAGCGCTTCTGGGACGGCTATGGCTGGCGCTTCCGCAGGATTCGAGTCTGCGGCTGAACACGTTCATCTTCATTAAATCGCAGGGATCGCCCCGGGGAAGACGCCAGTGTTTCCCGGGGCGTTCATGTAAGCGGCCAGAAAAAACCGCTTTTTCAGGCCAGTCACCGGCTGCGTTTACTTTCGGTTGACCGTTCTGCGCTTCCCTTGCGGGAGCGGACTTCTCGAAGATTGCAAACGTAAACCCGGCGCCGCGACGCGCCTTCTCCAGGAGCGAGACATGAAGAAGACATTTGCCGCGATGGTCGCGGTTGCCACGGTTGCCGCTGCGTTGACCGCGACCCCGGCTCAGGCCCAACGCGGCGTTGCCGCGGGCGTGGCTGCCGGCCTGATCGGCGGCGCCATCATCGGCGGCGCCATCGCCTCCAGCCGTCCGGCCTATGCCGCGCCGGCGCCGGTCTATGTGGACGAATATCCGGCCTGCCGCATGGTGCGCGAGCGGTTCTGGGACGGCTATGGCTGGCGCATCCGCCGCTACGAGGTCTGTAACTGAGAGACCTGCGCGCGGTCCGACCGCACGCGATTTCGAACCCGGCCCATCGCGGCAGGGTTTTTCTTTTCCCAGGCGTTTCAAACGAAGCGCGAGGCGGCTCGCGTCAGGCAAAAGCTATCTCGCGGCACTCATCGACTGCAGCACGTCCTCGCTCGGCCAGCAATCGACCTTGATCCCGGCCGACTTCTGGTAGGCGCCGAGCGCGGCGCGCGTCAGCATCCCTGCCTTGCCGTCGATCTTGTCCTTGTAGATACCGATGCGCGTCAGGTGCTTCTGCATCGCCTCCACAGAAGTGGTGCGCAGTTGCGTCGATGCCGACCATGGGGTCGCAAAGGGCTGCGGGCTCACCATGCGATCGGAGAGATGACCGACGAACAGCACGTAGAGATCGGAGAAGTTGTATTCCTTGATGACGAAGTAATTCTTCGTCGTCAGGAACGACGGGCCGTAAACGCCCTCGGGCTGCAGCAGCGAGGCTGGCTGCGCCTGCTCGGCGGCGGAAAGCTTTTGTCCGCGCACCGGCATGAAGCCCGCACGCAACCACTCGCCGATCGGCTTTTGCACTTCCGGAGTGCCCATGGTGCAATCGACATTGGCCGGCGCGCGCACCTCGTAGGCCCAGCGCAAATCCGGCTGCCAGCCCTTGTTGACGAGCTGTCTCGCCGCTGACGCCAGCGCATCCGGCACCGAATGCCAGATGTCGACGCGGCCGTCGCCATCGAGATCGACGCCGTGCTTGTAATATTCGGACGGCAGGAATTGCGTGAGCCCCGTGGCGCCGGCCCAGGACGCGCGGAATTCCTTGCGCGTCACCGCGCCTTCGCCAAGTATCTTGAGCGCAAGGATGAACTCGTCGCGGTACTGATCCTTGCGTCGCCCGACGAAGGCCTGTGTCGCCACCACGCGCAGCGTGTCATGGGGCAGCGCATAGCGGCCGTAATCGGTCTCGCGGCCCCAGATCGCCAGCACGATCGTGGCCGGCACGCCGAACTGCTTCTCGATCGCCTCCAGCGCGGCGCGATGCTTCTGCATCAGCCGCTGTCCCTCGCCCGCCAGCCGCGCGATGGTGCCTTCCCTGACGTAATCGGCCGGCACCTGCACAAACTCCGCCTGCGACGGCGCACCGGTGGCGGGCCGCCCCGGCAGGCTCAGATCGGGCAATTTGTAATCGGGCTCCAGCCCGCGCGTCTCGCGATCGAACGTTGCGCGCGAGACGCCGGCCGCCTGCGCTTCCGGCCATAGCGAGACGATGAATTGGGTAAAGGCAGCATCGGCGGCGCGGGCTGGACCATCCGCAAGCAAGACCGCGCCTAACGCAATCCAGACAAAAACTCCGGCACGTCCGGTCATTTCGGGTTGCCTTCGAATTACGGGTGAGCGGCTCGCGACACTGTGGAGTCAATCCGGCAGCATTGCAGCCGGATGCGATGAAAACGCCGATATTCTTCCTCAAGATCGATGTCCAGCACGGCCCGCTCCCGCGCCGACATAGCCCGCATCAGGTGCTGACCCACGCGTCTCTGGAAGATACTCCTGCAGCGGCTTCCTTCCGCCACCGCCTCGTGCAGCTAAGGTTTCACATACGTCCAGCCCCGCTCCTGCAGCTCCATGACGCGGACAACGCCGGACTTCACGAGTTGCGCTTGCGGAATCAGGGTGATGTCCTTGTTTTCGGCCTTGTGCATATTGTCCCGGGTGTTACCGCAGGCTTTGAAAGCGATTTCCGGTGTGCTGAGCGCGATCGTCTCGATCCGCGCTTTTACCGGCGAGGTATCGTCGCGCAGCATATGGAGGCCGGGCCCGTAAGTGACGATTTCGATCGACACTTTCTCGCCCAGCTCCTTGTAGTATTGCGCGACATTCGTCGCGTTGTTGAGCGCAAGATTCATCATCGCGGGCTCGTTGCTGTTTACCTGCAGAATGAGGCGATGCGACTTCTTGACTTGAGCGTGCCGTTTCCAGGCCGGGGCTTTCGCGTCTCTTTCCTCCTGCGCCGCCAATGGCGTCGTGACAATGAGCAGGGCAAACGCCGCCGCTGCTGCTCCCATCGCGTTTTCAAATTTGATCATTATGTATTTCCTTTCAGATATTCTCGTTCGATCATCATCAGTTGCGCGGGTTGGCCACGGCTTGCGGCCATTTGCATGCTCCCGCCAGCTTGTCTCGCACCAGCTTCAGCCCGCCGAGCGAGAAATATCCATCCCAGGCCGCACCCTTTCGCGGGGCTATGCGAACAGAGATGTTGCCCTCCTCCGGGAGAGACTGCAACAGGCGCACGACGTCACCCTGGAAGGCAGCTCCGGCTCCAAACGAGGGCGCGCCCGCCGCAGCTTGCACCGCCGCATCGCCATTGATGCGGTAGGAGATGACGTAGTCCTCGCTACGGCCGGTGATGGCCGGTCCTGCAAGCACAAGTTCAGTGCGGCCATTGCGGCAGTGGGCGGTGAGCTGCATGGCGGCTCCTTCCGTGCCATCGCGGGATGAGGTGATGGCAACGACAATCGGCGTATAATCCACGGGCGACGTGGTTTCGCTGATCGTCCAGTTGCCGTTTGCCGGCGACGGACGGGACGGCGGAGCGATGCTGCTCTGCGCGAGCGCCGTTCCGCTCGAAAGCGCGAACGCTAAAAATGAGGGGATCGCAACGCCCCTCATTGCGAGGCCTGCTTTGCGCGGGCCTGACGTTCCAGCCAAGCCTGCGCCGGAGGAGAGCGAGCCAATCCAGGAACCGTCGCAGCGAGATTGATCGACTTCCATTTCGAATCGAAACCAGGCGCCTGCAGCCTGTCGATTCGGGAAAACAGGTAGTCGACGAAGCGGGAGACACGTTCATAGCGGTTCGACCGCGCCGGCCAGTTGAAGGCGACCAGGACCGTCGGGACCGCGACCGTCGGTACGCGTTCACCTTGCTTGATGAGGTTCGGATAGTCGCTCGCTTCCAGTGCCGAGGGAAGATAGTAATCCTCGAACTTCCTCTCATAGCTGATTGGAAGGAACTTGAAGCCGGGGTCCCAGCGTCCACGGACGAAAGCGTCGACCGGCTTCGACGTGATGAAAACGACGGCGGCCATCTCGCCTTTGCGCATCTGCTCCAGCGCAATCTGATGCGGGATAAAGGTCTTTTCGACATCGACGCCGAGCCGGCTGAAGATCAGCGGACCCGAATAGGCGGCGGCAGTGCCGAGGGTGTTGAAATTCACCTTCTTGCCGGCAAGATCCTGCAGGCTCTGGATCTCCGGCCGAACGAAGATGTGCAGCTCCGAGGGGAAAAGATTGAGAACGTAGACGACGCGGTTTTGAATATCGGGCACCTGAATCTTGTACTCTTCGAGCGCGTCGGAATTGATGATCGCCATGTCGACGCCCTGCAGATAAAGCAGCGCGTTCATGTTTTCCACGGGACCCCGGGTGACGATGGGCAGGACCATCAGGTTCGGCCCGTCATCGACGACGCGGGCTATTTCGGTAGCGAAGCGGATCGGCGCTCCTTCAAGCTGCCCGCCGGCCAGTCCGACCGTCCATGCATTCATCTTTTGCTTTTGCACCTCGTTCGGGGAGGCCGTTCGCGGTGGCCGGGCGCCCTTCGTCTGCGCATCCGCGCTCGCCGGCAACAGCGCCAGAATGACGGGCGCCAGCACGGCAAGCAGCCTCATGAAATGTGTTCCCGGAAATGACTTCATCAAAATCCTCTGAATTCTCACTGACTCAACGCGTTGAATCGATCCTGCGCTTCCCGAATGCCGCCGGCCGTGGCCTTTGCGTAGAGTTCGCGTGCCTTTGCCACGTCGCCGCGCGTTCCATACGTTCCCCAACTGGAAAGAATGCGCGGATCATATGTTTCTGCGAGCGCGAAACTGGCCTCGGCGCTCCCCATCTCGACGGCACGCTCGAGCACAATTCGCGCCGCACCGATATTGCCCTGGGCGAGCAGCGCGCTGGCGCGCGCCACTAGCCTGGACGCCTCGTTACTACCTTGCTCCGCTGCGGGCCGGCTCCCGGTAGCCGGCCCCGCAGCCGGCCTCGTCTGACCGATCTGGCTGTTCGCTGGGCGGTCGGCCGCCGCACGAGCCTCCATCGCGCGCTGAGCGGTTTCAAGATCGCGCACCAGCAGGGCCGACTTGTCACGCTCCTGCTGCAGAGATCGCCGCAGCTCCGCTGACGAGGCCTTCTCGGCTTCGAGCGCCTGCCTGAACTGCGCCACTTCGTTGCCCGCTTCGCTCGACAACGACGTCTTCGTCTGCAACTCTTGACGCATCTCGGCCAGTTCGCGGCCCAATGCGGCGCTCCGATCGCGTTCCTGTTCCAGTTCCGCCGCCTTGGCGTCGACCGTCCTTCTGAGCTGCGTTGCTTCGTCATCCGCCCGGTTCGACATATCCACCTTTGCATCGCGGTCGCGGCGGGCAGCCGCGAGTTCGCTGGCAAGCGCGTTGCTGCGCACGCGTTCCTCTTCAAGCTCCTGGCGGTGCTGCGCTGCGCTCGTCGTCAACGCCTCGCGTGCGGCGTTGACTTCCTGCATCAGGGCTGCTGTCCCGTCGCTTTTCTGGCTGAGCGATTGCTTCAGCTCATCGACGGTGCGTCTGGCTTCGACAAGTTCTTTCGTCAGGGCCGCTTGGCGTGACTCGGCCTGCGCATTGATCGCGCTGACGGCGTCCTGGCGGACGATATGTTCCGTCACATAGGAGGCGAGCCCGGCTCGGAAATACAGTCCGGTGAACACCGCCATGACAATGCCTGCGGCAATCCAAGAAGCCGCATATCGCCACCGCTTGTGCGAGGAAGGGCTGATTTCGATCGGCGCGGCAGGCGTTTCGACTGTTGCAACGGTCGCAGGGGCCGCGATCGAATCGGATGCTGTGACGTCGTTGGCGGCGGCTGCCGGTACAGCGCTTTTCAAGGAGGGAAGGGCCGCAAGCTCCTGTTGAAGATAAATCTCCCCCTGTACCGGATTCCAGTATTTCGGCGTGATCTTGATCGGCTGACCGTCTTCGCTGACCCAGCCACGCGTTTCGGGCGACCAGCGGCCGACAACAAATTTGCCTCCCTCACCCTCCTCCAGGATGACAAACTTTCCGTCCCTCGGTGCGGACTCGATCCTACCGCGCATTGGATGCCCATCTTAACGATGTTGTTGGGCTGTTTGGCTTTTTTCCCCTCACGTCACTATACAGAGGTGAATGCCGGAAGGAAGGGATTTTAGAAAGTTGGCGAAGTTCCGTGTCCGGCGGCCGCTGCAGCGTGCCACCGCAGTGCACCAAAAAGGATTGATCGGTGCCGCCCGCGAAAGAGTGCGCGAAGAGGCGCACCGCCGCAAAGGCGTCGGTCCTGACGGCAGTGCCTAAATCGGGCTCGCGCTGTCAGCAGGTCTTCCCCACTTGCGTCCCAACCATTGCCCGAAGAGCGTGGTCAGCAGCAAGGCGGAGCAGATCCCGGACCACATCATCGAAAGAAAGTCCCTGCTTTGCACCAGAAGCCCAATGGGAAAACCAATAATCAGGCCGGGCAACAGCGAATAGGCGAGCGCCTTAAGAAAGAGAAGCCCAATGATGACCACCAGCGCAGTACCGGTCATCATGGGGCGCCTCCTTGTCGCTTGCCGGGTTAGCGCGTCAGCTTCTTGTACTTCAGCCGGTGCGGGATGATGCTGTCCTGGCCGAGCCGGCGCATCTTGTCTTTCTCGTAGTCCTGGAAGTTGCCTTCGAACCATTCGACATGGCTGTCGCCCTCGAAGGCCAGGATATGCGTGGCGATGCGGTCGAGGAACCAGCGGTCGTGGCTGATGATCACCGCACAGCCGGCGAAATCCTCCAGCGCCTCCTCCAGCGCGCGCAGGGTGTCGACGTCGAGGTCGTTGGTCGGCTCGTCGAGCAGCAGCACGTTGGCACCGGACTTCAGCATCTTGGCCAGATGCACGCGGTTGCGCTCGCCGCCGGAGAGCGCGCCAACCTTCTTCTGCTGGTCGGCGCCCTTGAAGTTGAACGCCGAGCAGTAGCCGCGGGAATTCACTTCCTTCTTGCCGAGCAGGATCAGCTCGTTGCCGCCCGAGATTTCCTCCCATACCGTCTTCTTGCCGTCGAGCGCATCGCGCGACTGATCGACATAGCCGAGATGCACGGTCTCGCCGACGGTGATGGTGCCCTCGTCCGGCTTCTCCTGTCCCGTGATCATGCGGAACAGCGTGGTCTTGCCGGCGCCGTTCGGACCGATCACGCCGACAATGCCGCCCGGCGGCAGCTTGAAGGTGAGGTCTTCGATCAACTCGCGATCGCCGAACCCTTTGCTGAGATGCTCGAAGTCCACCACGTTGGCGCCGAGACGCTCGGCGACGGGGATGATGATCTGAGCCGACGTGGTCTGCTTCTCGCTCGCCTGCTTCAGCAGCTCCTCGTAGCGCTGGTAGCGCGCCTTGGACTTGGCCTGCCGCGCCTTGGGCGACGAGGCGATCCATTCCTGCTCGCGTGCCAGGGTGCGCTGGTGCGCGGCCTCCTCGCGGCCTTCCTGCTCGAGGCGCTTCTGCTTCTGCACCAGCCAGGAGGAATAGTTGCCCTCATAGGGTATGCCACGGCCGCGGTCGAGCTCGAGGATCCAGCCGGTGACGTTGTCGAGGAAGTAGCGATCGTGGGTGACGATCAGGATCGCGCCGGGATAGTTGCGCAGATGCCCTTCCAGCCACGACACCGACTCGGCGTCGAGATGGTTGGTCGGCTCGTCCAGCAGCAGCAGGTCCGGCTGGTCGAGCAGCAGGCGGCACAACGCGACGCGGCGGCGCTCGCCGCCGGACAGCTTGGTCACGTCGGATTCGTCCGGCGGGCAGCGCAGCGCGTCCATCGCCTGGTCGACCTTGCTGTCGAGATCCCAGAGGCCCTGGGCCTCGATCTCGTCCTGCAATTTGGTCATCTCGTCCGCGGTCTCCTCGGAGTAGTTGGCGGCGAGCTCGTTATAGCGGTCGAGGATCGCCTTCTGTTTGGCGACGCCCTCCATGACGTTGTCGCGGACGTTTTTCGCCGGGTCGAGCTGCGGCTCCTGCTCGAGGTAGCCGACCCGGGCGCCCTCGGCGACCCAGGCCTCGCCGGTGTACTCCTTGTCCAGCCCCGCCATGATCTTCAGCAGGGTCGATTTGCCCGAGCCGTTGACGCCGAGCACGCCGATCTTGGCGTCCGGGTAGAAGGACAAATGGATGTTGTCGAGGATTTTCCGGGTCGGATAGCTCTTGGTCAGACCCTGCATGAAATAGATGAACTGGCGCGCCATCGCGATCCCTTGAAAACCCTTGGATTTGAGGAAAATTTGCTGCCGCTGACATAGCGGCGCCGGACCGAAAGGGCAACTGCGGGAACTCGTTTTCCCTCCATTCACCACGCATGATTACGGAGCCGACACCATGTCGCGTCGATCCCGACAATTGAAACCAGTTTTTAATGAATCGGGCCAAAGCTTCGTTTTCAGCGCCGCAAAACGCGCCAAAGGCGGCAAAAGCCGCGGTGAAAACAAGGGTCTCGCGTCATGGCCACGATCGTTTCGGCCTCTCATTCCACTCCCGCTGCCGGTCAAGCCCGGGCGGAAAAGCCATTCGCGGAATTCCTTGCGTTCTGGCGAGCCTTCTTCACCAGGGCCTTCAACCCCTACCGGCCGGAACTGCATTACATGCGCGGCCCCGGCCCGGCCTGGCACGCCAAGCACATGCGCGGCAAGTAAGCTCTCCTCTTCTCCCGATTCTGCAGCCCCTCCACGCGATCCCGCGCTTGCGCAAGGCGCGATAGCGCGCGACCATGGCGACCTCCCCCGGCGGCGCCGCTCGTGCCGTCATCCCTTGCCATGATCGGACCTCGCCATGACGCGGCTGCGCTGTGCAATCCCGGACGACTATTTCGATCTCGCGCTCACGGTGGCGGACTGGTCCAGGGTGCGCGACCGCGTCGATATCACCGTGTTCAAGCAGCCGTTTGCCGATGAGGCCGCGGCCGCCACCGCGCTGAAGGATTTCGAGATCGTCTGCGCCATGCGCGAGCGCACGGCGTTTCCGCGCTCGCTGCTGGAGGCGCTGCCGAAACTGAAGCTCCTGATCACCTCGGGCATGCGAAACGCCTCGATCGATTCGGAAGCGGCCAAGGAGCGCAAGGTGATCTATTGCGGCACGCAATACACCCGCGATCCCACCGCGCCCCTGACCATGGGCCTGATCCTGGAATTGACCCGTGGCATCGGCCGCGAGAACGCGCGCATGCATGCCGGCGAGCCCTGGCAGATCTTTGCGGGCACCGAGATCGAGGGCAAGACGCTCGGCATCGTCGGTCTCGGCAAGCTCGGCAGCAAGATGGCTCAGCTGGCAAAGGCGTTCGGCATGAACGTGATCGCCTGGAGCCCGAACCTCACGGCGGAAAAATGCAGGGAAGCCGGCGTTACCTACGCCAACAGGGAAGAGCTGTTTTCAGCCGCCGACATCGTCACCATCCACGTGGTGTTGAGCCAGCGCTCGCGCGGCCTCGTGGGCCGCGACGATCTGGCACGGATGAAGCCCACGGCCTATCTCGTCAACACCGCGCGGGGGCCGATCGTCGACGAAGACGCGCTGCTCGAGGTGCTGAAGCAGAAAAAGATCGCGGGCGCCGGCATCGACGTGTTCTCGGTCGAACCGCTGCCGGTCAACCATCCCTTCCGCAAGCTCGACAATCTCGTGCTCACTCCCCACCTCGGCTATGCGACGCGAGAAAGCCTCGGCATCCACTACAGCCAGATGGTCGAATGTATCGACGCCTTCGCCAAGGGCGCCGAGCCGCCGCGAAGGCTGGCATGAGCCTTGGACGTCATCCTGGGGAGGCACGGTAGCGCCGTCCCGAAGGATGAATGTCCCGATAGGGACCTCATGGTTCGAGACGCGCGAAGACGCGCTCCTCACCATGAGGGTGTTAGCGCGCGCCGGCGCGGAACGCCTTGATCTGGTTGACGGCGCTCTCGATCTTCATGTCGAGATAGAGTTTTCCGAGCTCGGCGGTAGCGAGCGACGGTGAGCCCTGTACGCCATTCGACTCGCTGGCGGCGGCGATCTGGTCCTTGCGGATCCAGTTGTCGGCGCCGAGGAACATCACCGCGGCCGTGTCTGGAATGCCGGCGTGCAGTTCCTTGCTGGTGATGCCGCGTTTGGCGAGCAGTCCGTCGAACTGCGCATCGGCTTTGGTATAGAGATCGCCGACGTGAAGCACGCGCGCGCCGTTCTTCTTCGATTGCGCGTCGAGTGCCTGCGCCACGCGTGCCATCTCTTCCTGTCCACCGCCGTGGTCGCCCATGACGGCGACCAGCTTGAAGCCGGCCGCGAGCGCGCTTTGCGCGACGGCGCGGACGACGCCGGAAAACACGTCGCCCGGCAGGGTCACCGTGCCGGGAAAGCGCATATGTGCCGTTTTCGCTGCGGCATCGCCGGTGATGGCAAAGGGAATGACGGGATAGACCAGGGCATCGCCGAGCTGGCCCGCGATCTTTTCCGCGCAATAGCGGGCGATGAAGTTGTGCTTGCCGATCGCCATGTGCGGGCCGTTCTGCTCGCTGGAACCGAAGAAGATGATCGCCGTGGTCTTGCCGGCGGCGATCGCGTCGCGCACTTCGATCCAGGTGAGGTCGTCGATCCATACCGAGCGCGGCTGTGCAACTGCGGGCGCTGCGACCAAAGTCAGCACGGCTGCAAGCAACGCGACGAGCAGTTGCGGTTTCCTCACGGGGCGCCTCCGGACGATGGAATCACACTTGCGAGCATAAGCCAGCCGCCTGCGGCCCACGCATGAAAAAGCCCGCTCTGCGGGAGAGCGGGCTGAATTCGCGATAGCACCGATCAGCGGATCGTGGTCGGCGGCGGCAGCGGCTGCACCACGGCCGGTCCCTGGCCCGGCACCGGACCGACGGGAGCCGGCGGCGGAGCGGCGGCAGCGGTCGCCGTACCGGCGGCCGGCGGAGCCGACGCAGCGGTTGCCGTTCCCGGCGGCGGGCCGCCCGGCATCACCACCACGCGGGTGCCGACCTTGGTGCGCTCGAAGAGGTCGGAGACGTCCTCGTTCAGCATGCCGATGCAGCCCGACGAGACGAACTTGCCGATGGTCGAGGGCTGGTTCGTGCCGTGGATGCGGTAGACGGTCGACCCGAGATACATCGCGCGCGCGCCGAGCGGATTGCCGGGACCGCCTGCCATGAAGCGCGGCAGATAGGGCTGGCGCTCGATCATCTCGGTCGGCGGATACCAGTCCGGCCACTCGGTCTTCTTGGTGATCTTCTGCATGCCGGTCCAGGTGAAACCCTCGCGGCCGACGCGCACGCCGTAGCGCACCGCGCGCCCGTTGCCGAGCACGTAATAGAGGTAGGTATTGGGCGTATCGACCACGATGGTGCCGGCGGGCTCCTTGGTGGCGAAGGCCACTTCCTGGCGTCGCAGATGCGGCGGCAGCTGCGCAGGTCCCACTTCCGGCTGCTCTTCGGGCGGCAGCGCGGACAGTTGCAATGGCTTGCCGTCGGCACCGACGGGCGGCTGCGGCGACGGCGGCACCGTGCCGGTCACCGTGGGCGGGGCCGCGCCGATCGAGCCCGGAGGACGCGGGGCGTCGTCGTTCGACGTGGCAATGCCTGAGCCGGGAATCCGGTTGTCGCCGGCCGGCGGGGCCGAAACCGGCGGTCGGTCGGCATAGATGACCGGCGGCGGACCGGCCGGGCGACCATAACGGGGGTCATCGGGCGAAAGGATCGGGCCGGTCGGCGCAGGCGGCGCGGCCGAGTAGGCCGGGCGGCCATAGCGGGGATCGTCGGGCGACAGAACAGGACCGGTCGGGGCGGGCGGCGGCACGTTGGAATAGACCGGACGACCATAGCGCGGATCGTTCGGCGACAGCACGGGGCCGGGCGGCGGCAGCGCGGTCGAGGCCTGCGCATTCGGCGTGTCGTCGTCATCCAGCTCGTCGAAGTCGGGGGCGCCGGGCCGGCGGCGCTCGTCGACCAGATAACCGCCGGACGGATAGCCGGGCGCAGCCGAATAGATCTGGCCGGGAGGCACCGGATAGCTCTGCTGGGCGAAGGCAGGCGAGGTGGCAAGCGAGGTCCCGGCCGCAGCGGCTGCCACAGCGGCGCCGATCGTCAGAAAATTCTTGATCATCATCGCTCTTGTATAGACCCCAAGCCACACCGGACCGTTAACGGGTAGGTGGCGGAAGATAGCGGCACATTCAAGACAAATCCTCGAAATCAGGCCCATTTTCGGCTTCTTGTGACCTGCATTTTACCGGGCAACAGAGGCTCAGAGCCCGATTTGACGCCATTGCCGCCCGTCGCGCGCGCCGTCCACATTTCCGGCCCACGAACAGGGGTGGATTGCTGTATTCTGAATTCGGCCTGATTCGCGGCGGCGAACGCGGCTGATCCAGTAAATGAACCGCGTTTCCAAAGGCCACAAAAGCCGCTTCAGGCGGAACTTGAGCCCATGCTCCCTGGAATCCGTTTCCTGCTCGCCGCGATCCTCCTTTCGATGTCGATCCTGACCTTTGGCCTTGGCGCGGCAGCCCTGCTGCGCGCCGCGCATGAGGAGGTCGCCAGCGTGCCGACGCGGCGGGTGATGCCCGAGCCGCTGTTCGCCCAGGCGCCGGAGCCGACGCTTCCGACGCTGGCGCTGCTGCGCGTCGAGCCGGCCATCTCCGAGAAGGCACCGGGCCCCGCCGCGGAGGCGATACCGGTGCCGAAGGAGGAGACGGAAAAGTCCGCCGCGCTGAAGTTGGAGGATGTTCCGTCGGCTGACGCGCCGAAGCCCGACGTCGCCGCCGGACCGGGCGAGGAGGCAAAGCCTGATGCCACGGCCAGGGAGGCAGTGGGGCCCGCCGACGAACAGCCGTCGCTGCCCGGAACGAAGCTCGCAGCACTCGACCCTGCGCTTTCATCGTCGGTCGAAACAGCTCCCGTCCCCATCGAGCCAATCGCCTTGCCGGCGATCACGGATGATGCAGATTCCCGCGCGACGACGATCGCGGCATTCGGAAGTCCGGCTCTGGCGATTGAAAAGCCGGCGGAAGCGGGGAAGGCGAGCGAAAAGCCCGATGATGCCGAGACGAAAAAGCGGAAACGGGCCGAGCGCGCCAGAGAGCGGCGGCGGCTGGCGGCGCGCCGCGCAAGGCTCGCAGCTCAACAGGCGGCTGCCCAGCAGGCGTTCGATCCCTTCTCGCAATTTACGCAGATCACGCAGCCGGCAACGACGGCAACAACAAGGCGCCGCTAATCCAGGCGTCAGCTCGGCCCGGTCGCAACCGGCGGGCCGTTCACGGCGCCCCACTCCGTCCATGAGCCGTCATACAGCGCCGGATTCTCGACGCCGAGGCGATAGAGCGCAAGTGTCAGCACCGCCGCGCTGACGCCGGAGCCGCAGCTCGTCACGATGGGCGCATCGAGTCTCGCGCCGGCGCCGGTGAATGCGGCGCGCAGTTCGTCGAGCGATTTCATCTCGCCGGTCGCGGCATTGAACAGGTTGTTGTAGGGCAGGCTGAGACTGCCGGGAATGTGGCCCGAGCGCAGGCCGGGCCGCGGCTCGACGACCTTGCCCTGGTAGCGTTCATTGGCGCGGGCGTCGATCACCTGCTCGGCGCGGCTGGAAAGGTTGGCGACCAGCTGCTGCAGGCTGCGCACGCGCCGCGCATCGAATGCCGCCTTGAAGGTCGAAGGTTTCGGCCTCACCTCCCCGCTCTCGACCTTGCGTCCCTCCGCAACCCATTTCTTCAGGCCGCCATTGAGCAGATGCACTTTCTTGCCGAACGACAGGAACATCCACCATGCGCGGGGGCCGGCGACCCAGCCGCCGGAATCGTAGACCACGACGGTATCGTCATTGCCGATGCCGAGCGCGCCGACGTCGCGGCCGAACTGTTCAGCCGAGGGAAACATGTGCGGCAGCGGATTGGAGTGGTCGGATACCGCGTCGACATCGAAGAACACCGCGCCCGGAATATGCGCGGCAAGATAGTCGTCCTTCGGCAACGGCAACACACCGGGCATCTTGAAGGTCGCATCGACAACCTTCACCTTGGCCTCGCCAAGGCGCGCGGCGAGCCATTCGGTCGAGACGAGCGGATCGGTGGTGGTCATGCGTTTGTCCCGTTGTCATTCCGGGGCGCGCGAAGCGCGAACCCGGAATCTCGCGCCACAATTTCCAGATTCCGGGTTCAGCCCTGCGGGCTGCCCCCGAAATGACGAGGTGGTGAAGCGTCTACCCCTTCTTCTTCGGCTCGAACTTTTCCACCGGCCCGCCGGCGTCGCGCCAGGCGGCAAAGCCGCCGCCCATATGGGCGACCGGCTTCAGGCCCATGTCCTTGGCCGTCTTTGCGGCGAGCGCCGAGCGCAGTCCGCCGGCGCAGTGGAAGACGAATTTCTTGTCCTCCTGGAAGATCGGCTTCGCATAGGGGCTCTTGGGATCGATCCAGAATTCCAGCATGCCGCGGGTACAGGAGAAGGCGCCGGGGATCTTGCCGTCGCGCTCGATCTCGCGGGGGTCGCGGATATCGACGAGGACGACGTTCGCATCGCCGACGAGCTTGATGGCGTCGGCGGCGCTGATGGTCTCTATCTCGGCGTTGGCCTCGTCGATCATCGCCTTGATGCCGCGGTGGATGTTCTGGGGCATTCTCTCTCCCTTTCCTCATCCCGAGGAGCCGCGAAGCGGCGTCTCAAAGGATGCAGGCCCGTCTGTGGCCTCATGGTTCTCAAGGCGATGCGAAGCATCGTCCAAGACGCGCTTCGCGCTCCTCACCATGAGGGTCTTGCTCTGTCTTTCATTCCGGGTTCGCGCTTGCGCGCGCTCCAAAATGACGACAACACCGTTACCGCACCAGCTCCTTCATCGCATTCTCCAGACCCTCGATCGTGATCGGATACATGCGATTGGCGAGCAGCCGGCGGATGATGGTGGTGGATTCCGAATAGTCCCAATGCCGCTGCGCCACCGGATTGAGCCACACGGTGTGCGGATAGGTGCGGGTCACGCGCTCCAGCCAGACGGAGCCCGCTTCCTCGTTGACGTGCTCGACCGAGCCGCCCGGCACCATGATCTCGTATGGGCTCATCGACGCGTCGCCGACGAACACGACCTTATAGTCGTGCGGATATTTGTGCAGGACCTCCCAGGTCGGCGTGCGATCGGTGAAGCGCCGCTTGTTCTGCTTCCACACGCCCTCATAGAGGCAATTGTGGAAGTAGAAATATTCCATGTGCTTGAATTCGGTCTTGGCGGCCGAGAACAATTCCTCGACCTGCTCGATGTGCGAATCCATCGAGCCGCCGATGTCGAAGAACACCAGCACCTTCACCGCATTGCGCCGCTCGGGTCGCATGTGCAGATCGAGGTAGCCGTGATTGGCGCTCTCGCGGATCGTGGTGTCGAGGTCGAGCTCGTCAGGAGCGCCGGTGCGCGCGAACTTGCGCAGGCGGCGCAGTGCGATCTTGATGTTGCGGATGCCGAGCTCGACATTGCCGTCGAGATCCTTGAACTCGCGCTTGTCCCAGACCTTCACTGCGCGGTTGTTGCGGTTCTTCTCCTGGCCGATGCGCACGCCTTCGGGATTGTAGCCGTGGGCGCCGAACGGGGAGGTGCCGGCAGTGCCGATCCACTTGCTGCCGCCCTGGTGGCGGCCTTTCTGCTCCTCGAGGCGCTTCTTCAAGGTCTCCATGAGCTTGTCCCAGCCCATGGCCTCGATCTGCTTCTTCTCTTCCTCGGTGAGATATTTCTCCGCGAGCTTGCGCAGCCACTCCTCGGGGATTTCGGCCTTGCCCATGGCATCGAGCAGGCTTTCCAGCCCCTTGAAGACGGAGCCGAACACGCGGTCGAACTTGTCGAGATTGCGCTCGTCCTTCACCAGCGCCGCGCGCGACAGGTAGTAGAAGTTGTCCACCGACTGATCGGCGAGATCTGCGTCCAGCGCCTCCATCAGCGTCAGGTACTCGCGCAAGGTCACCGGGACCTGCGCCTCGCGGAGCGATGTGAAGAATTGCAGAAACATGCCCGACAGATTGCCCGCCCAAGGGCCAAGGTCAAGGGGCGAGGCCCGCATGGCAGGCCCTAGACCGGGCCGGCATTTCAACTAGAATTGCCGCCCAACGGGGTATTTCGCGGGGTTTCCCAATGAGTCTCATTGCTGCGCTGGTGATCGGCGCGATTGCCGGCTGGCTGGCCGGAAAGATCGTGCATGGCGCCGGATTCGGCCTGATCGGCAATATCGTGGTCGGCATCATCGGTGCGCTGGTCGCAAGCTACCTGCTGCCTGCGCTGGGCGTCGGCCTCGGCGCCAGCTGGGTCCGCGACGTCGTCAATGCCACCATCGGCGCGGTGGTCGTGCTGGTCATCCTGTCGCTGGTCAGACGCGGCTGATGCATCCCCCCATTCCGGCAGCGAATGCTGTTTCGAACGGTATTTCCTGTTATGGCAGGGCCTTAGCCCCTGCACGCAAGAACCATGTATCGAACGGACTTAAGGCTATCAGATGAAATTTACAGGTACCAAGGACTACGTCGCGACCGATGACCTCAAGGTCGCGGTGAATGCCTCGATCGTGCTCGAGCGCCCGCTGCTCATCAAGGGCGAGCCTGGCACCGGCAAGACGGTGCTGGCCGAGGAAGTGGCGAAAGCGCTCGGCTCGCCGCTTCTGACCTGGCACATCAAGTCCACCACCAAGGCGCAGCAGGGTCTGTACGAATACGACGCGGTGTCGCGCCTGCGCGACAGCCAGCTCGGCGACTCCAGGGTTTCCGATATCAGCAATTACATCAAGCGCGGCAAATTGTGGGAGGCCTTCACCCATGAGAAGCGCCCGGTGCTGCTGATCGACGAGATCGACAAGGCCGACATCGAATTTCCCAACGATCTGCTGCTCGAGCTCGATCGCATGGAGTTCTTCGTCTACGAGACCGGCGAGAACATCAAGGCCAGCCTGCGCCCGATCGTGATGATCACCTCCAACAATGAGAAGGAACTGCCGGACGCCTTCCTGCGCCGCTGCTTCTTCCACTACATCAAGTTCCCCGACACCGACACCATGGGCAAGATCGTCGACGTGCACTTCCCCGGCATCAAGAAGCGCCTGGTGGAAGAAGCGCTGCGCATCTTCTTCGAGGTCCGCGAGGTGCCGGGATTGAAGAAGAAGCCGTCGACGTCGGAGCTCCTGGACTGGCTCAAGCTGCTCTTGAACGAAGACATCACCCCCGAGATGTTGCGCGAGCGCGACCCCCGGAAACTGATCCCGCCGCTGCACGGCGCCCTGCTCAAGAACGAGCAGGACGTGCATCTGTTCGAGCGGCTGGCATTTTTGAGCCGAAGGGAAGTCTGACCGGTTTCACTTCGTGATGAATGCAAAGGGCGCCGCTAGGGCGCCCTTTCTTTCTAAGGCGCTATGGGACTTACGCATACGCCGCGAGCTTTACCGCCTCCGGCGCGGCCTTGCCGCGGATCATGTCGCTGGCCTTGTCGGCGATCATCAGCGTGGATGCATTGAGGTTGGCCGAGATCATGCGCGGCATGATCGAGGCGTCGACCACACGCAGGCCTTCCATACCGTGCACCCGCAACTGGTCGTCGACGACGGCCCAGGGCTTGTCGGCCGTTCCCATCCGGCAGGTGCAGCCGGGATGGAAAGTGGTGGTGCCGCGCTCGGTGACGGCCGCCAGAATCTCCGCGTCACTCTGCACCTTCGGGCCTGGAAAATCCTCATAGGCGTAATACGGCGCAAGGGGCTTGGAGGCGAGCAGCCGCCGCGCCAGCTTCATGCCGGCGACGACGACGCGGCGGTCAATCTCTTCCACGAGATAATTGGTCTGGATGATCGGCGGTTCGAACGGATCCGACGAGCGCGCACGGACATAACCACGGCTCTCGGGCCGTTGCTGCCAGGAGGCGACTGTCATGCCGGGCTCGTCCTCGAGCTGGCCCTGCACGCCTTCCTTGTAGCTGGCAGGCGTGAAGGTGAGCTGCAGATCGGAGGTTTCGTGCGTCTCGCCGGAATGCCAGAAGCAATAGACCATGGTCGGCGAGAGCGACAACAGGCCGCGCCGCGTGGTCGCCCATTTCAGCGCCTCGATCCACAGGCTGAAACCGCGTCGAAGCTCGTTGATGGTCTTGATGTTCTTCACCCGCGCTACCGAGCGCGGTGCGTAGTGGTCCTGCAGGCCTTCGCCGACGCCGGGCAATGCGTGGCGCACTTCGATGCCGAGCGACTTGAGCAGATCGGGCGAGCCGACGCCGGAGAGCTGCAGCAGTTGCGGCGAGTTATAGGAACCGCCGGAGAGGATGACTTCCTTGCTGGCACGCACCTCGACCGGCGTCCCATTGCGACCGCCCTTCAGGTAACGCACGCCGACGGCGCGCTTGCCCTCGAAGACGATGTTGGTGACATGGGCGTGGGTGCGCACGTCGACATTGCCGCGCTTCCGCGCCGGATGCAGGAAGGCTTTCGCAGCGCTCATGCGCAGGCCTCCCTCGATCGTACGCTGGCAATAGGACACGCCTTCCTGAATCCCGCCGTTGTAGTCGGGGTTTTTGGGAATGCCGAGGCTTACGGCGCCTTCCATGAAGGCCTCGCAAAGCGGATCCTTCCAATCCATGGTGGTGACGGTGAGCGGGCCCTGACGGCCGCGGAAAGTGTCGTCGCCCTCGCCGACCCGGCGTTCCATCCGCTTGAAGTAGGGCAGCACGTCCGGATAGCCCCAGCCGCGATTACCCATCTGCGCCCAGGTATCGAAATCCTGGCGCTGGCCGCGGTTGTAGATGTGGCCGTTGATGGAGGACGAGCCACCGAGCGTCTTGCCGCGCGGTGCGTAGATGCTACGCCCGCCGGTCCACGGGCCGACCTCCTGCTGGTAGGCCCAGTTGATGCTCTTCATGTGGAACGTCTTGATGAAGCCGGCCGGCAAATGGATATAGGGGTGCCAGTCGCTCGGCCCCGCCTCCAGCACGCAGATGCGGGTAGCCAGGTCTTCGCCCAGCCGGTTGGCAAGCACGCTGCCGGCAGAACCGGCGCCGATAATCACGTAATCGAACGTTTCCATGTTGCCTTTTTTTGTTTGGGCATGATCGTTTCCGAAAACCGGTTCCCACTTTGCGCTAACGCGGCCCTTCGGGTCGGGATCATGCTTATCGCGATTTCTCGTTGAGCTGATACGTCAGGTGCGCCTTCACCGTCGGCCATTCCGAGGCGATGATGCTGTAGACCACAGTGTCGCGCAACGTTCCGTTCGGCGCAATCTGATGGTTGCGCAAAATGCCGTCCTGCTTGGCGCCAAGCCGTTCGATGCCGCGCCGGCTCTGATGGTTGAAGAAATGCGTACGGAATTCTACCGCAATGCAATCAAGCTTCTCGAAGGCATGCTGCAACAGCAACAGCTTGCATTGGGTGTTGAGCGCGGTGCGCTGTACACGCTTGGCATACCATGTCGAACCGATCTCGACACGGCGATTGGGCGTGTCGACGTTCATGTAGGTCGACATGCCTGCGATCTTGCCGTCGGCGTCGAATACCGTGAACGGCAACATCGCGCCTGCCGCCTGCAAGCCGAGACGGCGGTCGATCTCCTTCTTCATGTTCTCGGCGGTCGGGATGAATGTGTACCAGAGCTTCCAGAGCTCGCCGTCCTTCACCGCTTCGAGCAAGCCTTCGTACTGATCATGCGACAGCGGCTCCAGCCGCGCATGCGCGCCGCGTAGGGTCACCGGTTCAAGCCAGGGCATTTCTCATTTCTCCCACTGTCATTCCGGGGCGGCTCGAACAGCCGAACCCGGAATCTCGAGATTCCGGGTCTGGTCCTTCGGATCATCCCGGAACGACGATCGCGCTTTTGGCGCGCTCGTCATTTGTTCAAAAAGTTCAGCGGCAGACCCGGTCGCGGCCAGTCCATCGCGATCAGCTCGCCCTTGCCGGACAGCGTGATGTAGGCGGTCTTCAGCCCCGGTCCGCCGAAGGCGATGTTGGTGGTGACGCGGTCGCCGGTCGGCACCTGCTCCACCAGCGTGCCGTCCGGCGCGATCACCGAGATGCAGCCGGAGATCAGCGTGGCGACGCAAACATTGCCGTTCGCTTCCACGGCGAGCGAGTCGAACATCTGGTAGCCGCCCAGTCCCGCGATCGGCTTGCCGCGCTCGCCGCGATAGATTACGTCGCGCGGCTTCAGCGCGCCGGGCTCGGAGAGCTCGTACGCCCACAGCCGCGCCGTCGGCGTCTCGGCGATGTAGACCGTGTTCTCGTCCGGCGACAGGCCAATGCCGTTGGCCGGCAGGATGCCGTGCACGACCTCGACGATCTCCTTCATGCCCGGCTTGAGATAATAAATTCCGCCGACATCCATCTCGCGATGGCGCCGCTTGCCGAGCTCGGAGAACCACAACCCGCCGTGCTTGTCGAACACAAGGTCGTTCGGCCCGCGCAGCCCATGCTCGCCGCATTTGGACACAACGGTCTCGACCTTGCCGCTCTGCATATCAACGCGCTGGATCGAGCCGCCGAGATAATCATCGGGCTGCGGCCCCGGCATGATCATGTTGCGGGTCGGCACCCAGGTGAAGCCGCCGTTGTTGCAGACATACATTTTGCCGTCAGGCCCGAGCGCGGCGCCATTCGGCCCGCCTGGAATCTTCGCCACCACTTCCTTGCGCCCGTCGGGAAAGACCCGGGTCAGCCGCTGGCCGCGGATTTCCACCAGCACCACGGAGCCGTCAGGCATGACGACTGGCCCTTCCGGGAATTCCAGATCAGTGGCGAGAACGCGGACATTGGCCATGAAAATCCTCCCGGCTCTTTGGCTGCAGGCGGATTTTTGGGCTAGCCCCCGCACGCAACATTTTGGTTGCGGCTGTTATGGCAAAGGGGATCGCGCTTGCCAAGCAAGCACGGCCTGCCCTGCGGCGCAGGACAGCGTTGCGGAGCATTCGGTGCAATCACCGCCGCCCGAATTACTCGTACAGATACCCGACCGGTTTGCCTTCGTTACGCAGCGGACGAACGTCCGTCCGCGTGATGATCTGACCGGCCAGACCGTCGATTTCGTCGCGCTGCGTCGGCGTCCAGCTGCGCAGGTTCTCGATGCCCTTCAGCAAGCCCAGCCGGAGGACCTGGGTATTTTCGCCCAGCCCCACCAGATTGATCGTGTTCTTGCCCGCCGTAACCGTATCGCCGGTCACAAGCTCGAAATTCTCCCCCGCGCTGTTGGTGAATTCGGCCGAGCCGCGGATGACGCGATAGATGACGACCTCGCCCTTGCCGAGGAAGGCAGTGTCCGCCGCGGTAGATGTACTCTTCGGCAACAGCGACTGGCCATGCGGATCGGTCGCGATGATATGTCCCGTCGTCAGGTGACCGCTTGGAATCTCGATGCCGATGTCGCGCACGTAGGCGGGCCCGGCGGATTTGATCGGGAAGCCCTTCGGCAGCGGCCTGTACAGCGCTTCCAGCTCCAGCGGGTCCTGCAGCCAGAAGCAGGCATCGGCGGGCCGGTCATGCAGCGGATGGCTCCAGGCTACACGCGGCGTTTCCTCTTCGTTGATGTGGTCGTGATCCACCACCGTCGGGTTGGGGAAGGTCGTGGGATCGGTAATGAAGGCTTCGAGAAACTTGCCGGAATAACCCATCGACATCGGATCCGGCACCACGGTCTGCGGCGTCTTCAGGTTCTCCTCGGTGGACAATCCCGACCAGGTATAAAACAGCTGGCGATGCACGATCGCGCTCTGCAGCATCACCGAGCCGGGACCGACGAAGTAGAACCGGCCATCGTAGTCGAAGGTAAACACACCCGATGTGACCAGCACGAGTTGATAGCCGCCGGGCGGCAGGTGAAGATGAAAGTCGGTGGGGCCGGTATCGGCGCGGTAGATCGGCAGGTTGGTCGAAACCTCGTGGAGAAGGAAGGTTTCGTTGTTGGCGTGAAAGCCCTCGTTGGCTCGATTGTAGAGCGCTTGCGGACGATAGGTCGGCTCGTGCAACGCATCCCGATCGCGATCGATCGCCACGAAATTCGTGTTGTTCAGGCGGAGGGGATCGCCGTTCGGGCGCGTCAGGCCAGACCATTTTGGATTTACCGCAGCATGTATGTTCATGGCACTCTCCAATCCCCTGCTGTCAGCGGGACCTGAGGCCTGTTCAATTGCCGCTCAGCTTTGGCAGGGCGCCCAGAATCGCCTGAAGGTCCTGACGGACACATGCTGCAATGCGAATTCCGGGCCAGTTCGAGCTGGAGCATCGCATCGACGCCCAAGTGACTCTTCGGGCCGAGCCGACTGCGAAAGAATAAGGGGGATACAGGATGTTAGACGGCCGCCGCGCGGCGCTGCCTTGTCTTTCATCACCCACCCCACCGGTCGGAACGAGAGCTGTCTTGCGCAAATTGTCGGCAAGCGTTGTCAGGAAAGACGCAGCCTAGTCCTTCACCGGCACCCAGATTTCCAATCCACCATTGCCGGTGGTGCCGTCGAACTTCTCGTCATAGCGCTCGAAGTTCGGCGCATCGGCGACCTTCAGCCCCGACTGCGGCAACCACTGATTCCAGATCGCGCCGACGGTGCGGCGGATGGTCGAGATGTGCTCGGTGTGGCTGAACACCGCATAGCGTTGCGCAGGAATGCGCACGCGCGCGAACTCGTGCGGCAGGTCGGAGAAGTCGGAAACCTCGATCCCCGCGACGTAATCGAAATTGCCGGAGTCATCGCCGTTGCAGCAGACGCCGAAGGCGACGCCGTCGCCGACGGGGTTTGGAATTTCGCCGACCTTCTGGTGAAACACCTGCCACTGGTTCGGAATGTTGGCGCCACCATGGTCGCAATGATTGTAGCGCTCGCCGATCCCGGCCACGAGCATGGCCTTTGCGGCTTCGAAACGCGGCGGTCGGAGATTGGTGTCGGGGGTCGAGTCCATCATGATCGGCTCCTGCAGAGCGAGCTTGTCGAGGCACGTTGCGGCACGAACCTGCTCCGGCGTAACGCCAAAATGGTCGCGGAACGCGCGGGTGAATGCCTCGTGGGAGCCGTAGTCCGCCTCCAGCGCCAGCGTCAGAATGTCGGGTGCGCCCTTCGCCAGCGCCCGCGCCGCCTTGGTGAGGCGACGGGCGCGCACGTAACGCATCACGCTCATGCCGGTCGCTTCCGCAAACGCACGTACCATGTGAAAGCGCGACACGCCGCCGACGGAAGCGATCTCGTCCAGCGTCAGGCTGTCGGCGAGATGGCTCTCGACATACCAGAGCGCCTTCTGGGCGGGATTCATCGACAACGGCTCCTTTCGAGGCTCCGACATCATGCCCGCAGCATTGCCGGCGCATTTGACAGTCCTTGCTCTGTCGCGCGCGGCCTCGTCGCTATTTCGCGCCCTCTTTCGTCGCTGGCGCGGTATCCTTTGCCGGCGGCGTGCTTGCCTTGCGGATTTCCTCGATCGCCTTCTTCTGGTCCTCGACGAGCTTTTCCAGCGAAACGACCTGCGCCTTCAGCGCGTCAATCTGCCGGCTCGCCGCATCGGCCCTGCGCTGATTGTCGAACGCGAGCTTGGTGATGGTCTTCTGCAGGAAATCGACATTGCTCTGCAGGCACGACGTGCGCCGCTCCATGGTCTTTTCCACGGTGCAGATTTCGATACCGGGAACATCCTGGGCCAGCCCTTGCGATGGCGACAGCAGGCCGAGCACGGCAATCGCGACAAAAATCCGCCCAGTCATGATTCCTCCCATCGCGACAATGTCGATCACGCCAATTTGCATGCGGCAAGCTTGCAACACCCCAGATACCACACTCGTACCGCAATCATCGCCTGTGCTGGGGCCGCTGATCCGGAGGATGGGTCTGGAATCCGGCCGGGCGAACGTTCGGATATTTGCGAAGCGTGAACAGGATGACAAATGGCAACGCGGGAAAAGCGGCTGGCGCAGTTCGACGGACTCGGCTCACCTCCCCCGGAGTTGGCGGTCGAGGTGCTCTGCGAGGATCACAGCGGGACGTACCAGTTGCCGTTCCCCTGCCGCTTCATCGACGGCCAGTGGCGCAATGACCAATCTGGCATCGCGGTGGAGGCAACGGTGATCGGTTGGCGGCGGCCACGGCCAAAGCGGGCCGGCGCGGCGTGAGGCCGAGCGGCACTTCCAGAGCATGATCCCGTCCGAAAAACGGGACCCACTCTTCGGGATCCTGCTGTGTCAAAACGCGACGCAGGCGCGAGCGCTGTTAAGGTTCGGAACGCGCTTCGAACAAACCGCGCCCGAATCAGCGATCCGGCGTCGTACCCGTCTGTTCACGGCTAGATGTCGGCAACAGCCCCAATCGATGCGCAACATGCAGCACGGCCACGACCGGACGCAGCCAGCGGCCGAAGACAAAGGTTAATTCTTCCGGAGATGACATGGCTCAGCTCCTGCCGCTTGCGCAATGCCGAGATCGCGATGGAGAAAAGAAGTCACGCAGGCCACCAACCTTGTTGTCTGCGTCTTCAAGCCTGACGTCGGAATATTTGCTCGCCGCCGCGCGCTGATTCACGGAAGGCCTCCATTGTTCGTGTTCGTGAGCGCAAGGGGGCGGGCGTCCAGTTTTTGGCAGCGTCGCGTCGTTGCGGTCACGGCTTGCCATTGCCATGCGAAAATCGCGCCAGCCGCGCTGCGCTGCGAAATGCCAGCGCTCGTTGCAGCAAAGCCAATGATTGGAGAGCGAATCCACCATGCGGTGGTCGCGTCACGACATGAGCGCAAACCAGCCATGCGGCCGTGACAGGCACGAAAGCAAACATGCCGGCAGCGTGCGCGTGATGACCGCGCAAGGCGCAGGCAGAGTTGCCTAATATTCGACCTCAAGTTCCTCGATGTCGGCGGGCTCGGCGAGCGCGGCGTCGATCCATTCCATCATTTCCGGCATTGCCATGATGGTCCTGGCGTAGGCGGCAAGCTTCGGCTCGAGCTTGACGTCGTAGGTCGAAAAGCGCGTCACGACCGGCGCATACATCGCATCGGCCATGGTGCGCCGCGCGCCGAACAGGAATGGCCCGCCGGAGGCCGCCAGGCACTCGCGCCAGATCGTGCTGACCCGGTCGATGTCGGCCTGCGCCCGCGTCCAGATCTTGAAGCCGGGAAAGTGTCCCTTCAGATTGACCGGCAGCGAGGCGCGCAGCGTGGTGAATCCGGAATGGATTTCGCCGCAGATCGAGCGGCAATGCGCGCGCTGGACGCGGTCGGCGGGCAGAAGCCCGGCATCGGGGCAGACCTCGTTGAGATATTCGCCGATCGCCAGCGTGTCCCAGACGGTGGCGCCCTCGTGGCGCAGGCAGGGCACCAGGATCGAAGACGACAGCAGCAGGATTTCGGCGCGCGCCGACGGATCGTCCGGCGCGATCACGATTTCCTCGAAAGCAAGGCCGGCGAATTTCGCGAGCAGCCAGCCGCGTAACGACCAGGACGAGTAATTCTTGCTGCTGATGGTCAGTGTGGTCTTCGCCATCCGGCCCTTCCCTTACGCTACTTGCCCGCCCCCTGGGGCAAATCGTGCTCACGCGCCTGGGCGGCATCCTGGCCTCACTACACGCGCGTCGCGGAAACCAGCAGCAAGCGACGTGCCAATTCGGCGATGCCCTCGCCCCGCTTTGGCTCCGATATTGCATACCCCGAGGGCTGGGGCAAAAGTGAATGATGTCAATGTTGTACCAAGCCTTCCAGAACCACATGGACCTCACGGAGCCGTGGCGTTCCGGGGCCGCCCATGCGCTGAAGTACCTCAATCTCGTGCCGCAGGGCACCTCGGTCCGGCTGTTCGGGCGGCTTGCCGCGGCGCTCGAACTGATCTCCCGCTCGGCGCTGACCTACACCAGGCCGGACTACGGCATTGGCACGGTCATGGCCGGCAATCGCGAGTTCGCCGTTTCGGAGGAAGTCACCTACGCAACGCCCTTCGGCTCGCTGCTGCATTTCAGGAAGGAAGACGGACCCGAACAGCCTCGGCTGCTATTGGTGGCGCCGATGTCCGGGCATTTCGCAACGCTGTTGCGCGGCACGGTGAAGACGCTGCTGCAGGATCACGACGTCTACATCACCGACTGGCACAACCCGCGCGACATTCCGCTCGGCCATGGCGCTTTCGGCCTTGAGGACTACACCGATCACCTCATCGCCTTCATGGACAGGCTGGGGCCGCGCGCGCACATGGTGGCGATCTGCCAGCCTTCGGTGTCGGCGCTGGCGGCTACCGCTGTCATGTGCGAGGACGATCACCCGGCGCGTCCGGCGACGCTGACCCTGATGGCAGGCCCGATCGACACCCGCATCCAGCCGACCAAGGTGAACGAATTCGCCAAGAGCAAGCCGATCGAGTGGTTCGAGAGCAATCTGATCAACTACGTGCCCGTGCAGTGCAAGGGCGCCCTGCGAAAAGTCTATCCCGGCTTCGTGCAGCTCACCGCCTTCGTGTCGATGAACCTCGAGCGCCACATCAAGCAGCACATGGACCTCGCCCATCACATCGCCAAGGGCGAGACGGAAAAGGCCGAGGCAATCAGGACATTCTACGACGAGTATTTTGCAGTGATGGACCTTCCGGCCGAATTCTACATCGAGACCGTGCGCGACGTGTTCCAGGAGCACCTGTTGCCGCAGGGAAGGCTGATGCATCGCGGCCGGCCCGTGAACCCGGCGGCGATCCGGCGCATGGGACTGATGACGGTCGAAGGCGAAAAGGACGACATCTGTTCGATCGGCCAGACCCTGGCGGCGCAAGACCTCTGCACCGGCGTGCGCGCCTACCGCAGGGTCCACCACATGCAGGCCGGCGTCGGCCATTACGGCGTGTTCTCGGGGCGGAAGTGGAATAACGAGATCTATCCGCTGCTGCGCGATTTCATCCACGTCAATTCGTAAAGACCCGGCGGGGCGCCTTGGCTGTCATTCCGAATGAGCGCGAAGTTCGTTTCGTTCGCAATGACGGGATGAATTGCAGCGCATCACGGTATTTCCGCCGGCATTGCCACGGCGTCAAAAGAGCCGGAAGCCGGCACGGCGCTGATCAAGTTTCTCGCCTCGCAAGCGGCGCGCGACGCTATCGTCAACAGCGGGTTGGACCCGATCGCATCGGGTACGACCAACTAGACGCGTAGCTGTGGCATATCGCCATCCGCTGTTTACCGGGGCGCAACGCTCTCTCCGCGCGGCGCACCTCGCCTTCTCCATACCCGCAGGTCAACCATGACTTTCGCGGCCGCCGCGAGCACCAGCGCGCAAAGCACCGTCTTCGACATCGTCTCCATCGCCCCTTCGATCAACATGCTGTGGACCACGCTGCAGGCAACGATGAGGATCGCGAGCAAGGTATGGACGATGCGCCAGGTTCGCGGCCGCAGTCCCAACCGCCGGCGCAATGCCGCGAGCAGCGCGACGGCGAAGATCGCCCACATCGCGATCACCCCAAAGGGGGAGAACGGGGTCGGCGATGCCAGCAGGAGCGCGTCAACCATGTCCGGCGGACTGGTGATCCAGAGGCCGGCGACATGGATCACCAGGGTCACGACCAGCGCGCCGCCGATCCACAGATGCGCGCGCCGCCCGATAAGGCCGGACAGTCCCGGCAGATATCCGCCGATCAGCAAGGGTTGAACGAGCAAGATGGCAAGCGCGATAATGCCTGCAAATCCGGCCAGGATGTAGACCGCGTCGCGCCATGCAAGCTGCGGGCTTGCCGCCGCCGCGGCCATCGGCACGCCGACGGCGGCCGCAAGAGCGGTCCAGATCAGGGCCGCCCGGACCATTCTCCATCCCCTGTTTGGCAAACCCGTCAGGCCGGCTGAAGGACGAAGTGCGCCTCCAGGCTGGTGTCCTTCGGGCTCCTCATCACCGGTCGCAGGAATACGGTTTTGAATTCACCGCTGTCATAGGCGAGGTGACCATGAGGTTGACCGAAGATCGGAATGATCTGCGGCATCTCCAGCCGGAACGCCCCGTTCTTGTCGGTCAGCGTCGCGCCGTGACTCTGCGGCTCGTGCTCCCGGCCTTCGGTCGTGTGCGCCCAGATCTGGATGCGCTGTCCGGCAAGCGGAGCCCCGTCGCCCGCGCGGCGCACCGTGCCGCTCATCCAGAAGCCACCCTTGCCGATCCGATCCACGACGGCCGCGCCCTTGAGGTAGTTGTTGGCGCCGCCCGCCATCGACTCCGTGGGCGCGAGGCCCTCAGCGGACGCGGGCAACATGGGCAGCAGGAGACCCGAAACCCCGGCTGCCAGGACAGAGCCGCCGGCGGCAAGGAGGTTGCGGCGGTTGAATAGAACAATGGCCATGTCGGTTCCTCCCGGCGGTCTCGCGCGCTCCGCGGATGATACAACGGCAAGCGCGAGACGCCCAGTTGAGGGAGGCCAACGGTGTGACAGGTTGCAATAACAGTGTTGTGAAGTTGCTCCGCCGTCTACCGGTGCGCGCCGTGCAGCAGCGCCAGCAGCACGATCACGACGAGCGCCAGCACGATCGTCGCACTTTTCCAGAACAACAGAGGGTTACGCTCGATCAGCGGCGAGGCCGAGGTTTTCACATAGTTCGCGTTGGGCTGGCGCAGGTCGAATAAAAATTCCGACAGGCTGTCGTAGCGCTTGGCCGGATTGGGATGCACCGCGCGTTCCAACGCGCCGTCGACCCAGACCGGGATCTCGCGGCTGCCATGCGCCGCCGGACGGTAGCGCAGCCTGTCGAATTGCGCGCGGGTGCGCGCCTGGGCTGCCTGCGCGCCGTAGGGCAGCTTTCCCGTCAGCATCTGGTAGGTGATGACGCCGAGGGAGAACAGGTCGGAGCGAGCGCTCGCCCCATCCCCCAGAAAATATTCCGGTGCGGTATATTGCAGCGTGCCGAGGATGTCGTCATGCAGCCCTGACGGCTCGGCCTCCGCCACCCCCCTGATGGCCGTCGAGCCGAAATCGATGATCTTCACCGTGCCGGTCCTGTCGATCATGATGTTGTCGGGCCGCAGGTCCTGATGCAGCATCTCTTTGCGGTGAAAGGCGCGGACGCCCTTGGCGACCTGCTCGACTATGTCGCGCACCGTTTCGAGATCGGGCGCGGGATTGTCGATCATCCACTGTGTCAGCGTCTGGCCGTCGATATATTCGGTGACGAGGTACAGGAAGTTGCGCCGCCGCGACGGCAGGCTCGGCTTGAGCACATGCGGGCTGTCGATCCGCCGCGCCACCCATTCCTCCATCAGGAAACGTTTCAGGTAAGCGGGATCGTCGCGCAGGTCGACCGACGGCGTCTTCAGCGTCACCACGGCGTCGGTCTCGATATCGACGGCGAGATAGATGTGGCTGCGGCTCGAGCCATGCAGCTCGCGCACGATGCGGTAACCGTCGAATGCCATCCGCGCTTCCAGGAGCGGCGGCGGCGGCAACTCGGTGGGTTGACCGAACACTTCGCTCGCCGCCCCCTGAGGCAACCGGTCGATGCGGACGATCTGCACCGTCAGATTGTCGTCGCTACCGGCATCGAAGGCCAGTTCGACGATTGCCTTCGCAGCCGCGTCGAGATCGGCCGCGCCGTCGTTCACCGCCTTGGCCATACGGCGCGCATTGAGATACTCGTAGATGCCGTCGGTCATCAGAACGAAGACATCGCCCTCCTGCAGCCGCAACATCTGATAGTCGATCTCGATCTGCGGATTCACGCCCAGCGCCCGGCCGAGATAGCTCTGCTGCGAATTGATGACGATGCGGTGGTCGTTGGTGAGCTGCTCCAGCGTGTTGCCGGACAGGCGATAGATGCGGGAATCGCCGATATGGAAGAGGTGCGCGGTGGTCGACTTGATGACCATGGCGCTTAGCGTACAGACGTAGCCGCGATCCTTGTCGTAGGCATACTGGCTGCGGGTCTGCGAATGCAGCCAGGAATTGGTAGCCTCCAGCACGCGCTGCGCCGAAGTGCGCACCGACCAGGATTCCGAGGTGCAATAGTAGTCTGTCAGAAATCCCTTCACCGCCGATTCGGCGGCGATGCGGGAAACCTTGCTGGTGGAGATGCCGTCGGCCAGCACGACGGAAATGCCCTTGAGGCTGAGCAGCGGCTCGTCCGGCATCAGGACGCCGTGGAAATCCTGGTTGGTTTCCTTGCGGCCCTTATCGGAAAATTGTCCGACCGATATTTTCAGCTCGCGCGGCATTTCCGGCCTTCAAGGCAAATGGGCCTCTCCTGTGTCGAGGAGAGGCCCATTCGCATCGAAAGATCAAGCCGCGATGCGCGAGGACGAGCGCGACGGCATTGCAGCCGAGGCGTTGCGCGACGGGCCGGTCCGCACATGGGTCGCATACAGCGTGAGCCCGGTGAAGGCGAGGCCGCCGACGAGGTTTCCGACCACGGTCGGGATCTCGTTCCAGAAGATATAGTCGAACCAGGTGAACTTGCCGCCGAGCAGGAGGCCGGACGGGAACAGGAACATGTTCACGATCGAATGCTCGAAGGTCATGAAGAAGAACAGCATGATCGGCATCCACATCGCGATCACCTTGCCGCTGACATGGGTGGAGATCATCGCGCCGACGACGCCGGCCGAAACCATCCAGTTGCAGAGCATGCCGCGGATGAACAGCGTCAGCATGCCGGCCGCGCCATGGTTGGCATAGCCGACGGTACGGGCCTCGCCGATGGTGCCGATCACCTGGCCGACCTTGTCCGGCGCCTGCGAGAAGCCGAAGGTGAACACGATTGCCATCATCACCGCAACCGTGAAGGCGCCGGCGAAATTGCCTATGAAGACCAGGCCCCAGTTGCGCAGCACGCCGCCGATGGTCACGCCCGGACGCTTGTCGATCAGCGCCAGCGGGCAGAGAACGAAGACACCGGTCAGCAGGTCGAAGCCGAGCAGATAGAGCATGCAGAAGCCGACGGGGAAAAACGCGGCGCCGACGATCGGCGTGCCGGTCTGCACGTTGATGGTGACCGCCATCGCGGCGGCGAGCGCGAGGATCGCACCGGCCATATAGGCGCGAATAACCGTATCGCGCGTCGACATGAAGATTTTGGATTCTCCGGCATCGACCATCTTGGTCGCGAATTCCGAAGGCGCGAGATAGGCCATTCCAGTTCCCCTTCTGAGAGACAGCGTTGAAGCGCGCCGGATGCTGCGCAGCCGTGCACCGATGAACGAAAAGCTTCGCCGTCCTCTTGCGCGATAAGGCGGTCACGCCTGATCGATCAGGGATCTTGGGATGCGCGAGTGTCCTGGAAGAAGGTCCCGATGACTGCTCCGAGCGCCTCAAGTTCGAGGCTGCTCGATCCCAACGCCTTTGGCCGGCTCTGGCCCAGGCAGTCCAAATGGACGGCAGTCGTCATTGACCGACGCTAATGAAGCAATCGATGTGCCAAGCCCTCACAGCAAAAAATAGGCGTCTTTCCCGTGGCTTAGGTCAGTCGCGACAGCCGACTTGATCTTATGCAGTGCCCTGAATTTATGCAGTTGCACAGATGCCACGCAAAGCCGAGGTCTGCGGTCACCCCAACACACAACAAAGAATCCAGCAGGCTCGCACTGTAACTCACTTCACCTGCGTTCGAACCGGACGGTCCTTCAGCCCATTATTGTCGTAGGCCTTGCGCAAGATGCCGTTGGCCGCGGCTTCCGTCATGAACTTCACCGCGAAGGCCAGCGCCAGCGGATGACTGGGCGGCACGGCAACCGCGGTCACCGTCTGCTTGAAGGTCTCGTCCAGAACTCGCGTGCCGGGAATCAGCTTCGCCATCGCGTTGAGCTGGTCGCGCGACAGTGCAAAGGCGTCGATCTCGCCGTTCTTCAGCATGTTGAAGATCTCGTCATAGGTCTGATAGCCCGTGACCCTGGCGTTCTTCAGATGTGCGATGGCGCCGCGCATGGTCGTGGTGTTATTGACGGCGGCAACCTTGATGCCCGGCTGATCCAGCGTCGCAAAGTCCTTCACGGGCGAACCCGCCTTCACGATGTAGGTTGCGTCCGCCACCTCATAGATCGGACCGAACGACATCCTGCCCTCGCGCTCGGGATCCTTGGGCAGGAACGTCACGTCCCAGGTGCCCTTGCCGACGGCGTCGACGATCTGGCCGGAATTGTTGTGGGGAACATATTCGACGGGCACACCGAGCTGCGCCGCCATCTCCTTGCCGAGATCGACGGGAACGCCGGCAAATCCGTTGTCGGTCTTGGTCGACCAGAACGCGCCGCCGGCGGGGCTGATCGCGATCGCCACGCGCAGCTTGCCGGTCGGCGCGATTTCGTCTTTGAGCGCATCCGCGCCGGCTGGACTGAACGTCATGAGCGAAATCCCAAGAACGAGGCCGGCAATGCGCCGCATGGATCGGCTCGACATGGCTTACCCTCCCCGCGGCTCTTGTTGGAGCGAGCCGTTTGCAGGCACCATTGTGATCGATCGGGCAGCGGCAGGGAAGGAATTTTCGCGCGTCGCCGGCGCGAATGCATGGACAGCCCCTACAGGCCGCCGTCGACGGTGAAGATACCGCTACGCGCGCAGCGCAGGCCGTCTCCCGAGGCCTTGGCGAACTTCGCCCCCTTCTCGTCGATCTTCCAGGCCGCGACCGCCGGCAGCCAGTCGCCCGTCGCATCACCGTTCAGCACGCCGATATAGGCGCCGGGCTGCTCGCGTCCGTTGACTTGGCAGACGCCGGAGAAGGCCGGCGATTTCCTGGAATGTGATGGAAACGCGATCACGTCGCGGACGACGCCCGGGCGATCCACCAGCAGGACGTATTCCGACCCGCATATGAGATAGCTGATGGACGACAGCCTGTCGGAAACTTCATCCGCGCCGAGATGCTTGAGGCCCAGCGAGCGATTCCTGGCTTCGAGCGCGACGATCTTCTCATTGGCCGAGCGCTGCCCGATGATGGCCTTGGGAATGTCGGCGCCGCATTTCACGTTCTTGAACTCATCGGCGACCGCGGCCGGTCCGCACGCGAACCACGCCGCAGCCAACACCCACGCCGTTCTCTTCATATCGCTCCCGCTTGATTCACGTCGCCGGCTTTGGCGCGATCTCCCGCGGCAGGATGATGGCTGCGGCGATCACAAAGAGGCACAGTCCGGCAAAGGCCTGCAGCATAGTGACGAAGCCGCCGCGTTCATAGAGCCATGCCACGAGACCGACCGAGGCGCCGGCCGCCGTGAAGCCGACGAAATAGCGCACCGCATAGGCGCGAGAGCGCCATTCCTCCGGGGTGTACTTGCCGATCAGGGCATCGTTGACCGTGACCTGGCCGAAGGCACCCATGATGATACCGATCGACACCAGGATCAGCGGCAGGTTCGACAACGTCGCCGCCAAATACAGGAACGGCGCCAGCATGAAGGACAGCGGCAGCGCCACCGTCTTCAGCGAGTGGCGGTCGAGCAGCTTGCCGATGGCGTATTGCGTCATCGCGCCGAACACATAGACGCCGGCCGCGATCGTGCCGAGCAGCGCCGGGCTCTTCGTCAGGTCGGCGAGCCGTTCCGCGAACAGTTTTGGCAGCGCCACCGTCACGGCGTTAAAGGTGGTGGAGATTGCGACCACCACGATCATGAGTGCGAGGATCAGGCGCCACACGTCTTCCCTGGCGATGCGCGCCTGCGCTGCGGCCTGCTTCGTTCCCTTGCGGTCCTCATGCTCGACCATCGTGGCAAAGACGATGCCGAGCAGCACGGTCGCTGCACCCGGAATGATGAACGCCCAGCGCCAGCCGAGATACTGCCCGATCACGCCGGTGACCAGCGCGGAAGAGGCCACGCCCAGATTGCCCCAGACGCCGTTGACGCCCATCTCGCGGCCGAGCCGGTCGGCATAGGACACGATCATCGCGGTGCCGACGGGGTGATAGATCGAGGCGAAGATACCGATGGCGAGCAGGGCCGCGCCAAGCTGCAGCGGCGTGGAACAGAAGCCGACCGAGATCATCGACAGCCCGATGCCGACGAAGAAGATCACCATCATGTGCCGCCGGCTCCAGCGGTCGCCGAGCCAGCCGGTAATCAGCGAGCCCGCGCCGAACGCCACGAAGCCGGGCGTCGCGTAGGGCAGAAGCTCCGAATAGGCCATGCCGAGCGCCGGCCCCATGATGATGACGGCGGCGGCGAAAATCAGCATCGAATAGTGGTCGATGAAATGGGCGGCGTTGACGAAATTGATGACCCGGCTCGGACTGTTCATTTCCGGTTCCTTGGTGGTTTCCTTGACGGCTTCTTGGCGATTCCCGCATTTCCCGAAACAGGTTATATGGGTTTGCGCTGACGGGATGCGGCCAATGAATATCTTGGAAAAGCCAATCGCCGATATCGAGGGCAGCCATCGCTCAACCGGCGACGGGGTGCATATGGTGGCGCGCCGCACGGCCAAGGGCACGCGCCTCGACACTCACATGCACCGGGAGTCGCAGCTGGTCTATGCTGCCGCCGGCACCATGCAGGTGACGACTCCGAAAGGCCGCTGGCTGGTGCCGCCGGACCGCGCGGTCTGGGTCCCCGCCCGGCTGCCGCATGCCATCGACGTGCTCGCCGATATCGAAATGCGGATGCTGTACTTCGATCTGGCCTGGCTGAAGCGCGAAGGCCACGGCCGCAAGCTCGCCAAGGAATTCGTCGTCCGGGTGTCGCCGCTGCTGCATCAGGCGATCGTTGCGCTGTTCGACGCGCGCAACGAGCCCGCGCGTACCTCGCTGCTGGTTCGCCTTGCCATGCTCGAGCTCGAACGCGCCGAGGATTCGGCGACCTTCATCCCGGTGCCGCAGGAGCCTCGCTGCCGCCGCGCCGCCGACATCGTGCTCTCCGATCCCACCGGCGATCACGAGATCGAAACCCTGGCGCGCGCGGTCGGCACCTCGGCGCGAACATTGTCGCGGCTGTTCGCGGCGGAGACGCAGCTTTCCTTCAAGAGCTGGTGCCAGCGCGCCCGCATCGCGGCAGCCATCCAGCGGCTGTCGGTCGATGCGAGCCTGTCGGTGAAGCAACTTGCCTCCGATCTGGGCTATGCCAGCGTGCCGGCATTCTCCCATGCCTTCCGGCAGGTCACCGGCAAGACGCCGCGGGAATTTGCCGGGAAGGAATAGGGATTGACCGGGCCGCGACGGGCAACGTCATACCTTCGCGGGGCATGACATATTTCCGTGCCGGAAATACGCTTGATTCCGAACCGCACTCTCTTAGATCCTGTACACGGTTCGGATTCGCTGGATTGCCATGGCTAACGCCTTTTTCTCCGATCTTCTTTCGACGATTTCCGAGCGCAGCCGCACGCTGCTGCGGCGCGGCGAGCCCGCCGACGGCAAACATGATACTTCCGAACTCCTGGAGCTTTGCCAGGCGCTGCTGTCGGGACGTGGCGAGGCTTCGGGCACGGCGATGGCCCGCGAGGTGCTCAACGGCTATCACGACCTCGACGCCGACGGCCGGCTCGTCTTCTTCGAGGAGTTGGCGCGCCATTTCGGCCCCGACCATGAAAGGCTGCGGCAGGCCATCGACGCCTGGCGCGAGAACGCGTCGGATGCCGACGCCGGCGACCTGCATTTCGCGTCGGAGCCACGACGGCAGGAGTTGTTTCGCCGGCTCAACCGCGCGCCGGGCGGCACCGGCGAACTGGTGCAGATGCGCGCCGACCTGCTCGACCTCCTGAAAGGCCGCGGCGAGCTTGCCGCACTCGACCGCGACGTCGTCCATCTGCTGTCTTCTTGGTTCAACAGGGGATTTCTCGTGCTGCGCAGGATTGACTGGTCGACGCCGGCGAACATTCTCGAGCAGATCATCCGCTACGAGGCGGTGCATGAAATCCGGGACTGGGACGACCTGCGGCGTCGCATCGATCCGGCCGACCGCCGCTGCTACGCCTTCTTCCATCCGGCGATGCCGGATGCACCCTTGATCTTCGTCGAGGTGGCGCTGACGGAGACGATCCCGGGCGCGATCGCGCCGCTGCTCGCCGAGGAACGCCAGCCGGTCGCGATCGAGCGCGCCCGCACCGCGGTGTTCTATTCGATCTCCAACACCCAGCGCGGGCTCGGCGGAATCTCCTTCGGCAGTTTCCTGATCAAGCAGGTGGTGGAGGAGCTCCGCCGCGAGCTTCCCAAGCTCGACACCTTCGTGACGCTGTCGCCGGTGCCCGGCTTCATGGAATGGGTGAACGAGGGCAAGGACGTTCCGCTTTCCGACGACGAGCGAAAGCTGCTGGAAAATCTCGACAAGCCAGACTGGTTCGAGAATGCGGAGCTGACCGCGCAGCTCCGCGCCGTTCTGGAGCCGCTCGCCGCGTACTACTTCCTCAAGGCCCGCACGCCGAAGGGCCGGCTGATCGATTCCGTCGCCCGCTTCCATCTCGGCAACGGTGCGCGGCTGGAGCGCATCAACTGGCTCGGCGACCTCTCGCCCAAAGGCCTGCGCGAGTCCGCCGGCATCATGGTGAACTACCTCTACCGCCTCGACGACATCGAGAAGAACCACGAGGCCTACGCTAACCAGGGCGAGGTGATCGCCTCCAGCGCGGTGAAGAAACTGCTCAAGGGCGAGCGGCGGCTGCTGGACATTCGGTTGGGATCCTAGCGTTCAGCGCGTTACCGGCGCACTCAAATCCTGTGTTCGTAGAGCAAGCGGGCCCGGATCGTGCCCTCCAGTGCGCGGATGTCTGCCAGCACGCGCTGGCCGTCGGCCGCGGAGGCATCGGCATCGAGGACTACATAACCGACCTCGTGGTCGGTCTCGTAGTATTGCGCGGCAATGTTGACGGAGTGGCGCGCCAGCACTTCGTTCAGATGTCCCAGCATGCCGGGCAGGTTGCGCTGCACCTGGATGAATCGCGTGCCCGACGGCCGCGACGGCAACTGGACCTGGGGGAAATTGACCGCGCCCATTGTCGAGCCGGAATCGCTGTAGTCCACCAGCTTGCGCGCCACCTCGGCGCCGATGCGCTCCTGCGCTTCCTCGGTCGAACCGCCGATGTGCGGCGTCAGGATGACGTTCTCCAGGCCCTGCAGCGGCGACACGAAGCGATCCGCATTGGAACGCGGCTCGACCGGAAAAACGTCGACTGCGGCGCCACGAAGCCTGCCTTCGCGTAGCGCCTTGGCCAGCGCGTCGAGGTCGACGACCGTGCCGCGGCTGTTGTTGATGAAATAGGCGCCCCGCTTGATCGCGCCGATCTCCTCGCGTCCGATCATCCCGTGCGTGGCCGGCGTTTCCGGCACGTGCAGGGTCACGACATCGCTCTGCGCCAGCAGCTCATGCAAACTCGCGGTCGGCTCGGTGTTGCCGTGGCGAAGCTTGTCGGTATGGTCGTAGAAAATGACCCGCATTCCCAGCGCTTCGGCGAGGTTCGAAAGCTGCGAGCCGATATTGCCGTAGCCGATGATGCCGAGCGTCTTGCCCCTCACCTCATAGCTGTCGCTCGCCGACTTGTCCCATTGGCCCCGATGGGCTGCGTTGGAACGCTCGACGATCCGGCGCAGCAAGATGACGATCTCGCCGATCACAAGCTCCGCCACGCTTCGCGTGTTGGAGAACGGAGCGTTGAAGACGGGAATCCCGCTCCGCCGCGCCGCGTCGACGTCGACCTGATTGGTGCCGACGCTGAAGCATCCGATCGCAATCAGCCGGTCCGCGGCGTCGAGAACATCCGGGGTGATCTGCGTGCGGGAGCGGATGCCCAGCAGATGCACGCCCTTGATGGCCTCCTTGAGCACATCGCCCTCAAGCGCCTTGGACAGACGCGTCATGTTGGAATAACCGGCAGCCTCGATCAGCTGCACCGCGCTGTCGTTGACACCTTCGAGAAGCAGGACCCGAATCTTGTCCTTTGCGAGCGAGAGTTGAGGGAGGGATGACTTGCTCGGCACGATCGCGACGTCCTTCAGCGGTGGATGAGCGGTAAACCGGTGGCCCGGAGATCAGGCCGCCAGCGCCTTCATCTCCTTGTAGAGGTCGGACTTACCCTCAAACCCGATGCCCGGCAAATCCGGCATCGTGATATGCCCGTCCTCCACCCGCACCCCGTCCGGAAAACCGCCATAGGGCTGAAACAGATCCGGATAGCTTTCATTGCCACCGAGCCCGAGGCCCGCCGCGATGTTCAGCGACATCTGGTGCCCGCCATGCGGAATGCAGCGGCTCGGCGACCAGTGGTGCGTGTGCAGAACAGCCAGCGTGCGCTGATATTCGCAGAGCCCATAAGACAGCGCGCAATCGAACTGCAGCCAGTCGCGGTCCGGCCGCATGCCGCCATAACGGATCAGGTTCGCCGCATCCTGATGGCTGAACAGGTTTTCGCCGGTCGCCATCGGCGCCGGATAGAATTCCGCGAGCGCCGCCTGCAGCGCATAGTCGAGGGGATCGCCGGCCTCCTCGTACCAGAACAGCGGATATTCCCGCAGCATTTTCGCGTAGGCGATCGCGGTCTCCAGATCGAAGCGGCCGTTGGCGTCGACCGCGAGCTGGGCATCGTTACCGATCTCCTTCAGCACCGCCTCGATGCGCGCGCGGTCCTCCGCCATCGGGGCGCCGCCGATCTTCATCTTCACGACGTTGTAGCCGCGGTCGAGATAGCCGCGCATCTCGCCGCGCAGCGCGGAGAGATCCTTGCCAGGATAGTAGTAGCCGCCGGCCGCATAGACGAACACACGCGGGTCGGCCTCGCGCTTGTGCCGTTCGGCGAGCAGGCGGAACAGCGGTTGGCCCGCGATCTTCGCCACCGCATCCCACACCGCCATGTCGATGGTGCCGACCGCAACCGAGCGCTCGCCATGGCCGCCCGGTTTTTCGTTCGACATCATCGCCGCCCAGACCTTGTCCGGATCGAGATTGCTGCCGGAAGCATCCAGCAGCGATTTCGGATCGGCCTCGAGCAGCCGCGGCGCAAAGCGCTCGCGGATCAGGCCGCCCTGCCCGTACCGGCCGTTGGAATTGAAGCCGTAGCCGACCACGCGTTTGCCGTCCCGCGTTGCGTCGGTAACGACGGCGACCAGACTCGTCGTCATCCTGGAGAAGTCGATATAGGCGTTGCGGATCGGCGAAGCGATCGGTTTCGTCACTTCGCGGACGTCGGTGATGCGCACCATCGCCTACGCCTTGTCGCGGAAATACGGCTCGACCGGTCCGTGCACCTTGATGGTCAGCGGGTTGCCGTGGCGGTCCTTGGCATTGCCTGCCGTGACGCGCACCCAGCCCTCGCTGACGCAGTATTCCTCGACATTGGTCTTCTCGACGCCCTTGAAGCGGATGCCGACGTCGCGCGCCAGCACCGCCTCATTGTAGTAGGGGCTGCGCGGATCGACCGACAGGCGGTCGGGCAATGGGTCGGCGGCCGGCTTTTCGTTCTCGCTCACAATAGTGCCTCTATCTCTTTCGTCAGGTTTTCCGGCCGCACCGTCGGCGCGTACCGTCCTACCACCTTGCCTTCGCGGTCGACCAGGAACTTGGTAAAGTTCCATTTGATCGAGGAGCCGAGCAGGCCCGATTTCTCCCGCCTCAGATATTCGAACAATGGATGCGCGCGGCTGCCATTGACGTCGATCTTGGCGAACATCGGAAAGGTGACGGCATATTTGCTTTCGCAGAATTGCGAAATCTGCTGGGCATCGCCCGGTTCCTGCGCGCCGAACTGGTTGCACGGGAACCCCAGCACGGCAAAGCCGCGCGAAGCGAATTTTTGATGCAGTTCCTGCAGACCCTTGTATTGCGGCGTGAACCCGCAGGCACTGGCGGTATTGACGATCAGCAGCACCTGTCCTTCGAACCGCTTCAACGGCACGGGCTCGCCGGCTAGCGAATTGGCGGTGAAATCGTAGATCGCAGCCATGTCTTCAACCCGCAGGATCGACCGGCGAGGCCGGCACACCGCCCGCCTCGATCGCCTCGCCTGCCGCAAGGCAGAGGTCCTCGCGGTAACGTCCGGACACCACCTGCACGCCTACCGGCACGCGGCCGACCAGGCCGGTCGTCACCGTCAGCGCCGGCAGCCCCATGAAGGGGATGGCGATCTGCGGCAGTTGCGCTTTCCACACCCGCGCAAAGGACGCCGCGTCCTTGCGGTCGAGATGATCCGGGAACGGCAGTTCGCCGGACACCGGCATCACCAGCACCGCGTATTTCTCGAGGAACAGCAGCCATTCGCGCGCCAGCGTCGCGCGGCGGACCAGCGCCTTGGAGAAGGCTGCCGCGTCGAACGGAACAACATCGGGCTTTTTTCCCCGGAGGCAAGCGAGCGCACCGGGATCGCCTTCGCGCTCGGCCGCGGCCAGTTGCGCCTCGTAGCCGTCACCGAGCCACAGCTTGGTCTGCCAGTCGGCGGCCTCGCGCAGCGGCGGGATCGTCGTGACCTCCTCGACCTTCCAGCCCGCGCGCTCCAGCCGTTTGCCGGCATCGGCAACCGCAGCCTTCACTTCCGGCACGGGATCGAGCCCGTCGGGATCGAGGCACAGCGCCGCGCGCTTTTCCCGCCTCACGCCTTCCAGCGGCGCCGGCACCCACCAGGGATCGCGCGGATCGAAGCCGGACATGGCGGCGAGCGAGGCCCGCAGATCGGCGATGGTGCGCGCCAGCGGACCCGACACGGCGCTGATTTGCGGGCCGATAGGGCGCTCCGGCAGCGCGGCGTTGAACGCCGCGATGCGGCCGACGGTCGGCCGCAAGCCGTGCACGCCATTCGCATAGGCCGGATAGCGGATCGAGCCCGCGATGTCGGTACCATGCGCGATATGGCCGATGCCCGCCGCAACCGCCGAACCGGCGCCGCCCGAGGAGCCGCCCGGCGTGATGGCGGGATCGCGCGGATTTTTCGTGTCGCCATGTACGAGATTGGTGGTGAACCAGCGATAGGAGAAAGCCGGACAATTGGTGCGGCCGAGAATGACGGCGCCGGACTTGCGGAAATTGTCGATCACGGGACTGTTGTCCCTTGCGATCGCCTCCTTCTGGATCTGCAGCCCGTTGGTGGTGGCAAAGCCCGCCTGATCGATATTGACCTTCACCGTTACCGGCACGCCGGCGAGCACGCCGGGATCCTCGCCTTGCGCGATCTTCGCATCGACGCTTTCCGCCTCCGCCAGTACCTCGGCCGGCCTGTGATCGACCACCGCATTGAGCTTCGGGTTGACCGCATCCAGCCGGGCCAGCGCCGCCGTCGCCGCTTCCTTCGCCGACACCTTCTTCGACCTGATCAAACCAGCCAAGTCCGTGGCCGACAGACGCCAGAGATCCTGCATTACCCGCTCCGTTCATTTTGGGTCTTGTAGCGCCGGATCGACCGCGAGGCTAGGCGAGAACCGTCAACGCACCCGGGCGATATAATAGGCGAGATCGGCAATCTGCTCCGCAGGCACCGGCGCCATCACATCGGCCATCGAGGCATCGTAGCCATGGCGGATGTTGCTCTTGTATTCGGCCAGCGTCTTGGCGAGGTAGTCCTCGCGCTGATTGGCGATGCGCGGCACGTTTTCCTTGCCCGAATAATGCGGGTTGTGACAGGTGTTACGGCGGCATCGCTGCGCGGTCGCCTCTCCAGGCCGTATTCGAACGGGATCGCCGGTCCCGGCGCGCGCATGCTTGCTGCCCGGTCGGCTTCCTCGCCGACAGTCTTCAATATTTTTCTGTCTGATGGTAATCGGAAACAACGCCGATGCGCGCGAGGCAAGGAGTAGGCACGCACCAGCGGCTCGCTCGCCGCGGACCGATCGCGATAGCTGTGGCCGGCTGAAACCTCAGTGCTTCGTCATCGTCGCGCTGCCGCCGTCGAGCAGGGCTTCCGCAAAGGGAAACTCCAGCACGATCTCGCCGTCGTCGTCGGTCACTTCTACCGTGGCGTTCAGGAGGCGCTCGTCGGCCCCCTCGCTACGCAACAGTTCCAGGATCATGGCACGCGCCATCTCCCAGGCGCGATCCGGATTGCGCAATTCTTCGCCTTCGGGGTCGGCGATCAACTCACCGCCGATGCGCGTGTGGAAGTAGTATCTGGGCATGAATTGAAGCTGACCTTGGCTGGAACATCTTGGCGGGCGCGTGCGGAGTCTTGAGGTTATCTATTGTCTTGTGGGCACGGCCCCACCCACCGTCGGCTTCGACATCGTCATTTCCATTCCCCCGGGCAACCGCGAAAGATTTGATCTCACGCCATTTTGAGCCGACTTGGCTACACTTGCCCACGATTTTCTTTTCGCGGCGCAGCATGATAATCTTGGCTAGTACCGCGAAGATTCCACTGGCGAAGTTTCGTTTCCGCGATACCTTATCTGTCAGGGCGCAAGTCGTCCGGTTCAAAAAGGAGAGCCTAATGGCCTGGAAAGCACCCAAGATCGTCGAAGTGCCGGTCGGCATGGAAATCAACATGTATGCGTGTGCCGCCCGCAAGTAAGCGGACGCAACTTCACGTTTTGACGCAGGTGGATCTCCGGGCGTGATCCGTTCCCGATCGGTGGAACGTGGTCCGAACCGGATGTCCACCTCGAAACGTTTCTACGGCCGGTTTTCCAGGGACCAGCGTTGAAACCGGGAGACGGATCATGCTTCGCATCGTCGTCCTGGGCGCAGCCGCAGGCGGCGGTGTTCCGCAGTGGAACTGCGGATGCGAGGTATGCCGCAAGGCGAGAAGCGAAAACCCCGAGCTCGTCAGCACGCAGGCATCGATCGCATTCAGCCGCGACGGCGCGTATTGGTATCTCGTCAACGCCTCTCCCGACCTGCGCCAGCAGCTGATCGCGACCCCGCAATTGCACCCGGCCAAGGGCAAGTTGCGCCATAGCCCGATCGCCGGCGTCATCCTGACCAATGGCGAGATCGATGCCGTCGCGGGACTGCTTTCGATGCGCGAGGGCTCGCCGTTTTCGATCTATGCGCACAGCCGCGTGCTGGCGATCCTCGCCTCCAACAGCGTCTTCAACGTGCTGGGCGAAAAGACCGTGGCGCGTCGGCCGATCGAAGCGGGAAAACCTTTCGAGCCCATCCTGCCCGACGGCTCACCGTCCGGCATCGAGGTGCTGCCGTTCGAAGTCCCCGGCAAGGGCGCCTGGTATCTCGAGGGCAAGGCGCACCCGGCAGGCCGTGACGGCGTCGGCGACACGCTCGGGCTTCGTATTGCGGACCGCGCCAGCGGACAATATTTCTACTTCATCGCCGCCTGCGCCCGTGTCACCGACGAGTTGAAGGCCCGCATCAAGGGCGCGCCACTGGTCTTCTTCGACGGCACGGTGTGGCGCGATGACGAGATGATCGCTGCGGGGCTTGGTCAGAAGACCGGGCAATCGATGGGACATATCGCCATGTCGGGCGATCATGGTGCAATCGAGTGCCTTGCCGATCTGGACATTCCGCGGAAGGTGTTCTTGCATATCAACAACTCCAATCCGGCGTGGCGGAAGGGTTCCGACGAGCGCAAGGCCCTCGAGCGTGCCGGCTGGCAGATTCCCGCTGACGGAACGGAGATCGTGCTGTGAACGTAGTGCCAACAAGCGGAATGACGGCCCTTTCCGTCGGCAAGGGCATCCGGCTCGATACGCCCGAAGATCTGGAGGCGACGCTGCGCCAGATCGGCGCCACGCGTTACCACAGCCTGCACCCCTTCCACCGCCTGCTGCACGGCGGCAAGCTCAACAAGGGCCAGGTGCAGGCCTGGGCGCTGAACCGCTACTACTATCAGAGCACGATCCCGATCAAGGACGCGATGGTGATCACGCGCTTCCGCGACCGTGCCATCCGCATGGAATGGCGCCATCGCATCGAGGACCATGACGGCTATCCCGACAGCGAAGGCGGCATCGAACGCTGGCTCAAGCTCACTGACGGTCTCGGCCTCGACACGGCCTACGTGGAATCGACCGAAGGCATCCTGCCGGCGACGCGCTTTGCCGTGGAAGCCTATGTGCATTTCTGTCGCGACCGCACCCCGCTGGAGGCGATCGCCTCCTCGCTGACCGAGCTGTTCGCGCCCAGCATCCACGAAGAGCGCATCTCCGGCATGCTCAAGCACTATGATTTCGTCAACCCGGACATCATGAGCTATTTCAAGCGCCGGCTGACTCAGGCGCCGCGCGACGCCAACTTCGCGCTCGACTACGTCAGGAAGAACGCAAAGACGCAGGCGGAACGCGAAGCCGTCTGCAACGCCCTGATCTTCAAGACCAACGTGCTGTGGGTGCAGCTCGACGCGCTCTATCACGCCTATGTCGAGGGCCACATTCCGCCGGGCGCGTTCGTGCCGAAGGGCTAGATCGATGGCAGGCCGCAACATCAGCATCAGCGAAGCGAGCCGAGCGGTACTGCCGCGGCATGCCAGGCTGAAGTTCGACGAGACGCGAAAGGTCTGGGTGATCCTCGCGCCCGAGCGCGTGCTGGCGCCGGACGAGATCGCGGTCGAAGTGCTGCAGCTCTGCGACGGCAAGCGCAGCGTCGGCGATGTGGTCGATCTGCTCGTCGCAAAATATGCCGCGCCGCGCGAGGCGATCTCGACCGACGTGATCGCGATGCTTCAGGATCTCGCCGACAAGGGATTTCTCACCGAAGCCCGCGAGAAGACGACACCATGAGCACCGGGACCACCGACATCAAGGCGACCGGCGCCGATGGACTGGCGGCCCTGGAAGGACGCTCGACGGCGGAGACTTTCGGCATCCCGCTGGCGGTGCTCGCCGAGCTCACCCATCGTTGCCCGCTGCAATGCCCCTATTGCTCCAACCCGATCGAGCTCGACCGTGCCGGCAGCGAGCTCACGACCGAGGAATGGAAGAAGGTGCTCTCCGAGCTCGCGGAGATCGGCGTGCTGCAGATTCATTTCTCCGGCGGAGAACCGACTGCGCGGAAGGATCTGGTCGAACTGGTGCAACACGCCACCGATGTCGGGCTCTACACCAACCTCATCACCTCGGCGGTGTTGCTTACCAGGGAAAGACTTTCGGCGCTGGCCGATGCCGGCCTGTGCCATGTGCAGATCAGCTTTCAGGGCAACGAGCCCGTCATCGCCGACCGCGTCGCAGGATTGAAGCATTCGCACGAGAAGAAGATCGAAGCGGCGCGATGGACGCGCGAGCTGGATCTGCCGCTGACGGTGAATGCGGTGATGCACCGGCAAAACCTGCACCAGCTTGCCGACATCATCCAGATGGCGGTCGATCTCGATGCCGACCGGCTGGAGGTCGCCAATGTGCAGTATTACGGCTGGGCCCTGAAGAACCGCGCGGCGCTGATGCCGACGCTGGCCCAGATGGAGGAGACCAGCCGCATCGTCGAGGAGGCGCAGGCACGGCTGAAGGGCGTGCTGGCGATCGATTTCGTGATCCCCGACTACTACGCGCTGCGGCCGAAGAAATGCATGGGCGGCTGGGGCCGGCAGTTCTTCAACATTTCGCCGGCCGGCAAGATTCTGCCCTGCCACGCCGCGGAGACCATCACGGGCCTCGAATTCGAGTCGGTGCGCTCCAATCATTCGATCGCCTGGATCTGGCAGAATTCGGAGGCCTTCAACCGTTATCGCGGCACCGGCTGGATGCCGGAGCCGTGCAAATCATGCGAATACCGCGAGGTCGATTTCGGCGGCTGCCGCTGCCAGGCCTTTGCGCTGACCGGCGATGCCGGCAATACCGATCCGGCCTGCTCATTGTCGCCGCTGCACGAGAAAATCTTCCATCAGGCCGAACAGGATGCGGCGTCCGGCCGGGACCTGTTCCTCTATCGCAATTTTGCGGGCGGCACGCGCGAGACGGAAGGCAGCCATGGCGCCTGACTTTGACGCGCGACGCTCCCGCGCCGATCCCTTTGCGCCCCTGACCTCGCAGCATCTTGCCGCCGGCGACGGTCACGAGGTCTATGTCGAAAGTGTCGGCCGCCCGAATGGCATTCCAGCAGTCTACCTGCATGGCGGGCCCGGCAGCGGCTGCCAGCCCGATCATCGGCGCCTGTTCGATCCCGAGCGATTCCAGGCGATCCTGTTCGACCAGCGCGGCGCCGGCCGCAGCCGGCCGAAGGGCAGCCGCGAGCACAACACGCTGCCGCACCTGATTGCGGATATGGAGATGATCCGCGAAAAATTCGGCTTCGCGCGCTGGATGGTGGTCGGCGGCTCCTGGGGCGCAACACTGGCGCTGGCCTATGCGCAGGCGCATCCGGCGCGCGTCAGCGGCATCGTGCTGCGTGCGACGTTTCTCGGCACGATCGGGGAAATCGAGGACGCATTCCTGAAATCGTTGCCTCGCCTGTATCCAGGTCTCTTCGAGGACTTCGTCAGCCTGCTCACACCGGAGGAGCGCGCCCAGCCGATACAGTCCTATTTTCGTCGCATCCTGGATCCCGAGCCCGGCGTTCATGGGCCCGCCGCCCGTGCCTGGGGCGAAACCGAACGCATCCTCAGCGAACACAAGCCCAGCCGCACGCGGCTCGATCTCGACGCGTTGAAATCGTCCGGCGCCACGCCGGCAACGCCGTTCATGGAGGCCCACTACTTTTCCAACAATTCGTTCATGAAGGCGAACCAGTTGATGGCGGAGGCCGGCAAGCTCGCGGGCATTCCGGGCATCATCGTTCAGGGGCGCTACGACCTGCTCTGCCCGCCAGAAATCTCGCACGCGCTCGCGGCCAGATGGCGCGACGCCGAAATTCGCGTGGTCGAAGGCGCCGGGCATACGCTGTACGATCCCGGCGTGCGGAATGCGGTGATGAAAGCAATTGCGGACATGGCGTCCAACATCAAATAGCGGGAGCGCGAAATGCCGATGGCTGGAAAGGGCATGCTGCTGACGTCGATGGATATCGATGCCGCGCATGAAGCCGAGTTCAACCGTTGGTACGATCGCGAACACCTCGGGGAGCGCGTCGCCATCGACGGCTTCCTCGAAGCGAGGCGCTACGTCGCCAATATCGGCAAGCCGAAATATCTCAGCCTCTACTCGACCGAAACCTTCGAGGTGCTCGACAGCCCCGCCTACCGCACGGCGCTGGCAAACCAGACGGCATGGTCGAAAGCCAATATCAACCGCTTCAAGAACATGATCCGGGCGGTGGCGCGCATCACCATCAGCCATGGCGTCGGCCGGGCGGCCGCGCTCGGCATCGTCCGCCTGCGCCCCGGCGGCGGCAAGGACAAGCTGCGCGCCGCGCTCGATCCACTGCTTGATCCCGCCGATCTCGACGGCATCATTTCCATGCACCTGATCGAGAGCGATCCGGCCTTGTCGAAGCCGCTCACCAAGGATGCCGAAGCATCCAATCCCGGCGCCGGCGACTGGTTCGTGCTGATCGACGCCACCAGTGTGCACGCGGTTCCGAAAGCGTCGGCACGTATCGTCGAGAATGCGGCGGTCAAGCCGCTGGTGGTTACCAACGGCGTCTATCGACTGCTGTTCGATCTCGCAAAAAGCGATCTGCACGCGCATTGATGTGCGCCGCAGCGCACATGCTGCACCGCCGCAAATACACCACGACACGAACCTTTGAGCGGCAAAGCCGTGAAAACTGGCGATGAGACAAAATTGCCCTTTGTGCAGTCTCTGGATTAGCTCTAATAAGGTAACCCCATGATGCAATTCAGAAACGAGAAGAACGCGCCTTAAGCGTTCGAGGCAAAGACAAGGCCGCGCCGTCCTTGAAACGGCGTGGACAAGGGAAGAATGAAACCGACCGACATCTCGGCGCCCGACTACTTTCACAAAGTGGTCGACTGCCAATGGGCCTGTCCCGCTCACACCCCCGTTCCCGAATACATCCGCTTGATCGCCGAGGGCCGCTATAGCGACGCCTACATGATCAATTGGAAATCGAACGTGTTCCCCGGAATTCTCGGGCGCACCTGCGACCGTCCGTGCGAGCCCGCTTGCCGCCGCGGCCGCGTCGAGGAAACCCCGGTCGCGATCTGCCGCTTGAAGCGCGTCGCGGCCGACTTCAAGGACGACGTCAAGCATCGCATGCCCCGCCCGGGGCCGAAGAACGGCAAGCGCATTGCGCTGGTCGGCGGCGGTCCCGCGTCGCTCGCGGTTGCACGCGATCTTGCCCCGCTCGGCTATCACTGCACCGTGTTCGACTCCGACCCGAAGGCAGGCGGCATGATGCGGAGCCAGATTCCGAAGTTTCGCCTTCCCGACTCGGTGATCGACGAGGAGACCGACTACGTCATCAACCTCGGCGTCGAATTCAAGGGCGGCCACCGCATCGACAGCCTGAAGAAGCTGCTGGCCGACAATTATGACGCGATCTTCGTTGGAAGCGGCGCGCCGCGCGGGCGTGAGCTCGACATTCCCGGCCGCAAGGAGGCGGCGAAGAATATCAATATCGGCATCGAGTGGCTCGCCAACGTTTCGTTCGGCCATATCGACAAGATCGGCAAGCGCGTCATCGTGCTCGGCGGCGGCAACACCGCGATGGATTGCTGCCGCACCGCCCGCCGCCTCGGCGGAGAGGACGTAAAGGTCATCGTCCGCTCCGGCTTCGAGGAGATGAAGGCGAGCCCCTGGGAAAAAGAAGACGCCATGCATGAGGACATTCCGATCCTCAACTTCATGGTGCCGGTCGCCTTTACCCACGACAATGGCAAGCTAACCGGCGTCACCTTCCAGAAGGTGAAGGCCGAGTACGATGCCAAGGGCCGCCGCAGCCTGGTTCCCTCCGGCGAGCCGGACGAGACCATCGAATGCGACGATGTGCTGGTCGCCGTCGGCCAGGAGAACGCCTTCCCCTGGATCGAGCGCGACTGCGGCATCGAGTTCGACAAATGGGGCATGCCCAAGGTCGATCCGAAGACGTTTGTCTCCACCAATGCGAAGGTCTTCTTCGGCGGCGACGCGGCGTTCGGCCCCAAGAACATCATCTGGGCGGTGGCGCACGGCCATGACGCCGCACTGTCGATCCACAAGCTGATCTCCGGCGAGGACATCAACGAGCGGCCGCTGCCGGAGGTGCATGTCACATCGCAGAAGATGGGCATCCACGAGTGGAGCTACGACAACGATATCTCCACCGAGAAGCGCTTCAAGGTACCGCATCGCGACAAGGTGATCGCGCTGAAGGACATCAAGGCCGAGGTCGAACTCGGCTATGACGTCAAGCTCGCGCTCGGCGAGGCGCATCGCTGCCTGAACTGCGACGTGCAGACCGTGTTTTCGGCACCGCTGTGCATCGAATGCGACGCCTGCGTCGACATCTGCCCGATGGACTGCATCACCTTCACGCAAAACGGCGAGGAGGACGATTTGCGCCAGCGGCTGAGCGCGCCCTCGCCGCATCATGACCAGGCCCTGTACGTTCAGGATGGGCTGAAGACCGGCCGCGTCATGGTGAAGGACGAAGACGTCTGCCTGCATTGCGGCCTGTGTGCCGAGCGCTGCCCGACCGGCGCCTGGGACATGCAAAAATACCTCATCGACATGACTCACGCGGGATCCACATGCCAGAGCAAAGCCCGATCAGCAGCGTAAACGACTTCGTCGTCCGCTTCGCCAACGTCAACGGTTCGGGCTCGGCCAGCGCCAACGAGCTGTTCGCACGCTCGATCCTGCGCCACGGCGTGCCGGTGTCCCCGCGCAATATCTTCCCCTCCAACATCCAGGGCCTGCCGACCTGGTACGAGGTGCGCGTGACGGAAGCGGGCCACCTCGGCGCCCGCGGCGGCGTCGACCTGATGGTGGCGATGAACCCGCAGACCTGGGACAAGGACGTCGCCGCGATCGAGCCCGGCGGCTACCTGTTCTACGATTCGACCAAGCCGATGCCGACGTCGAAATTCCGCTCCGACATCAATGTCATCGGCGTGCCGCTGACCGCGATCACCAACTCCACCTACTCCGATCCGCGCCAGCGCCAGCTGTTCAAGAACATCATCTATCTGGGCGCGCTTTCCGCGCTGTTCGAGATGGATCCGAAGCTGATCGAGCAGCTGATCGGCGAGCAGTACAAGGGCAAGGAGAAATTGCTGTCCTCCAACGTCCATGCGCTGCATCTCGGCCGCGACTGGGCGCTGCAGAATCTGAAATGCCCGATCGGGCTGCGGGTGAAGAAGGCCGACAAGGTCGGCGACCGCATCTTCATGGAAGGCAACAGCGCGGCCGCGCTGGGCGCGGTCTATGGCGGCGCCACCGTCTGCGCCTGGTATCCGATCACGCCGTCGTCATCGGTGGCGGAAGCCTTCACCAGCCACTGCAAGAAGCTGCGCCACGACCCCGAGACGGGCAAGGCGAAATACGCCATCGTGCAGGGCGAGGACGAGCTTGCCTCGATCGGCATCGTGATCGGCGCGTCCTGGAACGGCGCCCGCGCCTTCACCGCGACGTCCGGCCCCGGCATCTCGCTGATGACGGAATTCATCGGCCTGTCCTACTTCGCCGAAATTCCCGCGGTCATCATGAACATCCAGCGCGCCGGCCCTTCCACCGGGATGCCGACCCGCACCCAGCAATGCGACATCATCGCCTGCGCCTATGCCTCGCACGGCGACACCAAGCACGTGCTGCTGTTCCCCGAGGATCCTGCGGAAGCCTTCGAGTTCGCGGCGCACGCCTTCGATCTCGCCGAGCGGCTGCAGACCACGATCTTCGTGATGCTCGATCTCGACATCGGCATGAACCACCGCCTGTGCCGCCCGCTGAAATGGGACGACGCGCGGCAATATGACCGCGGCAAGATCATGACCGCCGAGATGCTGGAAGAGGGCCGCGACTTCGGCCGCTATCTCGACGTCGACGGCGACGGCATCCCCTACCGCACCCTTCCGGGCACGCATCCGACCAAGGGCAGCTACTTCACCCGCGGCACCTCCCGCGACCGCTATGCGCGCTATTCGGAAGAAGGCGCCGTCTATGTCGACAACATGCAACGCCTGGTGCGCAAGTTCGAGACCGCGCAGGACATGGTGCCGCGGCCGCTGCAGGCCAATGCCGGCAAGCCGACCAAGTACGGCGTGATCTATTTCGGCTCGACCTCGCCGGCGATGGACGAGGCAATCGGCCTGCTCGAAGCGAAGGGCCACCACCTCGACCGCCTTCGCATCCGCGCCTTCCCGTTCCATTCCAGCGTCGCCAGCTTCATCGCCGACCACGACTTCGTCTATGTCGTCGAACAGAACCGCGACGCGCAGCTGCGGCAGCTGATCGTCAACGAGAACGGCATCGATCCGGTGCGGCTGGTGCCGATCCTGCACTATGACGGCACGCCCATCACCGCGCGCTACATTGCGAACGCGATCGGCGATCACCAGGACCACCTCAAGGTTACCCCGCTGCGCAAGGCCGTATCATGACCTACATCGCCAAGCCGAAATTCCACCACCCGGGCCTGCCGAAGAATTCGCTGGGCTACACCCACCGCGACTACGAAGGCAAGATTTCGACGCTGTGCGCCGGCTGCGGCCACGACTCCATCACCGCCTCGATCATCGAAGCCTGCTATGAGCTCTCGATCGAGCCGCACCGGGTGGCGAAGATCTCCGGCATCGGCTGCTCCTCGAAGACGCCGGATTACTTCCTCGGCAATTCCCACGGCTTCAATTCGGTGCACGGGCGCATGCCGTCGGTCCTGACCGGCGCCAACCTCGCCAACCGCGACCTGATCTATCTCGGTGTTTCCGGCGACGGCGACTCCGCCTCGATCGGCTTCGGCCAGTTCGCGCATTCGATCCGGCGCGGCGTCAACATGACCTACATTGTCGAGAACAACGGCGTGTACGGCCTGACCAAGGGCCAGTTCTCGGCCACCGCCGATTTCGGCTCGAAGTCGAAGAAGGGCGTGACCAATACCGACAACGCGATCGACCTCGTGGCGATCGCGCTGCAGCTCGGCGCGACCTTCGTCGCGCGCAGCTTTTCCGGCGACAAGACCCAGCTGGTGCCGCTGATTGAAGCGGCAATCCGCCACAAGGGCGCATCCTTCATCGACGTGATCAGCCCCTGCATCGCCTTCAACAATCACGCCGGCTCCACCAAGAGCTTCGACTATGTGCGCGAGCACAACGACGCGGTGAACCGCCTCGACGTGCTGACCGGCCGCGATCCGATCAGCGTGGACTACGCCCCGGGCACGGTGCAGGTGGTGGAACAGCACGACGGCACCAGGCTCGCGCTGCGCAAGCTCGATGCCGACTACGATCCGCATGATCGCCTCGGCGCGCAGAACTTCCTGCAGAAGCACGCCGCCAAGGGCCAGATCGTCACCGGGCTGCTCTATGTCGATCCCGAGGCGGAGGATCTGCACACCCATCTCAACACCGTCGAGACGCCGCTCAACACGATGGACGAGAAGGCGCTCTGCCCGGGCTCCGCGGCGCTGGAAAAGATCAACGCCAGTTTGCGCTGAACTTACATAAAGTTCGAAGGCAACTTCGTCAGCCGGGACGGTCCGGTATCCGGGCCGCCTCGAACGTCTTGCCGCCCTGCGTCAGATGGAGCGTCAAGACATCGCCGGTAGCTGGCGCAACGCGCAGCGAAATCTGCGGCACCTTGGCGGACAAGACCCCGTTGGCCCCGGGCGACAGGGCGATTGCGTCCTGATCGCCGATCTGCAGCACGAGTTTTCCGTCCATTCGCTGTAGCCGGAAAACGCGGCCGGCCGTGTCGCGATATGTCCCCTCGATACCTGTCGCCACCGCTGTTCCGTCAGCGACCGACGCCGGCACCGGCCAGCGATATTCCCGCTCCAGCGACTTCATCAGTTCCTCGAGCAGCGGCCACCCCTGATTTGAATTGATCATCACGACGGCGCCTTGCCCGACGGCGGGATAGAATCGCGCGTCGGCCAGAAAGCCGTGGTTCCAGCCGGCGTGCCCGAAACGAAACGCAACGCCGGCGGCGTAGCAAAACCAACCAAGCCCGACGAAATCGGTGCCAGCCGCGTGGTTCGGCAGCTGCGGCCGCAGCATTTCCGACAGACTGTTCTTCGACAGGCCGAGCGGCGAGGCTTCGCCGCGCAGGCCGCGCATGACGGCGACACCGAGCCGGGCGATGTCGCACGCCGTCGTCCAGAGTCCGGCAGCAGCCATTTCCGGATAGACGTTCCAGCCGCCCGCTGTTGGCACCCCGCCGAACGGGTGAGCCAGAGCCGCGCGGTCGGCGAGATGCGGTAGCGGCGGTTGCTCATAGCCGCTGTCCTCCATTCCGAGCGGCGCCAGCACAAGTTCTCGCATCAGCTCGGGAAACGGCCGGCCCGTCATTTCGGTGACCGCGAGCTGGGCCATGGTGGTGCCACCGCCGGAATAGCGAAATTGCAGGCCGGGAATGAGATCGGCAAAGACCGGCTGCGTATTGGCCGGCGGCTCGCCGTTCAGCACCTGCGCAAGGGATGGCACCGCGCTGTCGGCGGGATATCCGGGGAAGCCGTGCACCGTCGTTCCGGCGGTATGGCTGAGCAGCTGGCGCAGCGTGATTTTCGGCTGCCACCCGTCATCTCCCTCGGGCAGTTGCCAGGATTTCAGATAGCCTCTGACATCGGCATCAAGATCAATCTGCTGGTCCTGGACCAGTCGCATCGCTGCGAGCGCAAACACCGGCTTACTGATCGAGCCCGCCTGAAACGGCGTATCGGCACGGACGGGCGCATGCGCGCCCTGCCTTCGCACGCCGAAACCCTTTGCCCAGGCCAGCTGGAAATCGTCGATGACGGCGATACTCGCGCCAGGCGTAGCGACCTCCGCCATCCGCTGGTCGAGACCGCGGATGCCGCTCTGCCCCGGGCGAGGCGGTGCTTGCGGACGCAAATCGGCGATGACGCGCTCGATTCGCAGGACATGCTCGGAAGACATCGGCACTCCGTCACCGCCCACGTGACGGCAAGGATGCCGCGCACCGGCAGGATCCTGTCAAATATTACGCCGCTGCCGCCGCGTGACGATGGCTCTTCAGCCGGAACGCCAGCGCGACAAAGCTGATGCCGAACACGATCGAATAGGCGGCAATCGCCCAGACCAGGCCCAGCGCGCCGGCGCCGGGCGCGATCAGCACGATCAGGCCGAACAGCACCGAGATGACGCCGGAAAGGATCAGCATCCACTCATTGTCGATCTCCTTGCGCAGCTGGATGGCGCCGATGATCTCGAAGATGCCATGCACCAGCGCCCAGGCGCCGATGAACAGGATCAAGAGGATCGCGGTGATGCCCGGCATCAGGAAGGTGGCAACGCCGGCGCCGATCCCGAGGATGCCGACCACGACCAGCCACCACGTCGGCGCCGGTTTCGCTCCGCCCTTGAAGGCTGCGACCAGCGCGATAACGCCGTCGACCAGCGCAAATGCGCCGTAGAACAGCACCAGCGTCACCAGAGTGAGGCCGGGCCAGGCGAAGGCAAGCACTCCGAACACGATGGAAGCGATGCCGCGGAGCAGCAGCAGCCACCAGTTCCTGGCGAGCGCGTGCAGCATCGGGCGCGGAAGAAGCGTGGCTGATGGTGTGGACATGGCGTCACCTCACGGAAGCTAGCGCCGGACGACGAGGATCCTGGCGCTCCAAGGTCGCATAGGTCTCAACGGCAGGTAGCAGCAACCAGCATAGCGGAGCGGCCCCAGCGCGTCGATGCCGGATTGGATGCTGCAGACGCCCGGTTGCGCCGCCGACCGCCTTGAACGCGCTCGCCGCAACCGGCGACTAATCATGGAATTGTCATTGTTTTGTTGGGGATTGACCATGCACACGACCTTGCGGGCGGCCTTGGCAGCGCTGGCCATGCTGGCCGCCACCGGTAGCGCGCCGGCCCAGGAGGAAATCGACAAGGCCCAGGCCGCCGCCTTCGACAAGCGCCTGTTCGCCGGCGCGCTCGCGCCGAAGACGACCTATGCCTGCTTCGTGCGGGCCTACGATACCGATCATCTGGCAAAGCATCCGAAGCAGAAGGTCGCGGCGATGAAACTGCTGGTGACCGCGGAGCATCCGCCGGACGACAAGGTCACCAATTATTCCTTCCGCCTCGGCGTGAAATACCGTCATCGGGCGGGCGACTTCGACTCCTCCGGCTCCTGCAGCCATGTGATCGCCGAAAACACCGGCGGCGAAATCCGCCTCGGCTGTGGCGTCGATTGCGACGGTGGCGGGCTCGACGTCGCGGTCTCGAAGGACGACAGGTCGGCCGTCATTCGGCTGGAGAGCATCCGAATCTGGCTGCACAACAAGCCCGACGATGAAGCCGAACATTCGCTCACGGCCGGCGCCGACGACAAGGTGTTCCGGCTCGACCGCGCCGACAACGGCGAATGCGCCTCGCTGGTCACCGACCGCAAGGTTCTCGCCGCGCTCCGGCGCAAATAACAGGAGAAAGCCATGGATCGACGTAGTCTGTTATGGAGCGTGGTTTCCGCGATCGGCGGCGGGGCGTTTGCCGCCTCGCGCGCCCGGGCCGCGACCGAGACGCCGGCGACGGGAAAGCTGAAGGTGATCTATCACCTCAATGACCTCGACAAGGTCAATTTCGTGCTTGGCAACATCCAGAACCATTTTGACGGCGTCGGCGGTCCCGACAATGTCACGATCGCGCTGGTGGTGCACGGCCAGGCGCTGAAGGCGTTCCATGCGGCTTCAGCCAATCCCGACATCGGCAAGCGGGTCGGGCAATTCTCCAAGGCGGGGCTGGAAATGGCCGCCTGCGGCAACACCATGAAATCCCAGAATGTGACGGTGAAGGAGCTGCTGCCGGGTTTCGTTGCCGCCGAAAAGGGCGGCGTGGTGCGCATCGCTGAATTGCAATCGCAGGGGTATCTGTACATGCGGCCCTAAGGCCCTTCCCATTGTCATGCCCGGCGCACGGAGGACGGTGCCGGTCACAAAATTGCGCCTAAACCAACGGTATTTGTCAGGGATCGGAACCGGTCCGGACGGCGTTATCCCCGCAACATTGGCCGATCCCGCAAACCCCGCCCCGCGGCTGGTTGACAATCCCCCGGCCCGCCAGAAAGCTGGCCCCGGCAAGCGGCGCCCGATGGCGTATCTCAAGCAGAAACAGGCCCCATGAATCCCGTCAAAGCACTCGAATCCCATGGCCAGGCAGTCTGGCTCGACTTTCTCGCGCGCGGCTTCGTCGCCAAGGGCGACCTGAAGAAGCTGATCGAGAGCGACGGGGTGAAGGGCGTCACCTCCAACCCCGCCATCTTCGAGAAGGCGATCGGCAGTTCCGACGAATATGACGGCTCGATCGCAAAGGCGTTGAAGAAAGGCGACCGTTCGGTGGCCGATCTTTTCGAGGCGGTGGCGGTGGAGGACATCCAGAACGCCGCCGACGTGCTGCGGCCGGTGTATGAGGCGACCGATGGCGCCGACGGCTATGTCAGCCTCGAAGTGTCGCCCTATCTGGCAAACGATACGAAAGGCACGGTCGCGGAGGCCAAGCGGCTCTGGAAGGACGTCCACCGCAAGAATCTGATGGTGAAGGTGCCGGCGACCGAAGAAGGCCTGCCTGCCATCGAGACGCTGATCGCCAAGGGCATCTCCATCAACGTCACGCTGCTGTTTTCGCAGAAGGTCTATCGCGAGGTGGCGCAAGCCTACATCGCGGGACTGGAAAAGCATGTTGCCGGCGGCGGCGATCCCTCGCATGTGGCGAGCGTGGCGAGCTTCTTCGTCAGCCGCATCGACAGCTCCGTCGACAAGCAGCTCGACGAGAAGATCGCGAAAGCCAACGACCCCGGCGAGAAGGAGCGCCTCGCCGCGCTGAAGGGCAAGGTCGCGATCGCCAACGCCAAGATGGCGTACCGGGATTACAAGACCATCTTTGCCGGACCGCGCTGGGAGAAGCTGGCGGCGAAGGGCGCCAGGCCCCAGCGATTGCTGTGGGCCTCGACCGGCACCAAGAACAAGGAATATTCCGACGTCCTCTATGTCGAGGAGCTGATCGGTCCGAACACCATCAATACCGTCCCGCCTCCAACGCTGGACGCGTTCCGCGACCATGGCAAGCTGCGCGACAGCCTTGAAGAGAATGTCGAGGACGCCGCGCGGGTGCTGGATGAGCTGGAACGGTCCGGCATTTCACTGGATGCGATCACGGCGGAGCTCGTGGTCGACGGCGTCAAGCTGTTTGCGGATGCTGCCGACAAGCTCTATGGCGCTGTCGCCTTCAAGCGCGCGACCGTGCTGTCCGGCGGCATCGATGCGCAAAAGCTGGCGCTGGGCGATGGGCTCGGCAAGGCCGTGGCAAAGAGCACGGAGGAATGGCGCGCCTCGGCGAAGATCCGCAGGCTGTGGGGCAAGGACAAGTCGGTGTGGACCGGCGATGACGAGAACAAATGGCTCGGCTGGCTGGACAGCCCGGCGAAGGCCGACATTGCCGACTACGAGGATTTTGCGCGGCGCGTGAGGGGCCAGAAGTTCACCGATGCGGTCGTGCTCGGCATGGGCGGCTCGAGCCTCGGTCCGGAAGTGCTGGCGGAGACGTTTCCGCAGAAGGCCGGCTTCCCAAGACTGCATGTGCTGGATTCCACCGATCCCTCACAGGTGCGCTCCATGGAGAAGGCGGTCGACATTTCAAAGACGCTGTTCATCGTCTCCAGTAAATCGGGCGGCACCACCGAGCCGAATGCGATGAAGGATTATTTCTACGACCGCGTGGCGAAGGCGATCGGCAAGGACAAGGCCGGCCATCGTTTCATCGCGGTGACCGATCCCGGTTCGTCGCTGGAGAAGGTCGCGGCCAGCCAAGGCTTTGCCCGCGTCTTTCATGGCGAGCCGACCATCGGCGGGCGCTATTCCGTGCTGTCACCGTTCGGCCTCGTGCCGGCGGCAGCCGCCGGCATCGATGTGCGGGCGCTGGTGACGAATGCGCTCTCCATGGTGCGCTCCTGCGGCGCCGACGTGCCGCCGCAGGAAAATCCCGGTGTGCAGCTCGGGCTTGCGATGGGACTTGCGGGCCTCGAAGGGCGCGACAAGGTGACGATCTTCTCATCGAAAAAGATCGCCGATTTCGGCGCCTGGGCCGAGCAGCTGATCGCGGAGTCCACCGGCAAGGAGGGCAAGGGCCTGATTCCGATCGACGGCGAGACGATCGGCGATGCCTCGCTCTATGGCAACGACCGCTTCTTCATCGACCTGCGCACCGAAGGCGAGGACGACGCGGGGCATGACGCAGCCCTTGCAGCGCTGGAGAAGGCTGGCCATCCCGTGGTGAAGATCGTCATGCAATCCATCGACCATCTCGGCCAGGAATTTTTCCGCTTCGAGCTCGCGACCGCGGTTGCCGGCGCCATCCTGGGCATCAACCCGTTCAATCAGCCGGACGTGGAATCGGCCAAGATCAAGACACGGGAATTGACGCAAGCCTTCGAGAAGACCGGCAAGCTGCCGGCGGAGACGCCGGTGGTCTCATCGGGGCAAGCCGATCTCTACACCGACACGCAGAACGCGGCCGAGCTGCGCAAGGCCGGCGCCAATGGCGATCTCAATTCCTGGATCAGGGCGCATCTGTCGCGTTCGGAGAGTGGCGATTATGTCGCCCTGCTCGCCTATCTGGAGCGCGATGGCGATCATATCGCGGCGCTGCAGAAGATGCGTCTGGCGTTGCGCGACCGAAAACGTCTGGCGACCTGCGCCGAATTCGGCCCGCGTTTCCTGCATTCGACGGGGCAGGCCTACAAGGGCGGGCCCGACAACGGCGTGTTCCTGCAGATCACCGCGGACGAGAAAAAGGATCTGAAGGTGCCCGGCCAGAAGGCGAGCTTCGGCATCATCAAGGCGGCACAGGCGCGCGGCGATTTCGACGTGCTGACCGAGCGTGGCCGCCGCGCGCTGCGCGTGCACCTGAAGGGCGACCTTGCCGCAGGGCTGAAGGCGCTGGATGCCGCGATATCGGCGGCGCTGAACTAGGACGCTTGCAATGCAGCTTGGAATGATCGGGCTCGGGCGGATGGGCGGCAACATCGTCCGCCGCCTCATGCAGCGCGGGCACTCCACCGTCGTCTACGACAAGGACCAGAAGGCGGTCGCGGCACTCGTGGCCGAAGGCGCCGTCGGCGCCGCGACGCTGGAAGAGTTCGTGCAGAAGCTCAAGCCGCCACGCGCAGCATGGGTGATGCTGCCGGCGGGCGCGATCACGGAATCCACTGTCGAAACGCTGGCCTCCCTGATGCGGAAGGACGACGCCATCATCGACGGCGGCAATTCGTTCTGGCAGGACGATGTCCGCCGCGGCAAGGCGCTGCGCGCCAAAGGGCTGCACTATCTCGACGTCGGCACCTCCGGCGGCGTCTGGGGGCTGGAACGCGGCTATTGCATGATGATCGGCGGCGACAAGGTCGTCGTCGATCGCCTCGATCCGATCTTCGCGGCACTGGCGCCCGGCGCCGGTGACATCCCGCGCACCCCGCGTCGCGAAGGACGCGACCCGCGGGTCGAGCAGGGCTACATCCATGCCGGCCCGACCGGCGCCGGACACTTCGTCAAGATGATACACAACGGCATCGAGTACGGGCTGATGCAGGCCTATGCCGAGGGCTTCGACATCCTCAAGAACGCCAACATCGACGCCTTGCCCGCCGAGCATCGCTTCGATTTCGACATCGCCGATATCGCGGAAGTGTGGCGGCGCGGCAGCGTCATCCCGTCCTGGCTGCTCGACCTCACCGCCTCCGCGCTCGCTGAAAGCCAGACCCTCGACAATTACTCCGGCCATGTCGAGGATTCCGGCGAGGGACGCTGGACCGTCAATGCGGCAGTCGATGAGGCCGTGCCGGCGGAGGTGCTGACGGCCGCGCTGTTCGCCCGGTTCCGATCGCGCAAGGAACATACCTTTGCGGAAAAAATTCTATCCGCCATGCGCGCCGGCTTTGGGGGGCACCGGGAGCCGAAGAAGTCCGACCCCAGGAAGTGATGCCGATGAATGCCGCCGCCAAGCAGAAGAAGCCCGATCCCTGCAGCTTCGTGATCTTTGGCGTGACCGGCGACCTCACGCATCGGCTGGTGATCCCTGCCCTGTACAATCTCGCCGCCGGCGATCTCCTGCCGGACAAATTCTGTGTGGTCGGGGTGGCACGCAAGGGCGTCAGCAGCGAGGCGTTGCGCAACGATCTGATGAAGGGCCTGCGCAGGTTCGCCACGCGACCGGTGGACGATGCGACATCGGAACGGCTGCTTTCCTGCGTCACCGCCATCGAGGCGGACCCGAAAGACCCGGCCTCGTTCGATGCCATGCGCAAGCAGCTCGATGCGCTGGAGCAGGCGCGCGGCACCGGCGGCAACCGGCTGTTCTATCTCGCGACGCCGCCTGACGCTTTCCTGCCCATCGCCCGCGAACTTGGTCGCGCCGGCATGCTGAAGGAGAGCGGCAACTGGCGGCGGCTGGTGGTGGAGAAACCGTTCGGCACCGACCTCGCCTCGGCCCGCACGCTGAACGACGCGCTGCTGAAGCTGGTCACCGAGCACCAGATCTACCGTATCGATCACTATCTCGGCAAGGAAACGGTACAGAACATCCTGGTGCTGCGCTTTGCCAACGGCATGTTCGAACCGATCTGGAACCGCAATCATATCGACCACGTGCAGATCACCGTGGACGAAAAGCTCGGCGTCGGCCATCGCGGCAACTTTTACGATTCGACCGGAGCGCTGCGCGACATGGTGCCGAACCACCTGTTCCAGCTACTTTCGCTGGTGGCGATGGAGCCGCCGGTGAAGTTCGACGCTCATTCGGTGCGCTCGGAAAAGGCCGAGGTGCTCTCGGCCATCCAGACCCAGACCGAGGAAGAGGCGCTGCAGAACTCGGTGCGCGGACAATATGTTGCCGGTCACATCGGAGACAACCAACTCGGCGACTATCGCGCCATCCCCGAGGTGCGGCCGGATTCCACGACCGAGACCTATGCGGCGCTGAAGCTCACCATCGACAACTGGCGCTGGGCCGGCGTGCCGTTCTACCTGCGCACCGGAAAGGCGCTGTGCACCAAGCGGACGGAGATCGCGATCAAGTTCAAGCAGGCGCCGTTCGCGATGTTCCGCGACACGCCGGTGGACCGGCTGTCGCAGAACTACATGATCATCTCGACCGAGCCGACCGAAGGCATCGAGCTGCAGTTCAACACCAAGGTGCCGGGGCCGACCATCGAGATCGACGGCGTCGAGATGAAGTTCCACTACAAGGATTACTTCCGGGCCGAACCGAGTACCGGTTACGAAACGCTGATCTACGACTGCATGATCGGCGACAACATCCTGTTTCAGCGTGCCGACGGCGTCGAGGCCGGCTGGCGGGCGGTGCAGCCTTTCATCGATGCCTGGCAGAAGGCGGGCGCCGACGGCTTGCAGACATATACGGCCGGCAGCGAGGGGCCCACCAAGGCGGACGAGCTGCTTGCGCGCGACGGCCGCAGCTGGCGAAGGCTCGGCTGATGGCGCACGCCGGTACGCGTTCGGATATCCCCTGTGCGCTGATCGTGATGGGCGTCTCCGGCGCCGGCAAGAGCACCGTCGCCGAGGCGCTTTCGGCGCGGCTCGGCTGGCGTTGCGAGGACGGCGACAGGTTTCATCCCGCCAGCAACGTCGCCAAGATGAGCGCGGGCGAGCCGCTCACCGACGAGGACCGCTGGCCCTGGCTGAAGGCGATCGCCGACGAGATCGACCGTCTCTGCGGCAAGCGGCAGCACGCCGTCGTCGCCTGCTCGGCGCTCCGTCGCGCATATCGCGAGGTGCTGGTGCACGGCCGCGAGGATGTCCGCATCGTCTTCCTCGACGGCGCCAAGGAGGTGATCGCCGCGCGCCTTGCCGCGCGCAAGGGGCACTTCATGCCGCCGGGCCTGCTCGACAGCCAGTTTCGCACGCTGGAGCGGCCTGCCCCCGAGGAAGACGCTGTAACGGTGTCGATCGATGCCACGGTCGAGGCCATCGTCGACAATATCGTCCGCCAGCTGAGGCTGGGCCCTGCATGAGCAGCATCAAGCTCGTTGTGTCCGATGTCGATGGTACCCTCCTGACGCCCGACAAGCGCATTACCGATGCATCGATGGCTGCGGTGCAGAAGCTGCACGCAGCCGGCATCGGCTTCACCATCGTCTCCAACCGGCCGACCGTCGGCATGGGCTTCCTGGTCGGGCCGCTGGCGCTGGCGCTGCCGTTCGGCGCCTTCAACGGCAGCGCGATCGTCGATCCTGCGATGCGGCCGATCGAACAACACCTCATTCCTCGTTCCGTCGTGACCCGCGCCCTGGCGGTGCTGGAAAAATTCTGCACCGATATCTGGCTGTTCAGCCATGACCGGTGGCTGATCCGCGACGCCTGCGGCGAATATGTCGGGCTCGAGCAACGCGCCATCCGGCATGCGCCGACCGTTGTGGCGGATTTCGCGCCCCACCTGGACGAAGTGAGCAAGATCGTCGGCGCCAGTTCCGATGCGCCGCTGCTGCAGCGATGCGAGGACGCGATACATGCAGCGGTCGGCAGCGAGGCCACTGCCGTGCGTTCCCAGACTTTCTATCTCGACATCACCCCGCCCGGCCATGACAAGGGGACCTTCCTCGAGGCGATGGCGAGGCGACTGGGCATTGCCGCCGCTGATGTCGCCACCATCGGCGACATGGAGAATGACCTGCCGATGTTCGCGAAAAGCGGGCTGTCGTTCGCGATGGGCGACGCGGCCGACGCCATCAAGCGGCATGCCACCCATGTGACGGCATCGAATGAAGATGAGGGATTTGCCCGAGCGATCGGGATTATCCTTGAAAAACAACGGCCTTGAGCGGCCAAAGGGTGTCTGCTGGCCGGCTTCATGCCAATCGGCGCGCCAATTTTGACACTGTAAAGATTACATTGACATCAAAGGCGCCACCGGCTAGTGTCATCTTTACATTGGAAAGATTGTCTCGGCGCCGCATGGAAGCGCTGGAACGCGGCGCGGAGAGGCTCCCGCAGCGGCCGACTTGTTGCGCGGCAATCGTGGTCGGAGGTCATCATGAAGATCTTCTTCACCGTGAAGTTGGCGCTGCTGCCTTTCGCCGTGTTCTGGGCGCTGCTCGGCGCGCATCATGCCGACTGGGCCATCTGGTCGGGCCTGGCATTATCGCTTGCCGGCAATCTGTGGCGGGCGGCGTGCCGTGACGTCGTCACCCTGGAAGCCGGCGGGCTGGCGCTGTTCGCCCTGCTGGCCGCCGCGCAACTCGCATCGCCCGACTGGGCCGCTGCCAACGCGCTCTGGCTCTCCTTCGCAGGCCTTGGCGCGATCAGCCTGGCGAGCGCCGTTTTGCGCCGGCCGTGGACGGCGGATTATTCGCGCGCGGCCTACCCGGACAACGCCGGCACACCGCAGTTCCTTCTCATCAACCTCGCGATCACCGCACTGTGGGGAGTCCTCTTCCTCGCGATCGGCATCTGCCGCTGGTCCGGCGTTTCGGAATGGGTGACTTCGGCAATCGTGGTCGTGGGCGCGCTCTGTTCGATTTTCGGACCGCGGCTGGCCATCCGTTACGCTCTGCAGCGAGTGCGCGCCGGACGCGAAACCTTCCACTGGCCGGCGCCCTCCTTTGCGGAGAAAGCCGGCGTGGATTGCGATGTGGCGATCATCGGCGCAGGCGTCGGCGGACTGACCGCGGCGGCGCTGCTTGCCGACGCCGGCCTGAAAGTCAGGGTGTTCGAGCACCACGTCGTGGCCGGCGGCTTCTGTCACAACTACCTGCGCAAGGCGCATCACGACAACAAGCCGGTCATCTACCGCTTCGATGCCGGCCCGCACGATTTCTCCGGAGTCTGGCCGGGCGGCACCATCACGGGCGTGCTCGAGCGCCTGCGCGTCGCCGATCGCCTGCAATGGAAGCGCGTTCGCCACACCTATCAGCTGGCGGAAAAGCGGATCGAGGTTCCCGAAAATTGGCGCGAATACGTGGATCTCCTGTGCAGGGAATTCCCGGACAGCGCGGACGGCATCCGTAGCCTGTTCGAGACCCTCCACGCGATCTTCGAGGACATGTTCTCCACCGGGCGCGACCGTTCCGGAATCCCCGGCATGCCCGAAACCATCGAGGCGATGCTGGCGTTTCCCAAGGATCATCCGCAGGCCTATCGCTGGATGAGCGAACCGTTCGACAAGCTGGTCGCCGCCCATGTCAGCGATCCCGCCGTGATCCGGATGCTCAACGCGCTTGCCGGCTATCTCGGCGACGGCGGCGAGCGCCTGACATGCGCGCAGATGGTCCCGATCTTCGGCTACTACTTCAAGGGCGGCCACTATCCCCTTGGCGGCTCCGGCGCCTTTGCCGACGTCCTGGTGCAGGCGATCGAGGAGCGAGGCGGCGAGGTGCGCCTCAAGTCGAGGGTCGAACGAATTCTCGTCGAGCACGGCCGCGCCTGCGGCGTCGTTCTCGGCAATGGCGAGACGGTCCGTGCTGCGGCGGTCGTGTCCAATGCCGACATCAAGCGGACCTTCCTCGAGCTCGTCGATCCGCATCAGCTGCCGGCGGCCTTCCGCGATCGCATCGCCGCAGCCGAGCCCGCCAATTCCGCGTTCAGCGTTCATCTCGGCCTCGACTTCGACCCTGACATCAGTCCGGCGATGCATGTCGACTCGCCGCGAAGCGTCGGCCTTGCGATGCTGTCCAAGCTCGATCCTACGGCGGCGCCTGCGGACCACTCGACGCTGATGCTGATCTCCATCCTGCCGCATGCGGCAGCACAGGGCTGGTTTCCGGCGGAGGGCCGCGAGGACTGGAAGGATTGGCGGCGCTCCGGGGAATACGAAGCGCGCAAGCAGCAGCTCGGCGAAGAGATGATCGCCGCGGCGGAGACCGCCATTCCCGGTCTCAGGCAACACATCGTCTATCGCACTGATGCAAGCCCCGTCACCTATGCACGCTACGACTGGGCCAGTTCGGGCGCGATCTACGGCATCTCGCGCGAGGGGCGCCTGAAAGGATCCAGGTCGCCCCTGCGCAATCTGGTGATTGCCGGTGCAGGCAATGCCGGCGCGGGCGTGGAGGCCGCGGTCATTTCCGGCGCCGAAGCGGCGGAGGCGCTCGTTCCGGGTCTGCTGGCACAACGGCACGCTACGCGGGCGGCGTAGCGCTATCCGGCCGCCGGGACGGTCACTTCGACCTTTGCATGGCGCGCTTCTCGGCTCGCCTGGCATCGCTGAGATTGTGGGCCGTGTTGATCAGCGCGATATGCGTCAGCGCCTGGGGGAAATTGCCGGTCTGGCGTTTTGTCTCCATGTCGTATTCTTCTGCAAGCAGGCCCAGATCATTGGCAACGCCCGCGACCCGGTCGAACAGGATTTGTGCCTTCACCGTGTCGCCGGCGAGCACATGGGCGTCCGCCAGCCACAGCGTGCAGGCGAGGAAGGCGCCCTCGATCGGCTGCCGCTCGTCGATGACCTCGCGGGGATCGTGGCGCAGCACGAAGCCGTCGCGCATCAGGTGCCGCTCGATCGCCTGTATCGTGCCGCGAATGCGGGGATCTTCCGGCGGCAGGAAGCCGACTGACGGCAGCAGCAGAAGGCTCGCATCGAGCAATTTGGAATCGTAGGATTCCACGAAGCTGCCGAGCTCGCTATCGAAACCCTTGTTGCAGACATCGTCATGGATCTTGTCGCGCACCGCGCGCCATTTTTCCAGCGGCGCCCTGAAGCCGAATTTTTCCACGCTCTTGATGCCGCGGTCGAAGGCGACCCAGGTCATCGCCTTCGACAAGACGTAATGTCTGGCCGCGCCCCGCCGCTCCCAGATGCCGTGATCGGGTCGGTCCCATCTGCCGGCGAGATGTTCAAGCACCGTACACTCCAGCGACCAGCTCACCTCGTTGAGCTCCAGCTTCGCAACGCGCGCCTGGTGCAGCGCGTCGATCAACTCGCCGTAGACGTCGAGCTGGAGCTGCGAATGCGCGGCGTTGCCGATGCGTACCGGTTTGGCGCCCTGGTAGCCTTCGAGCCAGCCCGCTTCCCACTCCAGCAGGCGCCGCTGGCCCCAGATGCCGTACATGATCTGCATCAGCGCCGGCGCGCCCGCAACTGCGCGTAGCAGCCAGTTGTGCCAGGCCAGCGCTTCTTCGGTATAGCCGGAGTTCATCAGCGCCAGCAGCGTGAAGGTCGCGTCGCGCAGCCAGCAGAAGCGGTAATCCCAGTTCCTGCCGCCTCCGAGCTTTTCAGGCAGCGAGGTGGTGGGTGCGGCGACGATGCCCCCGGTGGGCGCAAAGGTCAGCGCTTTCAGCGTGATCAACGAGCGCATCACGAGGTCGCGATGATCGCCCTCATAGCTGCACCGGCTGGACCAGTGCTGCCAGAAGGCCTCCGCTTCATGCAGCGCCTCGATCGGATCGATCGGGCCGGGCGGGGGCAGATGCGACGGGCCATAGGTGAGTACGAAAGGAACGGTCTCGCCCGCGCTGACTTCGAAATCGGCAACGGTAGTGAAATCCTCGCCGCGGGTCTCGACCGGCGTACGCAGCACGGTCATGTCCTGCCCGCAAATGGCGAGCAGCGCAGCGCCGTCCTCGCTCTTCCTGACCCAGGGAATGTCGGCGCCGAAGCCGAAGCGGATGACCAGCTCCATGCGCAGTTTCACGCGGCCCCTGACCCCTCGCACCAGCCGGACCACGTCGGATGCCTTGCCGCGCGGCGGCATGAAATCGATCAGGTCGATCGCGCCATCCGACGTTTCGAATCGGGTTTCCAGGATCAGCGAATGGTCACGATACCGGCGCGTACTGCGCGCAACACCGCCGGCGGGCGCAATCAGCCAGCGGCCGTTCTTGCGGTTGCCGAGGAGCGCTGCGAAGCAGGCATCCGAATCGAATGCCGGCCAGCACAGCCAGTCGATCGCGCCGTCGCGGCCGACCAGCGCGGCTGTCTCGCAATCGCCGATCAGGCCATAATCTTCGATCCTGCAGGACAAACCATGTCACCTTCCTGCACCCCTTGCATTCAAGCCTTCTTCCGCATTCGCTCGCGCGTGGCCGCCTTCAATCCCTCGACATCGACCTGAGACGCAATCTCGTCGATGCAGAGCGGCATGCGGCGGCGCCAGTTCGGATGCTGGTCGATGGTCCCGGGAATATTGGGCTGCTCCTGCAACTCAAGCAGGTCCTCCAGCGCGACCGCCATCAGGCGGGATTTGGTGCGCGCCAGAAACGCGGCGATGGCGTCGAAATCGTTGTCATGGATGCCGTGCTGACCCAGCACCTGATCGAGCATGGTCAGCGCATGCCAGCGGTCGTCGTCGCTTTCGCCGGGATCGAAGCCGAGCGCGCGCTTTTGCTTGAGGTCGTTGAAATGGCGCCATCCGGCATAGGTGGCAAGGTCGTGGGTGTTGAAGGTGACGAGCGCATTCGGCTGGTAGTAGTCGATGCCGTGAAAGGCGCCGTTCCCATCGCGTTCGAACATCATCACGAGGTAGGACCAGATGCCCCAGTCACGCGTGGTGTCCCGGAAACCTTCGGGCACGGTGCCCAGATCCTCACCGATCACCACGCAGCGATGGGCATCGCTCTCCAATGCCGTGAGCGCCAGCATGGCCTCGAACGGCATCGGCACATAGACGCCGTCGCGCGGCCCAAAACCGCGCGGCACGAGGTAGAGCCGCTTCAGTCCCATGACATGGTCGAGCCGGATCGCGCCGGCGTGCCGCATCGATGCCTGCAGCATCTGGCGGAACGGCTCGAACCAGCGCTGCTCCAGACCGATGGCGTTGTATCCGGCAAGGCCCCAATCCTGTCCGGCCGGCGCCAGCGGATCGGGCGGCGCGCCGACGCCGAGCATGCGCGAGATCGCGCCCTGCTCGTTCCAGGCGTCGAAGCCGTTCGACTGCACGCCGACGGCGACGTCCAGATAGAGGCCCACCTTCATGCCGAGTTCGTCCGCGCGCGCCTTGCAGGCGCCGAGCTGGCGGTCGGCATTCCACTGCACGAATTCCACGAACTCGATTTCGTCCGCCTCAGGCCCCTCGCGCAATCGCGTGCAGGCGGCCTCATCAGGCCGGCGCCATTCTTCGGGCCACTCCCACCACGGCGTGCCGAACCTGTGGCGCAGCGCCTCGAAGCAGGCGAAGCGAGACAGCAGCATGCCGCGCTCGGTGCGGAATTTGGCGAAATCGGCCCGCCGCTCCGGCGTCGCCTTGTCCTTGAAAGCCTTGAAGGCCGCGCGCAGCGCCGGCCATTTCAGGGCGGCGATTGCGACGTAATCCACGGTTTCGCTCTGGCGCAGCCGCGGCGTCGTGTTGGCCACGGCGCTGACGGCATCCGCCGAAAATTCCGGGATCGCGTCGACGTCGATATAGAGCGCGTTGAGGAAGAGCCGGCTGTTCGGCGAATAGGGGCTGCAATCGGCGGGCTTGTCGTCGAACAGCGCGTGCAGCGGATTGAGGCCGACACCGTCGGCGCCGAGCCGATGGGCCAGTTCGACGAGCTCGGCAAGATCGGTGAAATCGCCCATGCCCCAATTGCGCGTGGAGCGGATGCCGTAAAGCTGCACGGCCAGCAGCCAGCCGCGGTCGAAATCGCCGCCAAAGGCCTGCGCCGGGGTCGATACCAGCGGCACCTCCTCCACCACGCCGGCTGCATCCGACAATCGCAGGCGGTAGACGCCGGGGGGCAAGAGGCCCGACCACTCGATCGCCTCCGTGGCGGTCTCGCCCGCGACCACACCGGCATCGCTCTTGATTTCCCAGCGTACGGGCAGGCGCGCCCCCGGCAGCAGGCTGGTGCGCGCCGCATGGTCCCGGCGGACCACGACCGGCCCGTCGATCAGCCGGCGTGCGGCCTGCGGCGGCAGGGCTTCGAAAACCACCTTCAGGGCATCCGCCGCCGTGACATGGGGGTTACCATGGCCATCGATGAACTCGGTCTGGATGCCAAGGTCGCGGGCTTTAGCAAAAAGATTCATTCGGCACGCTGTTTGCACGCGACTGTGAGGGCTGGCGTCGCGAAATTGTCCAATACCGGAGGGAGATAGGGGTGACTAACGCGCGGTGGCGGAAATCGGTTCCCCTGGAACCATTGCCCCACCGAAGGCTTTTTATTGGGATGCAGTGCGTCTCCCTTTCTACGGGCGAAACGGGGGCGTCTTTCCATGGCAGTGTCCTCACCGTGAACAAAAAAGCCGAACACGTCGAGGCCTCACAGGCCGATATCGCTCCTCGGCCAGAGGGAATTTACCCGCGCGTCGAGGTCGGTCACATTGCCGCAAGGCCGGCACGGACGCTTGAAAGCGAGAATGCAAGCCGGATGCCAGCAGCCGCGACGGTAGCGGACGAGCTCTGGTACAAGGACGCCATCATCTACCAGCTTCACGTCAAGGCCTTTTTCGACAGCAACCAGGACGGCATCGGCGACTTCGCGGGGCTGACCGAGAAGCTCGACTATCTGCAGGACCTCGGTGTCACCACGCTGTGGCTCCTGCCCTTCTACCCTTCCCCCGGCCGCGACGACGGCTACGACATCGCCGACTATGGCGACATCAATCCCGATTTCGGCACGATGAAGGATTTCCGGCGCTTCATCCAGGAAGCGAAGAAGCGCGGCCTGCGCGTCATCACCGAGCTCGTCATCAACCACACCTCCGATCAGCACGACTGGTTCAAGCGTGCGCGCCGCAGCGATCCGAAGTCGAGCGCGCGCAACTGGTATGTCTGGAGCGACAGCGACCAGAAATATCCGGACACCCGCATCATCTTCACCGACACCGAGAAGTCCAACTGGACCTGGGACAGCGAGGCCGGCCAGTTCTACTGGCACCGCTTCTTCTCGCACCAGCCGGACCTCAATTTCGACAACCCGCGCGTGGTCAGCGCGCTGATCCAGGTGATGAAGCGCTGGCTGGATGCCGGCGTCGACGGCTTCCGGCTCGATGCCATCCCCTATCTTTGCGAGCGCGACGGCACCAACAACGAGAACCTTCCGGAGACGCACGCCATCATCCGGAAATTCCGCGCCGAGCTCGACGCCTACGCCGGCGGCAAGGTGCTGCTGGCGGAGGCCAATCAATGGCCGGAGGACGTCCAGGAATATTTCGGCAACAGCGACGAATGCCACATGGCCTATCATTTCCCGCTGATGCCGCGCATCTACATGGCGATCGCGCAGGAAGACCGCTTTCCGATCGCCGACATCATGCGGCAGACGCCGGACATTCCCGCGGATTGCCAGTGGGCGCTGTTCCTGCGCAATCACGACGAGCTGACGCTGGAAATGGTGACCGACGTCGAGCGCGACTATCTGTGGTCGACCTACGCCAACGATCCGCGTGCCCGCATCAATGTCGGCATCCGCCGACGGCTTGCCCCCCTGATGGACAACGACCGGCGCAAGATCGAATTGATGAATTCGCTCCTGATGTCGTTTCCCGGCACTCCGATCATCTATTACGGCGACGAGATCGGCATGGGCGACAACATCTATCTCGGCGACCGCAACGGCGTGCGCACGCCGATGCAGTGGACCTCCGATCGCAATGGCGGCTTCTCGCGCGCCGATCCGGCACGGCTCTATGCGCCGATGATCATGGATCCCGTCTACGGCTATGAAGCCGTGAACGTGGAAGCGCAGTCGCGCAGCCTTGGCTCGCTGCTTTCCGCCACCAAGAAGCTGATCGCGGTGCGCAAATCGACCGCCGCCTTCGGCCGCGGCAGCATGGTGTTCGTGCGTCCGGAGAATCGCGCCGTGCTCGCTTATGTCAGGCAATACCGCGACGAGGTCATCCTGTGCATTGCCAACCTCTCGCGCTCGGCGCAGGCCACCGAACTCGATCTGTCGGCGTGGAAGGGCCGCATCCCGCTGGAGATGCTCGGCCGCTCGCGCTTCCCGGCGATCGGCGAATTGCCCTACATGATCACGCTCGGGCCTTACGGTTTCTACTGGTTCCAGCTGCAGCCACCCGACAAGTCCGAGCCGGAGCGGCCGCGCGCCGTGCCGGAATTCGAGACGCTGGTGGTGCCGGTCGGCTCGACCTGGGTGTCGCTGGCGCGCGAGCGCGGCATGTTCGAGCGCGACGTGCTGCCGGGGCACCTGGCGCGCACGCGCTGGTATCCGGAGCGCTCGCCGCGTACGATCCAGCCGATGCTGGTGTCGGCCATTCCCTTTTGCGATATCGGCGACAACCGCCCCTGGGTAGCTTTCTTCGAAGCGAAACAGAGGGGGCAGAGCGCGCGCTATGTGCTGCCGATGCAGATCGAATGGGTGCGCTTCGACCGCGAGCATTACAATCCGCGGGCGCTTGCCGCCGTTCGACAGGGCGCCCGCGAGGGTACGCTTCTGGATGTCGCCACCGATGCGATCTTCATCGGATTGATGCTGCGAAACCTGCGCGGGCGGCTGACGGTCGACGAGAGCGAACAGGGCCTCAAGCTCGAATTCCGTCCGACCGGCAAATTCGACGACAGCATGGTGCGCGAGCCGGTTCGCGTGCGCGGCTTCGAGAGCGAATTCCCGGCCAGCTCGGCGCTGGTCGATGACAGCTTTGCCTTCAGGCTGTATCGCAAGCTGGAGCCGGGCGTCCAGCCGGCGATCGAAATGGGCCGCTTCCTGACTGACGTCGCGGACTACCCCAACGCACCGGCGCTGCTCGGCACCGCCGAGTTGATCGAGCGCGACGGCAGCCGCAGTACGCTCGCGACCCTGCACACGCAGGTGCAGAACCAGGGCGACGCCTGGACCGTGACGTCAGCCTATCTCGACCGCTTTGTCGAGGAGCAACGGCTGCTGCACGATGGCGACAGCGAAGAGCAGCCGACCCAGCTACGCCAGATGACGCAGATCGGAAGGCGCCTGGCCGAACTGCATCTGACGCTGGCGGCCGATACGGTCGAGAGTTCATTTGCACCCGAAGCGGTGCGGGACAGCGACTGGCAACGCTGGGGGCAGGAGATCGTCGACAGCATCCGGCGCGCGCTCGACGTGCTGCAGCTCTATCGCGGCAGCCTTGCAGAGGCCGATCGCTCGCTGATCGAGCGATTCGCGGCGCAAGAGGCCGGGATGCAGGAACTCCCGGGCCGGCTGCCACCGATCGACCACCCCCTGTTGGCGATCCGGCACCACGGCAATTTCGCGCTCGGCCAGCTCCTGATCGTCAAGGACGACGTCTACATCACCGGCTTCGAGGGCGAGGCAGGACGCAGCCTGGCGCAGCGCCGGCGCAAGATGCCGGCTGTCCGCGACGTGGCGGGCCTCATCCACTCCATCGATGCCGCGGCCGACGCCGCGCTGCAGCGCGCGCTCAAGGTCGCGTCCGACGATCAGGGCCGGCTGGCGCTCAAGCTCGGCGAATGGCGCGACCGCGCCGTCGAAGCGGCTCTCTCCGGCTACCGCGAGGCAATGACCGATGCACGGCTGTGGCCGGACGATCCCTGGGCCGTACAGCGTCTGATCGACTTCTTCCGGCTGGAAAAGGCACTTTACGAGATAGAATACGAAACCGCACATCGGACGGACCGGCTGCGCTTTTCCTTCGCCGTGATCCTTCGTATGCTGTCACAGGAACCCGCCAGCAGCTGAATGACAAAACTCTCTGCCGAAGCCTATGCCATCGTCGAGGGTCGTCACTCCGATCCCTTTCATTATCTCGGCCTGCACAAGGAAGGCGGAAGGACCATCGTCCGCGCCTTTCTGCCCGAGGCCACCGAGGTCGATGCCGTCGGCGAGCAGGGCGAGGCGGCCAGACTGACGCGCATCCACGAAGCCGGACTGTTTGCGGGCACGGCGCCCAAGGGTGCCGCGCGCTATCAGCTCCGCGCCCATTTCGGCAACAACATCGTCGAGCTCGAGGATCCCTACCGCTTCCCGCCGGTGCTCACCGACTACGACCTCTATCTGCTTGGCGAAGGCACGCATCTGCGCATCTACGAGAAACTCGGCGCGCATCCGCTGACGCTTGACGGCGTCGAGGGCATAGCCTTCGTGGTACTGGCGCCCAATGCCCGGCGGGTCAGCGTGGTCGGCGATTTCAACTACTGGAATCCGCGGCGGCATCCGATGCGCCAGCGCGGCAACGGCTATTGGGAACTGTTCATTCCGCGCGCCAGGGCCGGCGATCACTACAAGTTCGACATCATCGGTCCCCGCGGCCAGCACTTGCCGATGAAATCCGATCCTGTGGCCTTTGCCGCCGAGTTGCGGCCGAAGACGGCCTCGATCGTGACCGAGATGACCGAAGTGCCGCAGCCGCGCCCGGCGCCGCCGAACATCAACGCAAGGAGCGCGCCGATCTCGATCTACGAGGTGCATCTCGGTTCATGGCGTCGCAATGACGGCAATCGCTGGCTGACCTATCGCGAGCTTGCCGCGCAGCTGCCGGACTATGTCCGCGACATGGGTTTTACCCATGTCGAATTCCTTCCCGTCAGCGAGCATCCTTTCGACGGTTCGTGGGGCTACCAGCCGACCGGACTGTTCGCGCCGACCAGCCGGTTCGGGACGCCTGTGGATTTCGCCGCACTGGTCGATGCCTGCCACGGCAAAGGGATTGGCGTCATCCTCGACTGGGTACCCGGGCATTTCCCCGACGACCCGCACGGGCTCGGCCATTTCGACGGCACCGCGCTCTACGAGCACGCCAATCCGAAGCAGGGCCGGCATCTCGACTGGGGCACGCTGATCTACAATTACGGCCGCACCGAAGTCGCCAATTTCCTGGTCTCCAACGCGCTGTTCTGGCTGGAGCGCTACGGCATCGACGGTCTGCGCGTCGATGCCGTGGCCTCCATGCTCTATCTCGACTACAGCCGTCCTTCCGGGGGCTGGATTCCGAACAAGCATGGCGGACGCGAGAATCTCGAGGCCGTCGCCTTCCTGCGCCGCTTCAACACCGAGCTTTATGCGCACTTTCCCCACGCGATGACCGCGGCGGAGGAATCTACTGCGTGGCCGCTTGTATCGCGGCCGGTGGAGCATGGCGGCCTCGGCTTCGGCTACAAGTGGAACATGGGCTGGATGCACGACACGCTGAAATATATCGGCAAGGATCCCGTGCATCGCCAGCACCACCACGGCGACATCCTGTTCGGCCTGCACTACGCTTTCTCGGAGAATTTCATTCTGCCGCTCTCGCATGACGAAGTCGTGCACGGCAAGCGTTCGATCCTCGGACGCATGCCCGGCGACGCCTGGCAGCGCTTTGCCAATCTGCGCGCCTATTACGGTTTCATGTTCGGCCATCCCGGCAAGAAGCTGCTGTTCATGGGCTGCGAGTTCGGCCAGGAGCGGGAATGGAATCACGATCATTCGCTGGATTGGCACCTGCTGGACGACAAGAAGCATGCCGGCGTGCAGGCGCTGATCGGTGACCTCAACCGCCTCTATCGCACCACGCCCGCGCTTCACGAACTCGACTGCGAGGAGTCAGGTTTCGAATGGCTGGTCACCGACGATGCCGGCAACAACGTGTTCGCCTGGCTGCGCAAGGGATTTTCCGAACGCGCGCGTTGCGTGGTCGTCGTGAATTTCTCGCCCAACGTCTATTACAACTATCGCGTCAGGGTCCCATTCGGCGGCAAATGGCGCGAGATCCTCAATTCGGACTCTGCCCATTATGGCGGCAGCAATGTCGGCAATACCGGCGGCGTCGAGGCATTGCACGGCAACAATCACGCACTTAATCTCACCATACCGCCGCTGGCTGCGATTTTCCTCGTTCCCGAAAGCTGATTGATGCGCCTGTCCGCCGGATCGCCGTCACGCCTCGGGGCAAGCTGGGACGGAAGGGGCACCAATTTCGCGCTGTTCTCGGCCAATGCGGAAAAGGTCGAGCTCTGCCTGTTCGACGCACAAGGCCGGCGCGAGCTGGAGCGCATCGAGCTGCCGGAGCGCTCCGAAGACGTCTGGCACGGCTATCTCAACGATGTCGCTCCCGGACAGCTCTACGGCTATCGCGTGTACGGGCCCTATGCGCCCGAGCGCGGCCACCGCTTCAATGCCAACAAGCTGCTGCTCGACCCCTATGCAAAGCGGCTCGCCGGGCGGCTGGTGTGGAGCGATGCGCATTTCGGCTTCCGGGTCGGCAGCGCACGCGAGGACCTGTCGTTTGACCGTCGCGACAATGCACGAGGCATGCTGAAGGCGGTCGTGGTCGACGAGACCTTTGTGAGCCGGCGCGAGGCGCGGCCGAACATTCCCTGGGAAGACACCGTCATCTACGAAGCCCATGTCAAAGGCCTGACGCAGCTGCGCGAGGACGTACCGCCGCAGCTGCGCGGCACCTATGGCGGACTGTGCTCTCCTGCGCTGATCGACCATCTGAAGCGGCTCGGCGTCACGACCATCGAGCTGCTGCCGATCCACGCGCTGATCGACGAACGCATGCTGGTGGAAAAGAAGCTCGTCAATTACTGGGGCTACAATACCATCGGCTTTTTCTCAGCCGAGCCGCGCTACGCTCAGGACCACGCGCTGGATTCCTTCCGCACCACGGTGGCGCGGCTGCATGATGCCGGCATCGAGGTGATGCTCGACGTGGTCTACAATCACACTGCCGAGGGCAATCATCTCGGCCCGACGCTGTCGTTCCGCGGCATCGACAACGCCTCCTATTACTGGCTGAAGCCCGAGAACCCGCGCTTCTATGACGACTTCACCGGCTGCGGCAGCTCGGTCAATCTCACTCACCCGCGCGTGTTGCAGATGGTGCTGGACTCGCTGCGCTATTGGGTCGAGGTCTGCCACGTGGACGGATTCCGCTTCGACCTCGCCACCACGCTGGCGCGCGGGCCGAACGGATTTGACCGCCACAGCGGCTTCCTCACCGCGATCCGGCAGGATCCGGTACTGGCGCAGGTCAAGCTCGTCGCCGAGCCCTGGGACGTGGGCCTGGGCGGTTATCAGGTCGGCGGCTTTCCATCGCAATGGTCGGAATGGAACGACCGCTATCGCAGCGCGATGCGGCGCTATTGGAGCGGCGAAGGCAGCCTCATCGGCGAAATATCAAGCCGGATGACCGGCTCCTCCGACCTGTTCCGTCACAGCGGCCGTACTCCGCGCGCATCCATCAACCACATCACGGTGCATGATGGTTTTACACTCGCTGATCTCTTCTCCTACAACGAGAAGCACAATCTCGCGAACGGCGAAAACAATCGAGATGGCGCCAGCGACAATCACAGCAACAATTGCGGCCACGAAGGCCCGACCGGCGATACCGGAATCGTCGCGCTGCGCCGTCAGCTGCGGCGCAACCAGCTCGCCTGCCTCCTGCTGGCGCAAGGCCTGCCGCTGCTGCTCGCCGGTGACGAGGTCGGAAATTCGCAAGGCGGCAACAACAACGCCTATTGCCAGGACAACGAGACTGGATGGGTGAACTGGACCCACCTCGGCCACGATGCAGACGATTTCACCGACTTCATCGGGCACCTCACCGGCTTGCGGCGCAGCTTTCCGCAGCTTCGCAGCCATCGCTGGCTCGACGGACGACGGCCCGACGGATCCTTTGGCGTGCTGTGGCTGACGCCGGCGGCGGAAGAGATGCAAGAGCAGGACTGGAATTTTCCGGAGGGACGGTTCCTCTCCTACGTGCTTGCCCCGACCGAGCCGGCCGGTGCGCCGATCTTCATCGTGCTGAATGCCGCGCCGGAGGAGATTGCCTTTCACCTGCCGAAATTGCCGGAATACACACGCTGGCAGCAGCTGTTGAATACCATCGCCCTGGAGCAGACACCCACGGAATTCGACTCCGGCGTCGAGGGCAAGGCTCCCCCGCGCACGGTGCTGGCCTTCAAGGGATTGCCTTAGCTACTTCTTGGTGAGCAGCAGCTTGCCGCGTTCGCGGATGGCGGCCTGCGCCATTTCCGCAAAGCGCTGCAGCAGGAATGGCAGCGTCACCTCGACCTTCACATGGTCGTCGGCAACGTCGACATGGCCGTTTGCGGCCTGGCCGAGCGCACGCACGCGAAACATCATGCGATTGTCCTCCCAGCGTTCTTCCTCGACGTGCAGAATCGGCACGTGCGCGGCCGCGCGCGACATGCCGGCCTTCAGGCGGCGCATCGCCTCCTCGCGACCGAGGCTATGAGGAATCGAAACGATCAGCGGGCCAGGCATGTCAGTTCTCCGTCAGTTCCCAAGCATGTAGTTCCGCGCGCGCCGAACGGAAGGGCTGCGATATGGCGTCGCAAAAGCGGAACTTTCACGGTTCCGATGGGTTTCTTCGGGCGAGGCAGAGACAATGCGCCCGTCTGCGGGCTGAGGAGAACCACATATGTCTATCGGCACAATCATTCTGATTATTCTGGTCATCGCCCTGCTCGGCGGATTTTCCGGCATCGGCGGCGGCCCGTTCTACGGCACCGGCTATTATGGCGGCGGCGGCCTCGGGCTCGTCATCGTGATCCTGCTGATCCTTCTGCTGCTCGGGAAGCTTTGACAGCTATAATTTCTCTGCCAGCTTCTTCATGGCAGGCTTGATCGGGCCGGCTGCATCCTCGTAGCCGGCCCAAGCCTTGCTCTTCGCCAGCAGGGCCGGCACGGTCCGAACCGTGTAGCGCTTGGGGTTGAGGTCGCCGCGCACCTGCGCCCAGGTCAGCGGCATCGAAACGGTGGCACCAGGACGCGCGCGCGGCGACAGCACGGCCACAGCCGTCGACATGCGGTCGTTGCGCAAGTAGTCGAGAAAGATCTTTCCCGTGCGCTTCTGCTTGGACATGTTGATGAGGTAACGCTCGGGATTGTCGCTGGCCATCCACTGGCAGATACCCTGCGCAAAGGCTTTCGCTTCCTTCCAGTCGACGCGCTCTTTGGCATCATGCAGCAGCGGCGTCACCACGTGCAGTCCCTTGCCGCCCGTGGTCTTGCAGAAGCTTTCGAGGCCGACCGCCGAAAGCCGTTCGCGCATCGCCTTGGCGGCCTCGATAACGTCCGAAAACTCCACGTCGGGTGCGGGGTCGAGATCGAACACCAGCCGGCCCGGCACATCGGGTGTGTCGGGCGCGCAATTCCAGGGATGCAGTTCCACCCCGCCGGATTGCGCCACCGCCGCCAAACCCTCGACCCGATCGATCTGAATATACGGCTTGCGGTCGCCGGAGACCTTGACGAGCTCCAGCAGCTTTGACGTTCCCGTCATGGCGTGGCGCTGGAAGAACGTCTCGCCGTCGATGCCGTCGGGCGCGCGCACCACCGAGCAGGGTCGTCCCTTGAGATAGCCGATCATCCAGTCGCCGACCGCCTCGAAGTAGCGGGCAAGATCGAGTTTCGTCACCGGCTTGCCGTCGCCGCCGTCGGGCCACAGCGCCTTGTCGGGATTGGAGATGGCGACCCCCATCACCTCGGCGCCCTTTTTTGCGGATGATCTGATGATGATGGGCTTTGCGGCCTGGATCTTGGTTGGCACCTCTGCCTCCACCTCACGTGCCGGCTTGTCCTCGCGCAGACCCTTGAACGCAGCCTGGCGGATATTGCCGCCGTCGGTCCAGCCGGCGAATTCGATCTCGGCGACGAGGTTTGGCTTCAACCAATGCACGTCGCGCGCATTTTTCGGCGCGTTTTCGCCGCTGAACGGGCTCTTGTCGGATGCATTGGCCTTGAGCTGCGGCATCAGCAGGCGCACCTTGTCGGCGCCAAACCCGGTACCGACAATGCCGACAAAGGCGAGATGCTTGCCGCGATAGACGCCGGCCATCAACGAGCGGAACTTGCCGGCCGTTGTCTTCCAGCCACCGATCACCACTTCATGTCCGGCGCGCACCTTGGCCTTGGTCCAGCTTTCGCTGCGGCCGGAATGGTAACGCGCGTCCAGCTTCTTGGAGATGATGCCTTCGAGCGACAGTCTCTTGGCCGACTCCAGTACCGCCTCGCCATCCTCCTCGAAATGCTCGACGTAGCGGATCAGTCTCGCCTTGCCCTTGCGCGCCTCCAGCAAGCGCTCGAGTCGCGCCTTGCGCTCGCGCAGCGGCAGCGTCCGCAGGTCTTCGGCGTCCGCGAACAGCAGATCGAAGGCGAAGTAAATCAGGTTGTCGGTCTTGCCGCCGGCGATTGCCGCCTGCAAGGCCGAGAAATCCGGCAGCCCGTGGTGATTGACGGCGACGACCTCGCCGTCGATCAAGGCGTCGGGCAGGCTGCGCCCCTCATTCGCAATCGCCGGGAATTTTTCCGCCCAGTCCAGTCCCTTGCGGGTGTTGAGCGAGACCTTGCCGCCCTCGACGCGCAGCTGCACGCGATAGCCATCGAACTTGACCTCGTGGCACCAGGCCGCGCCGCGCGGCGGCCGCTCGACGGACGCGCACAGTTGCGGCGGGACGAAATCCGGCATGGCGGAAACTTTCCTGGCCTTTGTCGGCGAGGCTGCGCGTTTTGCCTCTGCCCGCGCTTCGGCGGCGGAGCCACGATTGGAATTCCAGGTCGCATCTGCGCTGGTCTTGCCTTTCGCCAGCATGAACGGCTTCGGCGCCCTGCCCTTGCCGGCCTTGATCTGGTCCATCGAGCGGCCGGAAGCGACGGAGCGGTCGTCATCGAGGACGTTGTTCTTATCGCCTTCGCGCGCGAATTCATCGCGGTGCTTGATCAGAAGCCAGTTGGTGCGCTTGCCGCCATAGCGGTCGCCCTTCATCCGCACCAGCACCCAGCTGCCATGCAGCTTGTCGCCATGCAGGTTGAACTTCAGATCGCCCTTGGCAAAGCCGCGCTCGGGATCGGGCGAATCCCAATAGCCGCGGTCCCAGAGCTGCACGGTGCCGCCGCCATACTGGTCTTCCGGAATGGTGCCCTCGAAATCACCGTAGTCGAGCGGATGGTCCTCGACTTCAACTGCGAGCCGCTTGTCGTGCGGATCGAGCGAAGGTCCGCGCGTCACTGCCCAGGACTTGAATACGCCATCGAACTCCAGCCGCAGATCGTAATGCAGCCGGGTCGCCGCATGCTTCTGGATCACGAAACGACGCTGCTTCGACGGCGCCACCTTGACGTCGCCGGCAGGCTCGGACGTCTTCTCGAAATCGCGCTTTTTTCGGTAGGTGGAAAGCTTTTGCGAAGGCACGGCCGTCCTGTTCGGTCACAATTTGGGCCATCATGCGCCAATTGGCGCGAGAACCAAACCCTCAAAGGTCGATCCCGTTCCAGGACGCCGCCGCTCGGCTTGCATTGCAACGGGACGGCAGGCATTTTCCACCCCGAGATACGCCGCCATCTGACAAGAGCGGCCCGGGAGGACGAAAATGGCTTTGACAATGTCGCATGTCGCGGGACCCACTACGCCTGCGGTAAGGGAGTGGACCTTCGGCGACCTCCTGCGGCGGGCGGCGGAATCCGCGCCCGATCGCCTCGCGCTGATCGCGGGCGTTCCCGACCCGGCGCTGCGGCGGAAATGGACCTACGCCGAGTTGTACCGCGAGGCGCAGCGCACCGCCCGCGCACTGCTCACCCGCTTCAGGAAGGGTGAACGTATCGCGGTATGGGCGCAGAACGTCCCGGAATGGATCATGCTGGAGTTCGGCGCCGGCATGGCGGGTATGGTGCTGGTCACCGTCAATCCGGCCTTCCGCGCCAACGAGGTGCAATATGTGCTGAAGCAGTCGCGCGCCGCCGGCGTCTTCGTGGTCAACAATTTCCGCGGCAATCCCATGCTGGAGACGGTGCAGGCGGTGAAGCCGGACTGCCCGGAGCTGCGCGAAGTGATCTGCTTCGACGACTGGGACAAGTTCATCGCCGCCGGCGACGATACGAGAATCGAGCTGCCCGCCGTCAGCCCCGATGACCCCGTGATGATCCAGTACACGTCAGGCACCACGGGCTTTCCCAAGGGCGCCCTGCTGCGCCATCGCGGCCTCGTCAACAACGGCGCCGACACCGCCGACCGGATGGGCGTCGATCCCGGCGACGTCTTCATCACCACGATGCCGCTGTTTCATACCGGCGGCTGCGTCTGCTGCGTGATCGGCGCGGTCTCGAAAGCCGCAACCCAGGTGCTGGTCGAGGCGTTCGACCCCGCGCTCGTGCTCGAGATGTTCAACACCTACCATGGCAACGCGATGCTCGGCGTGCCCACCATGCTGATTGCCATGCTGGAACATCCGAATTTCGCGACGACCGATCTTTCGGGAGTCAAGGCGATCTGCTCCGGCGGCTCCACCGTGCCGGCAGCGCTGGTGCGGCGGCTGGAGGAGCAGCTCGGCGCACCCTTCACCATCGTGTTCGGCCAGACCGAATGCTCGCCGGTGGCGGCGCAGACCCGCACCGACGACAGCGTCGAGGACAAGGCCGGCACCATCGGGCTGCCGCTGCCCAACATGGAAACCAAGATCATCGATCCCGCGACCGGCGAGACGGTGCCGATCGGCACCATCGGCGAATTCTGCACCCGCGGCTATCACGTCATGCTCGGCTATTTCGAGATGCCGGACGCTACCGCGGCCGCCATCGACAAGGACGGCTGGCTGCACACCGGCGATCTCTGCGCCATGGATGCGCGCGGCTATTGCACGGTGGAAGGGCGGCTGAAGGACATGATCATCCGCGGCGGCGAGAACATCTATCCGCGCGAGCTGGAAGAGCTGCTGTTCAGGCACCCGGCCGTCGGCGAGGTCGCCGTGATCGGCGTGCCCCATGAGCGCTGGGGCGAGGAGGTCGCGGCGTTCATTCGCCCCGCACCGGGAGCATCCGTCGACAAGGATGAGCTGATCGCCTACATGCGCGCCTCGCTCTCCCCGCACAAGACGCCAAAACACTGGTTCGTGGTGGATGCCTTCCCGCTGACAGGGTCGGGCAAGATCCAGAAGTTCAAGCTGCGCGAGTCCTGGACCAAGGGCGAGATGACGGCGGTCTAGCCCGTCCCGCGCACAGCCGGCGATACCAGGAAAAGGAAGAACCATGGACATGCAGAACAAGATCGCGCTCGTCACCGCCGCGGCATCCGGCGCGGGCCGCGCCGGGGCGCTCATCCTGGCGCGGGAGGGTGCGGCGGTCGCCGTTGTCGACCAGAACGAGGCCGGCGTCAAAGCGGTGGCGGATGAAATTCGCAAGCGCGGCGGCCGTGCGCTGGCGCTGGCCGGCGATCTGCGCGACGACGCCTTTTCGCGCGAGATCGTCGCGGCAACGGTGAAGGAATTCGGCCGGATCGACTGCCTGTGGAATCATCTCGGCACCCCCGGCCCCTCCGTGATCGACGATCTCGACGGCTGGGATTTCAGCATCGATCTCAATCTGCGCTCCCAGCTGATCACCACCCATGCGGCGCTCGGGCACATGACGGCGCAGCACTCCGGCAGCATCCTGTTCACCGCGTCGACCTCTGGACTGACCGGCTCGCCGTGGAGCCCGACCTATTCGGCGGCGAAAGCCGGCGTCATCGGCCTCGCCCGCAGCCTCGCCAAGCGGCACGCCAAGGACGGCATTCGCGTCAATGCGATCTGCCCCGGCGCGATCGACACGCCGATGCTGCGCGTGTTCGTCAACCGGCCGGACCAGCCGGGCCACAACGAGGCCGACCCGGAGCAATTGATCAAGGCCGCCGTGACCCGCAATCCGATGGGGCGCGCCGCGCGCCCGGAGGAGATCGCCGAGGCCGCGGTGTTCCTGCTGTCCGACAAGGCATCGTTCGTGACCGGGATCGCCATGCCGGTCGATGGCGGGACATTGGCGTAGAGCATTTCGGTTCTGATTGAATCAGAACCGAAGCTCTAGACTCCTTGATTTGACGCGTTTTCTTTACGCGAAACGGTATCCACTTCGCTTGAAACGCTCTGGGCGTCGGAAATCCTATCCCCTGAACGTCGGCTGGCGCGGATGGACAACATCCTTGAAGTCGGCAAAGCCCTTCCATGCCGGTTCCGGCCCATCCTCGCCGGCCCGCGGAATATAGATCGACGGCTCGACTGACTGCATGGTCGGGATATAGCGCGGGCAGTTCGGGAAGATGGCGCGCGCGGCCACGCGAACGATGAGTTGCGCGCCGACGATCTCCGACAGCAGCGGATCTTGATCGCTCACGCTGGCGCTGCCATTGACGCGCAGCCGCCGCGCCTTGCCGTGCATGGCGATGAACAGCAGGCCGACATCGGCGTTGACCAGGATATTGCCGAGACTCTTGAACATGCCGTTACCGTCATAGTCGGGAAAGGCAATCTCCGAAGGCCCGGTGACGCGCACGAAGCCGGGCGGCCCGCCTTTGAACGAACAATCCGGGCGTCCGCGATCGTCGGAAGTCGCAAGGAAGAAATACGGCAAGCTCTCGATGAACGCCTTGTCGTCACCAGTAAACTCCTTGCGGGTCAGCTTTTCCTCCAGCCGGTCCGAAATACGCCGGCTGTCGAACCGATCCTGCAGCTGGCGATTGCCTTGATGGAACATCACGCTGTCGGCCATGGCGATGCTTCCTTTGCTGTTTCGAGCTCGCACAACATACCACCCCGTGCCGCCTGCCGCGACTCTTCGCCCGCGCGATGCTATGATCGCACGCTCCGAACGGAGAGGCGCAAAAGATGCTGCAGCTTTACGGAAATCCAAGATCCCGCGCGATACGTTGCCTCTGGATGCTGGAGGAAGTCGGCCAGCCCTATCGGCTGGTCGACAAAAGTACCCGGGCCGACGACCTGCAGACCAGCGAGTATCTGCGCCTCAATCCCAATGCGCGGATTCCGACCCTGGTCGACGGCAACGTCACGCTGTGGGAATCGATGGCCATCAATCTCTATCTGGCGCAGAAATTCCCGGGGCCGATGCACTGCCGGGATGCGGCTACGCTCGGCCTCGCTGCGCAGTGGAGCTTCTGGGCCGTGCTGGAGATCGAGCACCTGCTGCTCAACCTGCTGGAACATCGCGCCTTGCTGGCGGAGTTCTCGCGCGATCCTTCCGTCGCCGAGCGGAGCGAACTGCTGCTGCAACGGCCGCTGAAAGTGCTCGATGGCGCGCTGGCCGCTCACGGCCACCTGGCGGACGACAGCTTCAGCGTCGCCGACCTCAACGTCGCCAGCATCCTGATCTGGGGCAAGATGGCGCGGATGGACCTTTCCCCCTACCCGGACCTGAAGCGATGGCTCGACGCCTGCCTCGCGCGGCCGGCCTATCGGCGGCTGCGCGAGCGCTAGAACGCCTGAAATCGGTGGGGATCATGAAATGCCGGGCCGTTCCAACGCAGCCCGCGCGGTGTTAGCGTGCCTGCCGCAGGAGAATCAGAATCCATGCCGGGTCAGCCATCGATCCCAACGCCGACAGCCCCGCGCCTGCGGACGGCCGATGCACGGACCATCTGATGTTCGATCGAGCCTATCGCCAGCGCCTCGAAGCAGATCTCGCGCGATGGGAAGCCGATGGCGTGGTGACGCCTGCAGCTTCCGCCGCCATCCGCAATGCGCTCCCGCCGCTCGCTTCCGGCTTCAACATCCCCGTCGTCGTCGGCATCGTCGGCGGCCTGTTGATCGCAGCCGCATTCCTTGCCTTCGTCGCCGCCCACTGGATCGAGATCGCACGCCTTGCGCGCCTCGCCATCCTGTTCGCCGGCATCGCCGCCGCCTACGGGCTCGGTGCCTGGTTCGCCCAAACCGGACGCGCGATCCTGTCCGACCTCTGCACCAGCGTCGGCGCCATCATCTTCGGCGCCGGCATCGCGCTGGTGGGCCAGATGTATCATCTGGGCGGCGACTTTGCCGGAGGCATGCTGCTCTGGGCCATCGGCGCACTTGCCGCGGCCGCCCTGACAGGTTCGCGTGGCGCCCTTGCCGTGACGCTGGTCGCCGCCAGCATATGGAGCGGCATGCGCAGCATGGAGGAGGCGCAGTCGCCGCACCTTTCCTTCCTGGCGGTCTGGTTCTTCGCTACTGCGCTGGGTCTCGCCTGGAATTCCCGTGCGGTCGCCCATCTCGCGGCGTTGGCCGCGATACCCTGGTGGGTCTTCGCGGCGATCTCCGTTCCGGCCCAACAGGGGATTTTCATTCCCGCCGGCGGCGCCGCCCTGGCGCTCGGCGGTGGGCTCGCGCTCGCTTTGTCGCCATGGCCGAGACTGGCCGCGGCCGGCGCGGTGCTCTCCACCTATGGCGCCTTTGCGCTGGCGGCCGTCGCTGCCTGGGAGACGGCAACAGCCAACGAATTTCTCTACGTCCGGACCGGAAGCGCCAGTCCGCCATTGTGGGCGGCCGCGTGCGGCGTCGTCGGAGCGGTCGCCGCATTGGCCATGGGTGCGGCAAAGCGCGAGGCGGGCGTGGCCGTTGCCGGCGTGGCCGTCGTGCTCGTCCTCGTTGCGACGGTCATCTGGATGCAGCCGCACAGCGGCGAGCCGTGGCTGATGTATGCGCTTTGTCTCTGCGCCATGGTCGGGCTCGTCGCTTCCGGCATGCTGGATGGTGCCCGCCCGCGCATCGTCGCAGGCTGGCTCGGCATCGCCGGCGTCATCGCAGGAATCACCTGGGCGGTGAAGGGTTCGCTGCTGCGTCGCTCGATCTTCCTCGCCGCAGCCGGCGCGATCGCCGTCCTGCTTGCACTGGTGCTCAACCGTTCGCTGCCGAGGGCCGACAAATGATCCAGGCCGCCACAAACTTCGCCCGGTTCTTCGGCCGCATCCCGAAGGCGGTGCTGTTCGGTGCCGTCATCCTCGTTCAGGGCGCGCTGCTGGCTGCGATGGTCGTCGATCGCGCGCAGGTCCTGCGCGAGGGCACCGAGGTGAAATTGCAGACTCGCCCGATGGATCCGCGCGATTTCCTGCGCGGCGATTATGTCGTGCTCGGCTACGACATATCGCTGTTGAAGACCGGCGCGCTCAAGGACCAGCCTTCCGGCTCCCCCACCCCGGCCGTCTTCGTCAAGCTCGCGCCCAACCGTGACGGCTTCTACGAGGCGGTCTCGGTTCACGCGAGCCCCGTCCCGGTCACCAGTCCCGAGGTGCTGATCCGCGGCCGCGTCAGATACGGCGCCGCCTGCGGCGGTTCGAAGGGGCCCGCGTTCTGCGACGACATCCAGATCCGCTACAATCTGGAGAGCTATTTCGTCCCCGAGGGCGACGGCAGAAAGCTGGAAGATGCCCGCAACCAGCGCAAGCTGACGGTGATCGCGGCGGTGCTGCCGTCGGGCCGCGCGGCCATCAAGCGGCTGCTGCTCGACGGCCAGCCGGTCTACGAGGAGCCGTGGTACTAGGACGCGGACTCATTAAGGCGCAGCCATAGCCTGCTCGACGCAAGTTGAACGAAGGCAAGACAGTTGGCGGCGAGTCTGTCATAGCGCGTCGCCACCCGACGACATTGTTTGATCCTGTTGAAGAACCGCTCGACTTGGTTGCGAGCGCGGTAGAGATAGGGGCTGAAGCAGATCGGATCGCTGCGATTCTTTTCGGCGGGATATTGGCCCATGCACCCTTCTTCATGGCAAGCTCTCTGATCCGGTCGGCGTCATAGCCACGGTCGGCAAGCAGCATTGACCCGGATTTCAGACGAGAGAGCAGTTTTCTGGCAAGTCGGACGTCGTGGGCCTCACCGGGGCTCAGCGCCAACCGAACGTGGCAGACCTTTGCTATCGACTACCGCATGTATTTTGCTCGTTAGGCCACCGCGTGATCGTCCCATCGATTGGCGGCGGCTCCTTGTGATGCAGGCCCCATGCCGATGCACGCGGACAATGGAGGTGTCTATCATCTGGACAGCGGCGTCATGGGCAGCGGCAAGCGTCGAAAATGACCCAAAGCAGACTCATCCGATGACCAAATACTAACCTTCAGGGGGTAGTTTTGCGGCGAAACTGCGCATCGTCCAATACTGGATTGATCAGGAAATGACGAAGGCCGATCAACCATCAGAACACCTTCGGTTGGCCGCGGAGCTTGCCGTCGGTCTCGCGCGGCGCCTTTCGATGACGCTCGAACCTGGCGACCCGCCAGACTACTATTGGCACTACGCGCAGACTCCATTCGAGGATGGATGCTATGTGCTTTGGGAGCTTGGCGTCGCCTTGGCCTTGGTAACGACCGCGAATGGTTACCAAGGCATGACTCGGCAGCAATATGCCGGCGCAAAGCGGCGCCCGGGCGAGGAAACATTCGCCGTCTATAAGTTCTTCCCAGCTTCCGAAACACGGGCGGGAGTGCTTGCCTGCGGTGAGATTTCCGACGTGTTGTTCAAACGACTGCTGGAAGCATATGTCGAAATCGCCTGCGAACACGGCCCTGCTGGGACGCAGCTCTTTTCCGGTTCTGAACCGTTCCACCCGTCGGCCGAATTCGAGGGCGAAATTGCCGCACTCGTCGGGTGCGGATATGCCGAACGTTGCGGGCACATGGTTAAGTGGACCGCCAAGATTGCTCCAGCGCTCTGGCCGGAGCCTCGTCAAGCTAATCCAAGGCCAGAGATCACGTTGCCAGGCGATGTGCTCGAGCGCGTGGCGAGTCTCCTGCAAGATCGCAACCCCATCGCAGCCATTGCCCTTGTCCGCTCGGAAACAGGTGCCGACCTCCATCTGTGCAAGGCGTATGTAGACGACCTCGTGCAAAAAAGCCGCCAGAGCAAATGAAAGCACCTGATAATCGCGTGTCGGCTGGCGTCTTGATCTGATTCAGTCGGCATCATATCCACGGTCGGCAAGCAACTGCGGAGCTCGCATGTCAATATTATCGCGGGATTGCAAGCTACGCGGCGAGCGAGAGATTAGATTGACTGGTCAAGTCTGGATTAGCGAAGTGATGAGCAACGGCGTGCTCGGTAACAAATTGGGTCTTCGCCAGAAGTGGTTCGGTGAACCGTGGGAAGCCCCTTACGTACAACACCGCGTTCCAAAGAAAAGCGAGAAGGTGCTTGCGGCCGCCTTAAGGCATGCGGCGGGTCAGACGATGAAGCGGGAAGAGCTGCCGGAGGCTTCGGCCGTGTACAGCATGTCGCATTTCAAGCGCGCAAAAAACGTTTTCTTTGTTGGCGCCTTCCTCGCCGCGAAGGGCAAAGTCGCCGAGATCCTTTCCGAGTGCGATTTCGGTGTGGGCGGCGGGCTTGTGCCCCATACCATCTACGAGGCGGACGAGAAAACACCGCTGCCCGGTCCTTTCTACATCGTCAATTTCGGGCCTACGAAGGACTGTTTCCTACCGGAAGCGAGCACCAACATCGAAAAAATCGGCGTTAGCCCTCAAACGGGCCAGACTGTTTGGTCGCTGCTGTATCTCAAGGATGGCGACATTGCGGTTTCATCCGCTGCTCTGGCTGGGTCCGATCTCTGGATGTGCCCTGGCATAAGCCAAGGCCGCATCTTTATGAGCCATCGCCTCGTCGAGGCGCTCAGGTCCACACTCAGCGATGCAGACTTCAACGATTTCGAACTCCACCGCTGCAGGGTCTTGGGGTAGCTGCAGGGAATGTTGTTGGGGGTGAGGGCATCCGGACACTGACGGGCTGGTCTAGCGTCAGATATGTGGCTTCATGGCCCTTCGCGTCATTGCTGCGGTTTCACAAAGGTGGTCGGGGTCGGCACGAAGCGGGCATCGCCTACGATTTATGAGTACGCGCCCTGGGCCACGGCGCGGGTCGAAAGGGAATTCGTCAGCCGCTTCAGGAGTCTATTCTGTTTATCCGAGTCCGCGGCCGACCATTTTCGCAAAATCTGAAATTGACCTTGACTATTCCGTAAAGCAGAACTATCTTCACCGCGTCCCGCCCCCTCCAGGAGGGGCGTATCGCCATCGTCACGACACGTTGGGCGCGGGATGCGATGGACCGGGCTCGCTCAACGGCGAATGAGAGAGGCCGCGTACGGCGAAGTCGTGTGGTCCTGGCGCCGCGACCCTGGCGTCTATTCCCGCCGGCCTGTGCTGGCGGGGCAACGGTGACAATAAAGGCCGCTCACCGGGGAGAGCTCGAAGAAAGCCGTCAAACCATTGCGCGGGGAAAGCCGGGATGTCTGGCAGTACCTGTGGTGAATACGCTCGTGCGCTTTTCTTTACCTTGCGTGCGAGGCTGCCGGTGCCGTTGGCGCCCGGCTTTCCCTGCGCCCTCCGAATTCAAGAGGGACGACCGGATTGCAAGACTCGGGCAAGCGACACGCCGCGGGAACGCGGACGCGCGTTCCTCGTCAGCATGCGGGGTGAAGCGAGCGCGTCATCATGCCCATGATGAGATCACTCTGCCGCCACCTGCCGCTCGACCTTCTCCGCCTTGACCGCGCAGAACTTGAATTCCGGGATCTTGCCGAACGGATCGAGCGCCGGATTGGTCAGGAGGTTGGCTGCCGCCTCGGCATAGCAGAACGGCATGAACACCATGTTGTCGGGCACGTCGCGGTCGGAACGTACCTTCACTTCGACCGCGCCGCGGCGGGTCTGCAACCGGATGAAATCGCCGGGCCAGACCTTCAGGCGTCGCATGTCCTTGGGCGACATGAAGGCGACCGCCTCGGGCTCGATCTGGTCGAGCACGGCGGCGCGGCGGGTCATCGATCCCGTGTGCCAGTGCTCGAGCACACGGCCGGTCGAGAGCACCATCGGGTATTCGGCGTCTGGCAGTTCGTCCGGCGGCATCACCTTGGCCGGCACGATCTTGCCGCGGCCGCTCGGAGTCGGAAAGCCGGTGGTGAAAATGATCTCGTTGCCGGGCTTGGCCGGATCGTCGACCGGATAGGTCACGGCGCCCTCGCGCACCAGTCGATCCCAGGTGATGTTCTTCAGCGACGGCATCAGCTGCGTCATTTCGGCGAACACGTCCGCCGGCCCGTCGTAGTTCCAGGGCAGGCCGATGCGTTTGCCGATCTCCTGGATGATCCAGAGATCCTGCCGCGCGTCGCCCGGCGGCTTGACCACCTCGCGGGCAAGCTGCACGCGGCGGTCGGTGTTGGTGAAGGTGCCGGATTTTTCAGCAAAAGCCGAGGCCGGCAGGATGACGTCGGCGTGGAACGCGGTCTCGGTGACGAACAGATCCTGCACTACGAGGTGATCGAGCTTCGCCAACGCTTCCCGCGCATGCTGCAGGTCCGGATCGGACATCGCGGGATTTTCGCCTTCGATATACATGCCGTGGATTTCGCCGGCATGGATCGCGTTCATGATCTCGACCACGGTCAACCCGCGGACCGGATCGAGGCTCTTCTCCCAGAGCTCCTCGAATCGGCCGCGCAGATCGACGCGGCCGACCGGCTGGTAATCCGGCAGGAACATCGGGATCAGCCCGGCGTCGGAGGCGCCCTGCACGTTGTTCTGGCCGCGCAGCGGATGCAGGCCGGTGCCGGGACGGCCCACCTGCCCCGTCGTCAGCGCCAGCGCAATCAGGCAGCGCGCATTGTCGGTGCCGTGGACGTGCTGGCTGATGCCCATGCCCCAGAAGATGATGGAGGCGCGCGAGCGCGCGTAAGTCCGCGCCACCTCGCGCAGCGTTGCGGCGTCGATGCCGCAGATCGGGGCCATCTTCTCGGGCGGAAACTCCTTTATCTTCTCGGCGAGTTCCTCGAAGCCCTCGGTGTAGCCGGCGATGAACTGCTGGTCGGTCAGCCCTTCGGTGATGATGGTATGGAGCATCGCGTTCAGCATGGCGACGTCGCTGCCCGGCTTGAACTGGAGATGCTTCCAGGCGTGGCGCGACAGCGACTGCCGGCGCGGATCCATCACGATCAGCCTGGCGCCGCGCTTGGCGGCGTTCTTGATGTAGGTCGCCGCCACCGGATGGTTCACGGTCGGGTTGGCGCCGATCACGATGATGACCTCGGCATCCATGGCGGCCGCGAACGGCGCCGACACCGCACCCGAGTTGAGGCCTTCCATCAGCGCCGCCACCGAGGAGGCGTGGCACAGCCGCGTGCAATGGTCGACATTGTTGGAGCCGAAGCCGGTGCGCACGAGCTTCTGGAACAAATATGCTTCTTCGTTCGAGCCTTTCGCCGAGCCGAAGCCGGCGAGCGCCTTCACGCCCTTTTCGTCGCGGATCTTCACAAGGCCTTTGGCGGCAACATCCAGCGCTTCCTCCCAGGACGCCTCGCGGAAATGCGTGAAGGGATTGGCCGGATCGACCTGGTCGTTGGCATCCTTCTTCGCATTGGGCAGCCGCACCAGCGGCTTGGTCAGGCGGTGCGGGTGATGGATGTAGTCAAAGCCGAAGCGGCCCTTGACGCAGAGCCGGTTGTGGTTGGCCGGACCATCACGGCCTTCGGCATAGATGACTTTCTCGTCCTTGACCTGATAGGTGACCTGGCAGCCGACACCGCAGAACGGGCACAGCGAGTCCACCTTCCTGTCGGCATAGGTGACGCGAGTCTGCCTGTCGTCGAGCATCACCGCCGGCATCAGCGCGCCGGTCGGGCAGGCCTGCACGCATTCGCCGCAGGCCACGCAGGTCGATTCCCCCATGGGATCGTCGAAGTCGAACACGATCTTGGCGTCGGCATTGCGATAGGCCATGCCGATGACATCGTTGACCTGCACCTCGCGGCAGGCGCGCACGCACAGCCCGCACTGGATGCAGGCATCGAGATTAACCCGCATCGCCGGATGGCTGGCGTCGACCTCCCAGCGATGCGCGGCGGGGAAACGGCTTTCTGTGACACCGACGGCCTCGGCCCAGTTCCAGAATTTCGAGTCCGGATCGTGCGAGGTTTTGCGCGCCGGCTGATCGGAGACCAGCAGTTCCATCACCATCTTTTGCGCGGTGACTGCGCGCACACTTTCCGTCTTCACTTTCATGCCGACGGTCGGCGTGCGCTTGCAGGAAGCCGCCAGCACCCGCTCGCCCTCGATCTCGACCATGCAGGCGCGGCAATTGCCGTCGGGGCGATAGTCCGGCGCCGGCGAATAGCAGAGATGCGGGATATCGCGGCCCTGACGCTTCGCCACCTGCCAGATGGTCTCGCCGGGCCCGGCTTCGACCTGCTTGCCGTCGAGCTCGAACGTAATCTTCGTCATTCCGCCGCTTCCTTGAACTCGTCGGGGAAATATTTGATCACCGAGGTCAGCGGGTTCGCCGCCGCCTGGCCGAGGCCACAGATCGATGCGTCGCGCATCGCCTGGCTCAATTCGTCGAGCAGCGCCGTGTTCCACACCGGACGCTCCATCAGCAGCGCCGCCTTCTGCGTGCCGACGCGGCAGGGCGTGCACTGGCCGCAGCTCTCGTCCTCGAAGAAGCGCATCAGGTTCAGTGCCGCGCTTCGCACGCTATCCTTGTCCGAGAGGATGACGACCGCGGCCGAGCCGATGAAGCAGCCGTATTTTTCCAGGGTGCCGAAATCGAGCGGAATGTCGCTCATCGAAGCCGGCAGGATGCCGCCCGATGCGCCGCCCGGCAAATACGCGCGGAATTTGTGGCCCTGGGCCATGCCGCCGCAATATTCGTCGATCAGTTCGCGCACGGTAATTCCCGCGGGCGCCAGCTTGACGCCGGGATCCTTCACATGACCCGAGACGGAGAAGCTGCGCAGGCCCTGGCGGTCGTTGCGGCCGTGGCTCTTCCACCAGCCCGCGCCCTTCTCGACGATGTCGCGCACCCACCACAGCGTCTCGACATTGTTGATCAGGGTAGGCAGGCCGAACAGGCCGACCTGGAATGGATAGGGGGGCTTGTGCCGCGGCAGGCCGCGCTTGCCTTCGAGGCTTTCCAGCAGCGAGGACTCCTCGCCGCAGATATAGGCGCCGGCACCGCGGCGCAGATGCAGCTTCGGCCCGCCCGCCGGCAGTCTTGCGATCTCGCGCGCCAGGATCTCGCGCGAGGCGGGATATTCATCGCGGATGTAGATGTAGACCTCCGCCGCCTCGACGACATGCGCGCCGATCAGCATGCCCTCGAGGAAGCGATGCGGATCGGTCTCGAGGTAGTAGCGGTCCTTGAAGGTGCCGGGCTCGCCCTCGTCGCCATTGACCGCCATCAGCCGCGGGCCGGGCTCGCCCAACACCGCGCGCCATTTGCGTCCCGTGGGAAAGCCGGCGCCGCCGAGCCCGCGCAGGGACGCGTCGTCGAGCGATTTCAGCAGGTCCTCTCTGGAGAGCGTGCCCGAGCGCAGACGGTTGAGCAGTCCGTAGCCGCCACCGGAGACATATTTGTCGTAAGGGACATAATCCGGCAAATGCGCATGGGTGTCGCCGGCATTCGCGGCGGCCAGCACATTCGAGACCGTCGCGCGATCGACAAAATTATGCCCGACCTCGGCAGCCGGCGCGGTGTCGCAGCGGCCGACGCAGGGGGCGCGCACGACGCGGATGGCGGGGCCGGCCGTGGACTGCAAATCTGCCAGGAGTTTCTCTGCGCCCATCATGGCGCAGGTGAGCGAATCGCAGACGCGGATGGTGAGCGGCGCGATATCCTTTTCGCCTTCCTTCACCACATCGAAATGCGCGTAAAAGGTCGCGGTCTCGAACACTTCGGCAAACGAGAGCTTCATCGCGTCAGCAAGTGCGGCAAGATGCGCCGCCGAGATCTGGTGATACTTGTCCTGGATCAGGTGCAGATGCTCGATCAGGAGATCGCGACGGCGCGGCCGGTCGCCGAGCAGCAGTTCGATTTCATGCGCCGCGGTTGGATCGATCTGGCGGCCCTTCGGCGTCGCCTTGGCGCGCTGGCGCCCCTCGCCGGGATGATCGAATACGCGAACCTGCTGGACGTCGTGAGCCATCGAAAACGTCTCGTTCCACTCGCCTTGCTATCGGCCAATCCTAATCATTGGTATGCCAGATGCCAAGCAGATTATGCCGTTTCAATAAGGATTTACGGAAACCGCCAGCCGGGAACCGGCTTCCCGCAAACAGGTCATTTCCGGTGCAGTATCCATGCGTTCCGAGATAGGCCAAATCGCGGCCTGCTGGCCTCAAGTTCATATCGCGAAACTGTTCGTTGTCAGCCGGCCGGAAGAGTCTACCGGCACACCGCGGCAAACCAAAACTCAATTGTGCGTCGGCGGCATACCATCGGCTTTGCCTATCGGTTGATTGGCCTTCTCGATGAGGAAGACAATCCGGCTTTCGCTGCGCTCGGTGATCTCCACCTTGTCGCCGGTTTCGCGAATGAGGTTGGGAATGTCGATCACCGAGAGCGGATCGGTGCACAGCACTTCAAGACGGTCGCCGGCGGCGAGCGACTTCAGCGCCTTTCGTGTCTTCAGGGCGGGCAGTGGACATTTCAGGCCGGCCAGATCGAGCTTTGTCGTGGTCATGCGGTGAAGATGGCGAAGGCGGCTGGTATCGTCAACGACGGATCAGTTAATCAGGCTGGGATAGGACAGGAAGCCGATGACATCACCCGGCGAGACCTGGGTAACGTCCTCGCCGAGCTCGGCAAGGCCATCGGTGTCGGCGAGCGACGACAACAGTCCCGCGCCCTCGCGCGGAAATTTTATCGCTTCGAGCGCACCGTCCGCCGCCCTGCGCAGGCTGACGCGGACATATTCGCGACGCGCAATTTTCTTCTTGTAGGAGAAGGCGGCGCGCACCGGCAGCGGCGTCAGTTTCTCCTGCCGCGCGCCCGACAGCGCCAGGATGGCCGGGCGCACCACGTGGACGAAGGTCACAAAGCTCGCCACGGGATTGCCCGGCAGGCCGATGAACGGTGTGCCGCCGATGACGCCCATCGCAACGGGACGGCCCGGTTTGATCGCCATCCGCCACAGCACGAGCTTGCCGGCCAATTCCACCGCCGCCTTGACATGATCCTCTTCGCCGGTCGATACCCCGCCCGTGGTCAGCAGCAGGTCATGCCGGCCTGCCACCTTCTTCAAGGCGCTGGCAAGCGAGCCCGGCTCGTCGCTGAAAATGCCGAGATCGCTGGCCTCGCAGCCGAGCCGGCGCAGCATGGCCATCAGCATGAAGCGGTTGGAGTCGAAGAGTTGCGGTGCCGCGCGCGGCTCGCCCGGGGACACCAGTTCGTTGCCGGTGGAAAACACGGCGACGCGAATGCGGCGTCGCACGTCGATCCGCGTCAGCCCGAAGGCTGCGACCAGCGCGACATCCTGCGGCCGCAGGCGCTGGCCGGCCTTCAGCGCCGCGTGACCGATCGGAATGTCCTCGCCCGCGGGCCGCACATTGGCGCCGGGCTTCAGCCCTGCGGGCAGCACGACCTTGCCGCCCTCCAGCTTCACGTCCTCCTGCATGAATACGGTGTCGGCGCCCGCAGGCATCGGCGCGCCCGTGAAGATGCGCACCGCATGGCGTGCCTTGATCGCCTCGTCTGCCGAAGCGCCGGCTTGCACGCGGCCGAGCACGGGAAAGCTCTCGGCTTCCGACTTCGGCAGGTCGCGGCTCGCGACCGCGTATCCATCGACGGCGGAATTGGTAAAGGGCGGCAGCGGCAGCGGAGCCGCGATGTCGTGGGCGAGAATGCGGCCGTCGGCGTCGGCCAGCGCGATGGATTCGACCTCTTCGACCTTGCTGACGCGGGCGGCGATGAGGCCCACAGCCTCGTCCACCGACATCATCGGGCCGCCGAAGGCAAAGCAATCGTCGGACAGTTGCGCCATCGCCTGCCGGCCCTACGCGGTTGCTTCGGAAAACAGATCCTCGATCGAAATCGCCGAACGTTTGATCAAGGCGGCAACCGCATCGATATCGTCGAGGTGAACTACCGGGAGTCGCGTCTCAGCCTTGGCGTCGGTCACGATTCCGACAATGCCGGGATCGTCGGGAAACAGCCACGGCTTGCCATTGGCTGCGCGATGCACCTCGATCTTGCGATGCGGCTCGCGCTTGAACCCCTCGACCAGGACGAGATCGACCGGCGTCATCTTGGAGAGCAGTTCCTGCAGGCGCGGCTCGCCTGCGCCGCGCAATTCGTGCATCAGCGCCCAGCGCCGGCTCGAGGACACCAGCACTTCGGATGCGCCCGCCTGGCGATGCACCCAGGAATCCTTGCCGGGCACGTCGACGTCGAATTCGTGGTGGGCATGCTTGATCACGGAGACGCGCAGTCCTTCGCCGAGCAGACGGGGAATCGCGCGCTGCAGCACCGTGGTCTTGCCGGCACCGCTCCATCCCGCGAGGCCAATTACCTTCATTCTCGTCTTCCCAACGCCGGCCGGAACCGGCCGCAAAAAGCCGTACCACGCTGCTTTATATCGGAGCACGGGGAAAGTCATGCTAACGTCGGGGGTATGATGAAGATCGAAAAGGCCCCCGTTCCCCTGATCGTGCCGAATCCGGACGATCCGCGCCTGACCGAGCGCGTCCGCGGCACCGACCAGCACGGAGCCGAGGTCGAAATCAGGGTGCCGGTCGAGCGACCGCTGACGCTGTATTTGAACTCGCAGGAAATCGTCACCATGATGACGATCGGCGACTATCCGGAATATCTCGCGCTCGGCTATCTGCTCAATCAGAACATGCTGAAGTACGACGATGTCGTCACCGAGGTCGAGTATCACGACGACCTCCAGGTGGTGGTGGTGCGTACCGCGCACAACACCAATTTTGAGCAAAAATTGAAGAAACGTACGCAAACCTCGGGCTGCGCCCAGGGCACTGCGTTCGGCGACCTCATGGAGGCTATCGAAAGCATCGTGCTGCCGAAAGCGGAATTGCGCACGTCCTGGCTCTATCAGATGACGCATGCGATCAACACCATGCCCTCCCTCTATCTGGAGGCCGGCGCGATCCACGGCTGCGTGCTGTGCAAGCAAGGAGCGCCTGTCTGCTACACCGAAGACGTCGGCCGCCACAACGCCGTCGATAAGATCGCAGGCTGGATGTTCCAGCATGCCGTCGATCCCGCCGACAAGATCATGTACACGACGGGTCGTCTCACGTCGGAGATGGTGATCAAGACGGTGCGGATGGGAATCCCCATTCTCGTCTCGCGTTCCGGCTTCACCGCCTGGGGTGTCGAACTCGCGCGGCAGGTCGGCCTCACGCTGGTCGGCCGCACGCGAGGCAAACGCTTCATCGCGCTGTCAGGCCAGGAGCGCCTCGTGTTCGACCAGAACCTCGACTATGTCGAGGAAGAATCCGCGCGCCACAAGCGCAAGGGCGAAGCGCGTGACGACTAAAATTCCCGGCGTGCTGCTCGCCGGCGGCCTGGCGCGGCGGATGGGCGGCGGCGACAAGCCGATGCGCAAGATCGCGGGCCGCACCATCCTCGAGCGCGTCATCTCGCGCCTCGCCCCGCAATGCGACGGGCTGATCATCAACGCCAATGGCGGTCCCGCGCGCTTTGCATCATTCGGCCTGCCCGTGGTCGCGGACGGCGTTGCGGATTTTCCCGGCCCCCTCGCCGGCATTCTGGCGGCGCTGGATTGGGTCGCGGCCAACCGTCCGGACGTATCGCTGGTGCTGAGCGCGGCGGCGGATTGCCCGTTCCTGCCGCGCGATCTCGTCGCGCGCCTGCACGCGGCGCTCGTCGCCGAGAAGGCACAGCTCGCCGTCGCCGCGTCCGACGGACAATCCCATCCGGTGATCGGCCTGTGGAGCGTCGCGCTGCGCGATGAACTCAGGCATTCGCTCGTCGTCGAAGACATCCGCAAGATCGACCGCTGGACCGCGCGCTATCGCCTCGCCACGGTGACCTGGCCGATCACGCCGCTCGATCCGTTCTTCAACGCCAACACGGTGGAAGACATCGCCGAAGCCGACCGGCTGGCGACGCTGGACGATGGCTAGTTCAGGTTACGCAGCGAGCGGGGCGGTCCATGCATCATAGCCGTAGACCCAGTCGGTATCGGTCTTCTGCCTCAGCCAGGTATTGGCGCGCGAAGTCGCCTGCACCCGCGAGGTGCGCTCCCTACGCGTCGCCTCGAAGCGGCGGAAGGCGGCGGCGATGCCATTGCGATCGATACCGTCGAGGCAGCGCGACAGCACGGCGGCGTCCTCAATCGCCATGGCGGCGCCCTGCGCCATGTAGGGCGTCATCGGATGGCAGGCATCGCCGAGCAGCGTCACCTTGCCGTCGGTCCAGCGGTCCAGAGATTCGCGATCGACGATGGCCCATTTGTGCACGTCGGGGCAAGCCGCCAGCACCTGCTCGACCTGACGATCGAAGCCGGCGAATGCCTTGCGCAAATCCCGGACGTCGCCCTTGGCCGACCACGACTCAATGCGGAAATCCGGTTCGGGCTGGCTGGTGACGAGATAGATCTCGCTGCGGTCCGGCTTCACGTAATAGATGACGATGTGACGATCCTCGCCCCACCATTTCGTACAGTCGTCGATCTTCTCGCCATTGAGCAGCGATGCCGGATAGGTCGTGCGGTAGGCGATGCGGCCGGTATAGTTTGCCGGCGCCGCGCCGAACAGGATGTCGCGTACCACGGAGTGCACGCCGTCGGCGCCGATCACGGCATCGGCGGTGACCGTCGCGCCATCCGAAAAAGTCAGCCGCACCCCGCCGGCCGCCTCATCCAGCCCGACCAGCCTGTGATTCAGCCTGACGCATTCCTCCGGGACCGCGCTTGCCAGCGCCGCGTGCAGATCGCCGCGATGCGCCAGGAGATACGGCGCGCCGAATTTGGCTTCCGCGCTCTCGCCAAAGATCATGTCGAACTTGACTTCGCCGGTGCGCCAGTCGCGGTTGTTCCACGAGCGCGGATAGAACGATTGCTCGCGCATCCTCGGCTCGAGCCCAAGGCCGCGCAGTACCTTCATGGCGTTGCAGCCGATCTGGATGCCGGCGCCCAGCCGCGCGAATTGCCTGGCCTGTTCGTAGACGGTGACGTGGACGCCGACTTTTCGAAGCGCCGCGGCGGTGGCGAGACCGCCCATGCCTGCGCCGATAATCGCGACGTTCAGAGGCATTCCCATCCCCGTTTCTATGCAGGTCTGAATCCTGCCTGTTCCAACGCCTTGCGGCCGGCTTCCGATGCCAGCGCATCCAGAAACGCCTGCACGGCCGGCCGCTGCTTGCGCGCCTTCACCAAGGCGAAGTCATAATGCTCCTCGGCATAGGGAATGAAACCCAACCCTGCTGCATGCGCGACCGGCGCAATGGTCATGCCCCAGTCAGCGCGGTGCTGCGCCACGGCCGCCGCCACTGCATTGTGCGAGCGCGGCTGATTCCAGTATCCTTCCGGCCGCGCTCCACCGAGCAGGCGGTCGATCAGGATGCGGGTGCCTGCGCCCTGGTTGCGGTTGACCATGATGCAGGCCACATCCGCCAGCGCGGCGCGCACCGCACCCGCCGCGTCTCGTCCCTCGAAGCGCATATCGCCCTTGCGGAAGACGATGCCCTGCATGCGCCGCCAGCCCGGCACGAGCTCAAGGCCTTCCGCAAGATACGGCGTGTTGTAGGTCTCGCTCTTCTCGTCGAACAGATGGATCGGCGCCAGATCGCATTCGCCGCGTCTGGCGGCGGCAAGCCCTCCGAGACTGCCGACCGCGATCGAACGCACGGTGAGTCCGGCATGCGCCATTGGCGCAGTGACGAGATCAAGCCCTGTGCAATGGCTGCCGATGATGACGAGGTCGGGCACCCGTACATGCGGCGTGAACAGCGTGATCTCGGTTTCCGAATTGGCCGGCAGTTGATCGGCCAGCGCATCGATCTTCAAAAACCCGTCGGCCTGGGCAAAGGACGTGATCGCGCCGGAGCCCTTGCCGGTGGGATAGGCGATCAGACCATCGCTCCCCTCGACCAGCGACACCATGACGAACTCCGTGCGGCCAAGCTCGGAAGCGATCCGCACCGGCACGCGCGCGGAGACCTTGGCGTCGTTGCGCGGCGGCAATCCCGCCATCCGGCGCAGCACCGGCACGATCATGTCGTGGAAGGTGAACATCGCCGAGGTCGGGAATCCCGGCAGCACGACCACCGGCTTGCCGTCGCATACCGCAAGGCACAGCGGCTTGCCGGGCTTCAGCGCCACGCCATGGGCAATGATGCCTGGCTTTCCCAGCCTTCCGATGACGCGGTGAGAGACGTCGCCCGCGCCCTTCGACGTGCCGCCCGAGAGCACCAGCATGTCGCTCGAAGCCAGTGCGCTACGCATCGCGGCCTCCAGCGCCAGTTCGTCGTCAAGCACCGCGCCGAGGAAATTCGTCTCCCCGCCATTCTCGGCAATCGCTGCCGTGACAACGGCACCATTGGTGTCATAGATCGCGGCGGGACGCAGCGGATGGCCCGGCTGCACCAGTTCGTCGCCGGTCGACAGGACAGCCACGCGCGGGCGGCGTGCGACGGCAACTTCGGCCACCCCACAGGCGGCCAGGATGCCGATCTCGCGGGAGCCGATCACGGTGCCGGCACGCAGCAGGGCCTCGCCACGCGCGATATCGGAGCCGGCATAGGAGACGAACCGGCCGGGCACGACAGCCCGGCGAACCTCGATGGCGCGATTGCCCGCGGGCTGGGTGTGCTCGACCATCACGATGGCGTCGGCGCCGCGCGGTACCGGGCCTCCGGTCGCGATCGGAGTCGCGGTACCCGACAGCACCGGCCGCACCGGCGCCGTGCCGCAGGCGATCACTTCATCGTTGAGGATCAGCCGGACAGGCACTGCTTCGCCTGCGGCGGCGAGATCGGCGGAACGCACGGCAAAGCCATCGACATTGGAGCGGTCGAACGGTGGCACGTCGATCGGGGCGATCACGTCCGCGGCCAGCGCGCAGCCGAGCGCATCAGCCAGCTCGCGGCGCTCGCCCAGCAAGACGCGAGGAAACAACGCAGCCTCGAAACGTGCAATTGCATCTTCGCGCGACAAGATGGTCAGGAACTGATCCTGGTCGATCCCGTCGTTTGCCGCCGGCAATGGTGCTTTGGCGTTGGTCATCAAGAGGCTCTTATCATTCTCTCAGAATATAGGCATCGACCTGCGTTCCCGCCGCAAATCCTTCGGACCCGCCCGGCACCATGAGCCAGGCCTCCGCCTGCGCTATCGCCTCCAGCGAGAGTTCCCCCGCGGCCAACGGCGCCCATGCGTGGTCCCGGCGCTGCAGCAGTACGATTTCGGCGAGGCCCACGCTGGACGCAATCTTGCGTGCCAGCGGCAGGCCGAGCGTCAGGCGCGGCCGGTGCGCCGAAAGGCGATCCAGCGCCGGCAACGCCAGCGTCCACCAAGCTGCAAGCGCCTGGTCCGGCGCACCTGACAGCACCACGACGGGCGTTCTGCCGATACGCCCGACGGCGGTGGTTCGGCCGGGTTGCAGGGCGATGCCATGCGCGATGACCTCGCCGCGCGCGGCAAGCGCAAGCAGCGTCGCATCGCGGCGGCCAACGCCGCTACCGCCGATCGCGATCAGAAGGTCGCAGTCGCCCACATCGAACCCATTCGCAATCGAGGCGGCGTCGCGCCCGGCCGCTTCAGTGCTTGCCACCTCGGCGCCGGCACAGTGCGCGCTCTCCGCGATCAGGTCAGCCGTCAGCCGGGCCCCGGGAATATTGACGATGCTCAACCGTGGCTGGCGCACGCGCATCTTGGTCATCCCGAATGCTCGCCCGATCAGGAGATCGCGCGGCAGCATGCAAAACCCGACAGCGGCAATATGGCTGCCTGCTGCGATGTCGCTGCCGGCGCGGCGGACGCCCTGCCCCGGCACAGCCTCAGCTATCGCCTGCGCAACCGGGCCGGAGCGGTCGATGGAATCCGCGTCGACCACGCAGTTGCAGCCGTCGGGCATGATGTCACCGGCCTCAACCCAGGTGGGTGCGGAATTCAACGGCACCGGTGCATAGGCCGAGGCGCCGACCAGATCGTGCGCGCGCACCGCAAAACCGTCGGCGGCAGCGACGTCGCGCGGCGGGTGCGCAGCCGGCGCCGGCATCTCAGCCGCAACGCGACCCACCGCCTCCGCCAGCGGCAGTTCTGCCGGCGCCACCGGTTGCAAACCGTTCAACAGGGCGTTGCGCGCAACATCGAGTGGCGTCAGCGAAGTCGGTAGGCGCTGGGGTGGGTTCATGATCCGCCTATGCCCCGAATCCGGCCGGAAATATAGAACCAAATACCGCTTCGCTCGCGCATCGATTGATCCCAAGCGCGATGTTTCCAGTCGGGGGACAGGCAAGCGGTTGCGGCTTTCCAGGCCGGGCCAAATGGCGGCTCCCAAGGATAGTTGCAAATGGGACCAACTAGCGCTATCGAGCCGCCTCATAAAGCAAGAAGCGGTGCTCAAGGGAGAGAATTGGATGTTTTCCAGAAAGGTTTCCGCTGCTGCGGTGGCTGCGGCGACGATGCTCGCATCGTCGGTGGCATTCGCACAGGTTTCCGATGACGTCGTCAAGATCGGCGTGCTCACCGACATGAACGGTCCGGCCTCGACGCCGACCGGCCAAGGCTCGGTGACCGCCGCGCAAATGGCGATCGACGATTTCGGCGGCAATGTGCTGGGCAAGCCGATCAGCATCATCGTCGGCGACCATCAACTCAAGCCTGACATCGGCGGCAGTTTGGCGCGCCGCTGGTACGACGTCGAGCAGGTCGACCTGATCGTTGATGTGCCGGTGTCGGCGGTGGGCCTCGCCGTGCAGAACATCGCCAACGAGAAGAAGAAGCTGTTCATCACCCATTCGACCGGCACGGCCGATTTCCATGGCAAGTTCTGCTCGCCCTACGCGATCCAGTGGGTGTTCGACACGCGTGCACTGGCCGCCGGCACTGCGCAGGCGGTGGTCAAGCGTGGCGGCGACAGCTGGTTTTTCATCTCCGACGACTATGCGTTCGGTCTCTCGCTCGAGCGGGACGCCTCCGCCGTGGTGACGAAGAACGGCGGCAAGGTGCTGGGTTCGGTGCACCCGCCGCTGGCGACGCCCGACCTGTCGTCCTTCGTGCTGCAGGCACAGGCTTCGAAAGCCAAGATCATCGGTATTGCCGCCGGGCCGCCCAACAACATGAACGAGATCAAGACCGGAGCCGAGTTCGGCGTATTCAAGGGCGGCCAGCAGATGGCGGCGTTGCTCGCGTTGATCACCGATATCCATTCACTGGGCCTGCCGGCGGCGCAGGGCCTGCTGCTGACCACCTCATTCTACTGGGACATGGACGACAAGACCCGCGAATGGTCGAAGCGCTATTTCGCCAAGGTGAACCGGATGCCCACAATGTGGCAGGCCGGCGTCTATTCCTCCGCGATGCACTACCTCAATGCGATCAAGGAAGCGGGCACCGACGATCCGCTGAAAGTTGCGGCCAAAATGCGCGAGAAACCGATCGTGGATTTCTTCTCCCGCAACGGCAAGCTGCGCGAGGACAATCTGATGGTGCACGACCTCTGGCTTGTACAGGTCAAGAAGCCGGAAGAGTCGAAATATCCGTGGGACTACTATCAGATCCTCGCGACGATTCCGGGTGATGAGGCATTCGGTCCGCCGAATCCGGAATGTTCATTGGTGAAGAAGTGACCACGTAGCAGTCATTCCGGGATGGTGCGTAAGCACCAGACCCGGAATCTCGAGATTCTCTGGGGCGCATGGGCGCCCCATAGTTCGATGCTTCGCATCGCCTCGGAATGACTCGTCAAGTCTTCATCCCTCACTTCACTACCCCGATCTCCTTCAAATACTTCATCACGCCGGGATGGATCAACTCCGGCTTCGGCGCGGCGGCGACGGTATTGGCCGCGGTAGTCTCGCAGGCCTGGGCGAGCTTTTTGCAAAATGCCAATTCAACCCCATGCAAAGTACGCGCGAGGCGATAGGCGACGTCGTCGGCTAGGTCGGCGCGGGTCAGAACAAAACTCCAGGAGCCGACGGAGTTGATGGCTTCTGTCTGACCCGGATAGCTGTTGGCGGGAACCGTCAGCGGCTTGAGAAAGGTGTGCTTGGCGCGGATGCGCGCGATCTCGCCGGCGTCGGGCGCGATGAAGCGCGCCCCGCTTGGGCCTGACGCCACCGCGGCAAATCCGGGCCAGCCGATGCCGGCACCCCATAGTGCGGCGGCGCGGCCGTCCTGCACCATCGCAGGGCCGTCACCGGCGCGATCGAGATAGATCGACTTGAAATCCTCGTCCTGCTTCAAGCCGATGCCGTCAAGCATATAGCGCGACAGGATCGGCAGGCCCGAGCCCTTGGCCCCGAATGCAATGGGCTGGCCGACGAGGTCGCGGACGGTCTTGTAGGGGCTGTCTGCCTTGACCACGAACATGCCGGGGCTTGAATACATCGCGGTCAATATTTTCAGCGGCGTGGCCGGCCGGCCGATCCCCATGAAGGCTTCATAGGCCGGCTCGCCTGCGACCAGGGCGATGTCGAGCTCGCCCTTTTCCAACAGCGGAATGTTTTCGTTGCTGCCCTTGGTGTTGCGCGGCTCGATCGCAAGTGACGGATCAGCCGCGTTCATGACTTCGGCAAAGGCGTTGCCATAGACCGGAAAGCCGCCGCCCGGCGTCGCGGTTCCGAGGCTGATCGTAATCCTTGAAATGGTCTTGCCTCCCTCTTGCGCTGCGGCATGGCCGGCTGCGAGCAGCATGCCCCCACAGATAATCCAGGCGAGTTTCATGGTTCTGCTTCCTGCGCGCGCCAAAGTGCCCCATCATTGCGCAACCCCATCGCGTAGGCAAAGCCCCTGTTTTATGGAAGCATGCCCGAACGAACCCACCAGAAACCAACGGGAAATCCCATGAACCGTCTCTGGCGATCTGCCTTTTTCCTTCTCGCCTGCACGTTCGCCGTCGCGTCCGGTGCGTTGCCCGCGACCGCCGCCGACTATCCGAACCGACCGGTGCGCTGGATGATCGGTTTCACCGCAGGCGGCCCGGTCGATACCGTGGCGCGGATCATGGCCCAGTGGCTGGGCGAGCGTTTCGGCCAGCAATTCGTGGTGGAGAATCGCACGGGCTCTGGCGGCAACATCGCGGCTGCCGCAGGCATCAGCGCGCCGCCGGACGGCTATACGCTGATCTTCGTCGCACCCAACAACGCGATCAGCGCCTCGCTTTACAAGAAGCTGCCGTACGATTTCATCCGCGACACCGAGCCTGTGGCAAGCATCATGCAGCTTACCAACATGCTGGTGATATCCAACGACATGCCGGTGAAGACCGTTCAGGAGTTCATCGATTACTGCAAGGCCAATCCCGGCAAGATATCCTACGCATCATCCGGCAACGGCACCTCGGTGCACATGTCGGCCGAGCTGTTCAAGGCGATGACCAAATGCGACATGCTGCACGTGCCCTATCGCGGCTCGGCGGCGGCGATCCCCGACATCATCTCCAACAAGGTGCAGTTGATCTTCGACAATCTGCCCGCCGCGCTGGAACAGGTACGCGGCGGCACGCTGCGCGGCCTCGGCGTGACCTCGCCAAAGCGCTGGCCGAGCGTTCCGGATATCCCTGCCATCGCAGAGACCGTGCCGGGATTCGAATCGGTGGGCTTCTACGGCATCTCGGTGCCGAAGGGCACGCCGCCCGAGATCATCGCAACACTGAACCAGGCGGTCGGCGAAGCGCTCAAGGACCCCAAGCTGGTGGCGCGGCTCACCGAGGTCGGCGGCATCCCTAAACCGATGACTCCGGCCGAATTCGGCAAGCTGGTCGCCGACGAAACGGAGAAGTGGCGCAAGGTGGTCGAATTTGCCGGAGTTTCGGTCGATTAGCGGCGGCATTGCGGGAAAAGCCCGCAGCCTGTAAACGAAGGCCGCACCGTTGCCGGCCGCCCGACGCGACCGACCGCGGCGGGGCCTGTAGCTCAATGGTTAGAGCCGGCCGCTCATAACGGTCTGGTTGCAGGTTCGAGTCCTGCCGGGCCCACCAGTGAAATCGATGGCTTGGCCGATCTTTATTTCGCTGCCCCTGAGGCACCGCGCCAGAAATGCATCGCATTGTCACTGATCGCGTCGTTCTACGTTCCCGAATCTGCCGCTCCACATTCGCCCCCGATACGAACGCTCCGCAGCATTCGTGGATTTGGATACGCAATCGCGGAAACGGCACGACAGTTGGTTTTGCCCCCGGCACTTCAGCGGTCGTTGGCCAGGAATCAGGACTAAGAACAGTCCTCCTGGTCTGCAGGTTAGACCCGCCGGGAGCATCGAATCACGCCGATTCACCAAACAGACATTGGCGTCGACGCAACAGAGGGATGCGCAGTCCTTGCATTCAGGCGGATGCACCGGACCGGTAGCTGCAGCTACAGTCCTTTGATTAACCCGCCATCGACCAGCAGCCGATTGAAACGCTTCGCTTCCCGGCCTTGCTGGCAGCTGTAGAAATATCCGCCACACCTCTGCAGGATCGACCTCTGCGCGGAGAAACTTGCATCGAGTGGGACACCTGCCGCCTGCAGCGTCACGAGTGGCAGATAGGATGCGTCGAGACCATCGAGGGCCGAGGTCACGTCTACCGGCGTGAAGTTTACGGCGTCGATCGCGTAGTATGTCGTGCGGTAGCGCAGATCACCGCTTTCTGCAGGTTTGGCAAACGCGGCCTGTTCCAACGATGGCCCGAGCAGTCGTGGCGCAAACTGCGGCTGGTGGTCGCCGTAGCGCACAATGAGGAAGGCATCGGCCGGGAATTCCCGGGCCAGCCGTTCCAGCAGCCGGCTATAGTCCCGCGCGGACATCGCCTGTCGACGGATGTATTCCTCGACATCGGGTGGATTGCCAAGGCCGCGCCAGCCGGGCGTCAATTCCGGGCGCAGCTGCTTGTCCCACGGGAAATGGTTGGCGACCGTGTAGACATAGAGGAAGAGCGGCCCGCTCTTGCCTTCGCGACCGATCAGATCGATCGCCCGGTCGTAATAGAAACTGTCGGGCTCGAAATCGGTCGTGCCGAGGTCCTTCATGTCGAGGTATTGGGCGATTCCGGCCGTGGTCTGGAATGCGCGCGACCCGATGAAGGAGCCGTAGAACGGATAGAGGCTGAAGGTTTTGTAGCCGCAGCCCGACAAAGTACGCGGCAGCCCGCGATAGATGTGGCCTGGCGCGATCCGCGTGACCGACGTCGCAAAGCGGCCGAAGGAACGGACGGAGAGTCCGGTGAGTACGTTGAACTCGGTGAACCAGCTTGGGCCTCCGATGCCCTCAACGAAAAGCTTGCGCGATTTGCCGTCGAACGACTCGAAGTGGCCGGCATAGCCGGCCGGCACCTTGATATCGGATGCGGCGGCGATATCGAAGCTTGATTCGTCATGCAGCAGGATGATGTGCGGTAGCTTACGTGCCGGATGGCAAACAGTGCTGCCTGCGGGTGCGAGCTGTTCTGCAGGGCCCGTCGTGACGTCCAGATACCCCTGCGTCATCAGTTCATGAACCGCTTCGACACCGGTGCGCGCGAATTTCGAGACATAGTTGCGATCGGCAAAATCCTCGTTCAGCCCGGTCGGCCAGAGCAGCGAGACGGCAACCAGCGTCGCGGCCGATACCGCAAACCCTGCGAGGCTTTTCCACAACCGGACGCGATAGCGATCGAATCGCCAGGCGATGACGATGGCGACGATCGTTGCCGCGGCAGCCAATGCAATCCACCAGCGAAGTGAGGGGAATATCGCGAGCAGGAACGCAGTGGTGTCGCGATCGACAATCATAACGTCCACGAAATCGACGGTCATCCAGAGCTTGTCGAACTTGAAGCGGGACAGCTGTGTCAGTCCAAGAAGGATTGCGAACGAGATCAGCGCCGCTACGGCCGGACGCCGCACGAGCGCCAGGCACAGGCAGTTCAGCATGATCCAGACGAGCAGGAAGACGCCCGCCCCGATCATGCTTCGCTCGGTTACAGCGAGAAGGATCAGCCCGGCCGCATGCGGCAGGCATACCGGAACAACAGCGGCGCTTGATGCAGTGCGGAACATGCTCAACGGGTTCCGCCCGGCGGGCCGGTCCGGGCGCCAGTCATCGAATTTTGATCCAGGGCCGCGCGTCATTTGGTCCATCATGTCCAATCCTGTGCAACCTTGCGGACGGCTCGGTATTCCAGGTCCGGGTCATAATTTCCGACCCTGTGACAGCACACGGACGGAGGCTCCCATGCGTCTTGTTGCGGCGATCGGCGCGCTTGCGATCGTATTCGGCATTGGCTGCGCCCTGTTTTTCTTTGGCGGATACTACAGCGTAGCCGGGACAGCGGAAGATCCTGCCGTGGTAACCTGGGCCCTGACCAAAGTCCGGGTGGCGTCCATCAATCGTCACGCCACCGACCGTCCGCCAGCCGCATTCGGAGATGCCGCCACGGTGCAGGCCGGCGCGAAGGCCTATGCCGGCAACGGTTGCGCCAACTGTCACGGCGCCCCCGGGGTGATGTGGCTGAAATATTCGGAAGGGCTGCACCCCGATCCGCCCGACCTGAAGAAGGTCGCCGACGACCTCTCCCCGGCCCAGTTGTTCTGGATCATCAAGAACGGCATCAACATGACGGGCATGCCGAGCTTTGAGCTGGCCGGTGTCAAGGACGATGAAATCTGGGCGATTGCATCTTTCGTCAAGAAGCTGCCCACCGTTTCTGAGGCAGACTACAAGAACTGGACGGCGTCGGGGGAGCCGAAGCAATAGACCGCTCTAGCCTTGTTGGTCCGGCCCGACGGAATCGCCCGACAGCAGAACGGCGCCGCCCGCAAGGGCTGCCAGCACGGCCCAGTAGCCGTAGCGGTAGTCGGAGGCAACACCTACTCCGTAAAAAGTCAGAACGTAGACGGAAGCCGATCCGCAGACGCCGAACACAAAAGCCGCCTCGCGCGGCGTCCTGCTCCACGCGATGCCGCACAGCGCCACGCAGGCGAGCAACCAGAAGCCGGCACGAAAAAACGGAGTCGGCTTCAACGCATCGTGCGCCGAGCGCAATGCGCCGAACGCGGCGCGATTTGCAAAGACGTCCCGCGCCGGGTTGTCGACATCGGCAGTCCACATCGTCAGATTGTCGCCGGCGAGAAAATTCCACATGAAGGCCGAGCGGTGCTGCAGATAGGCAACCGGATGCCGCGCGATCGCCGCCAGCCATGCCTGCGTTATGGCAGAAGTGCCGAACAGGCCCTTTTCGCGCTCGACCTTCCTCATCACGAAGTCACATGGCTCGAGCCGCCAATACAAGTCCCACATCGTCGGCTGATAGCAGTCGTTGAGCAGCATCGCATTTTCCGCCTCGCTCCAACTTACCGGAAACTGGTTTTCCTTGGCGAAATGGCTGATGCCGCCGAGATCGAAAATCATGATCGTCTGCAGTGGATGCTCGCGCTTTGCGCCGAGCACGCCATAATAGACGAGTTGCACGACACCGAAGCAAAGCAGCGCCGCCGGTATATAGAGGAGCGCCGTCCTTCGCAGCGACGCCGGCGACAGCCAGATCGCGTAGGCGGCCAGTACCGGCGCCGCCAGCAAGGCGTTGGGCCGAAGCAAGACACCGACTAATACCAATGCCAGCGCCAGCGCTTGCCCGCTCAGTCTGATCCACGAATTCCGGTCGGATACCGCGAACCCGACCGATCCCGCGAGCAGCCAGCACGCCGCAAAAAGGACATCGCGCCAGATGATGCCGGCAAGTGCCAAAGCCGGCGGAGTCAAGGCCAGCAATGGGAGCAACAGCGCAATCTTGCTGCCGCGGCATGCAAGCGAGAGCGAAAGGACCCCGAAGCCCAGCCAATAGGTCACAGCGATCAGCAGGAACATGCTGCCGGCTCCGGGAGCAATCGGATCGATCAGACTCCACAGCCAGACCATGAGCGGGGACTGCCAATCCCCCATCGTTCCCTTCGTGGCGTACTCATGAAGGTATTTGGCGTCGAAGGTCATGACGCCGGGATAGAAAATCAGCAAGGTCAGTCCGAAGCCGATTGCAAGCAGTATCGCAACGCTTGCCATCAGGAAGCGTGACCGCGACGGATCACCCTCAGGCCGCAACGGCATAGATGTCACCTGAATTCGCGGCCTGCGGGAGCGCCATCAGCCAGCGAGCAATCTCCTTTGCGCCAACCCACTCGCCGATCATGGTTTGGCTTTCGCCGAGAGCAGCATTGAACCGCTCATACCCCAGCGCGACGCATCGCTCGATGCAGGCCAGCGCCACACCCGGCTGAATGGTGGTGAACTCGAATGACAGCGCGCGCACCGCTTGCGACAGGCCGCTCAGCGCCTCAGCCTCAAAGCCTTCTACGTCCAGTTTGACGAACGCAGGGACGCCGTGCCTTGCGATCAGCGCATCCAGCGTCGTGACCGCGACATCGGCTGATCCGCTCCAGTGCTGTGCTTCCCAGCCGGGCGCACCGCGAGCGGCTTCCACGAACGCGGGCGACATTGACGATACCGTCGGGTTGTCCGAGTTGATCAGCATCCGCGCCCTGCCCGCCTGCGCGCCGACCGCGACCGCTTCGATCGTCACCGACCGGTCGTACCCGTAGAGCAGCCGTAGCGTCCTTACCATCGCCCGTTGCGGTTCGACGGCGACGACTCTGGCGCCGAGCCGCCGAAACGACGCAACCCTGTCGCCGACATGCGCGCCGACGTCGAAAACCAGGTCTCCCGATCGAACGAAATTGCCATAGAACCGGTCCATCGCCGCTACGCGATTCCGGTCTGCATAATAGATGCGAAGTGACCTCAGCGTGGCGCGCGCGGTGCGGAAGGACCGGAGCATCGGCTAGACCGAATTCGTCAGGGGCGGCCTGCCCTGCGTGCTGATCGCGGGCAACGCAAGCTCGAGCAGATCGTCCGGCGTTGCCGTCTCTTCGGGGAGGCGGCCAATGCCGATCCGCGCGGCAAGGCTGCCGAGGAATGGCCAGGCGGTTATCGTTGCGAAAGGCACGGCAAAGGCCGGCCCGCCTGCCAGCAAAAGCATAAGTGGCAGCGCCCATGGCTGGCTGATCGACACAAATCCGAGCGAGAGGCACCCAGCGAAGGTCTGCGGCCAGAGATCGCGCGCCGCCAAGCCAAGCGGTACCTTGTGGTCGTCGCGAACTTGCCCCATCCAGTTGATGTCACGATTGAAGACCCGGCCGAACAGGAAGATCGTATGGCTGATCCAGAGGATCGGGCACAGGACGATCGAAAAGGCCGTTTCAATTGCGAAATTGACGATGAACCGGCCCGCTCCACCGAACGCGCGACGCTCTTCCGACGAAAGCAGGACGTCCAGCGCTCCGGCGATCTTCGGCGAGAACCACATCACGAGAACCCAGGCGAACAGCGTGCTTGCGAATTCTGGTCGCATGATGTTGGCAGGATCATCGCAGAGGACGAGCGCGGCCGTTGCCAGACCGAGCAAGCCGATCCACGCCGGCGAGCCGATAAACATCAGAATGGCAAGTACAAGCTGATAGCGGCTGACCGGCGTCAAACCCGGCAGCGTCACCAGCCTCAAATACTGCATGTTGCCTTGGCACCAGCGCAGGTCGCGGCGCATGAATTCGAGTAATGTCGGAGGATTGTCCTCCCAACCCAGGTCTTCCCGCGGCAAAACGCGCACGTGATAGCCGGCCGCCCGCATCAGCGCCGCCTCGATCTGGTCATGACTGAGGATATGCCGCTCGGTCTCGCTGTCGCCGGCCAGCAAGGGTAGCTGGCAGTGCTCAATGAACGGCTTGAGGCGCAGAACCGCATTGTGTCCCCAATACGGCCCGCAATCGCCCTGCCACCACGCGCTCCCGATCGTGTAGGAGCGCATACCGAGCCGCATGCCGAACTGGAAAATGCGGGCAAACAGGCTCGTCGATGGAAGCCCGACGATCAGCCCCTGCAGGATGCCGAGCCTTGGATCGAGCTGCATGATGCGAACGAGCCGGATGATGGCATCCGACGGCATGAAGCTGTCGGCATCGAGCGTGACTGCGAATTCGTGGCGATCTCCCCAGCGCTCGCAGAATTCCCTGATATTGCCGGCCTTGAAGCCGTCGTTCGCCGTACGCCGCCGGTAGCTGATCGCGATCCGACCGCGCCACATCGCAATCAACCCGGCGAAGGCCGCCTCTTCACCGGCTGCGAGTCCGGCATCATTGGTGTCGCTCAGGACATAGAGATGGAAGCGTTCTCCGTAGCCGGACGCGCAAAGGCCATCGAGCATCGGTTCGAGGTTGCGGATGGCACGCATCGGCAGTTCGTTGCGAACACAAAGCAGGATCGCTGTCGACGCCGTAACCGTCTCGTCATTGCGGATCAATCCGGCAGCCGGCAGCACGGCGGCGAGGGGATCGGAGGAAGAGCGCATGATGACGAAGCCGATCAGGGCATTGCAAAAGCCCGCGACCATCCAGGGCAAGATGATCGCAAACAGGACCAGCGCGAGGACGTCGAATGCTCCAAGCCCTCCGGGTGACAACGCCATCGCGGCGAGACACAGGGAGCCCGCCATGGTCACGACAAACAGGACGAAGAACGCCGCCCGCCTCGCGAACATGATCTTTCCGACGGCGTCAATCTCGACCATTTCGCAGCATATGCCTGGCGGGGTTTCGGCTTCTCATTCAGCACCGGGTGGTGCAGACTACCCTTTATAACACGTCCGAGCCCCGGTAATTCCAGCCCGAGATTGAAGAAATGGCTGCCAGTGCGAGCGCCGATATTGCCGCGGCCCTTTGGTATTGCGAAGCAGGCAAGGTCGAAATCCGGCAGGAAATCTTGGCTCTTCCGGGCGCCGGCGAGGTCCGTGTGACGAGCCTCTGCAGCGCTGTCAGCCGCGGCACTGAATCGCTTGTCTTTGCCGGGCGCGTTCCCAGGAGTGAATTCGCCCGCATGCGCGCCCCGTTCATGGCCGGAGAATTTCCGTTCCCGGTCAAATATGGCTATGCGACTGTCGGGCGCGTGGAAGACGGCAGCGTCGCCTTGCGAGGCAGGAACGTTTTCGTGCTGCACCCGCATCAAACCGCGTTCAACGTTCCCGCAGCTTCGGTGGTGATGCTGCCGGACAACGTGCCGCCGCATCGCGCGCTGCTTGCGGCCAACATGGAAACCGCACTGAATGGCGTGTGGGATGCTGTGCCGGGTCCGGCCGACGACATTGCTGTCGTAGGAGCAGGCGTCGTCGGCTGCCTCGTTGCTTATCTGTGCGGGCAGCTGCCCGGAGCCAAAGTTACCCTTGTCGACATTAATCCAGCCCGCGCGGAATTAGCCTCCGCGCTCGGTGTTGGTTTCGCGGAGCCGGCGAAAGCAAAGCGCGACTGCGACGTCGTGGTGCACGCCAGCGGATCGCCCGACGGACTCGGCACTGCGCTGGATCTTGCTGGAGACGAAGCGACCGTGCTTGAAATGAGCTGGTATGGTGATCGGGCGGTAAGCGCGCTTCTTGGCGGACCATTCCACAGCCGTCGCCTTCGGCTGATATCAAGCCAGGTTGGAAGTATCGCCGCCTCACATCGTCCGCGCTGGAGCCACCATCGCCGTCTCTCGGCGGCCGTCGGCTTGCTGGCTGACCCCCGACTTGACGCCTTGCTCGCCCCGGCAATCGCTTTCGGCGATTTGCCGAAACGGCTGCCGGAGATTCTCGCCGCCGGGAGCGGCATACTCTGTCAACCCATCGCCTATTTGTAAGGAGCAGCCTTGTTCACCGTCGAAGTTCGAGATCACATCATGATCGCACATTCGTTTCAGGGCGCAGTCTTCGGGCCCGCGCAGGCATTGCACGGAGCCACCTTCGTGATCGACGCGGCCTTCATCGCGGAAACGCTCGACGACAATGGAATCGTCATCGACATCGGGCGCGCCCACGATGCCCTGAAGGCGATCTTGTCTCCGCTCAATTACCGCAATCTCGACGACATTCCTGAATTCAAGAGCCGCAACACCACGACGGAATTTATTGCCAAACACATTCACGATGGCCTCGCCAACACCGCCCGCGCCGGAGAACTCGGCCGTCCGGGGCGAGAGCTCAGGGCTCTACGCATCACGATTTCCGAGTCTCACGTCGCGCGGGCACAGTATGAGGCGCCCTTGTGGTGAAGCGGGTCGTCTTCGCGGTGCCGGGCAGTCTCGACACACCGACGGGAGGATACGCCTACGACCGCCGGATCATGGCCGAACTCCGGGAATTGGACTGGGAAGTCGACTATCTGAATATCGGCGAAGGATTTCCATCGCCTGACGAGACGACCAGAAAGGCGGCGCGATCTCTGCTGTCTGCGATACCGGGAGGGCGGCCGATCATACTGGATGGCCTCGCGCTCGGAGTCCTGCCTGACGTTGCTGCCGAGCTCGCAAGCGAACACCCGCTGGTCGCCCTGGTGCATCATCCATTGGCGCTCGAAGTCGGACTGACGGCCGAGCGCGCCGACGCCCTTCGCCGCAGCGAACGGGCGGCGCTGGCCGAGGTACAGGAAGTCGTCGTGACGAGCGCCGCAACGGCAAAGCTCGTCGCCTCCGGCTACGGCGTACCGGCCGAACACATTACCGTTGCGAGGCCGGGAAGTGATCCCGTGCAGCGGATTTCGCGAGCCCCGCACGATGTGCCGCAACTCCTGTCGGTCGGATCGGTCGTGCCGCGCAAGGGCTTCGACGTACTCGTGTCCGCTCTTGCGCTCCTCGCCGATCTGCCATGGCGGCTCGCGATCGTGGGCGACCTCACGCGGGATCCCAGCGAGGTGGCCAAACTTCAAGACCTCGTCTCGCATTATGGGCTCACCGGCCGGATCGAAACCTTGGGCGCGGTCCCTGCGGCACAGCTCGCCATGCTGTACGGCAAGGCCGATCTCTTCGTCCTCGCATCGCGCTTTGAAGGTTATGGAATGGCCTACGCCGAGGCGTTATCGTACGGCCTTCCCGTGATCGGAACGACGGCAGGGGCTATACCCGAAACGATTCCGCAGGGCGCGGGACTGCTGGTGCCCCCCGACGATCCCGCCGCACTCGCGGCCGTTCTGCGTGGCGTCATGGTTGATGCCGACAGGCGCCAGCTCCTTTCCAAAGCGGCGCTGGTGGCCGCGCGCTCGCTGCCCACCTGGCGGCAGTCCGCCGCAATCTTTGCCGCTACGCTGGATCGGCTTGCATGAGCGGATTCTCCGTCGAATGGCTGACTTTGCGGGAAGGCTACGACATCCGTGCGCGTAACCCTGCGGTGCTGGGCGCGGCGATCTCCTTGTTGAAATCGAAGAGCGCCGTGCGTCTTGTCGACCTCGCCTGCGGTACAGGGTCCACGTTGCGATCGCTCAGCCCGCAATTGCCGGCGCGGCAACATTGGGATCTCGTGGACAACGACTCCCGCCTGTTGAACGCAGCCCGCGCCGGACATCTCCCGGACAACGTCGGCCTGAATGCCGTTCAACTTGACCTCAACAGCGACCTTGAAATCGTGCTCAACCGGCCGAGCGACCTCATCGCGACCTCCGCACTACTCGATCTCGTCTCCGAGGCCTGGCTGGAGCGCTTTGCCAATCAAGCGAGCGCACGCGGATTGCCGGTTTATGCAGCCCTCACCTACAATGGCCGGATTGACCTTTTCCCGGTCGACCGAACGGATGCGGCCATAACAGCCGCCGTGAATGCCCATCAGCATACCGACAAGGGATTTGGGCCCGCACTGGGCCCCTCAGCCGCCGCTGCCGCGATCTCGAGGTTTGAAATGCTCGGGTATTCGACCGTGCAGGGCATGTCGGACTGGATACTCGGAACCACCGACCGGGATATCCAGATCGAATTACTCAATGGGTGGGCCACTGCCGCGAGCGAAATGCAATGCCTGCCGGGCCGCGAGATCGATCACTGGCTGACCCGGCGAAGGGAGGCCGTGGAACAGCAAACTTCAACGATGCGCGTGGGTCACGTCGACTTCCTTGCCGCGCCGAGCACAACTCGCTGACCCGACAGATCGCAGTCGAACAGCACATCGTCATCGATTCTGTGCACGCGAGCAGGCATCCGATGCGCCTGGTCGGCCCGCTCGAGTGGCGGCAACTCGATGCCGGGCCCCCCTGCCCCCAACATCACTGGCGCAACAGTCACATGCAGGCGGTCGAGGCACCGCGCTGCGATAAAGCGCGACAGAGTATCGGCCCCGCCTTCGATCAGCATGCGGCGCATTCCTGCCCGTCGCAGCGATGAAGCGATATCGGACGGAGCGATGTCGCCGTCGTGAGCAGGTAAACTGATGATTTCAACTCCCGGAGGGACCGTGGCATTTGAGCCTTCCGCGGTAATCAGAAAGCGCCGGACGCCGTCCGCGGCGAATAGTTTCGCACTCGCGCCCAGTCGCCCTCCGGGATCGATAACGGCACGCGCCGGCTGAGGCCCGGGCACCTGCCGGACCGTAAGTTGCGGATCGTCGGCGATGGCGGTGCCGACGCCGACGACGACAATGTCCACCAGCGAGCGCAGGCGATGCAGGTGCTCAATACCGGCCGGACAATTGATATATTTCGAATGACCGGTAACTGTCGCGATCCGGCCGTCGAGCGACTGGCCGAGTTGCCCGACCATAACGAGATCATCGACCGTACCGTTCCGTAGGGGGCCGAACACATCGCCCCAACCCTGCGGCAGGGGTTGCTGTCCTCTACGGAAGAGTTCGGCAAAGCTGCCCCATGCATCAGGCCTGGCAACTTTTTCGACCAACAAATTGCTTAGCTGCACGGAAGTGATCAAATTAGGGGGCCCACCCATTATCAATGCTACTATCGGCCACTCGATCCGAAAAATCCATCGGATTTCTATAGGAATGATTTGGGACTTTCGGTGTTCCACGAACGCGTCCAGCAACAGAAGGCCCCGGAATGAACGCCTCGCCAATGCCAGCCGGTTCAGCCCTGTTCGGCAGCAGAGAGCACCTTGACGTCAGTCGCGCCCTGAGTGAACTACAGGCCTGCAGACCCGTCCGCGTTAGCGCCTCCGACGAAAGCCTGATTGCCCTGCTTGTCGAAGGTCTCGACAACCGGAGGTTTGACGAGTTTACAACACTGTGCGGACCGGCTACCCCGAAACTGATCGTCACCCAGCAGCGAGCGCGCGCGATCGATCTGGATACGTCCATGCCGATGACATTGCCGCTTCCCCGCACCATTGATGCGGGCGGCATTTTTGAACTCGCTGCTGGCAACAACAGCCATTTCAATGCAAGAGCCGAGGCTGCGGGCTACGCCGCGCGAGCGGCCATCCGGATGGTCAAATTGGCCCGCGGCCTGCCGGCGATCCTGACCGCGCAGGTGACGGCCATTGAGAGCGAAATGGCTCACTCGATTTCTGTCGTCGACGCCGATGCGGTCAATCGATTTGTCGCCAGCGCAACGGGGACATTGGCGGTGGCCAGCGAGGCATCCATTCCGCTGGCGTCGGGGGAGCCGGCGCGCTTTGTCGTGTTTCGAGATGCGCTCGGCGTTGATCAGGTCGCCATCATTGTCGGAAGCCCCGACCATTCCAGACCTGTAGCGGTTCGGCTTCACTCGGCATGCCTGACCGGTGACGTCTTCGGCTCCCGGCGATGCGATTGCGGGGACCAGCTTCGACTGGCAATCGGTCGCCTGGAAACGCTCGGCGGCGGCATCATCCTGTATCTCGCCCAGGAAGGGCGCGGCATCGGCCTGGCGAACAAGATGCGCGCCTATCGACTACAGGATGCAGGCCTCGACACGCAGGATGCCAACACGACGCTCGGCTTCGAAGATGATGAGCGGGACTACGACGTCGCCGCCCACATGCTACGGGCGCTCAACTACACCCGGATCGTGCTGCTTACCAACAATCCCGCCAAGCTCGACGGGTTGACGAAGGCCGGTATCGAGGTCACGGCCCGCACACCGCTTGAGGCCCCTGTCACGCCTCACAACAAGCGATACCTGACGACGAAGGCCGTGCGCTCGGGGCACAAGCTTGTCACGCTCAAGGCGTCATCCGAAGAGGCATTGTGAATTCGTATCGCGCTTCGCTACAGGCCGTGTCGCGCGCCCATTCGAGCAGTCACCGATATGCCCGACCCAGCATTGCGCGAGGATGAGCGTTCAGTCCGGCGGTTGGTAGTTGCAACGGGCCTGTGCTGGTCCGCCGCCTTCGTCGTCATAGCGCTCTCCCAGGAACTCGAACTCTACGGCGATGGGGCGATGTTTTCCTACGCTGTCGCCGTGCAGGACGTTTGGGCTTTTCATTGGCATAACATTTCCGGCCGCGCGTCCGTGTTTCTCCTCACGTTGTTGCCGGCTGAGATGCTCGTCGAAATCACGAGCAAGCCGCGGGCTGGGATTATCGCCTATGGCTTCTTGTTCTACATTGCCCCGCTGGCCGGCTTGGCAGTGACTTACGCAGCCGATCGCTCGCCCGGCCGCCTGATCTTTCTTTACGCGTGCGGTTCGACTGCCCTGCTTTGTCCGCTCATCTTCGGCTTTCCCACCGAAATGTGGCTCGCGCACGCGATCTTCTGGCCGACGCTGGCACTCAGCCATTACGCGAGGCCGACCCGTCGCGGGGCCTTGATGGTGTTTGCGGCATGGCTTCTACTGGCCTTCACGCATGAAGGCGCCTTCGTTCTGCTGCTCGCCGTCCTTGCCACCCTGGCGCCGCGCGGCTTTCGAAGCATGCCATTCCGGCGCGGCATCACAAGCCTGATCGTGGTTTCCTCGCTGGCCCTTGCAGGGAAGATCCTGTTGCCGCCTGACGACTATTACGCAGACGCTTTCGTGCGTGCCGCCCTGCACTTCTTCGATCCCGCGATCATGAGCGTCAGTATCGTCGTGGAATTGCTGGCGGCGGTGATCGCTTATACGGCGATATACCGATTGGTTTCCCTTTGGCTCCCGAAGCGGGCTTGTATCTACTCCCTCGGAGCACTGCTCGTATTTCTTTGCATTTTCTGGCTGTGGTTCGACCACTCGGTGCATGCAAGCAGCCGCTACTATCTGCGGACTGCCCTGGTCATCGCAACTCCTGTGCTCGGCGTGATGGCTGCCCTTGCCGCCATGGCGCGAGAAGGGCTGATCGCAGACCCGCTGGCCAAGCTTCGACGTCCCTTAGGTGCGCCCGAACAGAGGATGTGCGCGCTTGGCTCGATCCTGCTCGCAGTCACCCTTATCCATGTCGTCGAGACCGGAAAATTCGTCGCAGCCTGGTCTCGCTACCGGGATGCAATCGCCAGCCTCGCAATAAGCCAGGCCTCCGATCCAACCCTCGGCGATCCGCGATTTATCTCGTCAAAGCGGGCTCAGCCAGACCTCACCGCCCTGGAGTGGTTCTCGACTATTCCATATTTGTCGGTAATTCTCTCAAACTTCGAGCCGGAACGACTGGTCATCGACCCGGCCGGAAATTACTTTTGGCTTGCCTGCGCCACCGCAACAAACAACATGAAAAGACAGCTCGTTGTCCCGTTGCATACCCGAGAATTGATCCGAACCTATTCGTGCCTGCATAGATAGGCTGCGGCCATAGCCATGAGAGCACCGAGGCCATCGACTTTCGCCGATGCTGTGGACTGAGGGAGCAATGCGCCGGCTTTCACAAACTCGTCAGAGATAACCATGAAATTGGTCATCTTCGATTTCGACGGGACCCTGGTGGACAGCCGTCCGTTGATCCTCGAGAGCCATCGGATCGTTTTCTCCGAGTTTCGACTGCCTGCTCCCGTCCCGGCTCACAGCCTTGCGCTGGTTGGAAAATCGCTCGATGTCATTTTGGCGGATCTCGCGGGCCCCGGGGCGCCCATCCTGGAAATGGTCCGGGCCTATGACCTCCTGCTGCCAAAGCTGAGGGCGGATCCGGCTTTTGCCGAAAGGCCATTCGACGGAGTCGACGAACTCCTCCGTGAGTTGAGCCGTGCCGTCGATACCGTGTTGGGTATCGCGACCGGGCACAGGTCTGATACTATTGCTCCTGCCCTACGGACGCTGAGATGGAACGAGTTCTTTGAAACCATTCAGGCGGCGGATACGGCGCCGTCGAAACCGCATCCCGCGATGCTTCTTCAGGCGCTGGCCGCAACAGGGGTGGAAGCAAAAGACGCAATTTTCATTGGCGATACCACCTTCGACATGCAGATGGCCGGGGCGGCACAATTGCGGTCGATAGGCGTCGGCTGGGGACACCATGATGCCGGGCGGTTGATGGCCGCTGGCGCACACCATGTGGTCGAGACCGTGGACGAACTGGCAACAGCCATTCGCGCCGCACTCGGTGGATAGCAAACCAAATGCTGCGAGCATTCCGTGCCGGGTCATTTTCGCCGTAATGGATGTCGCTTCATGGGAATCAGGCCCGATGGTGGCGGCAGACGACCCGAAGAACTGACCCACTGAAGCACACGCAACGCAGCTTCGTCCTGCTTTGCGCTGCGCAGGAGTTCATCCCTTTCAGGACCAGCGGGAAGGCGCTTGGCCTGCTCGCGCAGTGCCCTTATCTGATCGCTCAGGCGATCGGCTTGAGGAGCTTTGCCCACCGTCAAATGCTTCCCGGCTTGCTGGACATACGCAATGTACGGGGAGCAGGCCGGAAGGTTTCCGGAGCGCGCGCAAATTTCACCAGTAGTGGGCGTTCGAGGTCTCATTCTTCATTGACCTGTCCGCCGTCATAGCCGCAGGCGATACGCCCCAGCGCCGCGCGAAATGGTTCGCTTCCCGCCGTCGCGGCGAGGGCCGCCAGGTCATCGCGTCCCTCGACCAGGCGCGCCCGGCCCAGAATGGACGCAATGACGTCCGGATCGAGGTACGGCAGGCTCGCCCAGAAGCCGCGCGCCAGATCCCGCGCCAGCGCATGATCGGGATGCTGCTCGTTCTCGGGCGCGCGTCCGATCTCGTACATGTGACGAACCGCGTGCCAAGGGGCCCGCTCGGCCGGGAATCGCGCCATGATCTCGGGGCACTCTTCCGCAACATAGAAGCGGTTGAGCGTGTCGAACAGGACGAAGCGATATTGCTGCGCGATCAGGAACGGCTCCCAATCCTGCCAGGACGGCTCCGACGTCATCGGAGCAACCGCTTCCACGACAACCACCTTGGGCCGGAAGCGCTGCCAATCACCCCCTCGCAGCACGTCGCCCTCCGCGCCTTCGACGTCGATCTTGAGGAAGTCGATCGTGCCGAGATCATGACGTGCGCACAGTTCCGCGAGCGTCGTCACCGGACTGCGGATCGTCTGATAATCGACGCCGAACGCTCGCGCCGCCTGCGCCACACCTTCCATCGATGTCGAGAGGCCGTGCAGGCGGTCGACGACATGGAAATCGGCCTCGCCGCACGCTCGTCCGACGAGGCCGGCAACCGCGACGTCGCGCGGACGCAGCCGCGGATAGAGCGCCGCAAGCCTGAACTGCGGCTCGACGACGACGCCACGCCAGCCGCGCTCGTAGAACCAAAATGACACGTTATCGGCTATCGGATGCCCCGCGCCGATATCGACATAGGTCCCGGTGGCTTGTCCCGCAAAGGCCAACCAGAGATGATAGTCTTCCAGATTCTGCGAATATGACAGCTCCATCCAAGCCTCCTCCGACCGCCAGTGCGGGGTTGCCGACAAGCGCTTTCGTCGCCTGAGTTGGACGATAGATTATTGCAGTCGCAAGGTCGTTGCACATCCCTTCGCTCATAACGGTCCGGTTGCAGGTTCAAGTCCTGCCGGGCCGGAGATGGGCTACGCGTGGCGCAGCCACGCGGGATCGAAGGACGCCATCGTCGCGTTATACGTCACTCTGCCTTGATGTTGGCGGCCTTGACGACCTTCTGCCAACGCTCCGATTCCTCGCGGATGAAGCCGGCGAAATAGTCGGGCCCGAGCGGCGGGATAATCGCTCCCGCCTCGGCCATCTTGTCGCGGATCTCGGGCGTCTGCATGATGGCCGTGATCTCGTCCGAAAGGCGCTTGAGAATCGCGGGTGGTGTTCCGCTCGGCGCGAGCACGCCGATCCATCCGGTCACCTGGAAGCCCGGGAGCCCCGCTTCGGCGAGGGTTGGAACATCAGGAAGCAGTGGCGAGCGTTGCGCCGACGTCACCGCCAGAACACGAAGCTTGCCCTCGCGCACCATCGCTACGGTCCCTGCCGAGATCGGATCCAGCATGATGGGCAGATGGCCCGCGATCGTATCGGTAAGTCCGGGGGCGCTTCCCCGATAGGCAACGTGGGTCATGCCGATTGCGGCCATCTTCGACATCATCTCGCCGGTCAGATGACCGGAGGTGCCGACGCCCGCACTGCCATAGATCAGGGGCTTGTCCGGACTGGCCTTGGCGAGCGCAATCATCTCCTTGACCGACTTCGGACCGAACGATGGGGTCACCAGGACCAGGTTGGGATAGGCTGCCAGCAACGAAATCGGCGCCAGATCCTTCTCCGGATCGTAGGGCAGATCCTGGTACAGGCTGCGATTGACTGCGATCGGACCGAAGTTGCCCAGCACGATCGTCAGGCCGTCCGGCGGCGACTTGGCGACAAAGTTGGTGCCGATGTTGCCGCCCGCACCGGCGCGGTTCTCGATCACCACGGGCTGGCCGACCCGTTCCGCGAGCTTCTGCCCCACCAGGCGCGCCAGCCAATCCGACGGGCCGCCGGCCGCATAGGGCACGATCCACTTGATGGGCTGGGAAGGCCATGTGTCGGCGGCGGCTGCGGGACCGAACAGGCCGATCGCTGCGACCGCGAGAAGGATGCCGAAGGCTCGTCTCTTCATGATATCTCCTCTGGAGTCATGACCAATGCCGTGAGGGACACGGCCGATCTTCTGCTGTATCGCGAAATCCCAACTGTCGACGGCAGGGTATTCCGTCATCATTCAACCCACCCCTGCGCCTGCGCCGCCTCGTGCCGACACCGCTCGGGGCCGCCCAGTATCTGGCGATCGAGCGCCACACGGCGAAACCATGACGGCAGTCCCAGCATGTCGGTGAAGCCGACGCCGCCATGGACCTCGATTGCCATCCTCGAGACCTCGCGGCTGACGTCGCCGATATGCGCCTTGGCCTGCAGCGAGGCGATCCGAGCGTCGGCCGATCCGGCATCCCGCAGCATCGCTGCATGCCAAACCAGCGCGCGGCACGGCTCGAGCAAGGTGACCATGTCCGCACACATGTGCTTGACACCTTGAAAACTTCCGATGGGGCGGCCGAACTGCTGTCGCTCCTTCGCATAGGCAACGGACTTGTCGAGCAGGGTCTGGCACGCGCCAAGCGCGTCGCAGGCCAGCGCCAGCCGGCCGGCATCGAGCACCTGGATTGCCGCGTCGCGCTCGGTGCCGCGCCTGACCGCCAGCGGTTGCCCCGGCGCGCCGTCCAACACAATCGACGACACAAGGCGCGTGGCATCGACGCTGGCACGCGTCTCCAATTGTGCCGAGGAGGCTTCGACCAGCGCGGCGCAGCCGTCCGCCCGGTAAAGCAGGAAATGGGTCGCGCTCTCGGCTTCTAGGACAGCTTCGACATGGGCCGAAAGCCGGTCGCCATCCAATGCGGCCACGCGGGCCGTGCCGGTCTGCCCCGACAAGGTCGAGGCGAAGCCGACGGCAATCCGCACATCGCCGGCAGCGATGCGCGGCAACCACTCCCTGCGCTGCGCGTCGCTTTCCGACGACAACAGCGCGCATGTCGCCATCGCCGCGCTGCCCGTGAAAGGTGCCGGCGCCGCGACCGCGCCCATCTGTTCTGCGGCGATTGTGGCATCGATCATGCCGAGACCGCTGCCGCCAAACTCCTCCGGAACCATCAGCCCCGGCACACCCAGTTCGGTCAGGCCCTGCCACAGCGCCGTGTCGAGCGCCGGCGCAGCGGGAGCTTGCGCGCGCAGGCTTTCGATGGGGACGGCTTCGCCGAGATAGCGCTTGAGCGCCAAGGCGAACATCCGCTGTTCTTCATTCAGACCAATGTTCATCGGCCGCTTCTTTCCGCGGCCGCGGCCTTCGGCTCGCGCGGCAGGCCGAGGCCTCGTTCGCCGATGATGTTCTTCTGGATGTTCGACGTACCACCCCCGATCAGCAGCCCGATGTCGTAGAGATAATCGGTGTTCCAGCCGGTGACGTCGTCGTCCTGGCCGCCTTCGCCCTTGGGCTCGAAGATCGAACCCGCCGCGCCGAGGGCGTCGACCGCCAGCGCCGACAGGCGGTGCGCGGTCATCGTGCCGCCGTACTTGACGATCATGCGCGCCACCCCCGGATCTTCACCGCGCGCCGTTTCGGTCAGCAGCCGGAGCTGGTGCGCCTGCCACGCCATCACCTCGCCCTGCAGACGCAGCAGGCGCGTGCGGTACTCGGGCATTTGCAACAACGGCGTGCCGTCGATTGTCTCGCGGCCCAGCAACTCGATCAGCCTGTGCAACCGATGCACCAGCTTGTTGACGTTACCCACCGCAACGCGCTCGAACTTGAGCGTCACGTTGGCGACGGTCCAGCCGTCGCCCCGGCCCATCACGATCTGGTCCGTCGGGACGCGGACATCGGTGAAGAAGACCTCGTTGAACTCCGAACCGGTCATGGTGTTGAGGCGGCGCACCTCGATGCCCGGCGTCTTCATCGACAGCAGCAGATAAGACAGGCCTGCATGCTTGGACTTGTCGGGTTCGGTGCGGCAAAGCAGGAACATCATGTCCGCGTAGTGGGCCGAGCTTGTCCAGATCTTCTGGCCGTTGACGACGAAATCGTTGCCGTCGACCACGGCCCGCGTGCTGATCGCCGCGAGGTCGCTGCCCGCCCCCGGTTCCGAATACCCCTGGCACCAGATGATCTCGCCCCGGATCGTCGGCCTCACCCAATCGCGCCGCTGCTGCGCGGTCCCCACTTCGAGCAGCGTCGGGACCAGCATGCTGATGCCCTGGTTCATGATGCCGGGGTGCAGGTTGGCCGCCGCAAACTCCTCGGCGATCAGCGCCGCCTCGAGAATGTCAGGCTCGGCACCGAAGCCGCCATATTCGCGCGGCACCGTGCGCGCCGCATATCCCCGTTCCACCAGCAAGGCTTGCCAAGCGCGGGTCTGCTCGTCGGGGCGCTTGCGGCCACCGCCCGCCGGCGGCGACATATGGCCATGGGTTGCCGCGAACTGGCGGATCTCGTCACGCAGCGCTTGATATTGCTTCGGCAGATCGAGGCCCATCGCGGAAGTCCCTCCAATTGCTGCGATGCACGCGCTTTCGCATGACCCCGCCTTGCTGCGGACCGATCCTGATCGCCAAGCCCCGAGACGCCGGCGTGTTTGAAGGAGGCTGGCGGCGTCCGCCCCACTATCGACACCGACCCGAACGCTGAATCCGGCAGGCTTCGATCCTAGTGACAGGAATTCCCGCTATGAAAGTTCAAGATGAAATACTGGTATGCTGACTTGTGCATAGTGCCCCGGAGCGTCGCCCCTTAGCGGGTTCGGCGCTGGCCGGCTGCGGCATGGTTCATGTGATACTGCCGCGCGCTTCACAAGCGCATGTGCTCATCGATCCGGGCCATCGAATTGGCGTCAACCGGCGCGGTATCGACGATTTCGCCGCGCTTGAGCACGGCAAAGCGATCCGCAAGCCCAAGGACGAACGACAAATGCTGCTCGACGACCAGCATCGCCGTGCCACGCTCGCGGCGCGTTGCAGACAGCACCTCGGCGAGCCGATCCACCACCGACGGCTGCAGCCCTTCCGTCACCTCGTCGAGAAGGAGCAGGCGAGGCTTGGCAATCAAGCCGCGCGCGACGATCAGCATCTTCTGCTCGCCTCCCGACAACGTTCCGGCACGCTGGGACATCCGTGCGGCAAGCACTGGAAACCAGCCGTTGACGTCGGAGAGAGACGCCTCGAAGCCGCGATCGTCGCTGAGCCCAAGGCGAAGATTGTCGCGGACGCTCAAATCCTGGAACAATGCCTGTTCCTGAGGAGAATAAGCGAGCCCGAGGGCGCGCTTGCGAAATGGCGCGAGCCGCGTCACGTCGCGTCCGTCGAGGCGGACCGCGCCGTCCCATGCCGGCAGGAACGAGAGAATCGTCTTCAATAGCGACGACTTGCCCATGCCGTTCTTGCCGACCAGCGCCAGGATCTCGCCAGGAGCGATCGCAAGCGAAACGCCGTGCACGACGGAAGAGCTGCCATAGCCGCTCGTCAGGTTGGCGAGTTCGAGCGCGGCGGTCATGTCCCCGCCTCGCGCGGCTTCGAACGGTTGTTTCCGGTGTAGATCTCGCGGATCAGGGGATCGTCGACGACGTCGGCGACCGGCCCGTCGAGCGCGACGCGCCCCTGATGCAGCAGGATGATGCGCGAGGATATCTGACGGACGAAATCCAGATCATGCTCGATGATCAGGACACACAGCCGCTCGCGGGCCACGAGGTCGGTAAGGATCCCGGCAAAGTCCTGGCGCTCGGCACGCGTCAGCCCCGCAGTCGGCTCGTCCAGCAGCAGCACCCGCGGCTCGAGCGCCAGCACCATAGCAAGCTCGAGCGCCTGCTTCAGGCCATGACTGAGAAAGCGTGCCTCCTCGCCGAGCCGTTCGGCCAGACCCGAACTCTCCACCACAGCGCGTGCCGCGGCCGGCAAGGCAAGAACCGTTGAGGCGTGGAGAAAGGACGGCGGCTCGCTCCTGGCGCGCGCGATGCGCAGGCAATCGGCGACGCTCAGGGTTTCGAACACTGACGCCGCCTGAAACTTGCGGCCGAGGCCGAGACCCACGATGCGGTCTGGCGCCAGCCGCGCGATGGTGTGACCGGCAATTCGCACGGTTCCTTCCGAGCGCTCGCGGCCGTCGGCGAGACACCGGATCAGGGTGGTCTTGCCGGCGCCGTTGGGCCCGACAATGCTGACGAGCTCTCCCTGCCGCACCGAGAAGGAAACGCCAGACAGAACCGAGAGGCTGCCGAAATGCCTGGAAACGTGGTCGGCCTCGACCACGACGTCATTGCGGTCGGGCGAGATCGCGGCGCGCTCCAGCGTCGTCAGCGTGACCGGCGAGGAAGCCGCTGCGGCGACGGCCCCGACGCGGCGGCGTAGCGCGGTGCCGGCGTCGCGCAGGCTGCCGAACAGGCCGCCCGGAAGCACGACAATGACCACGACAAAGGCGATGCCTACGATCAGTTCCCAAACGAAAGGCAGACTGCTGGCGAGGTAGGCGCTGGCGACTTCGATCACGACGGCACCGACCACGGCGCCGATCAGGGATCCACGCCCGCCGAGCGCCACCATGATCACGAGCTGGGTGCCGAAGACAAAGCCCGCATTCTCCGGCGCCGCAACGCCGCTGAAGCTGACATAGCCGAAGCCGGCCAGCGCCGCGACAACGCCTGCGACGACCGCCAGGCCGATGCGAACCAGCGAAGTGTCGATCCCGAGATAGGAGCAACGCTCGTCATTGTCGCGCATCGCGCCGAGCACGCGCCCGGCATCGCTGGAGAGGGCGACCGAGGCCACGACAAGGACTGCGACGACCGCGGCCCCCGCCAGGCGGAACCAGCCTTCAAGCGACAGATCGAAACTCTCGAAGCCGACCAGTCCGCTCGACGAACCCGTGAACGAACCGCCGGAATAGAGCAGTTGCACCACGACGATCGGCAGGACCAGCGAGATCACGGAAGCATAAAGCGGCGTGGAGCCCGGGTAGAACGACAGCCAGCCTACAAAGCCCGCCACGGCCGCGGCCACTGCGATCGCGGCCGAGAGCGCGAGCAGCGCTTGCCAGGGACCGAAGCCGAATTGAGTGAAGACAATCGCCAGCGCATAGGCGCCGATGCCGAAGAAGGCGGATTGCCCGAAAGTGAGCGTGCCGCTGAAGCCCCATAATATGTCGACAGTGATCGCCGTGATTGCGACAAACAGAGCGCGGACCAGGATGTTCAGCGTATAGGTGTCGAGGATCCAGGGACCGGCGATCACCGGAACCATGGCGATGATGGCGGGAAGCCCGACCCGGAAGAGCCAGCGCGGCATGCCCGGCAGCGAAGCCGATACCGCCGATCGCAGCGCAGAGCCATGTTCAGGCACGGGCAAATCCCTCCGGCCGAAGTCGCAATGCCACCGCGGCCAGCACCGCGATGGTCAGCCCGCCGAGGATCGGGCTGATGAAGGTGGAGGCAAGCACCTGCAGGCCGCCGAGCACAAAGCACGACAGCCCGAGCGTCAGCAGCGATCCGCCCGAAATCATTACCAGCATGAAGGCACCGACCAGCCAGGACAGCCCCATGTTGGGATCGACGCTGGCCAGCGGCGTGATCAGGGCGCCGGCGATTGCGGCGAGACCGCAACCGAGGCCGAATGTGATCAGGCGGACCCGCGTGCTGTCGATGCCGAGCCCCTGCGCCAGCGTCTCATTCATGATCACCGCGCGCGTGGAAAGGCCGAGCCGCGTGCCGTTGAGCAGCGCGGTGAACAAGGCGGCGATCACGAGCGCGGCCGCCACCAGGAGCAGGCGATAGCCCGAATAGTCTTCGCCGAGGATCACGACGGTGCCCGAGATCGGGGCCGGCACGAACTGCACCTCGCGCCCGAAGGCGAGCGTCACCAATTGGCCGATCACGATGCTCAAGCCCCAGGTGGCCAGGATCGCATCCAGCGGCCGGCCATAGAGCCGCCGCACCACGACACGCTCGGCAGCAGTCCCGACGAGTCCACCCGCGAGAAAAGCCAACGCCGGCGCCAGTACCGGTGGCAGCCCGAGACGGGAGGTTACCAGCGCGGCATAGGCTCCGACGGTGATGAACGATGCGTGCGCGAAATTGATGATCTTCATCACGCCGAACACGATCAGCAGGCCGGCGGACGTGATGAACAGGATCGCGTCGGTGGTGACAATGTCGAGGGCAAGCGTGATCATGCGAGCGGACCGGATTGAGCCGGGGCGGAAGGAGGTGATCCCCTCCTCCCGCCGCCGGCCGCCGTCAGGACTTCAGGTTCGGGCATTGCGGGCCCGGGTCGACATCGGCAAAGCTCTTGATGACCTTCACCGAGCCGTCGGCCTGCACCTGGCCGAGATACATCGTCAGGGGCGCATGGTGTTGTTTCGACATCGCGATCTTGCCGCGGGGACCTTCCACCGAGATTTCGCCGAGCGCCTTCAATACCTTTTCCTGGTCGGTGCTGCCAGCCTTCTCCGCCGCGGCCTTGTAGGCGTAGACCGCTTCGTATTCCGGCACGGAAAGATCGTTCGGGGTCTTCAACTCGGCCCCGAACTTCTTCTGCATGGCGGCCAGGAAGGTCTTGTTGGCGGCGCTGTCGATGCCGGTCACATAGGAGGCCGAAAGATAGATTCCTTCCGCATCAGTCCCCATGCCCTTGGCAGTGCCTTCGTCGACCGCAAGGTTGCCGTAGGGCAGCGCGACGCCAGCCGCGCGAAGCTGCTTGGTCAGGGTGACGTTGGGCGCACCGCCCGCGGTCGAGGTGATCAGCGCATCCGGCGCCGCGCTCTTCAGCTTCGAGATGATGGCGGTCCAGTCGCTGCCGTCCATCGGCAGATATTCCTCGCCGACGACCTTGCCGCCGGTCTTCTCGACATAGGCTTTGGTGAAAGCCAGCATGCCGCGGCCGAATGCGTAATCCGAGCCAATCAGGAAGAATTTCTTGGCGCCCTTTTCCTTGTTGAAATAGTCGACGATCGGCGGCACCTGCTGCTCCGGCACCCAGGCATTGACATACATGAACGGACTGCAGGACTTGCCTTCGTAGAACGAGGTGTAGATGTAGGGCACCTTGCCTCGCGTCACGATCGGCAACGCCGCGTTACGCGCCGCGCTCGTCTCCATCGAGATCAGCACGTCGACCTTCTTCTGGAATATGAGGCTGTCGAACGCCTTCTGCGCGCCGGCCGCACCGGAGGCGTCATCGGCGACTTCAAGCGCCAGCTGGCGGCCAAGCACGCCGCCCTTGGCGTTGATCTCATCGACGGCGAGCTGGGCCGATTGCACCACCGATGGCGCGACGACACTGTTGGCCCCGGACAGGCCGACGGGAACGCCGATCTTGATCGGATCCGCGGCAAATGCAGGGGCGGCGAACAGCGCGGCGCAAGCCGCAGCGGCGAGAAGCGTCGGGAACGGTCGAGTGAGCGTCATGGATCGATACTCCTGGGTTCTGGTGGAACGTATTGGGTGTGAGGCTGCAGAATCAGTACCAGCCGCGCTTCGCGCCGGAGCCGAGCATCTCGTCATAGACGTCGGCGCGGCGATCGCGCAGGACCTGGTTGAAGGCATTCCAATTGCGTCTGCGTCGGGCCTCGCCGAGGTCAACCTCGGCGATGAGGATGTCTTCCGCGTCCCGGCTGGCCGGCCCGACGACAGGCCAACCGGTGTAACTCACGATCAGGCTCTGACCTTCGAAGGGCTGCCCTCGCTCGACGCCGACGCGATCGGCACAGGCGATGAAGATCGAGTTCGAGTGGGCTGCCGCCATTGCGAGGATGTTCGCCATCGCCTGGCGTCCCTCGGCCTGACCCGGAATCGGAACCCAGTTGGTCGGCACGCAGACGATATCGGCGCCCTGCAGCGCGCAGAGCCTGAAAGTCTCCGGGAACCAGCCATCGTAGCAAATCGCTACGCCGATGCGTCCGATCGGTGTGTGGAATACCGGAAAGCCGAGATTGCCGGGTTCGAAGAACAGGTTTTCCTCGTTCCACAGATGCACTTTCCTGAACGTGCCGATATAGCCTTCGGGGCCGATCACGACGGCGCTGTTATAGAGATCAGGCCCGGAACGTTCGGCGATACCCGCAACGATGTGCAGGCCGTGCCGCGCCGCGCGCTCCGCCCAGGCTTCAACCGACGGACCACCCGGGACCTGCTCGGCAAGCCCGAAGGCTTCCTCGCGCGAGGCGAACATGTAGCCGGTATTTGCCAGTTCCGGCAGCACCACGAGGTCAGCGCCTTGCGACGCCGCCCGGTCGATCAGGTCCAGGCTGTGCGCGACATTGGCGGCGACATCGCCGAACACCGGCTGCATTTGGATGCAGGCGATCATGATCGATCCGGTCGCGGGTGGGGTAGAGGCGTGCGAGGTCATCGCGCAAAACTCCCTGGAGCGCGCAAAACAAAAAACCCCCGATAGCGCCGTCAGGCACCTATCGAGGGCTACATAGCCGGATGTCGAAGCGGCCGACCGGCCGCCGTGACAGCTTCGATCGCAAGGATCGAAACTATCAACGCAGGAATTACAGCAGCAACACGGTCGGGATGTCAATCATGCGGCAGGAACGAATTATTGGCAGCAATGGCGACGTATTGTGCAAACAAGCAGGGCGTGCATCTCAGAGTTCTTCGATCAGACCCAGGCCGGCCATCACATCCTGCGCGCCGATGATGGTGGCGGCCACCTGGGCCATCGACAGGCGCTTCTGCGTGGCCTGTGCGCGGATCAATTCATAGGCCTCGGCATCGCCGATCTTCTTGAGCGCGACCAGGATCTTCACGGCCTTGTCGACGTCGCGGCGCGCTTTCAGAGTCTCTTCGAGCTTCTGCACTTTGCCTTCCAGACGCCTCGTATAACCTCGCAACGAGCGGGCGAGCACGAGCGAGGAAAGGATGCCGAACGAGCGGATGGGCTTGTTGATGACTCCGTGGGCATTGCTGTCGAGCAGCCGCCGCAACACCGTCGGATTTTCGTAGTCGACGATGGCGACGAAAGTCGGCCCATCGTCGGAGGCGGAGGCGACGAATGCCGGCGTCTCCGCGGTTTCCACCAGGTGAAACACCGTATCGATGTCACTGGGCAGTTCGACCGGGGGAGGCCAGATTCCGCGCACGTTGCAGCCGATGCGCTTCAACTGATCGAGCAACGCGTCGCCTTCGGCATCGCGCGGATGCACCACCAGCACGCGCGCGCCGCGCAATTCTTCGATCAGACGGCGGATGCCCGGCTTCATGCGACCGATACCTCCTCCCCGATCCATCGCCCACCGAGGGGCGACACTGCGAGATAGGGATCCGGCTTCACCGCCGCCTTGGCTTCCCAGACCACATCGAAGCCGCCATCGCGCCTGACCCGGCCGATCCGCGGCGTCAGCCAGGTGTGGTTGTTGTCGGGATCGATCTGGATCGTGCCTTCCGGCGCCTCGAATGAAAGGCCGAGCGCGGCTTCGACCAGCCGCTGGGTGTCGAGCGTTCCGGCCCGCGCCAACGCCAGCGCGAAGAGGTTGACCTGCGCATAGGCGCCGGCGCTCCACATGCTGATCGGCTTGTCCGCGCCGAATGCCCGGTGGAATTTTTCCGCGAACCGGCGATTGCTGGAACCTCGCAGCGAACCGAAATGGGTGGCCGCCGTGATATGCCCCTCGCACAACGAGGCGCCTATCTCGCGCACCTCGCCTTCGGCCATGGTCAGGCTGGCGATCGGCATCGACGCCGGATCGATACCGGCTTCACGGTAAAGCCGGTAAAACGTCTGCGCGGAGCGTCCGACGATGGTCGAGAACACCACGTCCGGCGCCAAATCCCTGGCCCGCGCCACGATCTCGCGCAGGCGCTGCTCCGACGCGGCCATAGGAACGTAGACTTCGTCGACGATCTTGCCGCCGTAGGATTCGACGAGGTCGCGCATGATGCGGTTCGATTCGCGCGGATAGATGTAGTCGGAGCCGGCCATGAGCATCCGGCGCCCATGGTTGCGGACGAGATACTCGGCAAGCGGAAAGCTGTTCTGATTTGGCGACGCACCGGTATAGATCACGTTGGGCGAATATTCGAAGCCCTCGTAGAGCGAGGGATACCACAACAGTCCGTTGCGGCGTTCGATTGCCGGCAGCACGGCCTTTCGCTGCGCCGACGAACTGCAGCCGAGGATGACGGAAATGCCGTCTTCCGTCAGAAGCCGGTCGGCCAGCCGACGGTAGGTCTCGGGATCGGATTCCGGATCGTAAGCGACGACTTCGATCTCGCGCCCCAGGATGCCTCCGGCCTGATTGATTTCCTGTATCGCCAGCGCCGTGCCGAGAAAATGCTCGGTTTCGGTAACGGATGTCAGCCCGGTGCGGGAGAACAGGACACCTACCCTCCATGTCTCTGACGGAGATGCAGTGCTGTTGACCATCGACAAGTCCTTTACCGGAAAGCCACGACAGCCAACCGTTAGCAACCTCCGTGCAAATAGTCACTATCGGGCAGCAATGCGGCGGGCTTGCGCGCCGCAAGCGCAGTAGGCCGCCAACCAGACGTTTGCTGGCCTGCGGAAGGCCGCTTCGCGCTGGAACCCGCGGGGGTGTCGCGCGAAACAGCAACGGGTCGGAGCCGAACTGCGATTCACCAGAGCGTCTGCCGCGCCCGCTCCGGCCATTCCCTGTCGTATGTCTCGCCGCCGACCCGGTCGTCGCTCATGCCGGCGAGGATTGAGCCGGGGGTCGGAAGTGTCCTGGGATCGACGCGTCTCTCCGGATTCCATAGCTCGGAACGCACGATGGCGCGAGCGCACTGGAAGTACATCTCCTCGATGGTCATCACGATGACCGTACGCGGTGCCTTTTCCTCGAAAGCGAAGGAGGCAAGCAGGGCAGGATCAGCCGACAGCTGCGCCCGGCCGTTGGCGCGCAGCGTGGTGCCCGAACCGGGGATCAGGAACAACAGCGCAACGCGGGGATCGCGCACGATATTGCGCAGGGAGTCGACGCGGTTGTTGCCGCGGCGATCCGGAATCATCAGGGTTTTTTCGTCATGGATGCGGACGAAGCCGGCGAGGTCGCCGCGCGGCGAACAGTCCAGGCCCTCGGGGCCACTAGTCGCAAGTGCCGCAAACGGCGATTTCTCGATCAGGATGCGATACGGCGGCGTGACCCGGTCGGAGACCTTGACGGTGGAGGCGTCGTTGGGGAAGCCGTAGATCGCCTCGAGCTGCTCGATCGTCGAGATAATCGTCATCTCCCCCTCCTTTCGAGGCGTCGATCCGCCTCACCTGCCTCCGGCAATGATGCGGACCAGCTGCCGTGCGTGATAATCGGCACTCGAGACATTGACAATAGTGGCGTCGGGCCGGGCGTCGTCGACGGTGCGGGCGAGGCGCTGCCCGATGCTGCCGTCACTCTCGCGTCGACGCATCGCCAGCCGCGCGGCGAGCACCTCCGCCGGAGCCGTAATCGCGACGACGACAACATTTTCATAGGCTCGGCGCAAGGCCGGAACAACCGTGCGCGAGACATTGGCCACCACGGTGCGGCCGGCGCGGATGTCATCGTCGATTGCGCGCGGAAGGCCGTAGGCATGGTCATGCGCTTGCCAGTGCACCGCAAACGCACCTCGCGCACTCGCTTCCTGAAAGCAGTCCATACTCATCTGCTCGTTGTCTTCCGCAGCGGAAGCCTCGCGTGTCACCACGCGGCGCGCAAACACGATCCCGGGATCGTCGGCGCAGGCGGCCCGTGCGAGCCCCAGCAGCGTGTCCTTCCCGGCGCCGCTCGGACCGACCACCAGAACGAGCTTGCCCGGCCCGATCGTTTGCACGGCGGCTTGCGGATCAGAGATTGTCGTTGTCGTGCTCATGCTACCCGGCGCCCTTCCCGCCACACGCTTCGTACTACCGGAATGCCGCGCGCAACATGGACGCGGATGATGTCGGCCCGCTTGCCCACCGCGATCTCGCCGCGATCGGCAAGGCCAACGGCTTCGGCCGGCGTCTTGGTCACGGTACAAACGGCGGACGCCAGATCGATGGCGGGCACCTCGCGCGGCAATTGCAGCGCGGCCATCAGCAGGCTCGAGGGAATGTAGTCGGAGGAGAGGATGTCGAGCAGGCCCTCGCGGGCGAGATCGACCGCGGCGATGTTGCCGGAATGCGAGCCGCCGCGTACCACATTCGGCGCGCCCATCAGGATGCCGATCCCGGCCTGGTGCAGCCCCCGCGCGGCCTCCAGGGTGGTCGGAAACTCCGCGACCGCCACGCGATCGCTGACTGCGTCGGCAACGTTCTGCTCCGTCGTGTCGTCGTGGCTGGCGAGCGGAATCCGGTATTGATGGGCGAGTGCGACAATGGCGCGCATGTTCGTCGCCGCATGTGCCTTCTGATAGGCAAAGCGCCGCTCAAACAGAACGTCGAGCTGGGCATCGGTCATGCCGCCATTCTTGCCGCGATAGTAGTCGCGCAGTTTGCCCTCGTCGCGGAACTGACGCTGTCCCGGCGTGTGGTCCATCAACGACATCAAGCGGACGTCGGGCCGGCCAATCAGTTCCTTCGCTTCCTCCACCACATCGGGCATCGGGATTTCGCAACGCAGATGAAGGAAGTGGTCGGCTCGCAGCAAATCGCCATCGCGGGCCGAGGTGATGGCGGCGGCGAGTACGCCGGCACGGCCGTCGACGTCTTCCGCGCCGTCCTCGCGCCACACGCGAAGCGAATCCAGCACGGTGGTGATGCCGCAGGTGGCAAGCTGGGCGTCATAGGACACCACAGCTGCGGTCGCATCCCAAAACACCTTGGGGCGCGGCACATAGTGCGCTTCGAGATGATCGGTGTGCAACTCGATCAACCCGGGCATCACGAGATCGCCATTGGCGTCTTCGCTGCCGCGGGGCGCCTCACCTTCACCGAACTCGGCGATACGCCCGTCGGCCATGGCCACCCATCCCCGCTCGATCACGCGATCGGCAAGAATCAGGCGGGCATTGCCAAGGATGGTTTCGGGCTTTGATGTCATCGCACTATCCTCATGCCGCGGCGGCAAAGGCCGTCACATCGACGATGCGATCGGCTATCTCCTCGCGTATTTCATCGTCATGGACGATCGCGACGAGGGCGACGCCCTTGCGCTTCTTCTCTTCGATCAACTCGACAACCACAGCGCGGTTGACAGCGTCGAGCGACGCGGTCGGTTCATCCAGCAGCAGGATCGGGTGGTCGGAAATGAAGCCGTGGGCGATATTGACGCGCTGCTGCTCGCCACCCGAGAAGGTCGAGGGCGGCAGCCGCCAAAGCCGTTCGGGAATGTTGAGACGACGCAGCAGAAGACCGGCCTGCTCGCGGGCAGTTTCCTTGGTCTGGCCGCCGACAATCAGGGGCTCGGCGACCACGTCGATCGTCGGCACACGCGGCACGGCGCGCAGAAACTGGCTGACATAGCCGATAGTGGCGCGCCTGATGCCCAGCACCTGACGCGGCTCGGCCTTTGCCAGATCGACGACGGCTCCACGATGACGAACCTCGATGCGGCCTGCGTCGCAGCGATAATTGCCGTAGATCATCTTCAGGATCGACGACTTCCCCGCCCCGGACGGGCCGGACAACACGACACACTCGCCGGCATCGACGTGGAAGGATACGCCGCGAACCACGGGAAGCTCGACCCCGCCCTGCAAATGCATGATGAAGGTCTTTTCGGCGTTGCTGAGTTCGATCATCGCGGTCATCGGCAGGCTCACGGCGGCAGGATCGACGAAACAAGTAACTGGGTGTACGGCTCGCGGGGATCGTCGAGCACCTGGTCGGTGAGGCCCGTTTCGATCACCCGGCCGCCCTTCATCACCATGACACGATGAGACAAGAGCCGAGCTACCGCGAGGTCGTGGGTGACGATGACGGCGGCAAGGCCGAGCTCGCCGACGAGATTGCGCATGAGGTCAAGCAGTCGCGCCTGCACGGAAACGTCGAGCCCGCCGGTCGGCTCGTCCATGAAGACGAGCCGAGGCTCGGTGACGAGGTTGCGCGCGATCTGCAGGCGCTGGCGCATGCCTCCGGAATAGGTACGCGGTGCATCGTCGATGCGGGACACTTCGATCTCGACGCGATCGAGCCAGCTCGATGCCGCCTCGCGGATGCGGCCATAGTGATTCCATCCCACCGCCATCAGCCGCTCGCCGACATTGGCGCCGGCTGAAACCGCCATCCGCAACCCCTGCGCCGGGTCCTGATGGACAAAGCCCCAATCGGTACGGAACAGGAAACGCCGCTCGGCTTCGCCCAGCGAAGCGAGATCGCGCAGGACACCGTCGCGCATGCGATAGGAAACGCGGCCGGCACTCGGCGCGAGCTGCGCCGACAGCAGCTGCAGCAGCGTCGACTTGCCCGAGCCGGACTCGCCCACCACCGCCAGCACTTCGCCGGGATAGAGCGCGAAGCAAACATCGCGGCAGGCGGTGAGCCGTCCATAGTTGCGGCCGAGGCCTTCGGCGACCAGCAGCGGGCTGTCGTTCTCGGAGAGACGTTCAGCCATGCGCGCCCTCCCTGTACGGCGCTGCGCTCTCCGTGCCGCGGTGACCGGCTGCCTGCCGGCCCTCGCAATAGTCCGTGTCGGAGCAGACGAACATGCGGCTGCCGCGGTCGTCGGTGACGATCTCGTCGAGATAGGAATTCTCCGCGCCGCACAGGGCACAGGGGGCGTCGAAGCGGTAGCGCGAGAACGGATGATCCTCGAAATCCAGCGACACCACCGTGGTATGCGGCGGAATGGCGTAGATGCGCTTTTCACGGCCGGCGCCGAACAGCTGCAGCGCCGGACAATCGTCCATCTTGGGATTGTCGAACTTCGGCGTCGGCGACGGGTCCATCACATAGCGTGCGTTCACTTTCACCGGATAGGCATAGGCGGTCGCGATGTGGCCGAAGCGTGCGATGTCCTCGTAGAGCTTCACATGCATCAGGCCATACTCGCCGAGCGCATGCATCCGCCGCGTCTCCGTCTCGCGTGGCTCCAGGTAGCGCAATGGCTCGGGGATCGGCACCTGATAGACCAGCACCTGGCCCGCATGCAGCGGCGCCTCGGGAATGCGGTGCCGTGTCTGAATGACGGTGGCCTGTCCGGTGGACGTCGTCGTCGCGACGCCCGCGGTCCTGGCAAAGAATTTCCGGATCGAGATCGCGTTGGTTGTATCGTCGGAGCCTTGATCGATCACCTTCAGCACATCGGCGGGCCCGAGAATGGCTGCCGTCACCTGCACTCCGCCGGTACCCCAGCCATATGGCATCGGCATCTCGCGGCTGGCGAACGGCACCTGATAGCCGGGAATTGCGATCGCCTTCAGGATGGCGCGCCGGATCATCCGCTTGGTCTGTTCGTCGAGATAGGCAAAATTGTAGGCGGTAGCGTTCACTCTGCCGCCTCCTGCATGGGCTCGGTGCCGACGGCTTCCTCGAAGAACTCGGCGCGCAGCTTGCGCAACAGGCCGAGCTCCGACTGAAAGTCGACGTAGTGCGGCAGCTTGAGATGCTCGACGAATCCGGTCGCCTGCACATTGTCGGAATGCGACATGACGAATTCCTCGTCCTGCGCCGGCGCCTTGATCTCTTCCGCAAACTCGCGGGCGCGCAGGGAACGGTCGACCAGCGCCATCGACATGGTCTTGCGCTCACTCTGCCCGAAGGCGAGACCATATCCGCGCGTGAAGCATGGCGGCTCTTCGGCCGATCCCTTGAACTGATTGACCATCTGGCATTCGGTCAGGGCAATCGCGCCGAGCGGCACGACGAAGCCTGCGTCTTCGGCAAAGAACTCGACATCGACCTCTCCGAAGCGGATTTCGCCGGCGAACGGGTGACTGCGGCCATAGCCACGCTGGGTCGAGTATCCGAGCGCCAGCAGAAATCCTTCGTCGGCGCGGGCCAAATTCTGCAGGCGCAGATCACGCTCGGCAGGAAACGCCAAAGGCTCGCGGGTGAGGTCGCCGACCGGCGCACCGGGATGCTCTGCGGGCGACGGCTCGATCAAGCCGTCGCGGCCAAGAATGTCGGTCACCCGCGGCATCGAAGCCAGCGGCTCGGCGACAACGGGCGCTGGCGGAGCGCCATCTCCGGCAAGCTGCGGGTCAAGCAGGCGGTGAGTGTAGTCGAAGGTCGGCCCGAGCACCTGCCCGCCCGGAACATCCTTGAAGGTCGAAGAAATGCGGCGGCATAACCGCATGGCGCCGGTGTCGACGGGTTCGCTTGCGCCATAGCGCGGCAAGGTGGCGCGGAAGGCACGCACCAGAAAGATCGCCTCGATCAGGTCGCCGCGCGCCTGCTTGATGGCGAGCGCCGCGAGTTCGCGGTCGTAGAGCGAGCCCTCGGCCATGACGCGGTCGACGCCGAGACCGAGTTGCCCGGAAATCTGCGGCAGCGAAATTTCCGCCACATCGCGGTCGCCGCGTCGCTCATGCGCAAGCAGGCGATGGGCGTTTTCGATGGCGCGTTCGCCGCCTTTGACGGCAACATACATGGATCAGCCTCCATGCGCGGCGAGCCGCGTCGTTCGAGGGATCGCGACGACGGAGTCGTCATGGACAAGCACGACATCGATGCCGCGCGGGAACAGGATCGCATTGAGGGCAAGCCGCTCGAACAGATCCTGACGGATGGTCGCCTGCAGGATCGCCGTTCCGTCGATGCCAGGGCCCGTCAACCGATAGGCGGGGCCGGAAGTCAGGCTGTCGACCTGTATGATCAGTGTGGTCGAACGGTCCGGATACTCGTTGCTGCCCAGCGCAAAGCGATCGAGCGGCGGCAGCGCCTGAACATCGCCGATCAATGCGAAGCTGCAGGCAAGCGTATCAGGCGTGACGGGCGCACTGGTGTGGAATTTGAGCCATTTGGCGACATCTGGCGTTGCCGACATCGTCCTGTCGAGCCAAACCGGCGTATCATGGTCGAACAATGTGAGCGCAATCGCCGCGGCACCGCGCATCATGGCCGCCGGCACGCCGGTGACTGCGTGGATCCGCTGCACCCTGCCGGGCCTTGCCATCGCGTCCATCACCGAGCGGAAGGTCGATTGCGCCGACAAGACTTTGTCCGCAAAGCCTGGCGGCATCTCGGCAATCGTCACCACCGCTCAACCCTCCCCGCGTACCATGGTGTAGAAGTCGACCCGCGTTGCCGCAGCCTCGGCCGACTTGCGCTCGCGCCTCTCGAACAGCGCCGCTCGCAGCGGCGCCAATACGCCGGCCTCGACCGCATCGGCGTGGCTGCGCGACTGCAACAGCGCGTCGCACAGCGCAATCAACCGCGCCTTGGCAAGATCGCGGCCGAGCGTGTAGCCGAAGCCGATTTCACCGGTGGCGAGCCGCACGGCCGCACGGGACACCGTGGCCTCGCCGAGATTGAATGGCGCGCCGTCGCCGCCAATCCTGCCGCGCACTATGACGAGCCCGTTCTCGGGCGCGCGAAGATCGGCGTGTTCAGGCAGATCGATTGCGTCCAGCCGCCGCGAAATCTCGACGCCGCCCGTGCTCGCTAGCACCTGCATCGCGGCTGTTCGCCGGGCGTCGATCACGTCTTCACCCGATGCTGTCATGGCGGCCTTGCCCGCTCCAAGTTGTCTATGTTACTAGACAACTCAGATACCCACGCTGCATGAAGCTTTCGTGACAGACCCATGATTTTCCTCTCCTGTCCCGTGGTTACCTCGCCATGACGATGACCGACCTCGCTTCGGGCGTGGCCCTGTGGCGCCAGGTGGCCGACGGGATCGAACGCGGCATCGCCGACGGCCGCTTCAGCTCCGGCGAAAGACTGCCGGGAGAAATGGAGATCGCGGTAACCTATCGCGTCAATCGCCACACGGTACGCCGCGCGCTCGCAGCGCTTGCCGAGCGCGGGCTGGTGCGGGCCGAGCGCGGCAGCGGCACCTATGTAGAAGCTCCCCGTCTTGCCTATCCGCTGCGCTCGCGCACACGGTTCTCCGAGATCGTGGGCGCGGGCGGCCGCGAACCGCGCGGGCAATTGATCGAGGCATCGGAGGAAGCAGCCGGCCGCGAACTGGCGCGCGAGCTCGGACTGAAGACCGGCGCGCCGCTCGTTCGCATCGAGGCGCTTCGCCTGGCGGACCGCACGCCGATCTGCATCGGAACGCATTGGCTCTCCGCCGACCGATTCGGCGATGCCGCACGCATCTATGCCGGCGTGCGGTCAATGACGAAGCTGCTGGCGCATTACGGCATCCGGGACTATCGCCGCGCCACGACCCGCATCACCGCCGGCATCGTCGAAGCGGCGGATGCCGCACGGCTCGACCTCGCGCTTGGGCGGCCGATCCTCGTGGTCGATTCGACGGACGTCGATGCCGACGGGCGCCCCCTGGTCACCAAGCGGGTGCGCTTTGCCGCGGAACGGGTGCAGTTCCTGGTGGAGAATAGCTGAAGATCAGGCTATCGCGCGCCGGCCGATAATCGCGAAACGCAAGCGATTCGAGATCCAGTCGATCACGGCGACCGCCACCAGGATCATCAGGATCAGAAACGAGACCTTCTGCCATTCCAGCACGCGAATCTGCTCGGCCAGCTGCAGGCCGATGCCACCGGCGCCAACAATGCCAATGATCGTCGCCGACCGGGTATTGGATTCGATGAAATAGAGCACCTGGCCTGCGATGACGGGCAACACCTGAGGCATCAACCCGAAGCGGATTTCATGCAGTTTGGAGCCGCCGGAGGCGCGAATGCCCTCGACTTCCTTGCGGTCGGCAGCTTCGATCGCCTCTGAAAACAGCTTTCCAAATGCGCCGAAATCGGCGACCGCAATGGCGAGCACGCCGGCGAACGGCCCCAGCCCGACGACGTTAATCCACACCAGCGCCCAGATCAGCGTGTCGACACCGCGGATGGAATCGAGAAAGCGGCGGACCGGAAAGCGAATGAGGTTCGACGGAATAACATTTCGCGCAGCCAGGAGACTGACCGGCAGCGCTAGGACAGCCGCGAGGGTGGTCCCGAGTAGCGCGATCGAGAGCGTCTCGCCCAGCGCGGCAAGGTAAGCCGGCAGCGACGAGCCGGGATCTGGCGGCAGCATCATCACCGCGATCCAGCCGAGCTGACCGATTCCATTGATCAATCGCGACGGTGAAAAATCGAGGTCGAAGAGGCCGAAGATGAGAATCGCAAGTGCAAGTGACAGAACCAGCGGCGTCGCAAGACGCGACGAGGCCGGGCGTCCGAACACGTCGGGATAGCGCTCCCTGATCTTGGCGGATTCGTCGGGCAACTGGCGGATCATGCGCGCGCTTCCTTGCCGAACAGCCGGGCACGCAACCAACCCGTTCCGATGTCGATCAGGAACACGGTCACGATGATGGCGACGAGGATTGCGCTGACGTCGGAATAGTAGAATTTGCGGATGGCGACGACGAGCTCCTGCCCGATGCCGCCGGCACCGACAAAGCCCATCACCGACGCCTCACGGACATTGATCTCGAAACGCAGCAGCGCATAGCTGGCATAGCCGGCCGTCACCTGCGGCAGCACGGCAAAGCGCATGCAGGACAGCCAGCTCGCGCCGGTCGACCGCACGCCCTCGACCGGCTTCATGTCGATGTTCTCGACGATCTCGGAGAACAGCTTTCCGAGGGCGCCGGTCGAGTGGATGGCGATTGCCAGCACGCCCGCCATCGGGCCGAGGCCGAATGCGATGACGAAGATCAGCGCGAACACGATGCTCGGCACGGTGCGGGCGAACTCGAGCGCCCGACGGACGGCGAAGCGAAGCCATGGCGCGGGAGAAGTGTTCTCGGCGGCGCAAAAATTCAACGCGAAAGCCAGCACCGCGCCGATCAGGGTGCCGACATAGCTGACCAGGATGGTCTCCCCGAGCAGCTTGAGCCACTTGTCCCAGCCCCAGAACCACTCTGCGATATTGGTCCAGACCCTGGTGCCATCCTCCAGCGTAAGAATGCGATCGAAATAGCTGATGAAATTTCCAAAATAAGTGAAGAACGTCTTCAGGTTCACTTCGGAACCGATGGCGGCCAATATCAGCGCCGCCAGGAACAATGTCGCCGAGAACAGCCCGCGCAGACGCTTGCGTCGCACGGCCATGCGATAGGCCGCATTGAGACCTGCAAGCTGCTGCTCGGGGAGGATTGAAATGGCGGTGGCCATGCAAGCGACCTGAGTGGCACGGAAAGGCCGGACATTTCTGCCCGGCCTTGCTGCCTTTGCCGACGCGTCAGGACGCTTTCTTCTTGCGAAGCGCGTCCACGAACTTGATCAGTTCGATGGTACCGTCCCAGTCCTTGGTCGTGGCGGGATGGAAGCCCTTCTTCTGGCCGTCGGACAGGCGGTCGAACGCGGCCTTGTCCTTGGTCGGTGAGTCAAAGAAGGCCTTGGCGATCGCGGCCTTCAGGTCGTCCGGCAGGTCCGAATTGCAGGCATAGGGGCCGTTGATGATCGGCGCCGACTTGTGGATGATGCGAAAATCTTCCTTCTTCATCGGCGAGCCGTCGGGGTTCTTCAGCATTCCCTTGTGCAGCATCTGCGCGAGCGTGGAGTCCTCATCCGACGTCCACTGATTGGCCGCGACGTCGACCGTGCCCTGGCTGAGCGCCAGCATGGCGTTCTCGTGGCTGCCGGTGAAGACGACCTTGCTGAAATATTGTTCGGCGTCCGGGATGCCGAGCTTGTTGAGCTCGAAACGAGGCACATTGTTGCCGGAGGTCGAGTTGGGATCGACCAAGCCAAGATTCTTGCTCTTCACATCGTCGACGGTCTTGTACGGGCTCGAGGCCTTGACGAAGAACACCGAGTAGTAGCCGGTCGAACCGTCGGAATTGATGTCGTTGGCAAAAGCGTCCGTCTTGACACCGGTCAGGCGAGCGCGCGAGAACGAGGCCGAACCGTAGCTGGCGATATGGATGTTGCCCGCGCGCTGGCCCTCGATGACGGCGGCATAGTCGTTGGCGATCCGCAGCGTAACCTTCACGCCGAGCTCCTTGGAGAGGTAGGCGACGAACGGTGTCCAGCGCTCGGTGACGCCCGAGGCATTCTCGGCCGGGACAACCGCGAAGGTCAGCTCCGGATACTTGCCCTTCCAATCCTGCGCGGATGCGGTTGATGCGGTGAAGGCCAGCGCGGCAGCGCCGGCAAGCACGATGCGACGATTGATCATGAATATGCCTCTCCGTTTATGGTTACGCCTTCGACCGCTTGCAGTCCGCAAGCGCTCGTCCTGTCTTGACGTTTCGGTACTCAGGCCGCGGCTGCCGCGGGAATGGTTGCGGCGTCCGGCAGCGGTGCCGGCTGGCCGTCCATGACTTCGTTGGCTTCGAGATCGTAGAGCTCACGGGCGATGTGGTCGGTCAATGCCTCCGGCGCGCCGTCGAAGACGACGCGCCCCGCGGCCATGCCGATCAACCGGTCGCAATAGCTGCGCGCCAGATCGAGCGAATGCAGGTTGCAAAGCACAGTGATGCCGAAATGCTTGTTGATACGCAGCAGCGCATCCATGACTATTCGCGTATTGCGCGGGTCAAGCGACGCGATGGGCTCGTCAGCCAGAATGAGGTCCGGCTCCTGCACCAGCGCCCGCGCGACGGCGACGCGCTGCTGCTGACCGCCGGAAAGCTGATCGGCGCGTTGCGCGGCAAGACCTGCCATGTCGAATTGCTCGAGCGCCGACATGGCCAGCGCCTTGTCGGCCTCGGGCCAGAGCTGAGACATCGAGCGCCAGCTGGGGACTGCGGCAAGACGCCCCATCAACACATTGGTCAGCACATCGAGCCGGCCGACCAGGTTGAATTGTTGAAAGATCATGGCCGAACGCGCGCGCCAGCGGCGCAAGTCGCGGCCGCGCAGGGCCGTCACGTCGGTTCCCTCAAACAGGATGCGGCCGTCCGAGGGATCCGCGAGCCTGTTGATCATGCGAAGCAAGGTGGATTTGCCGGCGCCCGAGCGGCCGATCACGCCGACGAAGCTGCCCTGCGCGACCGAAAAGGACGCATTGTCGACCGCGGCCTTTGTGCCGAAACGGCACGTCAACCCATCCACCACCAGCATGTAATGCTCCGCCCGCGCCGTACTTGCCCGATCGCTAAAGCAGAGATTTTACAGTTGTGTGACGATCGCGGTGCAGTGCGGCAACCATCCACATCCCGGCAGCCGCGTCATCCAAACGTCATCGCCCTGTCATCAAGCGCCATGAAGACGTCGCCACGACGCTCGCGAAGGGAGATCAGGATGGTCGGAAAGCAGCTCTCAATCCAGCCGAGCATCGACCCCACGGCGTCCGTCCGCGACAGCAAGCTCGGCACCTACACTGAAGTCGGAGCCCGCACCATCCTGCTCGAAGTCGCCATGGACGACTATTCGTATGTCGTAAATGACTCCCAGATCACCTACACGACGATCGGCAAGTTCTGCTCGATCGCCGCCATGACGCGGATCAATCCGGGCAACCATCCCATGCACCGCGCCACACAAGCGCATTTTACCTACCGCGCCAGCGCATACTTTCCGGGTGAGAAAGACGACGCCGAGTTCTTCGCCTGGCGACGCCGGCATCACGTCCATATCGGCCACGACGTCTGGATCGGCCACGGCGCGGTCGTGCTGCCGGGCAAGAACGTCGGCACCGGGGCCGTCGTTGCGGCGGGCGCGATCGTCACCAAGGACGTGCCGGCCTATACTATCGTGGGCGGCAATCCGGCGCGCCCGATCAAGCGGCGTTTTTCGGAAGCGATCGCCGGCCGCCTTGCAGATCTCGCCTGGTGGGACTGGGATCATGAGACGCTGCGCCGCGCCCTCCCCGATTTCAGGAAGCTCGCGATCGAGGAATTCCTCGACAAATACGCAGCAGCCTCCGGCGGATCCATTTCCAACAAACGACGAAGTGCGGCATCGTGACCGACATCCTGATTGAAGGCGGCCGGGCGCTGCTCGGCGAAGAACTTGCGGAGGCCGCGGTCAAGATCGCAGGCCGCGACATCGACGCGATTGGAGCCGACCACGGACGGAGCGCGCTATCGATCGATGCACGCGGACTGCTGGTGCTGCCCGGCATCGTGGACCTGCACGGGGACGCATTCGAGCGACAGATGATGCCGCGTCCCGGTGTGGACTTTCCCATCGACGTCGCGCTCGCCGACAGCGACCGGCAGGCCATCGTCAACGGCATCACCACCGTGTTCCACGCAACCACCTGGTCGTGGGAACCGGGCCTGCGCAGCGGCGACAATGCGCGGCAGCTGCTCGAATCCATCGAAAGCCAGCGGTCGCAGCTCGCCGCGGATACCCGATTCCATCTCCGCCACGAGACCTACAACGTCGATGCGGAGCAAGAGATCGGACAATGGCTTTCGCAAGGCCGCATCGATCTGTTGGCGTTCAACGACCACATGGACTCGACCATTGCGAGCCTCGCCAAGCCGCACAAGCGCAACCGAATGGTCGAGCGCACCGGTCTTTCCGACGAGGCTTTCGACGAACTCGTGCAGCGCGTTTGTGCGCGCGCCGACGCTGTGCCGACCTCCATATCGCGCCTCTGCGAAATGGCGCGGACGCACGGCATCAAGATGCTCTCTCATGACGACGATAGCCCCGAAATGCGCGGCGCGTTCCGCGCACAGGGCGTTACGATTGCCGAATTCCCCGTCAACGAGGCGACCGCCCGCGCCGCTGCTTCGGCCGGCGACTTCATCGTGTTCGGCGCGCCCAATGTGGTGCGCGGCGGCAGCCATACCGGCTGGACCAGGGCTTCCGAGATGATCGAGAAAGGCCTCTGCTCGGTGCTGGCGTCTGACTATTACTATCCGGCACCGCTGCTCGCCGCCTTCCGCCTCGCGGCCGACGGCATCCTGCCGCTCGCGCAGGCCTGGCGGCTCGTTTCGACGGCGCCCGCCCGGGCCGCGGGTCTGTTCGATCGTGGCACGCTTGCCACAGGCAATCGCGCCGATGTCATCCTGGTAGACGACACAGCGCCGCTTCGCCCGCGCATCGTCGCCGTCATTGCCGCCGGCAGGCTGGTTCACCTGGCGGACGCCAGCCGTCTGGCGCGGGTTGTGCCGACATTGCGAACGGCAGTTGCCGCGGCCTGAGGCATCCTTAGAATCAGCCAATGGCGAGTTACCCACGTTACGCTGTCTACTACGCGCCCGAGCCCGGCAGCGTTCTCGACTGCTTCGGCTCGGAGCTGCTCGGTTACGACGCCCACCGGGGCGTCGACATGCCCTTCTCCCCCGGGACAGCGCTGCCGCCCGACTGGCACGCGATCACGCAGGACCCGCGCAAATACGGCTTTCATGCCACGTTGAAGGCGCCGATGGCGCTCGCACCGGACTATCACGAGACGGAACTGGCGGCCGCATGCGAAGCCTTTGCCGCCGCGCCTCGCCCCATTCCCCTCGTCAATCCCGTTGTCGACACCATCGAGGGCTTCATTGCGATCGTTCCAGCGGCGCGTTGTCCCGATCTGCAAAACCTCGCCGCCGGCTGTGTGCGCGAGTTCGATCGCTTCCGCGCCCCGCTGACGGACGACGATCGCGCCCGGCGCAATCCTTGGAGCTTGACGCGGCGGCAACGGGACTATCTCGATGCATGGGGATATCCGTATGTGTTCGAGGAATTCCGATTTCACATGACGCTGACCGGCCGCCTCAATGCCGAGCGGCAGCCTCTCCTCCTCCACCCGCTGCGCGATCGCTTTCAGGCCAGCGGCCTGAACGACCTGACGATCGACCGGATCGTGCTGTTTCGTCAGGATGGAGCTGACCGGCGCTTTCGCATCATTGGCGGCTGGCCGCTCCGACGCGCCAAGCCGTAGCGCGAACGAGTCATCGCTCTGTCGCAAAACCTTCCGGGCCGAGTCAAAATGAGCAGGCACCCTCCGTCGCGATTCGACGAGGGCTTGCCGGATGGCGATCGCAATACGTGGAGGGCGGGGACTCACCCGCCGCCAGCTTCTGGTTCGCTCCGCTTCCGCAGCTGCGGCTGCCGGACTCGGCAGCTTCGCAAAGCCGTATCTCAGCCGCGCTTCGGACCGGCCGCAAATCGCATGCGGAATTCAGTCGGGCGACGTTTCCGCCGATTCCGCAATAGTCTGGGCGCATGCGGACCGTCCCGCCCGCATGATGGTGGAATGTTCGACAGTCGAAAGCTTTTCCAGCATCGTCGCCGCCCGCGCCGCCGACTTGCTGCCTGCCAGCGACTTCACTGCCAAGGTTGCGGTCGAAGGCCTGCCTTCAGGCCAGGACATCTTCTACCGGGTGCGCCTTGCGGACTTCGATGCAGGCCTCGCCGGACAATCGCAGGTCGGCCACTTCCGCACGGCGCCAACCGGGCAGAGATCGGTTTCCTTCCTGTGGTCCGGCGATACTGCGGGCCAGGGCTGGGGGATCGATCCCTCCCGCGGCGGCATGCGGACCTATCGCACGATGCTGAACAACCGCCCGGACTTCTTCATCCATTGCGGCGATCACATCTATGCGGATTGCCCGATCGAGCGCGAGCTGAAACTGCCTGACGGTGGAATTTGGCGCAACGTCGTCACCGAGGAAAAATCGGTCGCCGCCTGCAGCCTCGAGCAATTCCGCGGAAACTACAAATACAATTTCCTCGACGATAACTTCCGCGCATTCCACGCCCAGGTGCCGATGCTCGCACAATGGGACGACCACGAGGTGACGAACGACTGGTCGCCGCTGGGAACCTCCGACACGACGGGTTATGCCGAAGACGGCAGCTCGCTCATGATCGCCCGCGCACGCCTCGCCTTTCACGAGTTCATGCCGATCCGCCCGGTCATCGGGCGGGAAGACGGCCGCGTCTACCGCAGGGTTGCCTACGGACCGCGGCTCGACGTCTTCATGATCGACATGCGCAGCTACCGCGATTCCACCTGGAACGATCCCGAGGACCGCAGCGACACCTGCATCCTCGGCGCGACGCAGCTGGCCTGGTTGAAGCGCGAACTCGCGGCATCGAGCGCGACCTGGAAGGTCATTGCGGCCGACCTTCCGATCGGCCTGTTCAGCGAAGACGCGATTGCGCTCGGCGATGGGCCGCCGGATCGGCGCGAGCATGAGATCGCCAATCTTCTGTCGTTCATCAAGCGCGCCGGCATACGCAACCTCGTCTGGCTCACCGCCGACATGCATTATACCGCCGCCCATCACTACGACCCGAGCCGCGCCGTGTTCAGGGATTTCGAACCGTTCTGGGAATTCGTTTCCGGTCCGCTGCACGCCGGAACCTGGGCGCCGGGCCGGCTCGACAACACGTTTGGACCCAGAGCGATGTTCCAGAAGGGCTGTACGGGAGAAAATCTCGCCCCCTGCTTCGGCCTCCAGTTCTTCGGACGCGTCGATATCGACGGCAAGACGGGCGTGATGACCGTTGCCCTGAAGGATGTCGACGATACGACGTTGTGGTCGGTGGACCTTGTTCCGTTACCGGATTCGCGGCCTGGCCAGCTTGTTGCCCAACATATCTGAGGCTATGCGACTGCAGGCTCGTGATCCATCGCGTTCAGGGTAGTGCCGCCTACCCGTAGGACGACATGCTGTGGGAATGATAGAACAGCTCCACGAGCTGTCCCCGCTTGCCCGTCAGCGAGAAGACGTATTCCGGCGTCTGCGCCTCCATTCCCGAAATCACGACCCTTGCAATCCGGTCGAGGCGGCTGGATCCGTGCTCCCAGCCGAAGCCAACGCCGAGCTTGCTGGCCACGGCTTCCAGCATACCCTCGCGCGTGTTGACGATGATCGCAGGCGTTGGACGCAGGCCTGCCAGCCGAAAGGCCTTGTCCACGGCGCGCTGTGCCGAGGAATCGCTCGAGCGAAACACCAGCGGATACTCCATCAGATGCGCGACCGTCGCCGGCGCTTGACCGGTCAGCGCGTGACCGGGATGACACATCGCCACCACCCGCTGCTGGACGCAAGGCTCGCGCCGGAAGCGCCGATCGTCGGGGACTTCGGGCAGCACTGCGACGTCGACCCGCTGGTCCACCACCGCTGCGACGATCGTCGACCAGCTGCCGATCTCGATATTGATCTGGACCTTCGGAAACAGCTTTCGGAACGTCGCCACCAGCGACATGCCGGGCATGGCGTTGCCGAGCCCGATCCGGAGTTCGCCTCCCGAAACCTCATCGCGCTGTTGCAGGATGGCGAGCGCTTCGGCTTCGATCGACTGCACCTTGCCGGTGGCGGCATATAGCCTGCGACAAAGCGTCGTAGCGATCAGCATATGCCCATGACGGTCGAACAGCGCGACCCCGTACTCGGCTTCCAGTTCGCGCACGAGCTGGGCCACCGCAGGCTGCGAAACCCCTAGCCGGCGTGCCGCAGCGGCAAATGTGCCGGTCTCGAACACTGCGTTCACGGCGCGCACGCGCGACCAGGTCAAAGCCATGGCGTGCATTCCCAGGTTGCGATCGGTGCCTTCATGTTTCGAACACGGGCAAAAGGATTTCCTTGGTCCATCCTAGGTTTTTCTTTTGAACGTTATGTGACTGTCAGACCGACCGCCTAACCCTGTGGGCAATGCAACCCGGTGCACGGGGACAGGGGAATGGCGCGGATTGAACTGAAGGGCATCAGAAAGTCCTTCGACCTCACCGAGGTGTTGCGGGGCGTCGACCTCACCATCGAAAACGGCGAGTTCCTCTCGCTGGTCGGCCCGTCCGGGTGCGGCAAGTCGACCCTGCTGCGCGTCATAGCCGGCCTCGAGCCGCAAAGCGCGGGCAAGGTATCGATCGATGGCGCCATCGTAGACGGCATCCGCCCCAGCGCACGCAATCTCGCGATGGTTTTTCAGTCCTATGCGCTCTATCCGCACCTAAACGCCTTCAACAACATGGCGGTACCGTTGCGCATGCGCCGCCTGTCCGCGGTGGAGCGCCTGCCGCTGCTCGGTCGACTGCTGCCCGGACGGCGCCGCGAGGAGAAGAGCATTCGCGCCGATGTGGAGAAGGTAGCCGCCCAGCTCGAAATCTCTCACCTCCTGCAGCGAAAGCCCGCACAATTGTCCGGCGGACAACGCCAGCGCGTGGCGGTGGGCCGCGCCATGGTGCGTCAGCCTGTGGCGTTCCTGTTCGACGAGCCGTTGTCCAATCTCGACGCCAAGCTGCGCGTCCACATGCGCGCCGAACTGGCCGAACTGCATCGCAGCCTCAAGACCACCTTCGTCTATGTGACGCATGACCAGGCCGAGGCGATGACCATGTCGAGCAGGCTTGCCGTCATGATCGGCGGCGAGTTGGTGCAGGTCGGAAGACCGGCCGAAATCTACGACAACCCCCGTGACGTCAGGGTCGCCGAATTTGTCGGAAGCCCGAAGATCAACATGCTGCCGGGACGTATCCGCGAGGACGGCCGGATCGAAGCGCTCGGCCAGGTCATTCGCCTGACTTGCGCTCACCCGCCCGGCAACTGCCTCATCGGGGTCCGGCCGGAACGGATCGAACTCGGCACTGGTCCGTTCTCGGGCACCGTCATCCACATCGAGAACATGGGCGCGGAAGCCTTCGTGCACCTCGGCCTCGATGGCACTGATGCCCGGCTGGTGGTGCGCGTCAACGATGTGAGGCGGCTGCCCGACATCGCCAGCCATATCGCCTTCAACTTTGCTGCCGACGCGGTGCGTGCCTTCAACAGCGCGGGAAAGCGCGTCGACGTCGCGCTGGAACAGGTCGAGCGAGCCAGGGAGCGCGCCATTGTCTGACAGTGCCGCTACGATAGGCGTCGCCTCCATCAATGCCCCTGCCGAACGTAACCGGGCGGCGCATTCCGGCCGGCTGTCGCTGGCGCCGTACGGGCTGGTCGCGCCCGCGATGACCCTGATGCTCATGATGCTGCTCGGCCCGCTGGCCGCGGTGATCGCGTTGTCCTTCACCGACTACCAGCTCGGTGCTCCAAGCCTGTCCTGGATCGGTCTCGCCAATTACCAGGAGATGTTCACCGACAAGGTGTTCTGGGTCTCGCTGCGTAACACGCTGGTCTATGTCGGCATCGTCGTGCCCGGCGCCGTCACCGCGGGTCTTGCCGTTGCGCTCCTGATCCAAAGCGGCGCCAGCCTGCGCAGCCTCTATCGCACCATCTATTTCCTGCCGGTCATGGCCACGCTGATTGCGATGGCCGTGGTGTGGGAGTTCATGCTGCATCCCCAGTTCGGTCTCGTGAACGGTCTGTTGCGCGAGATGGGCATCGCCGGCCCGAGCTGGCTGCAGGACCGCGGCACGGCCCTCTATGCGCTTTGCGCGATCGGCATCTGGCAGGCGGCAGGCTTCAACATGGTGTTGTTCCTTGCAGGTCTCGTCTCGATTCCGAAGCAGCTCTACGAGGCGGCAGAGATCGACGGCGCCTCCGGCGCCTGGGCGCGCTTCCGGCTGGTGACATGGCCGTTGCTGCGACCGGTGACGACGTTCGTCGTCGTGATCTCGGCAATCCGCTCTTTCCAGGTGTTCGACACCGTCCATGTCCTGACCAAGGGCGGACCCTCAAAGTCTTCCGAGGTGCTGATCCACACCATGTATACGGAGGGGTTCGAATTCTTCCGCTCGGGCTACGGCGCGGCGCTGACCGTGGTCTTTCTGCTCTTCATCCTGCTCCTCACCCTGATCAAGTCGAGGCTCGCCGACCGCGGCGTGGAGCACGCATGATGGCGAAACCGCGAATCCGGATATGGGCCGCGTGCCGCCACGTCCTCCTGATGGGCGGCGCGGTGGTCATGCTGCTGCCGTTCGTCTGGATGATCTCCACGGCATCGAAACCGCCGTCCGAGGTGTTTTCCAGCGAACTGCATCTCATTCCGCACCATTTTGCGCTCTGGGAAAATCTGCGGATTGCCTTTGGCAAAGCCAATCTCGGCAGGTTCCTGCTCAATGGCGTGATCGTTACGGTATCGATCTTCGCGCTGCAGCTGCTGGTCGCGCTGCCGGCGGCCTACGCGCTGGCCAAGCTGCGCTTCCTCGGCCGCAATGTGCTGTTTGCGCTGGTGTTGTTCGGCATCCTGATCCCGCCGCAGGCAACCGCTATTCCGGTGTTCCTCCTCCTGCACAAGCTGGGTGTGCTCGATACCTACGCCGCCCTCGTCCTGCCTTTCACGATCTCGGTATTCGGCATTTTCCTGATGCGCCAGTTCTTCCGCAGCGTACCCGATGACCTCGTCGACGCTGCGCGGATGGACGGGATATCCGAATTCGGAATCGTCTGGCGCGTGATGCTGCCGGCCGCGATCCCTGCCGTTACCGCCTTCGGCATTTTTTCCGTCGTCGCCCACTGGAACGACTATTTCTGGCCGCTGATCGTGCTCAACAGCGAGCATCTGCGCACGCCACCGCTCGCGGTCGCCCATTTTCGCAATGCCGAGGCCGGCACGAGCTATGGCCCGTTGATGGCGGCGGCGATGGTGATCATCGCGCCGCTATTGGCCGCCTTCCTGCTCGCCCAGCGTCGCTTCGTCGAGGGCATCACACTCACCGGAATCAAGTAACGCATCGTCTCAAACAGAAGGAGTTTTCCAATGCTGAAATCGTGGATAGCGGCGGCCGCACTGTCGCTGGTGGCAAGTGCTTCGCTGGCCCAGACGCAGACCGAGATCGTCATGCAATACCCCTATCCGGAGCTGTTCACCGAGACGCACAAGCGCATCTCGGAAGAGTTCGCCAAGGTCAAGCCCGGCATCAAGGTGACGATGCGGGCGCCCTACGAGTCCTACGAGGACGGGACGCAAAAGGTGCTGCGCGAGGCGGTCACCAACCAGATGCCCGACGTGACCTTCCAGGGCCTCAACCGCATCCGCGTGCTGGTCGACAAGAACATCCCGGCACAGCTCGACGACTACATCGCCGCCGAGAAGGACTTCGACAAGCAGGGCTTCCACCAGGCGATGTTCGATATCGGGACCGCCAGCGGCAAGGTCTATGCCCTGCCCTTCGCGATCTCGCTGCCGATCGTTTACGTCAACCTCGACCTCGTCAAGCAGGCGGGAGGCGACCCGGCCAACCTGCCGAAGACCTGGGACGAACTGCTGGCGCTGGCGAAAAAGATCAAGGCGCTCGGCGGTGACGTCAACGGCGTCACCTATGCCTGGGACATCACCGGCAACTGGCTCTGGCAGGCCCCGGTGTTCGCCCGCGGCGGCACCATGCTGAACGCCGATGAAACCAAGGTCGCGTTCAACGGCCCCGAAGGACAGTTCGCCATCCGCATGCTGGCCCGCCTCGTGACCGAGGGCGGCATGCCGAACCTCGACCAGCCCTCGATGCGCGCGGCGTTCGCCGCCGGCAAGACCGGCTTCCACATCACCTCGACCTCCGATCTCAACAAGGTCACCCAGATGGTCGACGGCAAGTTCGCGCTCAAGACGCACACCTTTCCCGACGTCGTCTCGCCGAACGGCCGTCTGCCGGCGGGCGGCAACGTGGTGCTGATCCTCTCCAAGGACAAGGCCAAGCGCGACGCAGCCTGGGAAGTGGTGAAGTTCTGGACCGGCCCGAAGGGCGCTGCGATCATGGCCGAGACCACCGGCTACATGCCGCCGAACAAGGTGGCCAACGACGTCTACCTGAAGGACTTCTACATCAAGAACCCGAACAACTACACCGCCGTCAGCCAGCTCGCGCTGCTCACCAAATGGTACGCCTTCCCCGGCGACAACGGGCTGAAGATCACCGACGTGATCAAGGATCACCTCAACTCGATCGTGACCGGTGCGCGGGCAAAGGAACCGGACGCCGTGCTCGCGGACATGACGGCCGACGTACAGAAGCTCTTGCCGAAGACGGTCGGCGCATCCCGCTGAGTCCCGCACATCGAGCAACTCCCGCAGGGCGCACAATGCGCCCTGCACCCACTTTTCGCGAGGCCGCATGAAACTCGTTCACATGAGCGACATCCACCTGACCGCGCCGGGCGCCACCATTGGCGGCCGCGATCCGCGCCGGAATTTCGAGCGCGCATTGGCGCATGTCCTGCGCGACCATCACGATGCAGACTTGATGGTGATTACGGGCGACCTCTCCGACTGGGGGGATCGCGAGGACTACCGGTGGCTCAAGGAGCAGATCGACGCGTTCCCGGTCCCGGTGCGGCTGTGCATCGGCAATCACGACAACCGCGAGGCGTTTCTCGGTGTATTTCCCGACCTCGCCGATGAGGGCGGATTCGTCCAGGGTTTCCACGACGCGGCGGGTGCGCGCTGCCTGTTCCTGGACACCAACCAGCCGCAGACCCATGCGGGGCGCTACTGCGACGAGCGCCTGGGCTGGCTTGCAGCGCGGCTTGACGAACATGCCGGCCCGTTTCTGCTGTTCATGCACCATAACCCGATGCCGATCCATCTGGCGCCGCTCGACCAAATACGCCTGCTGGACGATGCCGCCTTCCGGCAATTGATCGATCGCTACAGGAGCCGCATCCGGCACATCTTCTTCGGTCACTGCCACCTGCCGCTCGCGGGATCGATCGCCGGCGTCCCCGTCTCCTCCCTGCGCGGCACCAACCATGCAAGCTATCCGCTGTTCTCGGAAACGAAGATGCTGAGCGCATCGGACCTGCCGGAGTCCTACGGCGTCGTGTTCTTCGGCAAGGACTACGTTACCGTTCACATGGTGGAATTCGGCTACACCGGAGCAATCCGCGTCGAAGGCTCGCCCGACTACCAGGCCTGGAACCGGGAGACCATGGTGCGATGAAATTCGTCATTCTCACCGATACCCATTTTGTCGCACGCGGCCGCAAGATCTACAACCTTGATCCGGCCGAGCGCCTGGCAGCCGCCATCGACTGCATCAACCGCGATCACCGCGACATCGCCTTCGTCATTGTGACCGGCGATCTCGCCCATTGGGGAGAGGACGCCGCTTACGAGAGTCTCGCCGACGTGCTCTCTCGCCTGAACGCGCCGACCGTCCTGCTGATGGGCAACCACGACCGGCGCGATGCCTTCTCCAGATACTTTCCAGGTGTAAGACGCGACGCCAACGGCTTCGTGCAGACCGTGCAGGTGTTCGACGAGGCAACGATCGTCGCGCTGGATACGTTGAACGAGGCCGCCCCCAATCATGAGGGGCTACTCTGCGCCGATCGCCTCGACTTCCTCGAGCAGGCGCTGCGCTCTGCGCCCGATGACCGGCCGCTGCTGCTGTTCCAGCACCACCCGCCGTTCGACACGGGGCTGCGCTACATGGACACGATCCGGCTGGCCAACCCGCAAGCCGAGTGGGAAGTGATCGCGCGGACGAGGCGACCGGACTATTTGTTCATGGGTCATCTGCACCGGCCGATCTCCGGCCTCTGGAACGGCATTCCTTTCCACATCCAGCGCGCGCTGGCGCATCAGGTCGCATTCGACCTGGTGACCGAAGGCCACATTCCCGGTTCGCACGAGGCGCCCGACTATTCCCTCGTCAACGTGACCGGAGGACAGATTGTGATCCACCAGTGCTCGTTCCTCTATGCCGGGCCGCGGTTCTCGCTGCATGACAAGGCCGCGCTGGACGGCATGCTCCGTTGATCGCGCGGCCAGGCACGCGATGACCGAAAGCTTCATGCCCCCGGGGCAGGAGGCTAGCCTATGGCAATTTCAGCGTATCCTGCAGGAAAGAGCGCGTGGCAGCGCGCGCTTGCGGCAGATTGATCAACGTATGTGGCGCACCCGGGATGAGGACAACGGTTGCCTGCTTTGAGTCGGCCAAGGCGCCGCCGCAATGACCTTGCGCGGCGGTGTTGCCGAGATAGGAATTCCTGGCGGAGAAAAACGGATCGCTGGCGCTGATGATGTTGAGAACCGGTTGCCCCGCCACGATAGCGGTGCGGTGCGCCTCGACAAAATAATTGTCTTCGCAACTCCAGGCATAAAAGATCCGGGCGGCAAATTCCCGTCCGCCATGGCGCGCGACCGCCGGCGACCCCTCGCTCGTTCCGGCCAGGACGAGCCTGGAAGCATCGGCAAAGGGCGCGGCCTGCACCGCCGCGAGCGCAAGCTCGATTTCCGATGCCCGCAGCGCATGGATGCGCTCGTAGATCTCCCTGCTGACGGGTGAAGTGTAGGTGATCCGGTCGGGAAGCGCGAAGGAGTCCGGAGCGACACTGGCGATGCCGAGACCGGCCAGCCACTGCTGCCATTCGCCGATGGCGTTGAGCGACAGTCCCGACGAGCCGTGCAGGAAAATGACGACGGGAACGCGCGGGGGGTTCGTCAGCGGGGGTATATCCTTCCAGGCGCCGAAAAAGACCGGACCATTGGTCACACGCGCAGGCAGCGCAACGCTGGCCTGTGCGACGGCGGCGAGCCGTGACTGATCAGTATGGACGTAGGCGGAGCCTTTGACCTCGCCCTTGGCGGCTTCACCCCGTGCCAAGCCCGATTGGACGAACATGATGATGGCTGCTGCAGTGAGGTAGATCGTTGCGCGACCATACTTCATCGAAATCCCTGCCCCCGACGACGATCTTTGGTCATTGTTGCACAGCCGCGCATAACCGGCAAAACCCGGTTTGAGGAGACGTAGGGAAAGGGATATGCCGCGTCACTGCCGGCATAGCGCCGGACTGGCGCGGCAAGGCGCCGAACGCTCCGGAGCCGGAACGATGAGCCGACCGGGCTAGTGGCTGATCATCCAGGGCCGCGCCGTCGGGAAACTCTTGGCTCCACTCCGCGTCTGTTTCACGAGCCGTTGCGGCTTCTTGCCGGAGCAGCAGCCGCAGCCCGGAGCATGCGCGGCCTTGTATTCGGCCAGCGTTTGCGGCGCGTGGCGGCTCTTCTCATTGGTGGCGTGCGCCTTGCGGCGATCGGAAGGCATGCAGAAGAAGTTCGGCGCGGTGAGGATCACGCGCGGCGAGGACTCCTCGCACTGCGGACAGTCTTGCGGCAGATCGCACTCGGACATCGGCCTGATGTCGGTAAACGGGCCACAATCGTTGCAGAGATATTCGTAGACGGGCATGTTGTTTCCTTGCGCAAGGCTCTTTTCTGACGCGTTTTCTTCACGCGAACCGGTTCCCACTTCGCTTGAAAACGCTATGGGATTCGCGAGCTGGGTGCGGGGCGGCAAGAAGACACCGTCCCGCACCCCGTCGCGCAGGGATCACTTGTCCGGCGAGAGCGGCATCTGGATGTCGCCCTTGATGTGTTTTATCGGCCCTGCGCTCGAGGGCATGACGTCGAAATCAAATATCTCCGTCGGCAGCCACAGCGTGGCACAGGCGTTTGGCACGTCGACGACGCCGGAGATATGGCCCTGGCAGGGCGCGGTGCCGAGGATCGAATAGGCCTGCGCACCGGAATAGCCGAACTTCTTCAGATACTCGATCGCGTTGAGGCAGGCCTGGCGATAGGCGATGTGGACGTCGAGATAGTGCTGCTTGCCCTCTTCGTCGACCGAGATGCCCTCGAAGATCAGGTAGTCCTTGTAGTTCGGCGTGATCGGCGACGGCTTGAAGACGGGATTCTTGATGCCGTATTTGGCTACACCATCCTTGATGACGTCGACCTTGAGATGCAGCCAGCCTGCCATCTCGATGGCGCCGCAGAAGGTGATCTCGCCGTCGCCCTGGCTGAAGTGCAGGTCGCCCATCGAGAGACCGCCGCCCGGCACGTAGACCGGGAAGTAGATCTTCGAGCCGCGCGACAGGTCCTTGATGTCGCAATTACCGCCATGCTCACGCGGCGGCACGGTGCGCGCGCCTTCCGCACCGACCTTCGCCTTGGCATCGCCCTTGGCGCGGCCGGCATGGGCGGTCGGCGCAAACGGCGGGTTGGCCAGCCCCGGCACGCGCGTCGGGTTGGTCGCGATCAGCGCCGTCTCGCGCTCGTTCCATTTCGCCAGCAGCTTGGGATCCGGCAGACAGCCGATCAGACCCGGATGGATCAGGCCGGCGAAACTCACACCAGGCACATGGCGCGAGGACGTGTAGAGACCGTGAATGTCCCAGATCGACTTCTGCGCCAGCGGAAAATGATCCGTCAGGAAGCCACCGCCGTTCTTCTTGGAGAAGAAGCCGTTGAACCCCCACAGACTTTCCTTCAGCGGGCCGACGTCGAGAAGATCGACGACCAGGAGGTCGCCGGGCTCAGCGCCCTTCACGCCGATCGGACCAGACAGAAAATGCACGATCGACAAATCGATGTCGCGCACGTCATCGGCCGAATCGTTGTTCTTGATGAAGCCGCCGGTCCAGTCGTAGGTCTCGATGATGAAATCATCGCCCGGATTGACCCACGCCACGATCGGAATGTCTGGATGCCAGCGATTGTGGATCATGTCATTTTCGTAGGCCGACTTGGTAAGATCGACCTTGATCAGTGTCTCTGGCATCGAGATGCTCCCCTTTTGAAAACCAGGTTACAGTTCACTTCCCGGACCTTTCGCTTGCCCATGACCTCCGCGCAAACGCTTCGCGTCTGTCGCGAGGGAAAATCGATTCGCACGTCTTCCGGGTCATGCTTGCTAAACCGACAAATATTTCGAGATCTGCGCGGCATCGACGCTGGCGCGCGGATCGTCGCGGACGATCTCGCCGTTCTCGATCACGAGCACCCGGTCAGCCACGTCCAGCGCGAAGCTGAGCACCTGCTCCGACACCACGATCGACAATCCGCGCTGGTCGCGGATGCGCTTCAGGGTGCGCGCCATCTCCTTGATGATGGAGGGCTGGATGCCTTCGGTCGGCTCGTCGAGCAGCAGCACCTTCGGTTTGGTGGCGAGCGCACGCGCGATCGCAAGCTGCTGCTGCTGGCCGCCGGAGAGATTGCCGCCACGGCGGTTCTTCATCTCCAGCAGCACCGGGAACAATTCGTAGATACTGCCCGGCACCTCGGATTCGCCCGACACGACGAGCCCGGTCTCGATGTTCTCCTTCACCGTCATGGTGGAGAAGATCATGCGACCCTGCGGCACATAGGCGAGGCCCTTCGCCACGCGCTCGTAGCTTCTGAGCGGCGCGAGCTCGGTTCCGTCCATGGACATCGAGCCGCTCTTGGCGGGAAGGATACCCATCAGCGACTTCATCAGCGTGGTCTTGCCCATGCCGTTGCGGCCCATGATCGCCACGATCTCGTTGGGCGCAACCGACACGTTGAGGCCATGCAGCACTTCGCTCTGTCCGTAGGCTACGTGAAGGTCTGAAATGGAAAGCATCGCCCCGCTCCTTAATGGCCGAGATAGACTTCGATGACCTTGGGGTCGTTCTTGACCTTCTCCATGGTGCCTTCGGAGAGGATCTGGCCCTGGTGCAGCACCGTGACCTTGTGGGCGATATCCTCGACGAATTTCATGTCGTGCTCGATGACCAGCACCGAACGATCCTTGATGATGCGGTTGAGCAGCTCGGCGGTCTTGGTCCGTTCGGAGACGCTCATGCCGGCGACGGGTTCGTCGAGCATGAGCAGGTCCGGGTCCTGGATCAGCAGCATGCCGATCTCCAGCCACTGCTTTTGGCCGTGGCTGAGCTGATCGGCATAGGTGTCGAGGCGGTCCTTGAGAAAGATCATCTCGGCGACTTCCTCGACCCGCTCCTTTACCGTCTTGTCGCGCTGGAACGTCAGCGAGCCGAACACCGTGCGCCCGCGCGGAAACGATATCTCCAGGTTCTCGAACACCGTGAGATCCTCGAACACGGACGGTGTCTGGAATTTGCGGCCGACGCCCGCCTGGACGATCTCGTTCTCCTTCAACCTCGTCAGGTCCTTGCCGCGGAACTGGATCGAACCCGACGTGGCCTTGGTCTTGCCGCAGATCAGGTCGAGCACCGTGGTCTTGCCGGCACCGTTCGGCCCGATGATGACGCGGATTTCGTTCTCCTCGACATAGAAGGACAGATCGTTGACCGCCTTGAAGCCGTCGAAGGAGACGGTCAACCCCTCGACCGCGAGCAGGAATTCCTTCGGCTGTTGTCCGATGAGCATGATCGCCTCCTTACTCCGCCGGTGCGCCGTCGGTGACGGACGTGCCACCCCAGCCGTTGCCGAGTTTCGGCTTGCGCGATGTCAGCAGGCGATCGATGCGCGGCTGCACATGGTCGGCCCAGATGCCGGACAATCCGTTCGGGAATGCGAGCACGACAGCGATGAACAGCGAGCCGAGGCCGAACAGCCAGAGTTGCGGGAACGACTCCGACAGCAGCGTCTTGGCGAAGTTGACCAGCAGCGAGCCCCACACCGCGCCGAAGATCGACATGCGGCCGCCGACCGCGGTGTAGATCACCATCTCGATCGACGGGACGATGCCGACAAAGGACGGCGACATGAAGCCGACTTCAAGGGTGAACATGGCGCCGCCGATCGCGGCGAACACGGCCGCCGCACAGAAGGCGAAGATCTTGAAGTTGGCGACGCTGTAGCCGGAGAAGCGAACGCGGTCTTCCTGCTCGCGCATCGCCACCAGGATGCGGCCGAGTTTCGTCAGGCGGATGAACTGTGCGGCGACGATACAGCCGAACAGCAGCACGACCTCGACGAAGTACAGGATGTATTTGGCGTGATCGGTACGGATGTCCCAGCCGTGCAGCGTGCGCAGGTCGGTGATGCCGTTGATACCGCCGGTGTAACCCTGCTGGCCGACGATCAGGATGGTCATGATCGCAGCGATCGCCTGCGTGATGATTGCGAAGTAGACGCCGCCGACCCGGCGCTTGAACATGGCAGCGCCGATGATGAAGGCGAATACTGCGGGCACCAGGAGGATGGCGAGCAGCGTGAGGGGAAAGCTGTGAAACGGTTTCCAGAAGAACGGCAACTGGGTCAGCTGATTCCAGTCCATGAAATCGGGGATGCCGGGCGTCGACTGGATCTTGGTGTTCGCGACGCTGGAAGCCTCGAGTTTGAGATACATCGCCATGCAATAGCCGCCGAGGCCGAAGAACACGCCCTGCCCCAGGCTGAGAATGCCGCCGTAACCCCAGCACAGCACGAGACCAATCCCGACGAATGCGTAGGTCAGGTACTTTGCGACGAGGTTGAGGCGGAAGATGTCCAGCGACAGCGGCAGGATGACGAAGAGCAGCACGGCAAGGACGATGAAGCCGGCCAGTTCCGAACGATTGAAGAAGCGCGAGTTGATGATCATGACCCTGCCTGTCCTGTTACTTGCGGACCTTGAGTGCGAACAGCCCCTGCGGCCGCATCATCAGGATGGCGACGATGGCGAGCAGCGTGAGCACCTTGGCCATCGAGCCCGACATGAAGAACTCCATGGTCGACTGCGCCTGCGAGATGGTGAAGGCGGATGCGATGGTGCCGAGCAGGCTGGCCGCGCCGCCGAACACGACGACCAGGAAGGTATCGACGATGTAGAGCTGGCCGGCCGTCGGCCCCGTCGAGCCGATCATGGTGAAGGCCGAGCCCGCGATCCCCGCGATGCCGCAGCCGAGACCGAAGGTGTAGCGGTCGACCTTCTCGGTATTGATGCCGACGGCGCCGGCCATCACGCGGTTCTGCACGACGGCGCGCACCTGGCGTCCCCAGCGAGACAGGAACAGCACGTAGGACACCACGATGGTGATCAGCACCGTAAGGGCCATGACGAACATGCCGTTGATCGGGATCTGGATGGAGTCGGTCGCCTGCCACGAACCCATCATCCATTCCGGCAGTTCGACGCCGACCTCGCGCGCGCCGAAGATGGAACGATAGGCCTGCTGCAGGATGAGGCTGAGGCCCCAGGTCGCGAGCAGCGTGTCGAGCGGGCGCTTGTAGAGGTGCCGTATCAACCCCCACTCCACCAGCATGCCGAGCGAACCGGAGGCGACGAATGCCAGCGTCATGGCGATGAAGAAGTAGCCGGGGAACAACGAAGGCAGGAAATGCTGGAATGCGTTCGACGTCATCCAGGTGACGTAGGCGCCGAGAATCATGAACTCGCCGTGGGCCATGTTGATGACGCCCATCTGGCCGAAGATGATGGCAAGTCCGAGCGCCATCAGCACATAGACGGAAAACAGGATCAGGCCCGCAAAGCCCTGCATCGCAAAGATGGCGCCGAGGTCACCAATCGAGTAGTCGCCGAACATCGTTCCGTTCTCCATGTCTCATGGGAGCCCGCGTCGCGCGAGGCGACGCGGGGAGGCATTGCGAGGGACGCGCGCCAGGCGCGCCGTCTCACTGGTAACCCTTGGGGAACGGATCGGGTTCGACGAGATCGGTGGTTTCGTAAACCAGCTCGTACTGGCCGTCCGCCTTCGCCTTGCCGACGCGGGTCTTCGACCAGAGGTGATGGTTCTCGTGGATGCGGACGTAGCCTTCCGGAGCGCCCTTGAACTCCACGCCGGGCGAAGCGGCCGCCACCTTGTCGACGTCGAATGAACCGGCCTTCTCCACCGTCAGTTTCCACAGCCACGGGCCGAGATAGGCCGCCTGGGTGACGTCGCCGATCACGGTCTTTTCGCCCCACATCTTCTTGAACGCCGCGACGAACTCCTTGTTGTTGGCGTTGTCGAGCGACTGGAAGTACTTCATGCAGGCGAAGGCGCCCGCGATGTTTTCACCGCCGATACCGTCGATCTCGTCTTCGGTCACGGAGATGGTCAGCAGCGTCTGCTTCGACAAATCGATGCCGGCCGCCTTGAGCTGCTTGTAGAAGGCGACGTTGGAGCCGCCGACGATGATGGCGTAGATCACGTCGGGCTTGGTCAGCTTGATCTTGTTGATCACCGAATTGAACTGGGTATGGCCGAGCGGGAAGTATTCCTCGCCGACGACCTTGGATTCCTTCAGGTGGCCTTCGATGTGCTTGCGCGCGATCTTGTTCGACGTGCGCGGCCAGATGTAGTCGGAGCCGAGCAGGTAGAAGGTCTTCGCGCCCTTGGTCTTCTGCACCCAGTCGAGGCCGGCGATGATCTGTTGCGTCGCTTCCTGGCCGGTATAGATGACGTTCTTGGACTGCTCGAGACCCTCGTAGAAGGTCGGGTAGTAGAGCATGCCGTTGTACTGCTCGAACACCGGCAACACGGCCTTGCGCGAGGCCGAGGTCCAGCAACCCATGACGGATGCGCATTTGTCGTTGACCAGCAGCTTCTTTGCCTTCTCGGCGAAGGTCGGCCAGTCGGACGCGCCGTCTTCCTGGATGAACTTGATCTTGCGGCCGAGCACGCCGCCCATCGCGTTGATCTGCTCGATCGCAAGCTTCTCGGCTTCGACCGATCCGGTTTCCGAGATCGCCATTGTGCCGGTGACGGAGTGAAGGATACCGACGGTAACTTCAGTATCAGTTACCGCGAGGCCGGTGGTGTTGACCGCGGAAGTTGCAGGCCCCGCGCCGAAGGAGGGACGCGGCAACATGGTTAAGGCCGGCAGCGCGGCCATTCCCATCAGGAGTTTACGCCGGAACGGTGATTGCAGGCCCTGTTTGGTTTCGTCTGACATGAGCACCCCATTTGGTTCGAGGACACGCTTATTGGTGAGGCGAGGATTGCTCAGAATTGTGCAGTGCACAGATACGTGGGATCGCGTATACTGCACCGCAAAATAGCGACGTAGGTTTGGGTTGGCAGAGACCGGGTTCGGGAGTTGAGGGGAAGTGGCAGGGCGGCAACGCATAGACCGCGTCAGGCGCCAATATAATCAATGGGTTGCCAACCAGACGCTGGAAGACTACGCGCTGCGCTTCACCGCCAAGAGCGCGCGGCGATGGTCTGCCGGACGCGTCGCCAACACCGCGATCGGCGCGATCTCGTTCCTGGCGCTGGAAGCAATCGGCGGCACCATCGCCCTTAATTACGGCTTCGCCAATTCGGCGGCGGCGATCCTCGTCGTCAGCGTCATCATCTTCTTCTGCGGACTGCCCATCGCCTATCACGCCGCCAAGTTCGGCATCGATATCGACCTGCTGACTCGTGGCGCCGGCTTTGGCTACATCGGTTCCACCATCACCTCGCTGATCTACGCCTCCTTCACCTTCATCTTCTTCGCCATCGAGGCGGTGATCCTGGCAGCTGCGCTCGAGATGTGCTTCGGCATTCCACGGCCGATCGGCTATCTCATCAGCGCGGTGGTGATCATTCCGCTCGTGACCTACGGCATCACGTTGATCAGCCGCTTCCAATTGTGGACGCAGCCGCTCTGGATCATCCTGCATATCCTCCCTTTCGCCGCGATCGCCTACGCCAATCCCTACTCCTTCACCGAGTGGACAAAGTTCGCCGGCGAGCATGGCGATCCGAACGGGCATATCGATCTCCTGCTGTTCGGCACGGCCGCTTCCGTGGTGTTCTCGCTTGTGGCGCAGATCGGAGAACAGGTCGACTTCCTGCGCTTCCTGCCGCGCGACCGCCATACCTCGCGCGTTTCATGGTGGATCGCGCTGCTCAGCGCCGGCCCCGGCTGGATCGTGCTCGGCGCCCTGAAACTGCTGGCGGGGTCGTTCCTCGCCTACTTCGCGCTCAGCCATGGCGTCTCCGAGGAACACGCCGCCGAGCCGGCACACATGTATCTCGAAGCATTTCGCTACGTGTTGTCACAGCCCGACCTCGCGCTGGCTCTGACCGGCACGTTCGTGATCCTGTCGCAGCTCAAGATCAACGTCACCAACGCCTATGCGGGCTCGATTGCCTGGTCGAACTTCTTCTCGCGACTGACGCACAGCCATCCCGGCCGCGTGGTGTGGCTGGTGTTCAACGTGCTGGTGGCGCTGCTGCTGATGGAGATCGGCGTTTACAAGGCGTTGGAGCAGACGCTGGCGCTCTATTCCAACGTTGCGATCGCCTGGGTCGGCGCGCTCGTGGCCGACCTCGTCGTCAACAAGCCGCTGGGCCTGAGGCCGCGGCATATCGAGTTCAAGCGCGCGCATCTGTGCGACATCAATCCTGTAGGCGTCGGCGCCATGCTGATCGCGACCGTGGTCTCGATCAGCGCGTTCTACGGCCTGTTCGGCCCGACCGCGAAGGCGCTCTCCGCCTTCGTGGCGCTGACGGTCGCCTTCGTCACCGCCCCGCTGATCGCCTGGGCCACCGACGGCAAGTACTACATCGCACGCAAGCCGAAGCGGAGCTGGCAGAACCTCGAGCAGATTCGGTGCTGCATCTGCGAACATTCCTTCGAGCCGGAGGACATGGCCTCCTGCCCCGCCTATGCAGGGCCGATCTGCTCGCTGTGCTGTTCGCTCGATGCGCGCTGTCACGACCTCTGCAAGCCGCATGCCCGCGTCCAGGCGCAGGTGTCGGAAACTTTGGGCAAATTGCTGCCGCAGCCGATCTTCGATCGCATCAATTCGCAGGTCGGGCACTATCTCGGGGTATTCGCGGTATCTGCCGGGCTCGTCGCGCTGGTGCTCGGCCTGATCTATCTGCAGACGTCGGCTTCCGCGCAGCTCGATACGCAGCTGTTGTCGGATGTGCTGTGGAAAGTGTTTTTCGCACTCACCATCATCATCGGCGTCGTGGCCTGGCTGTTCGTGCTGGCGCAGCAGAGCCGGCGCGCGGCCGAAGCCGAGACGCGGCGGCAGACCACGCTTCTCATCCAGGAAATCGACGCGCACAAGCGCACCGATGCCGAACTGCAGCGCGCCAAGGAAGTGGCCGAATCCGCCAATCTCGCCAAGAGCCGCTACGTGGTGGGCCTCAGTCACGAGCTGCGCTCTCCGCTGAATGCAATCTCCGGCTATGCGCAATTGCTCGAGCAGGACGCCAGCCTGCTGGACCGCCCGCGGGAACAGGTCCGCGTGGTCCGCCGCAGTGCCGATCACCTCTCCGGCCTGATCGACGGCATTCTTGACATCTCCAAGATCGAAGCCGGCCGTCTCTATCTCTCGCGTGACGAGGTGCGTTTCGGCGAATTCCTCGACCAGCTCGTTGGCATGTTCAGGCTGCAGGCTGCCGCCAAGAATATCGATTTCGTGTTCAAGCGCCCGGCGGTGCTGCCGGTCGTGGTCTATGCCGACGAGAAGCGGCTGCGGCAGATCCTGATCAACCTGCTTTCCAACGCCATCAAGTTCACGCAAAGCGGCAGCGTGCAATTCGTGGTGCACTACCGCAGTCCCGTCGCCGAGTTCGAGGTGATCGACACCGGCCCCGGCATCCAGCCCGACGATCTCGAACGCATCTTTGCGCCGTTCGAGCGCGGCGCGATCGGCGTGTCACAGCCGCAGACCGGAACGGGACTCGGGTTGACGATCAGCCGGCTGCTTGCCGGCGTCATGGGCGGCGATATCAAGGTGAGCTCGACGGTCGGTATCGGCAGCAATTTTCGCGTCAAGATCCTGCTGTCCGAGGTAACCAACCCGACGCGCATCGCTCCCGTGAACGCGCCGGTCTCCGGCTATCTCGGACCGCGCAAGACCATCCTGATCACCGACGATGATCCGACCCACCGCGATCTCCTTCGCCAGGTGCTGGCGCCGCTCGGCTTCATCTTGCTCTGCGCGCCCGACGGCGCAGCGTGCCTTGCGATGGCGGAGCATTGCAGGCCCGACCTGTTCCTGCTCGATATTTCCATGGGGGGAATGGACGGCTGGACGGTGGCGGAAACGCTGCGCGCCACCGGCCATCACCAGGCGCGCATCCTGATGGTATCGGCAAGCGCCCTGGAAGCGCATGGCACGCCGCTGGCGCAGCCCTATCATGACGGCTATCTGATGAAGCCGATCGACATTCCGCGATTGCTGGAGACCATCAGCCAGTTGCTCAAGCTGGAATGGCAATATGCGGCGGACGAGGTTCCGGTCGCACAATGGAATCCTACTACCGGCTCGCGGCCCCCCGTCAAGCATGTCGAGGAGCTCATCGGGCTCGGGCAGCTTGGCTACATCAAGGGCATCCAGACCAAGCTCGACGAGATAGGCAACGATTTTCCCGAGCATGCCGATTTCGTCGCCGAGATGCGCACCCTGATCGATCGCTTCGATCTCGACCAGTACATGGCGACCCTGAAGACGCTGCACAGCCATGATCACTGAAGCCAAAAAGCGGGACGTTGCGCTCGTCGTCGATGATTCCCCGGAAACGCTGCGGCTCCTGACGGACGCGCTCGACGGCGCCGGGATGACGGTCATGGTCGCGCTCGACGGCGCCGGCGCCATGCGGATCGTCGACCAGATCACGCCGGACATTGTGCTGCTCGATGCGGTCATGCCGGGCATGGACGGCTTCGAGACCTGCAGGCGACTGAAGCGCGACGCGGGACTTGCCAACACGCCGATCATCTTCATGACCGGGCTCGCCGAGACCGAACACATCGTGCGCGGGCTGGAGGCGGGCGGCGTCGATTACGTGACCAAGCCTATCGTCGTCGAGGAGATGCTGGCGCGCATCCGCGTGCATCTCGCCAATGCGAGACTGACGCAGAGCGCACGCGCCGCCCTCGACGTCTCCGGCCGCTATCTGCTCGCGGTGAACCGGCAAGGCCACATTCTCTGGGCGACGCCGCAGGCGCAAAAGCTGCTCTCGGCGACGCTCACGGCCGGCGACAATGACGAACTAGCACTGCCCGAGTCGATGACCCAATGGTTGCAGCAGGTGCAAAAGGGCAAGGCGGGAACGAAGGCAGCGATGGCGTCATTCCCCGGCCACGAAACGCTGCGCCTGCAATATATGGGCAAACTCGGCGCCAGCGAATTCTTGCTGCGGCTCGCCAAAGATGCCGGCGACACGACGGCCGAATTTTCCGTCGAGCTCGGCCTCACCGCCCGCGAGGGCGAGGTGCTTTCCTGGCTGTCCAAAGGCAAGACCAACCGCGACATCGCGCAGATCCTCGGTCTGTCGCCGCGCACGGTCGATAAGCACCTCGAGCAGATATATTCGAAACTCGGTGTGGAAAATCGCACCGCCGCCACGGCGATTGCCGTGGATGCGAAGAATCGAAAATCCTGACGGCGGTTCTTCCCGACAGAGGCCGTACAGGACGTCTTGCCGCATGGCTCGGCTGGCGCCGCGCCGCCTTGACGGTCCCCGGCCAAGGCCTTACCCGAAAGTCGAGACTTTCCGGAACTGGTCCGTCTATTGCTTCCTGGCAACATGCGTGCAAGGAGAAAAGGGCAAACCATGATCCGCGTGTTCCTCGATCGGCTGTATCTTCTCTCCGGCTATCTCGCCGGCCTCTTCCTCATTGCGATTTTCGTGCTGATGATGCTGCTGTCCGGCGGCCGGCCGTTGGGCCTCAATATCCCCGCAGGCGATGACTTCATTTCCTGGTGCATGGCCGCGACGGCCTTCCTTGGGCTGGCGCACACGTTCAGGCACGGCGAGATGATCCGCGTCGGCCTCCTGATCGACCGCCTCGGCGCGAGGGCCCGCCATTATGTCGAGATCCTCGCGCTGCTTATCGGCGTCGGTTTCATCGGCTTTTTCGCCTGGCATGCCGTGGTGATGACGTGGCAGTCGTGGAAGTTCGCCGACATCTCGCAAGGCGTCGTCGCGGTGCCGCTGTGGATCCCGCAGCTCGGCTACAGCGGCGGCCTCACCATCCTGCTCGTCGCTTTTGTCGACGAACTGGTCCATGTGCTGGGCGGCAATCCGCCACGATACGAGTTGCCGCCGCCGACCAGCGCCGAGGAGGTTGTCGAGCGCGCGGTGCAGAGCGGGGTCTGAGATGGATCTGCTCGCCATTGCCGCGATCCTGCTCGGATTTCTGACCCTGCTGCTCGGCGCCGGCGTCTGGATCGCGGTCGCGCTGATGGCGACCGGATGGGCCGGCATGCAGTTCGCCGGCGGTGGCATTCCGGCCGGCAGCGTGCTGGCGACGACGGTGTGGGGCAACAGCGCCTCGTGGTCGCTTGCAGCCCTGCCTCTCTTCATCTGGATGGGCGAAATTCTCTTCCGCACGCGCCTGTCGGAGGAGATGTTCCGCGGCTTTGCCCCGTGGCTGAACTGGCTGCCGGGCCGTCTGATGCATGTCAACGTGCTGGCCTGCGGTGTATTCGGCTCGGTGTCGGGATCGTCGGCCGCGACCTGCGCGACCGTCGCCAAGATCGCCCTGCCGGAGTTGAAGAAGCGCGGCTACGACGAAAACATGAGCCTCGGCTCGCTTGCGGGCGCAGGCACGCTCGGCATCCTGATCCCGCCGTCGATCACCATGGTGGTCTACGCCGTGCAGGCCAACTGCTCCATCATCCAGGTGTTCCTCGCCGGATTTCTGCCGGGCTTCCTCGTGATGGCGCTCTATTCCGGCTACATAGCGATCTGGTCGCTCTTAAACCCCGGGCGCACGCCGCCGGCCGAGCCTCCGATGAGCATCGGCGAGCGCATCTCCGAATCGCTCAAACTGATTCCCTGCCTGTTGCTGATCATCTTCGTGTTCCTCTCGCTGCTGATGGGCTGGGCGACGGCGACGGAATGCGCCGCATGGGGTGTGCTGGGATCGCTTGCGATCGCCTGGTGGCAGGACGCGCTCTCCTGGGAATCATTCTGGGCCAGCGTGATGGGCGCGACGCGCGTCAATTGCATGATCCTCTTGATCCTCGCGGGCGCGTCCTACATGGGCACGTCGATGGCCTATACGGGCATCCCGATGGCGCTCGCGAGCTGGGTCAACAGCCTGCAGCTCAGCCCCTATGCGCTGATCGCCGCGCTCACCGTGATGTATATCGTGCTCGGCACGGCGCTGGACGGCATTTCCATGATCGTGCTGACCACGGCTATCGTGATCCCCATGGTGAAGCAGGCCGGCTTCGACCTCGTCTGGTTCGGCATTTTCCTGGTGCTGGTGGTGGAGATGGCCGAAGTTTCCCCGCCGGTCGGCTTCAATCTGTTCGTGCTGCAGACCATGAGCGGCAAGGATTCAAACACGGTCGCAAAGGCGTCCTTGCCGTTCTTCTTCCTGCTCGTTCTGGCGGTTGCCATCATCACGGTGTTTCCTTCGATCGTTATGGTGCTGCCGCAGATGGCGTTCCCTGGCTAGAGAGGTGTTTTCATGATGAGGTTGATAAGGACTTGTGTTGTGGCTGCCGGCGTCGCAGCGCTGGCTGCGCCCGCGATGGCACAGACGAAATGGAATCTCCCGGCGGCCTACCCGGTCGACAACCCGCATTCGGTGAACCTGATTGCATTTGCCAAGGATGTTACCGGTGCGACCGGAGGCAAGCTGCAGATCACCGTCCATGCGGCCGCCTCGCTGTTCAAGGCGCCCGAAATCAAGCGCGCGGTGGCGACCGGGCAGGCGCAGGCCGGCGAGGTTCTGATCTCGCTGCACGAGAATGAAGACCCGCTGTTCGGCATCGACGTCATCCCGTTCCTGGCGACAAGCTATCCGGCGGCCAAGAAGCTGTGGGTGGCGTCCAAGCCCGCGATCGAAAAGAAACTCGCCGCGCAAGGTCTGATGCTGCTGTTCGCCGTACCGTGGGGGCCGCAGGGCATCTATGCCAAGAAGGAGATCAATACCGTCGAGGACATGAAGGGCCTGAAGTGGCGCGCCTACAACGTAGGCACCTCGCGCATCGCCGAGCTGGTCGGCGCGCAACCCGTGACGATCCAGGCTGCGGAATTGCCGCAGGCGCTGGCGACCGGCGTCGTCAACGCATTCATGACATCGGGCTCGACCGGCTACGACAGCAAGGCCTGGGAGACCATGACGCACTTCTACGACACGCAGGCCTGGATTCCAAAGAACATCACGTTCGTCAACAAGGCCGCGTTCGACGCTCTCGACAAGCCGACGCAGGACGCGATCTTGAAGGCGGCTGCGGTCGCCGAAGAGCGCGGCTGGAAGCTCGCGGAGGAAAAGGCCGCCTGGTATCTCGAACAGCTCAAGGCCAACAAGATGCAGGTGCTGCCGCCGCCTCCGGCGCTGAAGGCGGGACTGGAGAAAGTCGGCGAGCAGCTGACGGCCGACTGGTCTAAGAAAGCGGGCGCCGATGGCGAGGCCGTGATTGCCGCGTACAAGAAGTGACCGGCGCGGCCCGGCGTCGATCGCCGGGCCGTTGCCCTCCCTCAATCGATCGGCTAGGTGAACGCCTTCCACGTTGAAAGAGTGATCCCCATGACTGAAGCCGATCTCGACGTCGTCATCCGGCAACTTGCGAAAATCCAGAACAAGAGCCTGAACGCCGCCGTCAAGAAGCGGCGCGGCCAGATCATGGCGCGTGCCGCCAAAGCCAGGGACAAGGCGGCGCGGGATCAGCTGCGATCCATCGCCAAGAGCACCGTGGAGCTTGGCACCGCGGCGGCCAAGCGCCTGTACAACTCGGCGGAGATCGCCGCCGACGCCTATGCCCGCGCCATCAGGCATGCCGCGGAGGAAGCGGCCAAGGAGGCGGCGAAGGCCGCAGCTAAGCCGGCAAAGAAGAAGCCGGAGAAAACTCCCGGCAAGAAGGCCGCGAAGAAAGCAGCCGCCTAGCCACCCTCCCCCATCCGCCGGATTTCCGCCCGCGCTTCGTCGCCTTCCGGGATCGGCCGCCCGGAATCGCGCCATTCGATCGCGACCTTGAAACCGTGGTTCTGGGCGTAGCGGCGAAACCACAACCCTTCCGGATTGTGCCGCGAGATGCCATCGAAGATGGTGGCAAGTGTCTGGGTCTGCTCCAGCCCCATGTTTAGCATCACCTGGTTGACGACCAATTTGTGCATGGCGAGATGGCTTTTCGGCACGCCGGCGATGCGGTTCGCGAGCTTCATGGTCGCCGCCTCGAGTTCGGCTACAGCCACCGCCTGGTTGGCAAGCCCCCATTCGGCGGCGGTGCGGCCGTCGATCATGTCGCCCGTGAACATCAACTGCTTGGCGCGCACAGGTCCGAGCTTGAAGGTCCACATCGCCGGCGTCGGACATCCCCACACCCTTGTGGGCATGTAGCCGATGCGCGCGTCCTCGGCCATGACGATGAGATCGCAGCACAACGCGATGTCGCTGCCGCCGGCTACCGCCGCCCCGTGAATCTTCGCAATCGTCGGCTTGGCGCATCGCCAAAGGCTCATGAAGTCTTCGGTGTTCCGCTTCATGCCGGCATAGTCGACCATCGGGTCCCACGGATGGTTCTCCTGGGTCCATTTGTTTGCCGAGGCACCTTCCGCATAGCGGACGAGATCGTAGCCGCCGCAGAATCCCTTGCCCGCGCCTTCGACGACGATGACGTGGATATCGTCGTTGTGTTCGGCCCACTCGACCGCGGCGCGAATTTCGCGGGGCGTCTCGTCGTTGATCGCGTTCAGCCGCTCCGGCCGGTTCAGCAGCAGGCGCGCCACCCGCGGCGACGCCGCGTCGGGCGAAATCATCAGTGTCGAAAAATCCGGCATGTCCTGTCCTCCCACTCTTCTTGTCTACAGTCAGCATTGACTGTAGCGCGCGCGCTGTTACAGTCAATACTGACTGTTAGGAGATGTCGATGGCTTCGAGGCGACGGGCCGAACGCGACGGCGCGGCCACGCGACAGAAACTGCTGGACGCGGCGGTGGAATGCCTGATCGAGCGCGGCGTCGCCGGCACCACCACGCTAGCGGTGCAGCGCCGCGCCGGCGCGAGCCGCGGTGCCCTGCTGCATCATTTTCCGACGCATGCCGATCTTCTCGCCGCCAGTGTCGCCGAGCTCGTCAAGCGCAACGAAGCGGCCGTCAGCGCATCCCGCGCCGGCTCGGGACAGCCGAACGATCCAATACGCATGGCCGTGCACGCGCTCGCTTTTGCCGGCCGGCAACCCTCCTATCTAGCAGAGCTCGAGCTTTGGGCGGTGGCACGGACGGACCGTCCGCTCAAGCAGGCGTTGATCGCCGCCGAACGCGCCGCCAAGCGCGACATCGACCGGGTTTCCGCCGACCTCTTCGCGAAATGGGCCAACGCCGAAGGCTATGATGACGCAGTCGCGCTCACACAGCATTTCGTGCGCGGGCTGGCGATCTCGGAAAATCTGCGCAGCTCAGCGGCAAGACGGGAGCGACTGATCTCGGCCTGGACCGAGGCGATACGGCCGCTGCTGGAGGGCGACGCAGTCGGCCGATCGCGAAAGATGTCGGTATCCTGACCGCCCGGCGGGCCGTTGATCCCGCCGGAACGGCATTCGCGATCGATGTCCACCTTTCTCACTTCTTGGCGGCGATCACACCAAGCGACTGAATCACCCGGTCGACCTTGGCAGTGCCGCCGAGAGCGCCGAAAGCCGCGATGAGGATGGTCACGACCTGGCCCCATGGGGACGCCGCGCTAACCACGCCGGCCGCCTTGAGGAGAGCCATCACGACGTAAGCTACAACCGAGAGCGCGGTTTTCTTTCCTGCCAGCGCCTCGCCGCCGAGCACCTTGTCGATCGGCGAGAGGATCGGCGCGTTGGCAGCAGTTGCATCCGTCTGGCGGCCAAGCAGCGCACCGATGATGATCTGCAACGGATTGTTGGGATCCGGCGCCGTGCTGGGCGCTGGCGATCCCTGACGCGCCTTCAGCACGTTCAACAAGATGGCCAGTACGTCGTCCGGTTTCAGCGTTCCAGCAGTCGCGGGCGGCGTGCTGCCCAGCGCCTGCAAAGTGGCCTGATCGGCGGCTCCGGTCGCGGGCAGGTTGCGGGACGCCTGAAATTGTCGCACCGCCGCCTGGGTGTTGGGCCCGAATTCGCCGTCGATTTCGCCGACATTGAAGCCCTGCCTGGCCAGCGCGGTCTGAAGCTGCTGCACCTCGACGCCCATCGACCCGATCTGCAGCACGCCCGCCGACGGCGGAGCCGCGTGAAAATCGCCGGATCCGTCGAAGCGAACCGATGCATCAAGCTCCATCATGCGCTTGAGGATCGGCATGGCACCGCACTGCCTGTCGATGGCGCTGGAGCTGAACTGGCCGTCGGCAATATACTTGCCGCTGGTGTAGTTGTTCGAGAACGACCACAAATAGGGTGACTTCACCTCGGGATGAAGGTTGCGATAGCCGAAGCCGTTGAACCGTTCGATTTCATAGCAGGCGCGCTCGATCGTCCAGCTACCCACGTTCTGCAGCGAGTGGGGCGGCATCGTGAGCGCGTCGACGGCGCTGTCCTCCCAGGTGGAAAAAGGTCCGCGGCCTGCCGGCACCAGCCTGGTGACCCGGCCCGTGCCGATGATCTTCTCTCCATTGTGAAGGACGCCGGCGAAATCGTTGCTGGCTTCACGGTAGTGCAGAGCCGCGATCACTGCATAAGGCACTCCGGTCGTGCTGGAGACCTGCTGGTAGCGCGACTTCAGCCCAATGAGACGATTTGCGATCGACGTGACCTCCGCCAATCGCTCGGGACGGATCTGCATCTGTTGCCACAGGGCGGCGTATTCAGCTTTCAGGCTTGCGAAATCATTTGCCATGATCGACCTTCCTGTTCATGTCCGCCGAAGCCGACCGACGAGCGCCGGCCGATCTATTTTGGCTTGGCTGCGATGATGCCCATCATCTGCACGACGCGATCGACCTTGGAGAGGACTCCGAGACCGCCAAAGGCTCCGATCAGCGTGGTGAGGATCTGTCCGGTGGGCGTTGCGGTCGCCCCGGTAGCCGTACCCGCAACATCGACAGATTGCAGGATAGCCAACACGGCATAGGCAAGGATCGCCAGCGGCGTCTTCTTGCCTTGCAGCGCTTCACCGCCAAGAACCTTGTCGATCGGAGACATGACCGGCGGCGTGCCGGCCGTCGTGGCATCCACCTGTCCGGTCAACGCGCCTAGAACGATCTTCAGGAGTTGAGAGGTGTCTATACCCGTTGCAGCCGGTGTTGCCGGGGTGACGACGGGAGGCTTGTTCTGCGCAGCCAGAATCTCCAGCGCGATTTTCAAAATGTCCTGCTGCTGCATCCCGCTTCCTCCGATTGGAATTTCGCCAGCTATTGCCGGCATACTGGGCTGAACCGCTACCGGCACGGCCAGTCCCAGGTTGCGCAGCGTATTGGCATCTGCGACACCCGTTACCGGAAGGCCCTTCATGCTCTGAAAGTTGCTGACGGCAGTGGCGGTGAGCGGCCCGAATTCGCCGTCGATCGCGCCGGGTTGAAGGCCCGCATCGACGAGCGCCTGCTGCAGCGCGACGACTTGCGGGCCGGTCGCCCCATTGGCGAGGGCTTCGCTGGCGCGCGCCTCGCGAGGGCCGGCCGTCACGGGCGGCGCTATTGCGCCGCTGAGCAGATGCGGCGGCGCATTCGCGGGGTCGAGAGTCAGGATGTTGGGCAGCGTCGTATCGGTCGGCAAGGGCGCCGCTTCGACCGGCATCCGAAAGGCAAGGACGCTCGCCCGTGAGAACGGCGCGATGTTCACGGCATCCCTCTGATTACCTCCGAGCACGAAGATGCGATCGCCCTCCTGATGATCGAAGAAGGCCACGTGCCCGGTGCCTGCGCTGGGATCGCCCCGCTCGAAAACCACGATGCAACCGCGCTCGGGCGAATCCAGATGCTGGCCGAATTCCTGGTAGCTGCGGGCGAGCAGGCTGCCGGAGCTGCGGTAGCCGGACAGGCGCAAACATCCGCCGACGAATGCCGCGCACCAAGGTGTTTCATCGTCCTTGACTTCGGGATGCCCGGAAAGCCGGAACAGTTCGATAATTTGGGGATTGTTGAGCGAGCCATGGATCTCGTTGAGACCCTTGAAATGTGTCGCGACCGAATAACAGGCTGCTGCTGCCGGCATCGTTTCCCCCTGACAAATTTGAGCTTCAAACTCGGTGTGCTGTCACACGAGGTTCAGGACGACGTCCGCGAGAGGGATAACATGGCTCGCGCAGCAGTTTAGTTATCTCGTTCACACTCGCGACGAGATTTCTGCCCTCGCCCGAGGCGAAAGGTGCGAGCGAGAGTTGTCGTCCGGCTCGCCTTTGGGCCGATGGACCGCGAAATGGACGTCGCTCAACCGACCCTGGCCCGGACGTCGCATCCGGCATGAAGGAGGGTCACGGGCGGCTGATGGAGCTTCGGCGCGCCGTCCTCAGAACGCCGTCTGGCGATCGTCGGACTTCATGCGAGCGGCCGGCGGCGATCGACCGTCAGCCACGCGCGTTTCGGAAAGCCGCGATCGACGATCAGATCGGTCACGCCGGCACCGAGCCACATCCCGGCAAGCACGATCCAGGCCGTCAACGCGAACACCGACGCGCCGGTAATGCCGGCACCCACGGCGCAACCGCCCGCCAGCATCGCGCCGAATCCCATCAGCACGGCGCCAACAAGGTAGCGGCGCATGCCGAGCCCGCCGGAAAATCCCTCCAGCTTCAGTTCACCCGCTCCCGCAGCGGCGGCGAAGGAGCCAAGGAAGACGCCGGGGATGATCCCGAGGTCGAAGTCGATGCGCAGATGCTGGCTGTTGAGGAGCAGCATCAACACCTCGGCGGAAGGGCCGCTGAATGTCAGGCTCTTGATCGTGACCGGAGCGAACGAGGACTGCGCCAGCTGGTAGGTGAAGACCCAGCCGGCGACGACCGCAACCCCGGTGGCAAGCGCCGACCAGAGCTGGCGCTGCGAGAGGTAACTGCGAAACGCGAAGGCAAATCCGGCAAGCAGCCAGATCATGCCGAAGGCGATCTTCTCCGACGTCCCGCCGCCGACGAGATTCATGACGTCGCGCGACGGCCCGCCATCCACAAGCCACAGGCTTGTCAGCCATTCCCGTGCCGGCGACAACAGGCCGCGATACGCCGCCTGCGCCGTGACGGCAAATACCAGCCCGGATAACAGGGCACGCAGGTTGCCGTTGGCCGAGAGCACCAGCAGCCGGCTGGCACAGCCCCGCGCGAGCACCATGCCGCAACCGAACATCACGCCCCCGATCATGGCGCCGGAAATGCTGCCCTGTTGCGCAAGCTGGCGCGCATTGGACACGTCAAGCCAGCCGAGCGCGACGAAGACCTGGGTACCCGTCAATGCAGCGGCGAAGGTCAACAGCCACACGGCGAGCCGCTGTCCCGGCTCGCCTCGGGAGAACTCGACCGCCGCGGCGCGCAGGCAAAAGCGGCTGCGCTGCGCAAAGAATCCGAATAGCCCGCCGACCAGGAGTCCCCCCAGCCAGGAGGTCAGATTCTCACCCACGTGATCGACAATGGCAGTCAGCACGTCGCCATCGACTCCTTGCGAGCTTGTACCCATCCGGCGGGCGCGATCACATGCGACGGATCGCGGTCAGGGAAGCCTTGCGCCTCGCTTGTCCGCCGCTGCTTCAATCCACCTTCGGCCCGGATTTCCCGTCCGGCGTCACGTCGATTGAAATCGCTCTGCCGGTCACCTTCGGCGCCTCCCGGCAGTTCTTCATGCAAGGCTCCTTGTTCCAGAACCTTTTCTCCGTGGTCTCGCGATCGTCATCGAAGAACGCAGATGCATTGGGCAGCTTGATCGAGTTGAAGTTCCTGGCGTTCAGCTCGAAATTCTCGTCCTTGACGATGTCGTTGAGGCTGAGAAGAAACGCGACCAGTGCGTAGGTCTCGTCGTCCGTGAGCGAACGAGCGTTGCCATAGGGCATCGCGCGCTTGATGTAGTCGAAGACCGTGGAAAGGTCCGGCCAGAAAGAGCCGATGGTCTTGTCGGGCCGGTCCGCCCGCAATGTGCCCTGGCCGCCCGCGAGCACCGGCCAGCGACCGGCCCCCTGGCCGAACTCGCCGTGGCAGGCGGCGCAGCGTTCCTGGAACAGCTCGTCGCCCTGTTTCACCGTACCGCGACCGGGCGGCAGGCCCTTGCCGTCGGCACGCACGTCGGTATCCCACGCGGCGATTTCCTCGGGCAATGCCTCGCGCCCCAACCCCATCTTCGAGGGCTTCTCGCCGGCTCCCGCAGCGCTCGCCATCAGTCCGGCGAGGATGCCGGCGGCAAGCCAACTAGCCCAGCTCGACATTCTCGGACTCCCCGTCGGCATGCACCAGCCAGGTCTGGATGCCGTTGTTGTGATAGATCGAATTGACGCCGCGGACCTGACGCAGCTCGTTCTTGGTCGGCTGCACATAGCCGGTCGAATCCATCGCGCGGGACTGCACCATCAACTCCTCGCCGTTCCATTCGAAGTCGAGGTAAAAGCGCGTCAATGACTTGTCGAAGACGGGCCCGTCGATACGTGCCGCGCGCCAGTTGCGTCCGCCATCGAGCGAGACGTCAACCCGCTTGATGGTGCCGCGTCCCGACCATGCAAAGCCGCTCAACACGTTGCGGCCCCTGTACTTCAGCGGCGCCTGCGGCGAAGGATTGGTCACCACCGACTTCGCGTCCATGATGAACGTGTGCTTGCGCGAGCGGCCGTCTGCCAGCAGGTCGGTATATTTCGAGGTCTCCTCGCGCGTCTGCCATGGCTGATCGCCAACCTCGATGCGGCGCAGCCACTTGACCCAGAGATTGCCTTCCCAGCCGGGGATCACCGCACGCAGCGGATAGCCCTGCTCGGGACGCAGCGCCTCGCCATTCATGGCGAAGGCGAGCAGCACGTCGCTCAGCCCCTTTTCGATCGGCAACGAACGGTTCATGCCGGCTGCATCGCCGCCTTCGAGCATCAGCCATTTTGCGTTCGGCCGCAGGCCCGCCTCATCGAGCAGCAACTTCAGCGGAACGCCGGTGTACATCACATTGTGCACCATGCCGTGGGTGAACTGGCAGCCGTTGAGCTGCGCGCCGCGCCACTCCATGCCGGAATTGGCGGCGCATTCCAGGAAGTGGATGCGGCTGGTGCGCGGCATCCGCTTGATGTCGTCCATGGTGAAAACCAGCGGCTTCTCCACCAGGCCGTTGATCATCAGCCGATGTTTCGCCGGATCGATCTCGGCGACGCCGCTGTGATGGCGCTCGAAGCAAAGTCCCGACGGCGTGATGATGCCGTCGAGTTCGTGCAATGGCGTGAAATTGACCGAGGATTCGGCCGACGCGGTCAGCCAGGACACGTCGCGGCGGATGACGTGCTTTTCGAATTTGGACGGCAATCCGTAAGGACGCTTGTCGATGCCGTCGCCGAGATAGCGTTGCCAGTCCTGCACTTCTGTAATGAGGGGATCGGGCTTGGCCGCGCCGGCGGCGGAAGTGCCGCGCGATAACGCCAACCCCGCACCGGCAAGACCGGCCGTGGACAACAGGCGGCGCCGGCTGAAACCCGGAGGCGATTTTTCATGTATCATGTCCGACCTTCCGCATGTCTGACCATGTCCTCGACCCCGACACCCTCGCACCCTCTCGTTCAGGCACCGGTGACACGCACAGCCGAATTCGGTTCTATGCTGACAGCGCCGACCCGCTTCAGGTGCGAGCCAACTACGTCCCAGATCGGCGGCCCCTGCGTGCCCTCATTGACGCTGGCCCATCCCGCCACCGAATAGCTCTTGTCCGCTTCGATCGGCCGGCCTGTCTTCAGGTGCGTCATCTGCGAAATGCGCGAACCCATCGGTCTGGAGACATCGATGGCGTAACCCATCCCACCGGCGCGGACCATGTCGCCGCCGCCCTGGTAGTAGGGATCTGGATGGAAAATGTTGTCGGCAACGTCCTCCAGCACTTCCTTCAGCTGCGCGCCCGTCATCTGGATGCGGTAGCAGTTGGGATAGGTGATCGCCGTCGCATTGGTGACGTGCTCCCAGGTGATGGTATCGCCGGGCAGCAGGGTGCCGCCCCAGCGGAAGCCGGGGGAAAGCGCGATCTCGGCGTCGCGTTCCGCAAGCATCGCCTGGCAGATCAGGTCGTCGAACGTGCCATTGAAATTACCGCGGCGGTAAAGCAGCGAGTCGGTCTTGCCGACCGGCTGCGCCAGTTCCTTTGCAAAGGGCGCGCGGATCTTTTCGACCAGCGATGCCATGGCGGCATCGGGAGCGATCGCATCGGAGAACACCGGCATCAGCTTGAAACGAACGCCGGAGACCTTTCCGCCCTTTACGTCGATATCGAGCCGCGACAGGAACTTGCCATGCGATCCTGTCGCCACCAGCACGGTGTCGCCGACACGGACGAGACCCGGCAGCGCATCGTGGGTGTGGGCGGTCAGGATGACGTCGATGCCCTTGACGCGTCCCGCGAGCTTCCGATCGACATCGAAACCGTTGTGGGACAGCAGCACCACGACGGATGCGCCCTCGGCGCGTGCCTCCTCGACCTGCTTCTGCAGGTCTTCCTCGCGGATGCCGAATTCCCACTTCGGGAACATCCAGCGCGGATTGGCGACGGCGGTGCGCGGCAGCGCCTGCCCGATCACCGCGACCTTGGCGCCGCCGCGCTCGAACAGCTTGCGCGGCTTGAATACCGGCTCCTGCCATTCATTGTCGCGAATGTTCTGCGCGAGAAAGGCAAAGGGGGCGCTTTCGGCGATCTCCAGCACGCGCTCGGCGCCATAGGTAAATTCCCAGTGCCCGACCATCGCGTCGGTCCGGAGCGCAGACTGCACGTCGACCATGTCCTGCGCCTTCGATCGCAGCGAGGTCCAGCTGCCCTGCCAGGCGTCGCCGCCGTCAAGCAGGATCACGCTGTTCTCGCCGCGCTCGGTCCGCACGGCGTTCACCAGCGTGGCGATGCGGTCCATGCCGCCCATGCGCCCGTAATTGCGCGCGAGCGCCGTGAAATCATCCGATGTCAACGCAAACGCTTCGGCCGAGCCGGCGGCGATCTGGAAATACTTGCGGAATTCGGCGTCGGTGATGTGCGGCGGCAGGCCCTTCGCTTCACCGACCCCGAGATTGACGGACGGCTCGCGGAAGTGCAGCGGCATCAGCTGTGCGTGGCTGTCGGCGAGATAGAGAATGGTCAGCGACCCCAAAGGATCGAAACGGAGGATATCCGCCTGCGTCAGCCGCTGCTGGGCTGCGACCCTTCCGAGCGGACCAAGTCCGCTACCGGCCAGAAGTGCGGCGGCCGCCGCCGTCGCCTGCAGGAATTCACGCCTGGAAATCATCGTAGCCTCGCAGAAGCCGCGAGATGGTCCTCGGCCGGCGTCACGAACGTGCTTGCCGTCAACCGACGGTGAGCTTGTTCTTGGTCACATATTCCGAGCCGTCATCATCCTTCCAGGTGAAGGTGAATTCGCCGCTCTCGGCCGCCTTGAAGAAGAAGGACTGGTACGGATTGGAGGAGATGGCGGAAAACCACTCCGCTTCGAACACGGGCTTGTCGTTGAATGCCGCGGTGAAGCGATTGATGATCTTGCGCGGAATGGCCTGGCCGGAGGCGTCCTTGCGCTGGCCCGATTCCATCTCGTGGGCAATCAGCGTCTTGATCTCGATCAGCTCGCCGGCCTTGGCCTGGGAGGGCATTCGCACTTTCGGGATTGGCTTCGACATCCGGAATACTCCAGGTTCAATTTGATGGGGAGCGCGGCCGATCAGCCGCCGCAGCCGCCGATGGTGACCTTGATGGTCGCGGTCGCCTTGTAGAGATTGCCGTTGGACATCTCGGCGATGCAGACGATGTTCTGCGTCTGCGCCAGGCGCATGCGCGCCGACGCCGCGGCCTTGCCGCAGGCGGGCGTGAACTTGTAGCTGATGACGTTGGGCAGCGGATTGCCTTCGGCGAAGACATGCACCGCCTTGACGTGGTCGGCGTCCGTCATCGGGCTTTCGACCTCGAGATTGATGGGAACGACCAGGCCGTTCTCAGCGATCTCGGGAACGTCAAGCTTGATCTTGCCGTTCTCGAATTTCTTATCACCGTAGAGCTTGGAGATGGCGGCGGCCACTTCATCGGGCGTGGCGTCGGCGCGGCCGGACGTCACGATCAGCGCCAATGTCGCAAAACCAGCAAGCTTCAGCGCATCGCGGCGCGAATGTTCTGACGAAAGGACATTCATCGTCTTCTCCCTGGACCTCGGGCGGGCGCGTTGTCGCGCCCGATCATTCTTCTTGACGGAGGCTGCGGCCAACCGTCATTATCGATACATATCATTATATTGTTTTTTTTGAATGTAAAGTTGTTAATTGTTCGACAGCGCAAGAAAAGGTCGCGAAAGACGGCCCGAAAGGTGGAGGAAGACCATGAATCGCCCTGGATCTGGGTACATGACGGCCCTGGTGGCGCTGCTTGCCGTCCTGTGGACCCAGACGGTCTACGCGCAGGACGCCGCCGAGAAGGAGATCGAAAAATACCGGGCGATGATCTCCGACCCGATGTCGAACCCCGGTTATCTCGCAGTCGATCGCGGTGAGGCGCTCTGGCAGGAGAAGCGCGGCGCCAAGGGCGTCTCGCTCGAGGGCTGCGATCTCGGCCTCGGCGCCGGCAAACTCGAAGGCGCCTTTGCGAAATTGCCACGCTATTTCGCCGATGCCGATCGGGTGATGGATCTCGAACAGCGCCTTCTCTGGTGCATGGACAAGCTTCAGGGGCTCGACACCAAGGATGTGGTGGCCCGTCGCTTCTCGGGGCCCGGCAAGGCTTCCGACCTGGAAGACCTCGTCGCTTTCATCGCGAACAAGTCCAACGGCATGAAGATCGACATTCCGCTGAGCCATCCCAAAGAACAGGAAGCCGCTGCCGTGGGCGAAGAGATGTTTTACCGCCGCGGTGGCGTCAACGACTTCTCCTGTGCCACCTGCCACGCCGACGAAGGCAAGCGCATCCGGCTTCAAGGCCTGCCGAATTTCTCGAAGCCCGGACAGCCCGCACGGGAAACGATGGCGAGCTGGCCCACCTACCGGGTGTCGCAGGGCGCGCTGCGCACGATGCAGCACCGTCTGTGGGACTGCTTCCGGCAGCAGCGCTGGCCGATTCCGGAATACGGCTCCGACGGCATCACGGCGCTGACCGTCTTCCTGCAGAAGCAGGCGACGGGCGGCGAAATCAACGTTCCATCGATCAAGCGCTGAGGATATCACGATGACACGCATGATTGTCCCCGCCCTGCTCGGCGCCACATTGTCCGCAGTCTTCGCCTCCGCCGCTCCAGCGCAGACTGCGGCAAAGTCCGCCGACCCCGCGCTGGTCGAGAAATATCTCGCATCCACCTTCGGCAAGGCACCGGCCGAATGGCAGGAACGCATCAAGCCGGACGAGACGCTGCAGGCCTGCAACAAGTACCGCAACGACGTCCCGTCGGCGGAAGCAGAAAAGATCACCGCGCGAGAAACGGCGCGCGTGGTGTATCCCGCAGACGGCAAGCTGCTCGGCAACTGGAAGGAAGGCATGAAGATCGCCAATGACGGCCGAGGCAACCAGTTCTCCGATCCGCCGACAATGGCGAACGGCGGCAACTGCTATGCTTGCCACCAGATGGAGAAGAGCGAGCTCAGCTTCGGCACTATCGGCCCGAGCCTGACGAACTACGGCAAGGACCGCAACTACAGCGCCGAGGCGATCAAGCTCGCCTGGGCCAGGATCTACGATTCACAATCGCAGGCTGCGTGCTCGAACATGCCGCGGTTCGGCGTGAACAAGGTTCTAACCGAGGCGCAAATCAAGGACGTCATGGCCTTGCTGTTCGATCCGGAATCGCCGGTCAACAAATAGGCGTGACGCCAGCCGCAGCGATTACGGCTCGCTGCGGCGAAACAGTCGGCCGACATTGCGCGAGATCAGCGTGCGCGGCGACTCGTCCATCAGGAAGCCGATGCCGAGCCGCGCGCCCGCAATCATGCCGAGGACAGCAACCGGCCAGGACAGCGCCAGCATCGAGCCCGCGGTAATGCCCTGGCCGATGGTGCAGCCGCCGGCGAGTATCCCTCCCGCCCCCATCAGCGCGGCACCGACGAGATGACGCCGCATTTCGCGGTCGTCATCGAAAGCCTCCCAGCGAAACTCGCCGGCAAAGAGCGCAGCGAGATAGGCCCCGAGCGCGGTGCCGATCACGCTTCCGACGCCGAAATCGGCGAAGGCCTGCACGTTGATCAGGCTGGCAAACACGGCTTTGCCGACCGTCGATACAAAGGTGAGGCTTTGCGGATGGGCGGGAGCCGAGAACTCATCGTGCAGGAGCGACGTGATCAACCACCCTGCCGTCACCAAAACCCCCAGCACGACGCCGGCGGCGAGAAGCCGCGGCGTACGCCTCAGCCGCACGTCGCGCACCGCAAGCAAGCACAGCGCAATTCCCGACGCCGATGCAACGAGTGGCCTCATCTCGATGCCGAACGCGCGCGAGAACAGCGTGGCGATGTCGGTGCCTGCTTCCGGAAGACCGAGCGAAATACGTTCGAGAACGCCGATGCGGAAATCCGCCAGAATGCCGCGCAGCATGGCGAAGGCTGCCGCGCCCAGGATGAACACCCCGACCAGGCCGCGCAGATCGCCGGTGCCGAGCCGCACCAGCGAGCCCATGCCGCAGGTGCCGACCAAGGCCATGCCAACGCCGAAGGCAACGCTGCCGATCGCGATCGACAACAAGGGGAGCGCCGCCGGCGTATAAGTCGTGTCCGCCGGATTGAGAATCCCGGCCAGCACCAGGGCCTGCGTGCCGAGAAGAGCGATGCCGAGCGCAAGCGCGAAAACGCGAAGCCGGCGGCTGTCGCCGCCCATCAGGAAATCCTCGATCGCACCGAAGGAACACAGTTTCGCGCGCTGAACGGCGAAGCCAAGCACCGTTCCGACGGCGAGACCGCCAGCCGACTGCATCCAGCCAGACATGTCCTGCACGGATCCCTCCATCCCGGTGCAGACGGTCGCCCGTTACTTCTTCTTCTGGTCAGGCTCGACCGCACAGAAAATGTCGTAGATCACCGCGATCACCCGCCGGACATCGTCGTTGGCGAGGCTGTAATAGATCGTCTTGCCGTCGCGGCGGGTATCGACCATGCCGTCGTAGCGCAGCCGGGCGAGCTGCTGCGACACCGCGGACTGCCGGAGCGACAGGATGTTCTCGAGCTCGGTGACCGACCGCTCTCGCTCGGCGAGCAGGCACAGCAGCAGCATCCGGCTCTCATGCGAGAGGGCCTTCAGGAAGTTGCTGGCCTTCCGCGCCCTGCGCATCAACAGGTCGAGTTCTGGCGAATATTCGGCGCCGTCCCGCAGCTCGCTCTCGATTTCTGAAGAAAGAATGGAGGTCATGACGCCTCTTCGCAGGCCAAGCCGGTTGTCGCCGTCAAGGCGGACAAATTCCGTTGTTTGGGAGATTATATCTACGAATTCGCATATATGCAAAGGGACGGAGAGCCCATCCACCCGCCGGAAGGGCAATGTGCGAAAGCCTGCCTAGCCGAAGCGATGCTCGTAACGGCTCATGGCAAGCTCTCCTGTGTCGACGTCCGGCTTGCGGCCCGACAGCAAGTCGGCGAGCGCGCGGCCAGAGCCGCAGGCCATGGTCCAGCCCAGCGTGCCATGGCCTGTATTGAGATGCAGGTTGGGATAGCGGGTGGCGCCAATGATCGGCGGGCCGTCCGGAGTCATCGGCCGCAGGCCACACCAGAACTGTGCATCCGTGAGATCGCCGCCACGCGGGAACAGGCCGGTCAGCGAATGATCGAGCGTGGCGCGCCGGGCCGGATGCAGCGTGTCGGAATAGCCCGACACTTCCGCGGTCCCGCCGACGCGGATGCGGCTGCCCAGCCGCGTGATCGCGACCTTGTAGCTTTCGTCCATCACGGTCGAAACAGGTGCGCCGGCTTCGTCGGCGATGGGCACGGTGATCGAATAGCCTTTCACCGCATAAACGGGAATCGCGATGCCGATGGCGCGCAGCAATTGCTGCGACCAGCTGCCGAGCGCGACGACGTAGCCGTCTGCCTTCAGAAGGCCCGCACTGGTGACGACTCCATCGATGCGGCCGCCTTCAGCGACGATGCGCTCGATGCTCACGTTGAACCTGAATTGCACGCCGAGCCCGGCGGCCTGCTCGGCGAGCGCAGCGGTGAACATCTGGCAATCGCCAGTCTCATCCTGCGGCAGGCGCAGCCCGCCGGCGATCTTGTCCTTTACCCGTGCCAGCGCCGGCTCGACGGCGACGCATCCATCGCGGTCGAGCACTTCATACGGCACGCCGTATTGCTTGAGCACGGCGATGTCATCGCCGGTATGATCGAGCTGTTGCTGCTTGCGGAACAGCTGCAGCGTTCCCTGGCTGCGCTCGTCATAGCGGATGCCGATCTCGGCGCGCAACGCGCGCAGGCAGTCGCGGCTGTATTCGGCGAGCGGGATCATCCGGCTCTTGTTGACGGTATAGCGGGCCGCCGTGCAGTTGCGCAGCATTTTTGCGAGGAATGACCACATCGCGGGATCCGCGGTCGGACGGATCACCAGCGGGCCATGCTTCATCAACAGCCACTTGACCGCCTTGACCGGCACGCCGGGACCGGCCCAGGGCGAGGCGTAGCCGGGCGAAACCTCGCCGGCATTGGCAAAGCTCGTCTCCAGCGCGGGTGCAGCCTGGCGGTCGACAACCGTCACCTCATGGCCGGCGCGCGCAAGATAATACGCCGAGGTGACGCCGATGACGCCACTGCCGAGGATCAGGACTTTCACGTCGACGCTCCCGCGGGCGCCATCCCGCCGCTACAAAGGTTATGACCACGCAACGGCTGGAGCAATTATCAGGCCACTCGCTTGATGACGTCGGACAGGATCGACATCATGTCGTCGATATGGCTGCGCTCGACGATCAGGGGCGGCGACATCGCAAGCGAGTCGGCGCTGTTGCGCAGATACATGCCCTTGTTCCAGCATTCGACCATGACCTCGTAACCGCGCGCGCCGACCGCGTCCTTGCGGGGCGCCAGCTCGACTGCGCCCATCAGGCCGACGTTGCGGATGTCGATCACGTTGGGCAGGCCTTTCAGCGCATGCAGCGCATTCTGCCAGTAGTCCGTGAACTGCGCGCCGCGGGTCAACAGCCCCTCATCCTTGTAGATGTCGAGCGTGGCCAGGCCCGCCGCGCACGCCGTCGGATGCGCCGAATAGGTGTAACCGTGGAACAGCTCGATCTGGCTGTCCGGGCCCGTCATCAGCCCGTCATGCACCTTGCGGCTGGCGAACACCGCACCGCAGGGAACGGTGCCGTTGGTGATGCCCTTGGCCGTCGTCATCAGGTCAGGCGTGACACCGAAGAAATTAGCCGCGAAGGGCGTGCCGAGCCGGCCGAAGCCGGTGATGACCTCGTCGAAGATCAGCAGGATGCCGTGCTTGTCGCAGAGCTGGCGCAGCCGCTGCAGATATCCCTGTGGCGGCGGCAGCACGGCAGTCGACCCCGGCACCGGCTCGACGATCACGGCCGCGATGCTATCCGCGCCATGCAGCGCGACCAGACGTTCGACATCGTCTGCAAGCTCGGCGCCATGCGCCGGCATGCCCTTGGAGAACGCATTGCGCTCGAGATCGTGGGTGTGGCGGATGTGATCGACACCGGGCAGATGGGTAGCAAAGGCGCGGCGGTTGTTGACCATGCCGCCGACCGACATGCCGCCGAAACCGACGCCATGATAGCCGCGCTCGCGGCCGATCAGGCGCGTGCGAGTCGGCTGGCCGGTGGCGCGATGATAAGCGAGCGCGATCTTCAAGGCGGTGTCGACCGATTCCGAACCCGAGTTGGTGAAGAAGACACGGTCGAGCCCTTTCGGCGCGATCTCGGCCAGACGCTTGGCGAAATCGAAGGCGATCGGATGGCCCATCTGGAACGAGGGCGCGAAATCCAACGTCATCAGCTGGCGCTCGACGGCAGCCGCGATCTGCTTGCGGCCGTGGCCGGCATTGACGCACCACAGGCCGGCGGAGCCATCGATCACCTTGCGGCCGTCGATGCTGGTGTAATACATGCCCGACGCCGAGGCGATCAGCCGCGGCGTTTCCTTGAACTGCCGGTTTGCCGTGAACGGCATCCAGAAGGCTTCCAGGTCGAGGGTGTTGGGAATCTGGTGAACCGTCACGGCGCGACTCCTTCTGGATGGGATGCCCGAGCCCTCCCATGGGGACGGCCACTCAACAAGACCTTTTCTGGCGCCACTTAAGGCATTGATTTTGCAGGATCGACCAAGGCATATTTGCCCGATCCGCAACACCTGCAACACGGGAAATCCGATGAGCGTCGATATCGGCGGGCGACTCCGCTTCGTGCGCAACCGCCACAAGCTCTCCCAGCGCGAGCTGGCAAAGCGGTCCGGCGTCACCAATTCGACGATCTCGCTGATCGAATCCAACCAGATGAACCCGTCGGTCGGCGCGCTCAAGCGCATTCTCGACGGCATCCCGATGGGGCTTGCGGAGTTCTTCGCCATCGAGCCGGAACGGCCGCGCAAGGCTTTCTATCGCGCCGACGAGCTGACCGAGATCGGCAAGAAGCCGATCTCCTATTTGCAGGTCGGCGACAATCTGTTCGGACGCACGCTGCAGATCCTGCGCGAGCACTACGGCCCCGGCGGCGACACCGGCCGCGTGCCGCTCGTGCATGACGGCGAAGAAGGCGGCATCGTGATTTCCGGCCGGCTGGAAGTGACGGTTGACGGGGAGCGCCGCATCCTCGGTCCCGGCGATGCCTATTATTTCGAGAGCCGCCGCCCGCACCGCTTCCGCTGCATCGGCAACAAGCCCTGCGAGGTGATCAGCGCCTGCACGCCGCCGACCTTCTGATTTGATCTGGCGCAGCTTCCGGCCCGCCGCCTGCGGGTAGGCTGCCGTGCCATACAGAAACGTCCGAAGGAAATGCCGATGAATTTCGAGTTCACGCCGCAACAGGAGCAGGTACGCGAAACCATCGCGCGCTTCGCCGCCGACGAGATGGCGCCGCTGGTCAAGGCCGCCGAGGAAAGCGAGGTGTTTCCGAAAGAGCTATTTCGCAAATGGGCCGAGCTCGGGCTGCTCGGCGTGCGCTATCCCGAAGCCGACGGCGGCTCCGGCTTCGACAAGGTCAGCGACTGCATCGTGCGCGAGGAGATGAGCCGGGTCTGCCAGGCCTTTTCCGCCTCATGGTCGGCGCATACCCATCTGGCGCTATGGCCGATCTGGCGCGCCGGCACGCCGCAGCAGAAGGCGCGCTTCTTCGTCACCGGACTCGCCGGCGAGAAGATCGGCGGCTTCGGACTCTCCGAGCCCGACGGCGGCTCGGACATCAGGGCCATGCGCACGCGCGCCGAGAAAGTGGACGGCGGCTGGCGCCTCAACGGTTCGAAGCTCTACATCACCAACGCGCCGATGGCCGACTTCCTGATGCTGGCGGCGCGGACCAAGCCGGATCACTCCTCGGATGCCATCAGCCTGTTCATCGTCGAACTGCCCAATCCCGGCTTCCGGATCAGCAAGCTCGACAAGGAGGGTATCCGTTCATCGGAGACCGGCCTGATCTATATCGAGGATGCCTTCGTGCCCGACGACTGCCTGCTCGGCGGCGAGACCGGCACCTACGGCATCGTGCGCGACTCGCTGGCGGAAAACCGGATCGGCGTCTCCGCCAATTGCATCGGCATGGCGCGTGGCGCGTTCGACGCGGCGCTGGAATTCGCCAAGACGCGCATCGTTCGCGGCAAGCCGATCATCGAGTACCAGGCGATCGCCCACAAGCTAGCCGACATGGCCGCCGAGATCGAGGCAGCGAAGTGGTTCGTCTACTACGGTGCCTGGCGCGTCGACCAGGGAACGATCGACACCACTACGGCCTCGAAGATCAAGCTGGTCGCCAGCGAGATGGCCGTGCGCGTCACCGAGCAGGCGATCCGCATCCTTGGCGGTGCCGGCATCATGCGCGAGTATCCTGCCGGGCGCTTTCATCGCGACGCGCTGGTCTACATCATCGGAGAAGGGACTTCCGAGATTCAGCGCAATATCATCGCCCGATCGCTCAGCGCGTCCTGATCGCGGCGGTGCGGCGCGACCGGGCCTAGATGGCGATGACGATGTGCAGCAGGCAGCCCGTCATCGTCATGCCGTCGGCGTGGTGCGCGCCAGCCCATGCATGATGGTAGTCGCCCGCGCCCAGCACCAGTTCGCCATACCGCAGGTCGCCCTCGATCACGAGGCACTCTTCTTCAAATCGATGAGAATGCGATTTCAGGATCGCGCCCGGCTGCATCTTCACCAGCAGCGTCTGCCGCTTCAATCGCTCGTCGACCTTCAGCACGCGGTAGGCGATGCCGTCGGAATGTTGCCGCCACTCGGCGTCAGAAGCGCGGCTGGTCGTCGTGCCGGGCAGGAACAGGCCTTCCTCGTCGATGCGCCCCAGAATCTTCTCGAACGATCCCGACGGCAGGGAAGCACTGTCTTCGCCGTCGAGTTGGGCGAGATTCGCCTGCCAGCTCTCGGCTTCACTCCGCAGGCGGCTGTCAGTGGCGAAGCTCTCTTCGGCCGCCCGGCGCCGGTCGCCGCGGATCAGCCCGAGTGCATATTCCGCCGACAATGAAGAATCCCGCTGGTCCTTCGACATGGGTCGAATGTAGCGAATGACCCGCCGCAAAGACAGCGCACAAGCCGCCTTTTTTGCATTTCCGCCGGCCACGATCGCCCGAACCCCGTATTGCCACGAGAACGCGCCGGCGACGAGACGTGAAAAATCAGCGCGAAAGGCTGGTCACGACGTGAACCACGCAGCCGCCGACGGTGCGGCCGGGCGGATGCCGGGTAGAGGCGCCCGCAACGTGGTAGTCGCCGGCCATGAGCTTGAGATCGCCGAAGGACAGATCGCCCTCGACGATGAAGGCTTCCTCATCCATGTCATGGGCATGCGAGTGGTAGACCGAACCCGGGGCCATGCGGATCAACAGCGACTGCCGGTTGTTGCCGTGGTCGACATGCAGTACGCGTGAAACCACACCCGGCGCGATTTCGCGCCAGGTCGCGCTGTCGCCGCGCCGGGTGCGCGTGCCCGGCAGTTGCATGCCTTCGGCATCAATACGCGCAAGGATGCTGTCGAACATGCCGGCAGGCGGCGTCTCTGCGCCCTGCTCGGCTGTGTCGAGACCGGCAAGCGTCTGCTGCCAATGATCGACGGATGCACGCAGGCGGCCATCCAATTCCAGGCGCGCCGATACCTCCGCGCGCGCTTCACCGCGCAGCAAGCCCAGCACATACTCGGCCGCGAGAATATCCTCGGGCTTCACTGGTTCAGACATGCCTGCAACTGCCCGATCGCGCGATGAATCCAGCTCTTGACGGTCCCAATAGGTACGGCGGAAAGCGCCGAGAGTTCCTCATAACTTAGTCCATAATGATATGCCATGACGACACAGCGGCGATGCTCTTCCTTGAGACCACCGAGGCAACGCCGCAGATCCTGGCCGAGCGATGGGTCGCCACCATTGCCCATGGAGAGCCGGTCGACGACAGCGGCAACTTCTTCGTCGCTCAACGACAATGCCGCGGACGGCGTCTGTGAGAGACGGCTGAAAACCACATTGCGGGCGATCGCGAACATCCAGCCCATGGCGTCGCCTTTGGCCCGGTCGAACAGAGGGGATTTCTCCCAGATGCGCACCATCACGTCCTGCAGCGCATCCTGGGCGGCGTCGGGGTCCCTCATCAACCGCTTGCAGATGCTGAATAATTTTGGCCCAACGTCCCGATAAAGGTTACGAAAGGCGACCCGATCCCCTTCCGCGACCCTTTCCAGCATGGTTGCCAGCTCGCCGCTCGACACCTTCCCCGATCCCCGGAATTTGGCCGTCCCGGGTATAGGGGCCGAGTAGCTACGGATCAATCTGGAAAAGTTTCAGCGGCGGATGAGGATTTGCATCACGAAAATTATTCGTCGGCCGTTGAAACAAATCCGCGCGGCCACCTGTACTTGCCGACATAGCGCGCGCTGCCCGCCCAGGGGAGCAAGCAGGAAAGCGGGGGGCAGCATGCAGCCGACGATTCGCAAAGACTGTGACAAGGACGGACTTGCCACACTGCTTGCCGAGGTCGCAGCCGGCGACAAGTCCGCCTTCGCAAGGCTGTACGGCCTGACCAGCCGCAAGCTGTTCGGCATCGCGCTGCGCGTCCTGCGCGACCGGCACGCTGCCGAGGACATCGTGCAGGAAGTCTATGTCCGCGTCTGGCGCAACGCCGCGTCCTTCGACGTCAGGCTCGCCTCCCCGATCGCCTGGATGGCCAGCATTGTCCGGCATTGCGCCATCGACACACTGCGCAAGCAAAGGCTCGAGACGATGGAGTTTTGCGACGAGAGTGCGCGTGTGACCGCCGATGAGCCCGATCCGGCCGAAGAGATCGACCTCGCCCAGCGCCGCGCCATCGCGTTTGCCGCCATCCGCAAGATGGATCCGGCAAAGCGCGACCTGATCCTGCTGGCCTATGTGCGCGAGCAGAGCCGCGACAGCCTCGCCAGGGCGCTCGGCGTGCCGACCGGCACGATCAAGACCAACCTGCGCCGCTCGCTGATCGAACTGCGGCAGTCGATGCAGCGTGAAGCGGAGCAAGCCCGGGCCAGCGCAGCAGCCTGATTGCTGAATGCCAACTACTTGACAGAGCCATCCGGGCTTTCGTGCTAGCCCTTGCATCGACCTTGATGCGAGGAGACCGCATGGCACGGCAGGCGCTGCAACTCGGAAAGCATTTCGAGACCACCGTTCCCTTCTCCCTCGGCGTGATTTCCTCGGGCGGGATGCTGCATACGGCCGGGATCACCGCGCGCGACGCCAATGGCGAAGTGGTCGGCGCCGGCGATATGCGTGCGCAGGTGACGCAGTGCTTCGCCAATCTCGCCGACATATTGAAAGCGGCTGGAACCGATTTCGACAAGGCCGTCAAGTTCACCATCTTCACCACGGACATTGATCGTTTCAACCGCGACACCCGCGATATCCGGTTTCCCTATTTCCGAGCGCGGCCGGCGGCGACGCTGGTAGAGGTCAGCAAGCTCGTCGACGACAGAATGCTGGTCGAGATCGAGGCGATCGTATGCCTGGATTGAGCGGCACTCGTCGCGCGCAAGCACCGCTCCGCGATTTCCTGGCGGCGGAAGCGCAATCCATTGCGAACGCCTGCACGAAATGCGGGACGTGCGTCGAGATTTGTCCGGTCGTTCCCTATACCGCCGCGGCGGGTGCGCCAGCCGGATCGGTTGCAGGCGGCATCATCGACTTTCTGGCCAACACCAGCGAACTCGGTGCAGCGTCAGACGCATGGGCCTCCGCCTGCAACGGCTGTGGCCTCTGCATCCCCGCCTGCCCTGAAGGTGTCAACCCGCGCAAGATGCTGGTGCTCGCGGGCAGCAAGGCGGCCACGGTGCATTCGAAGACTCCCGAATTGTTCCGGCAGATGTCGCGGACCATCAAGATCATGCTGGCGATGCAGCTCGTTCCCGAGGAATTCCGCCGCCTGTTCACGCCGCCGGCGCCGCGAAGCGCGCCGGTCGTGTTCTACGTCGGCTGCAATGCATTGCGCACACCACATCTGCTGTTCAATTCGATGGCGGTGCTGGACGCGCTCGAGGTGGACTACGAAGTCATCGGCGGCCCCTCTTCCTGCTGCGGCGTGATCGCTACGAAATGGGAAGGCAGGACTGACAACGGCGAACGTATAACGTCGAATACCATCGACCGCTTCGAGGGCTTCCGGCCCGAGAAGGTCCTGAATTGGTGTCCGACCTGCCAGCTGCACCTCGGCGAAACCCTGCACGGCTATCGCGAGCGCACCTTCGAATTCGACCACCTCACAAAGTATCTCGCCGGCCGCATCGACGATCTCCGTGAAAAATTCCGAACGCCGATCCGCAAGCGCGCCGTTGTGCATGCGCACGTCGGACGCGCCGACGTCTGCCGAGACGTCGACACCCTGCTACACGCCATTCCCGGACTGGACATCGTCGAGACCGTGTTCGAGTCGGGCTACACTTGCGGCGGCTCCGGCTGCAGCAAGGCGCCGGAGCTGGCGGCGCGGGAGCACGCGGAACTGGTCGCCCGGGTCGAGGCGACCGGTGCCGACGTCCTCGTCACGCTTTATCACGGCTGCCATGCCACCTTTGCCGGCATGGAAGCCAGGGGACAATTTCGCGTGCTCAATTTCACTGACCTGCTCGTGCAGGCGCTCGGCACAATTCCGCATGACGACCGCCTGAAGCAGTTTCGTTTGCTCGGGGATTGGCAGATGATCGTTGACGACGCCCGGCCCTATCTGTTGGCAAACGGGCTCGACATCGACCTGGATTGGCTGAAACGGCATGGGCCCGCGATCTTCGCCTCGCTCGAATTCAAGGGACAGCTCGACTGCTTCGAAGCGCCGGCGCGCCACGCTGCGCACAGGGGAGGCGCCAATGCAGATGCCGGCTGAGCTCAACGCGCCGGCGCGCACGCTGTCGCCGAAATGGGGCATCGCGGTGGAGGGCCTCGACGCAGAGCAGCGCCAGTTGATCCTCGATCGCATGAGGGCGGTGAGCTACGATCCACGCGAGATCCTGTTCGACCAGGGCGAGCCAAGCGACACGCTGCTGCTGCTTACCGAGGGCCGCGTGCGGCTCTACCAGACGCTGGATAATGGCGAGGAGTTCACGTTCGGCATTTGCCTGCCCGGCACCATCCTTGGGCTCGCCGCGCTCGTCACCGGACAGCCGCGCATCCTGTCCTGCGCAGCGCTGGAGCCGGCCACCGCCTCTGTGATGACACGGGAAGATTTCCTGTCCTGCCTGTCATCGATTCCGCCTTTCCACTGGAACATCACCCGGCTGCTGGCGATCCTCTCCATCGAAAGCATCGAGCGCAGCGGTCCGATGGCACTTGATTCCGCTTCGGTAAGGCTTGGCATGACGCTGAAATCCCTGTCGCGGCCGGATAGCAACGTTTCGTCCAGACGTTCCATTACCGGAGTCACCCAGCAGGAGCTGGCCAAAATGGTCGGCGTCAGCCGCAGCTGGATCGTGATCGCACTGTCAGAATTCGAACGGCTCGGGCTGATCAGCAAGAGCCGCGGCAGGATAACGATCGAGAGCATCCGACGCTTCGACAACTTCCTCGCCCGCGAACGAAATCACTAGGTCAAGGCATCATGAGCGTCTACATCATCGCCCAGCTCAAATTCACAGAACGCGCACGCTATGACCGCTATCAATCGCGCTTCTTCGGCGTGTTCAGGAATTTCAGGGGCAAGCTGCTGGTCGCCGACGAACACCCGGTCGTCCTCGAGGGTGACTGGCCCCGCGACAAGGTGGTGGTCCTGGAATTTCCGGATGCCGAGGCGGCGCGGGAATTCCAGGAGTCGCCGGAGTACCGGGAGATCGCAGTGGACCGCAAGGCAGGAGCCGATGCGGTGGTGCTGACGGTGCGAGGAGTGGAGTAACGGCGGCTACCTGCCGCTGAAGCTCGCTTTCCGCTTCTCCACGAATGCCGCCCTCCCCTCCAGGGCGTCCGCACTCCGGCGTACGTCGGACTGCACCTCGATCTCGCGCCGGAACTGCGCGGCGTAAGTCGCGTGCTCGCTTTCTTCCAGCAGCATGCGAGTGGCTACCAGCGCGCGGGTCGGACCTTGGGCGAGGCGCTGGGCGAGCTTGATCGCCGCATCCATCAATTGCGCGTCGTCGACGACCTCGCGCACCAGGCCCCATTCCCCGGCGCGTTCGGCCGAAAGGGGCTCGTTGAACAGCATCAGTTCCAGCGCGCGCTGGCGGCCGATCAGGCGCGGCAGCAGCCACGTCGAGCCGAGATCGGGCACGAGACCGATGCGGCTGAACACTTGGATAAAGCTGGCCGAGCGTGCGGCGACGATCATGTCGCCGGCCATGGCGAGGCTGAAGCCGCCGCCGGCGGCGACGCCATTGACGGCAACCACGATCGGCACGCGGCATTCGCGCAGCGCCTTGAACGTCGGCCAATAGAACTTCATCACGCCGGCGACGATGTCCGGGCCGAGCGCCTCGCCCGCCTTCAAATTCTGGCCGGAGCAGAAGCCGCGGCCTTCGCCGGTCAACACCAGCGCGCGGATCGAAGGATCCGATGCCATTTCCGCAACCGCCGCAGCGAGCGCGCCGAGCAGATCTGGCGTCATCGCATTCAGGCTTTCGGGCTCGTTCAGCGTGAGGATGCCGACCGCGCCGTCCCTGCCCTGCTTCACACCGGCCATTTTCTTCTCCCCCCAAAATTCCATTCTCTGGATTGTGCCATTCCTGGCGCGCAAACGCCAATGCGCATATTCACACAGGCTTTGACTTCACTCGCCGCCGTATTACTCTTCGCCAAAACAAATATGGCGCAGGCGCCATCGGGGAGGAGTAAAGGCGTTGGCGCTGAGCAAGGGCGACGATTTTCCCATTCACCAGACGCCGGAGCCAATCGCCTATTCGGGCACGGACCGCAATTTCTACGACCGCTACTTCTTCAACGGCTATTCGACGCAGGCCGGCGATACCTCCTTCTTTGCGGTCGCCTTCGGCGTCTATCCCCACCTCAACATCGCGGACGCCGCCTTTGTCGTTGTGCGCAACGGCGTCGAGACGGCGCTGCACGCCTCGCGCTGTCTCAACATGGAGCGCATGGACGTTTCGGTCGGCCCGATCCGCATCGAGGTGAGCGAGCCGCTGCACAGACTGCGCGTGGTGGTTGACGATCCTGAACGCGGCATCGCTGCCGATCTTGTGTTTACTGGCCGACAGGCCCCCATCGAGGAGCCGCGATTCATCCGCCGCATCGGGCCGCGCACCCTGATGGACTATACGCGGCTGACGCAAAACGGCCGCTACCGGGGCTTTGTCGAACTTGACGGGGTGCGCGAGACAGTCGACGGCTTCGTCGGCACCCGCGACCGCTCCTGGGGCGTGCGCCCCGTGGGGATGCGCGATCCGCAGGCGCTGGCGCCTGCAACGCCGCCGCAATTCTTCTGGCTGTGGTCACCGGCCAATTTTGCCAATGCGAGCCTGTTCTTCCATAGCAACGACGACGCCGCGGGACTACCGTGGAATCGCCGCGCGGTGTGGGCGCCGGACGACGGCCCCGCGCGCGAGTACGAAAACGCAAAGGCGCAAGTGACGTGGAAGAGCGGCACGCGCCATGCGGCAGCGGCAACACTCACGCTCGGCGACGGTCCCGGGCGGATGGAAGCGACGTTCACGCCGACCTTCAATTTCTTCATGCTCGGCCTCGGCTACGGCCATCCCAAATGGGCGCATGGGCTGAACCACGGCGAACTCGCCGTCGAGCGCGAGGACATTGTCCTCAAAGAGGTCGACGTGCGGCAGCCGCATCATCTGCACATCCAGGCGCTGTGCGACGTCACCTGCCACGAGGCCGACGGGCGCACTCAGAGCGGACGTGGCGTGCTCGAACAATTGGCGATGGGCCCCCACGCGCCCTCCGGTTTCAAGTCGACACTGGATTTTGCGCCATGAATGCACCCGCCGGCGAGGCGCTGGGCGCGCGGCTGGAGCAATACCTGGCAGAGCTGTGGAATGCCGAGGTCAGGGTGCGCGATCTCGCGCGCATCCCCGGCGGCGCCAGCCGCGAGACCTACCGCTTCGACGCCCTGGTCGACGGCAAGCTGCGCGGCATGATCCTCCGCCGCGATCCCCGTGGCAGCCTGATCGATACCAACCGGCAGATCGAATTCCTTGCCTACAAATCCTTTCACGGCGTCGTGCCGGTGCCCGAACCGCTGGTGCTGGATGCCGAAGGCGGCGCGCTGGAGCGGCCGTTCTTCATCATGAGCCGGATCGACGGCGGCCAGGTGCCGTCGGTGATGAACCTCGATCCCTATGGCAGCCACGCACGCGCTATCGGAGAGGAGTTGTTCAAGATCCTCGGCCGCATTGCCCGCTGCGATCCCGAGGCGTTGCCGCTGCGAGACTGCCTTGCCGTGCCAGCGCCGCAAGAATGCTGGCGCACGGCGCTGGATGAATGGCAGGCCGTGATCGAGCGCGACGAGCGCCATCCGCAGCCGATCGTGCGCGCCGCGATCCGGCGGTTGCGCCGCAACCCGCCGCCGCCCCCGGCGAGAATCTCGGTCGTGCACGGCGACTACCGCTCCGGTAATTTCATGCATGACGGATATGGAAAAATCCTCGGCGTACTCGACTGGGAGATGGTGCATCTCGGCGATGCCGTCGAAGACCTCGCCTGGTGCTTCGATCCGCTGTGGAGTCATTTCGACGACAGGCGCGTGGCCTCGACGATCTCGGAGAAGGAAGCGATCGCGATCTGGGAGCGCGAGAGCGGCCTTGCCGTCGATCCCGCGGCACTGACATGGTGGAAGCTGTTCGCCACGGTAAAGGGCTGCGCGATCTGGACCACCTCGGCCAAGGAATTTTGCGAAGGAAGCCAAGACCTCGTGCTCGGCTTTGCCGGCACCTACACCGCGCGGCGGCACGACCGCATCATGGCCGATCTCCTGGAGCGGCTGGTCGAGGAAGGCTGGTCATGACGCCGACGGCACAGGACCTTCTCAACGCCTGCATCCTGACGTTGGCAATGCCGCCAAGGCCGGAAGACGCTGGCGTGTTCGCGGCGGCGCGGATGCGGCTGGTCGCGCTCACCAACAAGCTGGCGGCCATGGAAGCCGCAGACGCCGCTGCCGTGCGCGTGCGCGAAAACGCGGCCCTTCGTGCCACCCTGGCCGAGGCTGGACCATCTCGCAACATTCCGGCCGGCGACATGCCCGGTGACGGCGACTATTCGCTTGCGGCACTCGATAGCGCCAATGCCGCCCTGCGCCGGCTGCTGATCCGGCTGCACCAAGCCGCAGAGGTGGCCGGCGATCATGCGCTCGACCGAAAAATATTAAAGCTCTATCGTGAGATGGCGCAAAGGCGTGAACTCGTCCTGCCGCCCGTGAAACCTGCATCCTGACCGGAGCCTTTGATGCTTCTGCTGAGCGAAACCCTGTCCGACCCATTGCCGCCGGGCCCTGCCTTTCCGAAGGTGTATCCGGAGATCGAGCAGGACTTCCTCACGGAGTCCGTGAAGTTCACAGACGGCCAGCCTTACGACCTGTTCGCGCGGCTGCGCACGCAGGCGCCGGTGTCGTGGCAGCGCGAGGGCGAGAACGGTCCCGGCTTCTGGGCGCTGACTCGCTATGAGGACGTGATGCGCGCCGACAGCGATCCGAAAACCTTCTCGTCGCAGAAGGGCGGCATTCTCATCACCTACGGTCCGAAGGAGAGCCGGCATCCGCTGCTGTTCCGCGCCTCGGTCGACGCCATGATCAACATGGACGCGCCCTGGCATCTGCAGCTCCGCAAGGAACACATGCCCTACTTCACGCCGGCCTATCTTGCCGATCTGAAGAAAAAGGTCGCCGCCGAAACCACGCGGCTGATCGACGGCATGGCCGGGCTCGGCGAATGCGACCTCGTCGAAAAGCTCTCGGCACAGCTGCCGCTGTTCACGCTGTGCGAGATCCTCGGCGTGCCGCAATCCGACCAGCCGAAATTCATCACCTGGATGCACTATCTGGAAGTAGCGGGCTACGTCATTGCGAAACAACGCAAGGACCCGCAGCCGACCGCCGATCTGCTGCAATTCATCAAGGCGCTCAACGAGAACGTCGCCGAGATGTTCGAGTATGGCCAGCACATGCTGCAGAAGCGCCGTGCCGATCCGAAGCCCGACCTGATGAGCGCGATCGCGCGTGCTACCCTGGACGGCGAACTGCTGCGCGACGAATATCTCGACGGCTCGTGGCTCTTGATCGTGTTCGCCGGCAACGACACCACGCGCAACACGATCTCCGGCTCGATGAAGCTGCTCACCGAATTCCCCGACCAGCGGGAAGCGCTGAAGGCGGACATGTCGCTGCTGCCGAATGCCGTGGACGAGTTGATCCGCATGGTCAGCCCGGTGATCTACATGCGGCGCACCGCGACCGCGGACACGGAGATCGGCGGGCAGAAGATCGCCGCGGGCGAAAAGGTGATCATGTATTTTCCGGCGGCGAACCGCGATCCCGCCGTGTTTCCCGATCCCGACAGGCTCGACATTCGCCGCGCCAATGCGTCGAAGAACATCGCCTTCGGCTTCGGTCCGCATGTCTGCATCGGCAAGCGTGTGGCGCAGCTGCAGCTGGAGGAGGTCTACCGGCAATTGCTGACCCGGCTGCCCGACATCGAATATGCCGGGGGCATCGACGTTGCCCCGAACAATTTCGTGCATGCCATCCGCAAGCTGCCGGTGCGATTCACGCCGGAGCGCCGGACGAGCTAGGGGGAACGCCATGGATTACGAACAAATCCGCTGCGAGCGCGACGGTCCCTTCATGATCGTCACGCTGAACCGGCCGGACAAGCTCAACGCCTATACCGGCCGGATGGGCGCCGAGATCACCGACGCCTTCGAGCGGGCCGACCGCGACGACGAGGTGCGCGCGGTCATCGTCACCGGCGCCGGCCGCGCCTTCTGCGCCGGTGCGGATGTCTCCGGTGGCGCCAAGAGTTTCGACACTTCCGGCAGCCACGGCGCCGGCGTGTTCGCGAGCGCGGGCACGCGCAGCGGCCGCTTCGTGGAAGCAATCTTCAACTGCCGAAAGCCCTCGATCGCGGCCATCAATGGCCCGGCGGTCGGCGTCGGCATCACCATGGCGCTCCCGATGGACGTGCGTATCGCGGCCAAGGGCGCGAAAATCGGCTTCATCTTCGCGCGGCGCGGGCTGGTGCCCGAGGCCGGCAGCGCCTGGTTCCTGCCAAAGCTGGTCGGCCTGCCGCAGGCGCTGCGCTGGTGCCTGTCCGGCCGCGTCTTTGAAGCCGACGAGGCGCACAAGGGCGGGCTGGTCAGCGAGGTGGTCGAACCGGCCGATCTGCTCGACCGCGCCAAGGACATCGCGACGGAGATGACCGCCGAGACTTCGGCTGTTTCGATCGCGCTGACTCGCCAGATGCTGTGGCGTTTTGCCGGCGCGCCCGATCCGTTCGAGCTGTTGGATATCGACAAACCGATGTCGATCGAGCGCGGCGGCCATGCCGATGTCCGCGAGGGCGTGCAGGCCTTTATCGAGAAGCGCACTCCCTCCTTCCCCGGCAAGGTATCGCAGGACATGCCGAGCCAGTATCCGTGGTGGCGCGGCGCGTACGAGCATCAATAGAAGACAGCAAGGAAACATCATGGCCGACCAGTTCTCCAACTCGCAACAGATCCGCAAAGCTGCGGTCTCCTCCAAGGGAGGCATTGTCGCCGCGCAATCGCGGCGCGCAGCGGAAGTCGGCGCGGAGGTGCTGGCTGACGGCGGCGACTGCGTCGATGCGGTGATCGCCACGACCTTCGCGCTCGGCACGCTGGAGCCCTGGATGAGCGGCATGGGCGGCGGCGGCGCCATGGTGCTCTATCGCGCGAAGGAGAACCGTTACGAGGTGATCGACTACGGCATGCGCTCGCCGAACAGCCTACGCGTGGAAGACTACCCGCTCACCGGTGGCGCGGTCTCCGACATCTTTCCCTGGCCGCGGGTCAAGGACGACCGCAACCTGCAAGGACCGGGTTCGATCGCGGTGCCCGGCGTCGTCGCCGGCATGGAGGAGGCTCATCGCCGTCACGCCAGAATGCCGTGGAAGGAACTCGTGACGCCCGGCGCGAGGCTCGCAGGCGAAGGCTTGCTGGTCGACTGGTGGACCACGCTGATGGTCGCAAGCGGCGCGGTCGACCTGCGGCGTTATCCGGCAAGCGCTGCCGCCTACCTGCAGGACGGCCTGCCGCCAAATGCGCAATGGGGGATCAAGTCCGAAGTGCGGCTGCCGCAGGACAAGCTCAAGGTGACGCTGGAACAGCTTGCCTCGCGCGGTCCCCGCGATTTCTACCAGGGCGAGATCGCACGCAGCATGGCCGCCGACATCAAGGCCGCCGGCGGCGCACTTTCTGTGGAAGACCTCGCAGCGTTTCGCGCCCTCTACCGAGAGCCGCTACAAATCCCCTACCGCAGCGGAAAAGTGTTTGCGACGCCCGAACTCACGGCGGGGCCGACGCTGGCATCCACGTTGCGGCGGATGGAGAAGTGGTCGCCCGGACAGGTGCCGGATGCCGCGGCCTACACCGAATACGCAACCGCATTGCAAGCCGCCTATCGGGAGCGCCTCTCCGACATGGGCGATGCCGACGGCCGCCGCACCCTCGGCGCCGAGCATCTGGCGCCGGCCTGCACCACACATTTCTCGGTGGTCGACAAGGACGGCAACATGGCCGCGGTGACGCAGACGCTGCTTGGAATCTTCGGCTCGAAATTCGTGACGCCGCAGACCGGCATCACCATGAACAACGGCATCATGTGGTTCGATCCGACGCCGGGCGTGCCGAACTCGCTTGCGCCCGGCAAACGCTGCCTGACCAACTACACGCCGGTGATCGCGGAATCGTCCGACGGCCGGCGTTTCGCGGTCGGCGCCTCCGGCGGCCGCCGCATCCTGCCGGCGGTGACGCAACTGCTCTCCTTTGCCATGGATTTCGGCATGGAGCTCGATGCCGCCATTCATCAGCCGCGCATCGACGCCAGCGAGGGCGCGGTCGTGATCGGCGACGTTCGCCTGCCTGCGCCCGTGCACGAGGCGCTGCGCTCGCGCTTCGACTATGAGCAGGCGCGCATCCAGACGTTCCCGATGAAATTCGCCTGCCCGAGCGTGGTGATGCGGCAGGGTGCGACGAATTCTGGTGCGACCGAAAGCGCCCAGCCCTGGGGCGACGCGGTAGCGGAGGTCTGAGGAGATCGCCGATGACGGCAGTTCGCACGATCGCGCGCTGGCTGCTCGTTCTGGCCATGATCGTCACTGCAATCATCGCCGTGCTGTGGACCGCATCGCGCCCCGCCCAGTCCGACGCATTTTATGATCCGCCCGCGCAGAGGCCAAGCGATGCCGGCGCCCTGCTGCGCAGCGAGCCTTATACGACGCAGTTGCCCCCGGGCGCGCGAGGCTGGCGCATTCTCTACACGACGAAACGCGGCGACGCTTCGACTGTTGCCAGCGCCGTCGTCGTCACGTCGGCGCAAACAACCGGTACGCCGCGCCCTGTCATCGCCTGGGCGCACGGGACTACCGGCATCGTGAGCGGCTGCGCGCCGTCCGTCATGGCGCCCTTCGCCAACGTTCCCGCGGTCGACCGCATCGTTGCGGAGAGCTGGGTCTACGTCGCAACGGACTATCCCGGCCTCGGCACTTCGGGCGGCCACGCCTATCTGGTCGGTGAAGACGCGGCTCGCGCAGTGCTCGACGCCGTTCGGGCGGCGCGGCGGCTGGAAGGGCTTGTCCTCGACAACCGCACCGTGGTGTGGGGCCATTCGCAGGGCGGCAACTCCGCGCTGTGGACCGGCATCCGCGCCGACGACTATGCACCGGATGTGAACATTGTCGGCATCGCAGCCCTGGCGCCCGCGAGCGACTTGCCGAGACTGGTCAAATCCGGCCAGGGCACGATGTTCGGCAAGATCGTGTCATCCTATCTGATAACGGCCTATGCAGCGGCCTATCCGGGTGTCGGCATCCCTGCCTATGTGAATGCGAGGACGCGGCCGCTGGTCGGCGACATCGCCTCGCGCTGTGTCGGCGGCCGGTCCACGCTGTTTTCCGTTGCCGAAACCGCCCTGCTTCCCTCCTCCGGCATTTTCGCGCGCGATCCCGCTTCGGGGCCGCTCGGCGAGCGGCTGCGGCAGAATACGCCGGCCACGGCCATCGCAGCTCCCGTGCTGATCGCGCAAGGCACGGCCGACGACCTCGTGCTGCCCGCCCTGCAGGCGCGCTATGTCGCCGCGCGCTGCGCGGCCGGCCAACCCATCGACTACCGCATCTATCCGCGCCGTGACCACGTTTCGCTGGTCACCGATCACCCGGCGCTCGACGCCGATCTCGTCGCCTGGAGCCGAGACCGGTTCGCGGGCCTGCCGGACACGCCGAACTGCAAGCGCTGAGGCGTCTATGCCGGAATTCGCGAGGGCTGCACGCTCGACGCCGGCCGTGCGCCGGAGGAGAACGCGACCTCCTGATAGCCCTTCGCTGCAACCTCATTGACGATGCCGACGAATTTCGGCGTACCGCCATTGTAGACGAAATAGCGGATCGTCCCCTCCTCGTGGCCGGCGACGTTGGAGTTGTAGCCGGTGAACCAGGACTTGGCTTTGCGCATCAGCATCATCTCGTACATCTTGACGACATGCGCGGTCCAGCGCTCTTCGGCCTCGGCGGTTGCATCGGCGCGCGTGTAGCCATGGTCCCACGCATATCGCATCAGGTCGGTGCACCAGTTGACGCCGTTTTCGATGCCGCGCGGGAAGTTGGTCGAGGCGGACGCACTCTGCGGCCCGGTCGGCATCAACAGGTTCGGGAATCCGTGCACGAGCATGCCGAGGAAGGTGGAGGGTCCATCCTTCCATTTCCCATACAGCGTCTCGCCGCCGATGCCCCTGATGTCGATCTGGTCATAGGCGCCCGTGATGGCATCAAATCCCGTTGCGTAGATGATGACGTCGAACTCGTAATCGCGTTCCGTGGTGCGCAGTCCCTTCTCGGTGATGCGCTCGATCGGCGTTTCCTTCAGATCGACCAGATGCACGTTGTCTCGGTTGTAGGCCTCGAAATAGTGAGTCTCCAGCGGCACGCGCTGTACGCCGAAGCCGTGATCCCGGGGGATCAGCTTCTCGGCGACCTTCTGGTCCTTGACCCGGCGGCGGATGCGGTCGGCAATATATTCGGAGAATTCCGCATTGGCCGCCTCGTCCATGAATATCTCGCGGAAATTGGCCAGCCAGATTCCGAAGCCGGGTTCGTCATAGAGCTTGTCCCAGAGCTTGATCCGCTCTTCCCGCGACACCTCGTAGAAGCCGCGTTTGTCGGGCCCGTGAATGAACGCGCCCGGGGTGAGCAGGCAGGCCGCGAAGATCTCGTCATAGCGCGAGCGGATGTCGGCCATCTCCTGTTCGGAGATCGGGCTGTTGTTGAGCGGCGCGCTCCAGTTCGGCCGGCGCTGGAAGATCGTGAGATCGGCGACCTTGCCGGCGATCTCCGGGATGATCTGGATGGCGGTGGCGCCGGCGCCGATGATGGCGACCTTCTTGCCCACGAGATCGACCGGCTCGTGCGGCCAGTAGAAGGTGTGGAAGGATCGGCCCTTGAAGCGCTCCACCCCCTCGATGCGCGGCATGGTCGGGGCCGAGAGCAGGCCGATACCGAGCACGACGAAACGCGCGGTCAGTTCGCGGCCGTTGCCCACCCTGACCCGCCAAAGATCACGCGCCTCGTCGAAGGTCATCGACTCGACCTTGCAATTGAATTGCATGTGCTTGCGCAAATCGAACTTGTCGGCAACGAAATTAAGGTAGCGCAGATTCTCCGGTTGGCTGGAGAAGCGCTCCTTCCAGTGCCATTCGTCGAGCAATTCGCGCGAGAACGAGAAGCCATACGTGTAGCTCTCGGAATCGAAGCGGCAGCCCGGATAGCGGTTCCAGTACCAGGTACCGCCGAGGTCGGGCGCGGATTCGAGCACGGTAGCATCGATGCCGAGATCCACCAGCCGCTTGATCTGGTAGATTCCCGCCACGCCTGCACCGACCACGATCACCTCGTAGTGGGTTTTTGCCTCTCCCATCGTTCCTGCTCCGGAATTTTCTTGCACGCTTGTTGCCTGCAAGCATTACAATCCCTTTTGGATGTGCAGGCAACCGCCCGCGACCGAATGACCGACACGCGCCGATTGCGGATCGGACGACCGATCTTGCGTTAACGCGCTACGGATCGCTGCAACCGGATTGCAGCGGTAGGCTTGACGCTTATCTGATAGGATACGCTTCACGATAGATGGCGGATTTCCTCTTGCAAGTCACCCGCAAATCCCTGTTCAAAAGCACGACCCTGCAGATCGGGCTGTTCGAAGCCCGCGAGGTTTCCGACGCCTGCGGCGATGTCGAGCAGCAGGATCGCAACGCCATGGTGCTGCCGCTGGCCGGTGTTTTCGCCAAGCACGATGGACCGGGGCGGCAAGCGATCGGCACGCCGAGCCACGCGGTATTCGTCGCCGCCGACACACCGTACCGGCTGAGTTATCCCGGGGGCATCGGCGACCGCGCGCTGATCCTGCGCTTCGGCAACGAGCTTGCGCCGGAGCAGCTCGATCGCGGTAGCGATGGCGCCCTCGCCTCCAACGGGTTGTTGCCGGCTCCTGCCATGATGCTACGCAACCTGTTGCGCGCAAGACTGGCCGAGGGCGAGATCGAGGATTTCGAAGCTGAAACCATGGGACTAGATCTTCTGAGTGCGTCTTTCGGTGCGATACGCAAGGAGAAATCCTCTTTCCGGCCATCGGCGCAGGCGAGGCGGACGCGCGCGCTGGAGCGGGTCAAGGAAGCCGTTGCGGTCGCACCATCGAAGAAATGGGACCTGGCGCGTCTGGCCAGGCTTGCCAACCTCTCGCCGTTCCATCTCTGCCACGTCTTCCGCAAGATGGCCGGCACCTCGATCCACGATTACGTGCTGCAGGAGCGGCTGGCGCGATCGCTGGATGCCGTGCTCGACAGCGGCGACGACCTCACCACCATCGCCCTTGATGCCGGTTTTGCCAGCCACAGCCACTTCACCGCGCGATTCCGCGGCTTCTTCGGCTGCACGCCGGCAGCGCTGCGCCGGAGTGCAAGCGCCGCCCGCCTTGCCGAATTGCGCAAGATCGTGACAGCGCGGCCGCGCTGATCCGGTGCAAATAGCCTCCGGAATCACGGAGGCATTCTTTTCATGGACATATCCGAGTTTCACGCCAGCCGCCGCTTCGCGGATGTCGAGTCCGGTCGCATCGCCTATGTCGAGCGCGGCGACGGTCCGCCCGCGCTGTTCGTGCACGGCGTGCCGATCTGCGGCTACCACTGGCGGCATATTTTCGACCGGGCACGGCACAAGCGACGCTGCATTGCCATCGATCTGATGGGGTTGGGCTATACCGAAATAGCCCCGACGCAGGATGTGTCGTTCAGGGCGCAAGCGCAAATGCTCGGCGAGGTGCTCGACCATCTTGGCATCGACAAGGTGGACCTTGTCGGCAATGATTCCGGCGGCGCCATCGCGCAGATCTTCGCCGCGCATCATCCTGAGCGCCTGCGCTCGCTGGTGTTGACCAATTGCGACGTCCATGACGGCTGGCCGCCGCCCCAGGTGCTGCCGCTGATGGAACACTCGCGCAACGGCACGCTGGCGCGGGTATTCCAGCCCACGCTCGACCACCCGGATCTCGCGCGCGAGCGCCATTCGCGCGGCGAACCCACGCCGCTGTTCCGCAGCTATTTCGACACCAGCATCCTCTCCGACGAGCTGATCCGGCTCTATCTGCGACCGCTCCTGTCATCACCGCAACGAATCGACGCATTCGCCCGCTACTGGCTCGCCTTCGACAACAGACAGACGGTGGCGATTCACTCGGCTCTGAAACAGCTCGACGTGCCGACACTGATCGTGTGGGGATTGAAGGACATCTTCTTTGACAGGAAATGGGCCTATTGGCTGAAGGACACCATCCCCGGCGCCAAGCGTGTCGTCGAGGTCGAAGACGGACGGCTGTTCTTCCCTGAAGATCTTCCCGATGCCTTTGCGACCCACCTGCTGCAATTCTGGGAGGAATGGTCGAAGCCGTGATGCAATGCCGGCTTGCCGCTTGACCCTGTAGCGCTACAATGGCGCCTGGAAAAGATAACAGGGAGCGCGCCATGGCGACAGCGGCAGAACAGGCGGCACCGTGGCTGAAGGGACGCCCTTTCGATTCCTTGCGCGAGCAATTCGACCGCCAGGGCTATCTGATCTTCGAGCGAGTGCTTCCCTCCGACAAGGTCGCCGCGATCCGCGCCGCGCTGGCGCCGCATCTGGCTCGCGACCTCAAGGGCCGCAACGATTTCGAGGGCGAGAAGACCAATCGCATCTATGCGCTGATGGCGAAGTCGCCGGTTTTCGCGGAGCTCGCCATCCATCCGCTGGCGCTGGCTTTTGCGGAGGCGGAGCTCGGCGACAGCTGTCTGCTTTCGTCGCTGCTCGCCATCAACCTGCATCCCGGCGAGACCGTGCAGCCCTGGCACACCGACGACGGCGGTGCGCGCATTCCGCGGCCGCGGCCGGCGCTCGGCATCAGCACGTTCTGGGCAATCGACGATACGACCGAGGAGAACGGCGCCACCGAAATCATTCCCGGCAGCCATCTCTGGGACGATCTTCGGATCGATGGCGCGGCGGCACCGGCCGACTTCGCTCGCAAGGGCGCCGCGCGCGACACCGGCGAACGCACCGACGCGATCAAGATGACGATGCCGTCGGGATCGCTCGGGATCACCAAGGGCACGCTGTGGCATCGCGGCGGCGCCAACCGCTCAACCCGGCCGCGGCTGATCATCACGCCGCAATATTGCGCGGGCTGGGTGCGCCAGCTCGAGAACATGGCGCTGGCCGTTCCCGCCGATATCGCCGACAAGCTGCCGGAACGGGCGCGCGAGCTGATCGGCTATTCCATCCACCCGCCTTTCATGGGCCATGTCGACGGGCTGCATCCGAAGAGGCTGCTGCGGTCACACGCAGGCTAGGCACCAGCCCGATCGTCAACCGCCTCGACGACGCCTTCGCCAAGAAGCGCGACGGCAGCGACAGCAGCGACGAGCCGAAATGCAAACGCAACTACACCAACTCCTCCACCGCGCGGCTGTTTCCGGCCAAAGCCTCGCCCGACATCGACAATCTCGGCGGTTCGATCAGGTAACGATCACAGCCTGCAATTCGATTGGGCATGCAGGAAACCGGCCGGCGGTGTAGACGTATCTTCAGGGCATCCGTTATCCGGAGCATGTTCATGCGCGCCGCCGTCCTGCTTGTCAGCTTCCTGCTTTGCCTCGCCATCCCCGCCCGCGCGGACGATGTCTCCGCCGCGCAGAACGTGATCCGCGCGCAGGAGCAGGCTTTTGCCCGCAACGATGCGGCCGCTGCCTATTCCCATGCTGCGCCGGCCATCCGGGAGATATTCCCGCATGCCGAAATCTTCATGCAGATGGTGCAACAGGGCTACGCGCCGGTTTACCGGCACCAGAGCTTCGAGTTCGGCGAGGCAAAAATTTTCAACGGCCATGTCGCCCAGCGCGTCCATATCGTCGACGAGAAGGGCGAAGCCTGGGAAGCGCTCTACACGCTGGAGCAGCAGCCGGACGGCAGCTTGAAGGTCACGGGCTGCTCGCTGTTGAAGGCGGGCACGGCGGCGTAGCTAACCGGCCAATTGGGCGGGACCTTCCAGTGCCCTGCGGATCATCTGGGCCAGCGCCGACAGCCGATAGGGCTTTTCGAGCAGCATTATCGCGGGGTCGGACACCATCCGCTCCGCGCTGAGATTCGAATAGCCGCTTGTGCAGACGATCTTGATGTCCGGACGCAACTGCTTGACGAGTTCGGCTAGCCGCCAGCCGTCCATCTTGCCGGGCATGACGATGTCGGTGAAGAGCAGGTCGATACCGGCACCGTCTCTGATCTCCGTCAGCGCTTCCGCTGCATTGCTTGCGGCGATCGTCGTGTAGCCAAGCGCCCGCAATTGCTGCGTGACGAATTCACGAACGATCGGATCGTCTTCGACACAGAGGATCGTCTCCCGGCCGCCGGCGAGCCGCTTATAGGCGCGGTCGATCGCCTGCACCGGCGCACTCTCGCTGGAGCAGGGAAGATAGAGCCGGAACGTCGTTCCCGTGCCCCTCTCCGTCTCGAATTCGATGCTGCCGCCGGATTGCTTGATGAATCCATGGACCATGCTCAAGCCGAGTCCGGTGCCCTTTCCGACGCCTTTGGTGCTGAAAAACGGCTCGTAGATCTTGCCCTGGATATCTTCGTCGATGCCTGTGCCGGTGTCGGTGATGCTGACGGCCACGTAGTTGCCCGCAGCGATCTCCCGGACGGCGGCTTCGTCCTGGTCGATCGCGACCTTGTCGGCATCGATGGTCAGCGAGCCTCCATTCGGCATGGCGTCGCGCGCGTTGATGCCCAGATTGACGATCGCCGACGTCAGCTGGTCCGGATCGACCAGCACCGTTCCGATGTAACCCCGCTTGATACAGTTGATCTCGATCTGCCGGCCGAGCGCCGACACGAGCAGGTCGCTCGCCGTCGCGATCAGCGCCTCAACGTCCGTGCTTCGAGGCCGCAGCGGCTGCTTCCGCGCGAACGCGAGCAGGTTCGACGTCAGCTTGGCGCCGCGGTCGGCGGCCTGGCCGATTGTCCGGACGATCGCGGCCAGGGCCGGACGGTCCGCGACGCCTTCGCGGAGAATGTCGATCGTCCCGGTGATGACCGTCAGCAGGTTGTTGAAGTCGTGGGCAACCCCGCCCGTCAGTTCGCCGATCGACTGGAGTTTCTGCGCATGGGCCAGCCGGGTCTGCGCCGCTTCCCTGGCCGCGACTTCCTGCTCGACGCGCTTTTCGAGCGTCCGTGTCAGCTCGCGGAATTCATCCTCGAGTATCTTGCGCTCGGTAATGTCCATGTTGATGCCGATCAGGCGCGTCGGCTTGCCCTTTTCGCGAACCAGTTGCCCGCGGCCATAGAGCCAGCGTACCCCGCGCGGCGTGCGGATCCGATGCTCGATCTCGCCGGAGCCGCCGGTCTCGATGATCTCCGCGATCCGTTGCTCCACCATCGGCAGATCGTCGGGATGAATGATATCCCGCCACAGATCCGTCGGTATCGATCGCCCGCCCGATGGCTCGATGCCGAACAGGCGGCAATGCTCGTCCGACCAGAGATTCGGCCCGCCGCCGATGTGCCAGTCATAGCTTCCGATATGGGCCGCCTCCTGACTGAGCCGCAGCAACGATTCGCTGGCTGCCAGCGCCTCCTCCGCTTCCTTGCGTCCCGTGTCCGGCTTCAGGAAGATGACGGCACCGCCGATCGTACCGTCGGGGTGTCGCCAGGGCGCCATGTCCGACTTCATGCGCGCGGGCGTTCCATCCGCGCGGACGAAGAAATCCTCGACATCCGACAGTATCTCGCCGTTGAGCACGCGCCGGTGCATTTGCCGGTTACGTTCGGAAATGTCGGGCAACACCTCATAGAGGCTCCGCCCGATGACGGAATGCTGACTCTCGGCGTCGAGCCGGTGATCGACGAGGAAGCGCAAGCTGACCGCGACGCAGCGCATCTCGTTGTCGAACATTGCAATGGCCGACGGCGCGCGCATAACGAAGTCGACGAAAGACCAGTTTGAAACGCTTGCCGGCATTCTCGACCCAGCCGTTGAAATCTTTGCCGGCAAGCTCGGGCCGGGACCGCACTGAAAGCGTTGAGCCCCAACCGGGCAGAGACAATTCTTGGCGATAGGCCCGAAAGATGCAAGCGTCCGGAACCCGCGAAGAACCGACGGGAAACGGTCGAATCTCCGGCTAAAACGCAGTTGTTCGCTTGCTTGAGGTTGCGGGCTGGCCGCCGCCTACGCCATCGCCAGCCGCTGCCTGCCTCGCAAGAGCAGCATCAGCACGATCGCGACATTGAGCAGGTTCCAGGCAAAGCCATTGGCGAAGGCCGCAGCGTAAGAGCCGGTCCAATCGAAGATGACGCCGGAAACCCAGCCGCCAAAGGACATGCCGACCACCGACGCGAAGATCACGATGCCGACGCGGGTGGCGGCCTCCCTCGCCGGCATCGTCTCGCGCACGATGATGGCGTAGCTCGGCACGATGCCGCCCTGGAACAGGCCGAACATTGCGGAGATCAGATAGAGCGACGGCAGGCTGGTAAAGAAGAGGTAGAAGAACAGCGCGACGGCCTGCGCCACCGATCCGATCATCAGCGTGACCATGCCGCCGAATCTGTCCGCGATAAATCCCGAGCCGATCCGGCTGACAATTCCGAAGGCCATCATCAGCGACAGCATCTCCGCGCCGCGCGCGGGACCGTAGCCGAGATCGCCGCAGTAGGAGACGATGTGGACCTGCGGCATCGACATCGCCACGCAGCAGGAGATGCTGGCGATGCAGAGCAGCACCGTCAGCGCGTTCGCGGAAAGATTGAGATCGACCCGCGGCGGCGGCGCGTTGGAATGATCGTGCGCGGCGGCCCCGCCCATGACCTGGCGCAGCACCAGCACCAGGATCGTCATCAGCACGCCGCAGACAACGGCGATGGCAAAGTGGGTGGCGCGCCAGCCATAGGCTTGTGTGCCGAAATTGACGACCGGCGGCCAGAATGTGCCCGCGACATAGTTGCCGGATGCGACGATGGTCACTGCGAGGCCGCGATAGCGCTCGAACCAGTGCGAGGCTTCCGCCATCAACGGCGCAAAGGTCGCCGACGCGCCAAGCCCCATCAGAAAGGAGACTGCGATGAACTGCCATAATGCGGTCGACAACCCCGCCAGCACATAGGACGCGCAGAGGAAGACGATGCTGACGGCCAGCGCCGGCACGATGCCGAGGCGGTCGGTGATCTTGCCCACGATCACCCCGCCCAGGCCGAAGCCGAAGAAGATCGCGGTGGCCGCAAGCGACACCGCGCCGCGGGTGGCCGCGAACTCGGCCTGCACTACCGGCATGACCACCACGACGGACCACATGCCGACCGCGCCGACGGCGGCGATCAGCACGGCCACGACAAGCCGCAGCCACGCCTGACGCGAGTCGGGAACAAAGCGGTCGGAAGCTGGCGAGAAATGAGAAGAAATTACCACGGCGCGCGCAACTTGCGGGGCCGACCGCGCCCGGTCAACCCACAATGCCGCGATGTTGGGCATGCAGATGCGGCGCATGTCGGAGCAATTTGCTCCGACCGCGCAGTGCAACAACGCAAGGCCTGATTGGCCTGATGAGCAGCGGTTGATATCGGCCAGACGGCAATCCGGATCGGCTTCCGGATCACGACTTCCGATCGAGCCGCCGACGCGACGGGCTCAGGAGGTAGGACAGGCCCCTGCTGCGCGGGGCTCACACCGGCTCAAGGTCTCGAACTTTCCCGGAAGGTCTGGAAGCTCCGCAGAACGCCTGCCCCAAGCCCGTGGGCGCCGGAAATGGCGGCCAGACCGCCGAAATTAACCCTTTGCTAACCATACACCGGGCAAAAATTGCCGGGTGAAGTCGAGTGTCGTCGGACGCGTTAGGTGCGGGAGGAGACCCCCGTGGACGCTGCAGCGGTGCCTCACTTTCGAAACGGCGGCCCCACGGCCGCCGCGCAGACGTTTGGTGCCCGTGAGCGGCATACAAGGGGTGACGCGGCTACCATGGTCGATGTGACGGCAGGTCAGGGCACGGCAGGGTCCAGCGGCTTTCCCAGCCTCAGCGAAATCGGCAGCATTCTAAAGCGCGGCGACATCGCGCTGGCGTTCGGCATCCTCATCATCCTGGTGGTGCTGATCCTGCCTCTGCCCTCGCTGGTGCTGGACCTGTTCCTGGCGATCTCGATCACGCTGTCGGTGCTGATCCTGATGACCTCGCTGTTCATCCAGGCGCCGCTGGAATTCTCCGCCTTCCCGACCATCCTGCTGATCTCGACCATGCTTCGGCTGTCGCTCAACCTGGCCTCGACCCGGTTGATCCTGTCGCACGGTCACGAGGGCACGGCAGCCGCCGGTCACGTCATCGAAGCCTTCGGCAACTTCGTGATGGGCGGCAATTTCGTCATCGGCATCATCGTGTTCGCGATCCTCGTGATCGTGAACTTCGTCGTCATCACCAAGGGTTCGGGCCGCATCGCCGAAGTCGCGGCGCGCTTCCATTTGGACGCCATGCCCGGCAAGCAGATGGCGATCGATGCCGACCTCTCCGCCGGCCTGATCGACGAGAAGACCGCCAAGGAGCGCCGCAAGGCGCTGGAGGACGAAAGCGGCTTCTTCGGCGCCATGGACGGTGCCTCGAAATTCGTGCGCGGCGACGCGGTGGCGGGCCTGCTCGTCGTCTTCATCAACATCGTCGGCGGCATCATCATCGGCGTCGCCCAGCAGGGCATGGGTTTCGGCGACGCAGCGCGCACCTATACGGTGCTGACCGTCGGCGACGGCCTGGTCACCCAGGTGCCGGCGCTGATCGTCTCGACGGCCGCCGGCCTGCTCGTCTCCAAGGCCGGCGTGTCGGGCGCAGCCGACAAGGCACTGATGAAGCAGCTCTCCGGTTATCCGCAGGCGCTCGGCATGTCGGCCGGCGTCATGATCGTGCTGTCGCTGCTGCCGGGCATTCCGATGATCCCGTTCCTGGCGCTCGGTGGCGGCGCGGCGGCGCTTGCGATCACCGCACGAAAGCATCAGCGCGCCGCGAAGGCGGCGGAAGCGGCGGCAGCCGCCGCCCCTGCCCTCGCCGCAGCGGCAGGCGGAGCGGCGGCGGAAGAGCCGATCGCCACGGCACTGAAGATCGACGACCTCAAGATCGAGCTCGGCTACGCGCTGTTGCCGCTCGTCAACGGTCCCGACGGCACCGACCGCCTGACCGACCAGATCAAGGCGCTGCGCCGCTCGCTCGCCATCGAGATGGGCTTTGTGATGCCGGCGGTACGCATCCTCGACAACGTCCAGCTCGAGGCCAACACCTACGTCATCAAGATCAAGGAAGTCGACGCCGGCACCGGCAGAATCTGGCCCAGCCAGTTCATGGTGATGGACCCCGCCGGCAATCAGGTCCAGGTGCCGGGCATCCACACCACCGAACCGACCTTCGGCCTGCCCGCCACCTGGGTCGACGCCGCACTGAAGGAAGAGGCCTCGCTGAAGGGCTACACGGTGGTGGATGCCGCGACCGTGCTGTCGACGCATCTGACCGAGCTGCTCAAGAACAATATGAGCGACCTGCTTTCCTACGGCGAAGTGCAGAAGCTGCTGAAGGACCTGCCGAAGGAACAGGGCGAGCTGGTGAAGGACATCGTGCCCAGCCAGGTCACCATCTCCGGCATCCAGCGGGTGCTGCAGCTGCTTTTGGCCGAACGCATCTCGATCCGCGACCTCTCCACCATCCTCGAAGGCATTGCGGACGCGCTCGCCTTCTCGCGCAGTCCGGCGACCATGGTCGAGCATGTTCGCGCGCGGCTGGCGCGGCAGATCTGCGCGCAGCACACCTCGTTCAACGGCTATCTGCCGCTGATCGCGCTGTCCGCGCGCTGGGAGCAGGCGTTCGCCGAGTCGATCATGGGCCAGGGCGAGGAGCGCAGCCTCGCCATGCAGCCCTCCAAGCTCACAGAGTTCATGACCGCCGTGCGCATCGCCTTCGAGAACGCAGCCCGCGAGGGTGAGGCACCCGTACTGGTGACGTCAGCGGCGATCCGTCCCTTTGTCCGCTCGCTGGTGGAGCGCTTCCGCCAGCAGACCACGGTGCTGTCGCAAGCCGAAATCCATCCGCGCGCCCGGCTGAAGACCGTAGGTAGCGTCTAGGAAGCGAAAGCAAATCAGTGGTTTGGAGGCGAAGCTTTTTCGCCACAAGCAACCGGTTTCTGAACGGCGACGGATTTGGCGGGCATTGTCGTAAAGGGTGCCGACGCTTGCCATAAGCCAATGCAACGCCTTGGGAATTCGCTGTTCTGCCCTGCAGTTTGGGCAGTTCCAGTCGCGGGTTTTCAAGTCTTATCACCGCGTTGTGATCGCATCTGGGGAACGACAGAACGGATTCCTACGTTTCCGGGAGGCGAGACGTTGAACCGTTCTCTGAACGGAGCACACCAATTCGACAGAGAAGGAAGGCGGCAGGAGACTTCCATGAACCACTCGATCTACAGCGCGGATCGTACGACCCATCTCAAGATTGTGGTCGTCGCATTGGTAGCGGGTATCCTGGTCGCCGGATTGGGCATCACGACGCGTGCCACCACTTCGGATGAGATGCAGACCGCCCGCGTGATGAAGGCCGGCAAACCGGTCGTCGTCACCAGCTCCGGAGCATCAGTCGTCCGCTAACAGAGGATTTTACGGAATTCACGCAGCTCTTTACCAGCCCCCCAAAGTCGCTGCGTGGATATTGGAAGACCCCAACTACCCCCAAGTTGACGACCGGAAAACGCCCGCTCCCCACGGGCGTTTTCCATTTTTGGGGTTGAGATTTCCGCGTCCTCAACGCGCAGGCGCTCCCGGCGGCACCGTCTCGATCAGCTTGCCAGAGAACACCACGGGCCCCGTGGGCGCGCCACTGGGCGAACCGCCCGGCGGCTCGACGCTGACCGCAAAGGTCGCCTGATTGACGATTTCGCTGTCATAGGCGGCGAGGATCGGACGGGCGGTGAAGTCATTGTTGCCGATCACGCCGAGCGAGCGCGGCCGCTGCAATTTATCGGACACGATCCAGAGCTCGTAGCTCTTGCCGGCCTCCGGCTGGGCGCCGACCTTGCGCACGGTGAAGTTCCTGGTGGCGGCATCGACGGTGAGGATGAAGGCAGGCGCACCTCCGCCGCTCTGCAGCAGCGCAACATATTGCGCAGCTGCCGCCGGCGGCGGAGTCTTCACTTCAACCACCTGCGTGCGCGGCTTCGGGCGGATGCCGTCGGGCAAGACGTCCGGCTGATAGACCTGCAGCCCTACCATCACCAGCAGCGCCGCGGCGATTGCGGAGGCGACACTTGCGACATTGCGCCAGCGGCGGACACGGCCGGCGAGCTGGATGACGTTCGAGTTGTCGGTGAAAAATGGCGGCTCGGGCGTCACTCCTTGCGCGGGGAACTGATTGTCGTTGGCCTCCGGCAAGGTCGGCGCCATCGGCTGCGGAGCTTCGGGCAGCACCAGCGGCGCCTGCTCGCCGTGGCCGATGGCACGCCGGATATTGTCCCACACCAGCGACCGCGGTTCGACCGAGCCGACCATCTGGTTGAGGACGCCAAGGCGAAACTCCCAGGCCTGCACGATCTCTGCGAACTCCTTGTCGACGGCCATCATGGTCTCGATCTGCGCGCGTTCGTCGGCATCGAGAGTGCCGATCGCATATTCCGCGGCGAGCGCGATATGTTCTTCGCTATAGGCCATCAGTCACAGTCCAGCGTCGTCGGCGCCCCAAATCCTTCAAATTCCAAGCTCGTCCTGGAGTCCAATTTTTTCTAGAGTCCAAGACACTCCCGGATATCCATCATGCTTCGGCGAAGCCACGTCTTCACCGTATTCACCGGCGTCTCGAATTTCGCCGCCAGCTGCTCGCGGCTCCAGCCATTGTAGTAGGCCAGAAGCACCAGCTTCTGGCGATCGGGTTCGAGACGGCCGATGCATTCCAGCAGCCGCTTCAATTCGTCCGTCATCTCCCGCCGCGCCAGCGGATCGGGCGAGTCGGCCGCCACTTCCATGGCCGAGGGTTCTTCCTCGATGGAAACTTCGCTCCGCTTGCGCACGACGTCGATGGCGCGGTTGCGGGCGATCGAAGCCATCCAGGTGATCGGCGACGACAGCGCAGGATTGAACTGGCCTGCGCTGTGCCAAACCTTGACGTAAGCCTCCTGGAGAACCTCCTCGGCGAGATCCTGTCGGCGCAAGATACGGAGCACCACGCCAAAGAGTTTCGCGCGCGTGGCAGCGTAGAGCCGCTCGAAAGCAGCCTCATCCCCCTTCGCAACCGCGGCAATCAGCCAGACCAGCTCTGCCGGCGTCAGCATTCACACTCCCCCAATCGCGATCCCCCTCGCCGTCGGACCGGGAGCGCCGCAGGTCGGGGTTAGCATACCCTGAGCTATACGAGCCACCAAGCCGCTGGTTTGGGGACGACCCGGATCAACGAAAAACCCGAACCTTGCGGTCCGGGTTTTCAACTTCCGTCTGATTGAAGTTATGTCAGGCAATGGCGCCGAGGCGGGCGCGCATCAGGCCGATCGAGTCCATGTCGGCCTGCTCACGGGCGCTCTCTTCGGCCCGCTCGCGGGCCTGGTCGCGCTCGTCGAGCAGTTCGACCTTCTTCAGCTCTTCAAAAGCTTCGCTCAGCAGGGCCTTGGCTTCCTCGAGCTGACCGCGCAGCTCATCGGCAGAGCGCGTCAGGTTCTCGCGGCGCTGGATCGCAGCCTTGGCATAGGTGGGATAGGCGAAATGCGAGGGATCGTTGATCCCGGCGCGCTCCTGCTCCGTCTGGATCTCGCGCTCCAGCTCGACCGACATCCGCTGGAATTCGGCAATCATGCCTTCGATCTGGGCGACCCTGCGGCGCTTTTCGTCGACCTGAAATTTCTTCAGGCGGATCAGCGTTTCTCGTGACTTCATCGACTCATACTCCCCAGAAGTCCCCATTCACACACGGGACAAGGCCGGCTCCCCCGTGGGGCCCCGCCGGCTTCAGCTAACCAGTACAGGGGATGATGGCCTGACAAAGTTAGCGTTCCGTTTCCAAACGTCCGAGGATTTGCTCGAGCTGGCCGTACCCCTCCGGCAGCGAGGACTTTTCGTCCTTGGCCTGGCGCAGGAAGTCCTCCAGCGGCTCGTGCAGGCGGATCGCCTCGTCCACCTCCGGGCTGGAACCGGCCCGATAGGCGCCGAGCCGGATCAACTCCTCCATATCTGCATAGGTCGCCATGACCTGCTTGGCCCGGGTGATGACCGGAAGGAAGGCCGGATCGGCCGATTTCGGCATGGTGCGGGACACCGATCTGAGCACGTTGATGGCCGGGTAACGCCCGCGCTCGGCGATCGAGCGCTGCATCACCACATGGCCGTCCAGAATGCCGCGCACAGCGTCCGCAATCGGCTCATTATGGTCGTCGCCGTCGACCAGCACCGTGAATATGCCGGTGATGGTGCCCTGTCCCATGCCGGGACCGGCCCGCTCCAGCAGCTTCGGCAGTTCGGTGAATACGGTGGGCGTATAGCCCTTGGCGGTCGGCGGTTCGCCGGCGGAGAGACCGATCTCGCGCTGGGCCATGGCAAAGCGCGTCACCGAGTCCATCAGGCACAGTACGTCGCGGTCCTCGTCGCGGAAATATTCCGATATCGCGAGCGTGAGATAAGCGGCCTGGCGGCGCATCAGCGCGGGCTCGTCGGAGGTCGCAACCACCACCACCGAGCGCGCGAGCCCCTCTTCGCCGAGGTCGTCCTGCAGGAATTCCTGCACTTCGCGGCCGCGTTCGCCGATCAGACCGATCACCGAGACGTCCGCATCGACATTGCGCGCCAGCATCGACAGCAGCACGGACTTGCCGACGCCGGAGCCGGCAAAGATGCCCATGCGCTGGCCGCGGCAGCAGGTGAGGAAGGTGTTGAGCGCGCGCACGCCCAGGTCCAGCGGCGGGCCGACACGCCTGCGCGAATGCGCAGGCGGCGGCAGGTTCCGGTACGGCATGGGAGAGGCGCCCTGCGGCAGCGGGCCCTTGCCATCGATCGGCTCGCCCATCGCATTGACGACGCGGCCAAGCCAGGCCGGGGACGGCCGCACCTGCCCGGCCGCATTGGCGATCACGGCACGGCAGCCGCGCCGCACGCCCTCGAGCCCGGCAAAGGGCATCACCACGGCATTTTCGCCGGAGAAGCCGATCACCTCGGCTGGAATGAACCGGTTGCCGCCGGTCTCGATCACGATACGCGCGCCCACCGACATCGCGTGGATGGGGCCTGCGATCTCCACCATCAGGCCGCGCACGCCGACGACGCGTCCATAGATATTGACGCCGTCGAGGTCGCTGATCTGCTCAGCCAATGCTTTCAAGATACGGCTTTCAAATTTTGGCCTTCATGTTGAGACCTTCATTGCGAAACCCTTAAGTTTCCGCGTCTTTGCCCCGATCGCTTAACTTCGTGTTTACCCGCATCGTTAATCATTACGTCACTGTCTTTGGTGACTGAGAGGCGCTTACCCCACCAGAAGGAAGGGTGAGTCGCAGGAGTCTGTTAACCCAGACTCTTAATGTGGAACTTGAACGCCGTGGGTGACAAAAAGCTGACCTGACGCAATATCTTAGGGCGATTCGACAAAAATTGCACGATTAGAGCTTGCGCGTCAGAATCAGATTTTGTTAACCATATGGCTGTCAGGATCCGAATCAGTTGTTCAAAGGCGTTTGTGTGCCGCAGTGTGCGGCCGACCTGACGCCCGGAGCGGCGACTAAAGGGGACTGGCATGCGCGTTTTGCTGATTGAAGATGACAGCGCCGTCGCGCAGTCAATCGAGCTGATGCTCAAATCAGAGAGCTTCAACGTCTATACGACGGACCTCGGCGAAGAGGGCGTCGACCTCGGAAAGCTCTACGACTACGACATTATCCTTCTCGACCTCAACCTGCCCGACATGTCCGGCTATGACGTGCTCAAGCAGCTGCGGGTCTCCAAGATCAAGACCCCCATTCTGATCCTCTCCGGCCTTGCCGGCATCGAGGACAAGGTCAAGGGTCTCGGCGTCGGCGCCGACGACTACATGACCAAGCCCTTCCACAAGGACGAACTGGTCGCCCGCATCCATGCGATCGTGCGCCGTTCCAAGGGTCACGCCCAGTCGGTCATCCAGACCGGCGATCTCGTGGTCAATCTCGACACCAAGACGGTCGAGGTCGGCGGCCAGCGCGTGCATCTGACGGGCAAGGAATACCAGATGCTGGAGCTGCTCTCGCTCCGCAAGGGCACCACGCTCACCAAGGAAATGTTCCTCAATCATCTCTACGGCGGCATGGACGAGCCGGAGCTGAAGATCATCGACGTCTTCATCTGCAAGCTGCGCAAGAAGCTGGCGAATGCTTCGGAAGGCCGCAACTTCATCGAAACCGTGTGGGGCCGCGGCTATGTGCTGCGCGAGCCGCACGAGGCCGACGAGCGCATTCCGGCCTGACACAGGGTTGTACGGCGAGCCCGTTGGCTCACTCCTCCCGACTTGACCCCGCCGCAAATGGCGGGGTTTTTGTTTGGGATTGAACCCGCGCCCTCCTCGCCCCGACCAACGGACCGTGCAAATCTGCAGCCATCCTGCAGATTCGGGTGACGCGATGGTCCTGCAATCCCTCGCCGGGCTTCCGGCGTTTCTGGTGTACTTCTGCACCGCGATCATCGCGGTACTCGCGTATCTCTTCGTCTATACCCGCATCACCCCGCACAACGAATTCGAACTGATCCGCAACAACAACCCGGCGGCAGCGATTGCGCTCGGCCTGTCTCTGCTCGGTTTCTCGCTGCCCTTGATCAGCGCGATCGCGCACTCCGCCAATGTCTGGGACTGCATGATCTGGAGCCTGGTCGCCCTGATCGTGCAGATCATCGTCTTCTTCATCGTTCGCATTCCCGTGCCGAACCTGCCGCAGCGCATCGCCGACGGCGAGCTTGCGCCCGCCATCTGGCTCGGGCTTGCCTCGCTCGCCTTCGGCGCCGTCAACGCCGCCTGCATGATCTACTGACCATGGCCGACAAACCGCTCTCCGAATTCGGCAGACGCAGGCCTTCGGTGCCAGAGAGCCCGGTGCTGCCGCCAAAGCGCTCCAATCACGTCGCGCTGCTGGTGATGGGTACGCTCGCCGTCGGCGGCACCGCCTACGCCCTGATGCCGCGCGAATGCACGCCTGCCGCACCGGGTACACTTCCTACGGTATCCTCACCTGCAGAATGTCCGCCGCGCGGTTCATCATCGAGCAGCCATGGCGGCTCCAGCGGGTCGCGCTACTACTACTCTTCCGGCAACTCATCCGGCTCGACGCCGGCGACCACCACCGATGCAAGCTCCGGTGGGGTCAAGCGCGGCGGCTTCGGATCCTTTGCTCACAGTTTCTCGTCACACTTCTCCTTCGGCAGCTGAGACGCAACTTGCCGTGAAGGCGGCGGCTTCCACTTGCCATGCGCCACTGCTTGACCAACACTGCCGTCCTTCATTCATCGCAGGCAGGATCGCCCATGAAACGCTCGCGCCGCGTCGTGCTGACAATGATGGGAAGTGCCGCTGTCGGCGCCGTCTCCATGGGCCTCACACCGCGCAATTGCGGCCCTGGATTGGAGGCGGTGCCCGGGCCGGATGGCCGCCTCTATTGTCGCGCGCGCAGCGGCTTCGGCTTCACCTCGCATCGCATCCACAGTAGCGGCCATCATCACGGTCATGGCGGCCACGGCCACCACGGCGGCGGCTAGCACGTTCACAATGCAGCGCATCACCTGTCCCGAGCGCGACGACTGGCAAGCGACTGCCGAGAGCGCCGGCTTCGACTTCCACACCATCGATGGTGAACGCTATTGGGACGAGCGTGCCTACTATGCATTCTCGCTGGACGAGATCGAGCGCCAGATCGAGGCGCCTACCGCCGAAATCGACGCGATGTGCCTTGAGCTCGTCGACAAGGCGATCGAGGACGAAGAATATCTGCAGCGTCTGAAGATACCGGAGACCTACTGGCAGCTGATCTCCGACAGCTGGCATGCCGACGAACTCAGCCTCTACGGCCGGCTCGACCTCTGCTACGACGGCAGGAATCCGGCCAAACTGCTCGAATATAACGCCGACACGCCGACTTCGATCTTCGAATCCGCGGTGTTCCAATGGACTTGGCTCGAACAGGCGATCGAGCGCAACATCATCCCCAAGCGCGCCGACCAGTACAACTCGATCCACGAGCGGCTGATCGAAGCCTGGAAGAAGCTCGGCGGCGCCAGGCATCTGCATCTCGCCGGCATGATGGAGAGTGTGGAGGATTCCGGGACGCTCGCCTATCTGGAAGATACCGCGCGGCAGGCCGGGCTTTCCACCACGATGCTCGACATCGAAGAGATCGGTCTTTCCGATGACAATCGCTTTGTCGATCTCGACAACCGGTCCATTGAGCTCGCCTTCAAGCTTTATCCCTGGGAGTGGATGTTCCACGACGAATTCGGCGCCAGGATTGCCAAGGCGCCGACGCGCTGGATCGAGCCGCCGTGGAAGGCGATCCTTTCCAACAAGGCCCTGCTGCCGCTGCTGTGGGAGATGTTCCCCGGACACCCGAATTTGCTGCCGTCATGGTTCGAAGGCGATCCGGAAGCGGCCCGGCTCGGTACGTCATTCGTACGCAAGCCGCTGTTTTCGCGCGAGGGCGCCAATGTCACCCTTGTCAGCGCCGGCGCGACGCTGGTGGAGCAGCAGGGCCCCTATGGCGCTGAAGGATTCATCCGCCAGGCGCTGGCGCCCCTGCCGAATTTTTCAGGACAGTATGCCGTGATCGGAAGCTGGCTGGTCGATCACACCCCGTGCGGCCTGTCGGTTCGCGAGGACGAGAACCCGATCACCGGCAACACGTCGCGCTTCCTGCCGCACGCGATCCTTTAGCGTGCCGCGACCGTCTTCAGCGGCATCGCGCTGGGAGCCACGATCCGCGGCGCCGTACGCGCGGCATTCGGGCAATACATGCCGCGGCGGTCCGGATAGGGCTTGAACGCCTCGGTGATCCCGACCACGGATTCGGCCGCGCCCAATGCAAGCACGCCGTCCGGTTCAAGACACTTCGACAGCCGCTCGAGGATCGACGCCTTGGTATCCTGATCGAAATAGATCAGCACATTGCGGCAGAAGATCACGTCGAACCTGCCGAGCTGCGAGAAATCCTGCAGCAGGTTGAGCTGGCGGTGCTGCACCATGGCGCGGATGTCGGGATTGAGCTGCCAGAGGTCGCCATTCTGCTTGAAGTATTTCACCAGCATCTGGATCGGCAGCCCGCGCTGCACCTCGAACTGGCTGTAGATACCCACTTTCGACTTCTCGAGAACCTCTTGCGAAAGGTCCGTCGCGACGATCTCGACGCGCCAGCCCGACAATGCGGCCATTTCCTTCGCGATCATCGCGATCGAATAGGGTTCCTGGCCGGTGGACGACGCCGCACACCAGATACGCAGCGAACGTCGCGCCGCACGTGCCTGGGCCAGCGCCGGGAGCACGGCCTCCTTCAGGTGATCGAACGGGATCTTGTCGCGGAAGAAGAATGTCTCGTTGGTGGTCATTGCCTCCACCACCTCGGCGGTCAGCGCTTCCGCGCCGCCCTTCATCTTCTGCACCAGTTCGCCAATGCCCGGCAGGCCAGCCTTGCGCGCCAGCGGCACAAGGCGGCTCTCGACCAGATATTGCTTGTCGGCGGAGAGGTCGAGGCCGGAGCGCTCCTTGAGAAGCCTGCGCAGGTACTCATAGTCCGAGGGCGTCACGAACGAACTCCGGAAAACAACTGAACAAGCTTCGGCGCGATATCCTTGAGCGGCAGCACGGCGGAACAGATGCCGGCCTGCGCCGCCGCGCCGGGCATGCCCCACACGACCGAGGTGGCTTCATCCTGCGCGATCACGCTGCCGCCGGCGGCGACGATGTCCTTGCCGCCGCGCATGCCGTCGGAGCCCATGCCGGTAAGGATGACCGCGAGCGTTCCGCCATGCCAGACGTCGATGGCCGACGTGAACAGCGGATCGACTGCCGGCTTGCAAAAGTTCACTGGCGGTCCGTCATCGAGCGCAATCACCGTGTCCGTGCCGTGGCGCGCCACCTTCATGTGACGGCCGCCGGGGGCGAGGTAAATGCGGCCCGGCTTGACGATTTCGCCGTCCACAGCCTCGCCCGCGGGCCTGCGGCTGGAGCGCGCCAGGTGCTCGGCCAGGATCGTCGTGAAAGTCGGCGGCATGTGTTGCGTGATGAGAACCGGAACGCGGTCGATCACCGGCCCGATCTCGGTCACCAGAGACATCAACGCCTGCGGGCCGCCGGTCGAGGAACCGACCACCAGCACGCGCGGTGCGGTCAGGCTGAATGGGCGGCGGACGATCGGCGTCTGCACTGCGGGTGCAGGCTTGGCGGGTGGCGGCTGCGTCCGATCGAGAGTCGGCACGATCGGCGGGCTCGCGACCGCCGCACGGCGGACCTTTGCACCGAGATGACGGATCTTCTGGATCAGATCGTGGTGGAACGTGTCGGCGGCGGCCGCCTCGCGCGTGCTTTCGGGCTTTGGAATGTAGTCGGAGGCGCCCAGCGACAGCGCCTTGAAGCTGATCTCCGCGTTGCGGCGGGTCAGCGTCGAGGCCATGATGATGATGAGATCGCGCTTCTTCGCAAGCAGTCTCGGCAGCGCCGAAATGCCGTCGAGCTCGGGCATCTCGATGTCGAGCACGGCGACGTCGGGATTGATTTTTTCGAGCTGGTTGACCGCATCAAGACCCGTGCGAAGTGCCGCCGCCACTTTCATGTCGGGCTCGGCATCGATCCATCGCGAGATCATGCCGCGGATCACAGCAGAATCGTCGACCACCATGACGCGGATCGGCTCCAGCCGGGCAGCACCATGGGTCGTAGAACTCATCAACGCAGTACTCATTTACTCCACCAACACGGCACTAATGCACACAAGAACAACTGGGGATGCCGAAGGTCAAAAGACCGCCGGGATCAAAACAAGAATCAGAGCAGTCCGACTTCCTGGAACTTTGCGGTCACGATGTCCTTGTCGAAGGGCTTCATGATGTATTCGTTGGCGCCGGCGTGCAGCGCGCGCGCAATATGGGCAACGTCGTTCTCGGTGGTGCAGAACACCACTTTCGGCTGGTCTCCGCCGGGCATGCGGCGCAGATTGCCGAGGAACTCGTAGCCATCCATGATGGGCATGTTCCAGTCGAGCAGCACGGCATCCGGCAGCTGGCGCTTGCAGGCTTCGAGCGCCTTCTCGCCGTCCTCGGCTTCAATGATCTGGAAGTCGAGACCTTCCAGGATCCGGCGCGCCACCTTGCGGATGACGCTTGAATCATCGACGACCAGGCATGTTCTCATTTTCAGCCCCTTGTTCTTTCAGGTCCCTGACGGGTCGCTTCCTATCCAAATCCATGGCCGCGCCGCCGGCGCGGACTATGCGGCCTTCATTTCCGGTGCGAGTTCGAGGACGCGATCGACGTCGAGGACGACCATGAGCTGTCCGTCGAGGCGGTAGACGCCGCCGGCGAACTTGGCCATTCGGGGGTCGAGGTTGACGGGGTTTTCCTCGCGGCTTTCCTCGGGCAGGCGCAGGACCTCGCCGATGGTGTCGATCAGCAGACCATAGGACTCGCCGCGCAGGTCGACGCCGACGGCCATGGGCGGCTTGCCTTCATCGTTTTTGGGCAGGCCGAGGCGGGCGCGCATGTCGACCACGGTGACGATGCGGCCGCGCAGGTTGAGCACGCCGGCGATTTCCTGGGAGGACAAGGGAACGCGGGTGACGCGCTCGGGCATGAACACGTCCTGGACGCGCGAGATCGGCAGGCCGAACAGCTGGCCCCCGATCACGGCGGTGACGTATTCGGCCATGGCCCCTTCGACGGTTTCGGTCTTGCTGGTCATGTGGTTTTGCGTCTTTCTGGCTTATGCCGCCTGCTTGACTTCGGTCTGTTCCTTCAGCGCCGCGATCAGGCCGGGCCGGTCGAACTTGGCGACATAGTCGTGGAAGCCGGCCTGCCGGCCGCGCTCGATGGCCGCCGGGGAGATCAGCGAGGACACCGCGATGATCGGCAGCTGGCCGAGATTGTTGTCGGCGCGGATGCTCTCGGCGAACTCGAAGCCGTTCATGTCGGGCATCTCGATGTCGGTCACCACCACGTTGAAGCTGTGGCCCGAGCGCAGCGCCGCCAGGCCTTCCTGGGCGTTGGTGGCGGTCCGCACCTTGTAGCCGGCGGCCTTGAGCACCGGGGCCAGCATGTTGCGGAAGAAGGCCGAGTCGTCGACCAGCAGCACGGACTTGGAGTACTCCGCCGGCGTCATCTCCTTGCGGGAGAACCAGTCGGCAAAGGCCATCGGCAGGAAGTGGCCGACGTCGATCACCTCGGTGGCCTGGCCCTTGATCACGGCCGAGCCGAGGATGCCGTCCTGGGCGGCGGAGGAGACCTCGATGTTGAGGCGTTCCTCGACGATGTCGACGATCTCGTCGACCACCAGGCCCATCGAGCGGTTCTCGTCGGCAAACACCAGGATCGGCTGCGAGCCGGAGGTCTGCACCGAGACGCCGGCCATCTGCACCAGCGGCATCAGCTGGTCGCGGTACTGCACCATGTAGCGGCCGTTAGAGAGCTCGATCTTGTCGGCGGCGACCTCTTCCAGGCGGGTGACCAGGCCCAGCGGCACGGCCTTGGGCTGGCTGGTGCCGGCGCGGAACACCAATAGCGAGGTCAATTGCTCGCCGGTGACGGAGTGGGCGGCGGCGTTCTCTTCGGCCATCTCGTGGGAGGCGTTGCCGGCCGCCCCCAGCGCCTTGGCGATGCCATTGGGGTCGATGATCATGATCACGGCGCCATCGCCCAGGATGGTATTGCCGGAGAACATGTCGATGTGCCGCAGCTTGGTGGACATCGGCTTGACGACGATTTCTTCGGTGTGGAACACGCCGTCGACCACGATGCCGAAGGTCTGGCTGCCGACCTGGGTCACCACGATGAAGCCGTTCTCGGGGTCGGTGGACTGCCCGTCGTCGATCTTCAACAGCTTCTTCAGGTGCATCAGCGGCAGCAGCTTGTTGCGCAGCCGCAGGACCGCGGTGTCCTTGATGCGCTCGATGCGGTGTTCCGAGTTGGCCCGCGCCCGCACCAGTTCCACCACGGAGAGTTGGGGAATGGCAAAGCGGTCGCCGCCGGCTTCCACGATCAGGGCCGAGACGATGGCCAAGGTCAGCGGGATCTTGATGGTGACCGAAGAGCCCTCGCCGGCCACCGACTTGATGTCGATGGTGCCGCCGATCTGGTCGATATTGGTGCGCACCACGTCCATGCCCACCCCGCGGCCGGAGACCGAGGTGACGGCGGCGGCGGTGGAGAAGCCGGGGGCGAAGATGAACTTGTGGATCTGGGCTTCCGTCATCTTCTCCAGTTCGGCCTCGGTGACGAGACCTGAGGAGATCGCCTTGGCCTTGATCTTCTCGGTGTTGAGGCCACGGCCGTTGTCGGCGATGCAGATGATGATGTGGCCGCCCTCGTGATAGGCGGAGAGGCGAATGGTGCCCTGCTCGGGCTTGCCGGCGGCCGCCCGCTCGGCCGGCGTCTCCAGGCCATGGTCGGCGGAGTTGCGCACCATGTGGGTGAGCGGGTCCTTGATCAGGTCGAGCACCTGGCGGTCGAGCTCGGTGTCGGCGCCGTGCATCTCCAGCTCAATCTGCTTGCCGAGTTCGCCCGAGAGGTCGCGCACGATGCGGGGCAGCTTCTGCCAGGCATTGCCGATCGGCTGCATCCGCGTCTTCATGACGCCTTCCTGCAGCTCGGCGGTGACGTTGGACAGCCGCTGCAGCGGCACCTTGAACTCGGTGTCCTCGTTGCGCCGCGAGATCTCCAAAAGCTGGTTGCGCGTCAGCACCAGCTCGGAGACCATGGTCATGAGGTGCTCGAGGGTATCGACATTGACCCGGATCGACTGGTTGGCGATCTTGTCGCCCTCGGCCATCTCCTCGCCGCCGCCGGCAGCGGCGCGTTTGGCCGGCTTCTTGCCGGCTTCGGCCTCACCGGCAGGAGCCACAGCCTTCGGCGCGACCGCTGCCGCAGGCTTCGCCGCAGCAGGCGCGGCGGGGGGTGCGGCCACCGCCTCGGTCGCCGTCTCGCGGAAGGCGCGCTCCAGTTCATCCAGCGACACTTCGCCCGGGCGCAGCGGCCGCTCCAGCGTCTGCTCGACCAGAATACCTTGGGTCATCTTGGGCTCCGCGGGGGCTGCCGGCTGGGTCGGTGGGGAAGCAACAACGGGCGCGGCCGCCTCTGCCGTCGCGCCTTCTCCCGAAGACATCGCCGCCATGCCGCGCTCGACCATGGCTTCCAGCTGGTCGATCAGGTCGCGGTCGGCTCCCTCCGGCTCAGCCTCGGTCGCCTCCAGCCCCGCCAGGATCTCCTTGATCCGGTCGATCGAGGACAGGATCAGCGTCACCGCCTCCGCCGTCACCGGCATGCCGTCGCGGAACTTGCCCATCAGGGTCTCGCCGGCATGGGCCAGCGCTTCCAGCCGCGGCAGCCCCAGAAAACCGCACGTCCCCTTGATGGTGTGAACAAGACGGAAAATGTTGTCCAGAATCTTCGCGTTGTTCGGCTCCTGCTCAAACCGAACCAGCTGATTGTCGACCGTGTCCAGGCTCTCGCTGGTCTCAGTCAAAAACTCGCGCAACAGATCATCCATGAAACTGGCCTTACGCAACACCGGACGCGCGACATCGCTGCGCCCTCTGGAGTTCCGCCAGCTTCTATGGAAACGGTTTAAGTTTGGTTGAGCATTTGGAAAAGAACGGACTCAACAAAGACCTAAAGCACCTGCAACAAGCCGCAGGCCGATATAAAGATTTGCTTAACCCTTTGCGCCGCCCGCGCCGCCGTTTCAGGCCGCCGCGATGACGATGTTCTCGCCTTCCGGCGTCAGCGAAACCTTCAGCCCGCAGGCCTGCGCCAACAGCCGCGTATAATAAGGCTGCACCGCATGCGCATCCGCTGCCGGCGGCACGCTCGGCGCGCTCACGACATCGGCAATGTTCTGCGGCACCCGCGCATTGAGACCGGCCGCGGTGATGCGAAAGCTCATCGCCTCGCCCTCGCCGACCGGATCGATCGTCAGCGTGCCGCCGCGCGGAATGGTTTGCTGCGCGATCACCAGCATGTTGAGCAGCAGCTTGACGCGATTCTTCGGCAGCAGCAGGCGCGGCAGGTTCCAGCCGAGCGTGATCTTGCCGTCCTCGATATGGCCCTTCGCCATGGCCTGGGCGTCGCCGAGATCGATCTGCGCGCCGGCCGAGCCGGCCGCACCGAACGCCAGCCGGCAGAATTGCAGCCGGGCGGAAGCGGTCTTGGCGCTCTTGCGGATCAGGTCGAGGGCAAAATCACGGTCTTCGGGCTTGGGATTATCGTCGAGCACCTCAAGGCCATTGACGATCGCGCCGACCGGGCTGATGAGATCGTGACAAACCCGCGAGCAGAGCAGCGCCGCAAGCTCGAGGGCGTCGGGGGCGGGACCGGGAGTTGAAGTGCCAGACATCAGATATTCCTGGGAAACTGCACGGCTTCAGCGCGAATCACGCATGCTTTCGAGTTTGATACACTGCAGAAGCCTGGCCTGCCAGCCGAGCGGCGGCAACGATCCGGCAATGAACAACAATGAGACCTAGCGCGTGACCGAGGCATGTTCGCAACCGATCGAAAGCGCGGCGGCCGTGCGGCTGATCGAACCGCTGACGGAACTGGTGATTCGCGCCGGCGCAGCCATCCTCGCCGTCAACCGCGCCGCCATGAAGGTCGACGGCAAGCAGGACGGCTCGCCGGTGACCGAGGCGGATCTCGCCGCCGACCGGGTCATTGCCGAAGGACTGGCGCGGATCGCGCCGGAAATTCCCTCCGTCTCGGAGGAGCGCGTCCATCTGGCGGCGCAGCCTTACCGCGGCAGCTTCTTCCTGATCGATCCGCTCGACGGCACCAAGGAGTTCGTCGCCGGCCGCGACGAATTCACGGTCAATGTTGCGCTCGTCAGCCAGGGCAAGCCGTTGCTCGGCTTTGTCGGCGCGCCCGCGCTCGGCCTCATCTGGCGCGGGCTGGTCGGGCACGGCGCCGAGCGGCTCACCGTCGCCGGCAGCACCGTCACATCCGTCAAGCCGATCCATACAAGGCCCTGCCCGCCGCCGGGGCAGCCCTGGACCGTGGCCGTCAGCCGTTCGCATGGCGATGCCAGGACCGAAGGCTTCATCGCCGCCCGACCGGGCGCCGTCCGCGTCCAGCTCGGCTCGGCCGTGAAGTTTGCCCGGGTCGCCGAGGGGACTGTCGACATTTATCCTCGCCTCGGCCCGACCTCGGAATGGGACATCGCGGCGGGACATGCGGTGGTGACGGCGGCCGGCGGCAGGATGACGGACTCCAGGGGGGCCGAGCTGCATTTCGGCCTCAAGCGCGCGGACTTCATCGTCCCCGAATTCATTGCCTGGGGCGATCCCGCGGCGGCAACCTTCTAGACGAGATTGAATTGAACTCGCGCGGCACTGGACACCACCTCTTCCTCCGGGAGAGGTCGGCGCGCAGCGCCGGCTGAGGGGATGCGGTCTCTCGAAGGGACGGTAGCCCTCACCCGATTTGCTTCGCAAATCGACCTCTCCCGGAGGGAGAGGTGAACTGAGCGCGAGGCCGATCAATTCGACCAAACTCCACCGCGCTCCGGTGCCTACTGCGCGAGGGTTTTTTCCAGCGCCGGCCAGCGCGCCAGGGCGTCCTTGACGAAACGGGAGGGGTCGGCGGCAAAGGCGTTGCGGCTCTCCTCGCGGCCGAACAGATAAAGCCGCTGCCCCCAGACGACGAAGAACCTGGGATTGCCGGCAAAGGCGATGCCGCGGGCGATGTCGATCGGGTCGTAGCCGCCGAACTGCGGCCGGTAGACTTCCGGATGGGCGGCAAAGGCATCGCGGTTGTTGGAATTCTGGAAGCGCCAGACCGTGCCGGCGCCGGTCGCTTCGTAGTCGGGCAACCCCCGGACCGCCTTGGCGTCGGTAAAATAGGCCACGGGGTCGAAGCCCTCGATGGCGAGCCCGGAATAGCGGTTCACCACGACCCGTTCGGTGGTTGCCCCCAAAGCGCTCGGATCGGGCCCAATGAACGCAAAAACGGCCGCCAGAAGCGCGATCAAGGCCATTCCGGGGCCCCGGCGGTAACTTTCCTGCCGTTCTGCCGTCATAGTTGGTATCAATAACATTCGAGTCGAGGGGACACTGCGCGCAACCTAAAGCCGAGAATGTTGGCGCGAGGTTAAGGCGGCGGCCGGACATCGATACCAGGGGTCTTTTCATGATTATCGCATCACGCCTTGCCGCGGTCGCGTTCGCCGCGTTGATGGGCTTGGCCGTACCGGCCGCAGCCCAGCAGGGGCAACCGCTGCCGCCACCGGGAGCGCAGCCCTTGCCGCCCCCTGCGGCGCCGCCTCCGCCGCCCCAGGGCTACGAATACCCGGCGCCGCAGCGGCAGCAGGGTCCGGCCAACTACGGGCCGGATGAACTGGTCAATGCCGGCCACAAGTTCTTCGGCAATGTCTCGCGCGGCCTCGCCTCGGTGATCGAGCGCGCGGTCAGCCAATGGGGCCTGCCCAACGGCTATGTGCTGGGCGAAGAGGGCTCCGGCGCGTTCGTCGCGGGCCTGCGCTATGGCGAGGGCACGCTCTACACCAAGAACGCCGGCGACCTGCGCGTGTTCTGGCAGGGCCCCTCGGTCGGCTTCGACTGGGGCGGCGACGGCGCGCGCACCATGACTCTGGTCTACAACCTGCCCTCGACGCAGGCGATCTACCAGCGCTTCGTCGGCATCGACGGCTCGGCCTATATCATCGGCGGCTTCGGCATGACGGCGCTGACCGCCAACAACATCGTGCTGGTGCCGATCCGCTCCGGCATCGGGCTGCGGCTCGGCGCCAATATCGGCTATCTCAAATACACGCCGCGCGCGACCTGGAATCCGTTCTGATCCGGAATCGGCGGGCGGCTCGCCCGCCCCGGCGTCCAGTTTCACTTTGGCGTGCCATTTGGCTGGCGGATCACCCGGCTGCCGTGGCAATGTGTTCGGCGGATTATCCATCATTGGCGGGGAGCAACCTTCATGATCGAACCGATCATGTATCTCGCGATCGGTTTCCTGGTCTCGATGCTGTTCGGCCTGATGATCGTGCCGCTGGTGCATAACCGCGCGGTGCGGCTGACGACCAGGCGCATGGAGGCCGCGACGCCATTGTCGATGGCCGAGATCCAGGCCGACAAGGACCAGCTGCGCGCCGAATTCGCCATGTCGGCGCGGCGGCTCGAGATGAGCGTCGAGCAGCTCAAGAACAAGACCACCAGCCAGCTCGCCGAACTCGGCAAGAAGACCGATGCGATCAACCGCATGAAGGTCGAGCTCGGCGAGAAGAACGCCACCATCTTCGCGCTGGAAGCGCGCGAGAAGGCGGTGAAGGAACAGCTGCGCGCCACCGAAGAGGAATTCGCGGCCAAGACCGAGGCGCTGCGCAATGCCGAGCATGCCTTGAGCGACAGGCAGGCCGATCTCGCCAGACTTAACGCCGACCTCAACGACAAGTCGGTGACGGCCGAGAGCCGCCAGGTCGAGCTGGTGGCGGTGCGCACGCAGATCGAGGAATTGAAGGGCCGCGTCGCCGAGGCCGAGAAGGAATATTCGACGACGCAGGCACGCCTGACCAAGGAACAGAACGACAGCGCCACCGCCTCGCGCGAGCTGGCCGAGGCGCGCAGCCGCGTCGAAAACCTGAGCCAGCGCGTCAGCGATCTCGACCGCCAGCTGATCGCCCAGGTCAAGGAAGCCGAAATGCTCGGCAACCGCGTCAACGATTTGGAGGCGCGGCTGTCGACGCAGGGTAAGCTGTTGACCGAGCGCGAATACGAGAACGGCCAGCTGCGGCAGACGGCGGAGGTGGCCGAGCGCACCATCAAGGAACTGCGCGTCGAACTCGCCGCGCTCGCCGAAGGCGGCCGCGGACCGGGCCTCGACCGGCTGCGGGCGGAAAAGGCCGCGCTCGAGGAACAGCTGCGCATCGCGCGCGAGGAGCGCGGCAAGCTGCAGCGCGACATCAACGCGATCCAGCAGCAGGCCGAAAGCTCCTGGCAGACCGAGCGGATGGAGAACGCGCTCTTGCGCGAGCGCATCAACGACATCGCCGCCGAAGTGGCGAAGCTTGCGATGCAGCTCGAAGGGCCGAACTCGGCGATCGAGGCCATGCTGGCCGCCGAGCCCGCGCCGGCCAAGGCCCCGCGCGCGGCCAATGACACGACTTCCTCGGCGTCCGCCGAAGGCGGCGGCACGCTCGCGGAGCGCATCCGGGCGCTGCAGGCCCATGCCTCGCGCGCCCGCCAGCAGGGCGCCTGAGGCGGGCGTGTTGCGCGGCGGTTTGGCTTGACACCGCACCCCCGCGCTTCGTAAATCGCTCGCTCTGACGACACTTGCTTCGGCCCGATCCGGCGGTTCCGACCGCTGATTTTGCTGGAAAATCCCGGACGCATAGCTCAGCGGGAGAGCGTTCCCTTCACACGGGAGAGGTCCAAGGTTCGATCCCTTGTGCGTCCACCAGCCTTCGCTCGCTTCGCGAGCTTCGGCTCGGCGAGCCCCCGCCCACCAATTCGAACCGAAGCGGGCGAAGGCTGTCGCGCCGAAGCCCGAAGGGGCGAAGGCGGACTGGCGCCGCGAGCGCCGTCGTCCCGCCAAATCAAAAACATCGAAAACAACCCCATGCAAAGGTGCCGATGGCTGCTGCCGTGAGGCCTTGCGCATTTTCCAAAGCAGGCGCGCCCCGCGGCACCGGGGCGCCCGGAGTTTTGGCGGTTCGTCGGCCCTCTCGCGAGAAGAGGGCGCAGGGAAAGCCGGGCGCAAGCCGCACCCGTAGCCTCGCGTGCAGATGAAAAAAGCACACGAGCAAGTCCACCACAGGTTCAGCCGGTCATCCCGACTTTCCCCGCGCAATGGGTTTACGGCTTACTTCGTGCTCTTCCCGGTGAGCGGCGTTTGTTGTCACCGTTGCCGCGCCGGCACGGGCCGGCGGGATCGACGCCACGGTCGCGGCGCCGGAACCACACGACTTCGCCGTCCGCCGGAAGGTGTTCGTCCAGGTGGATCAACCACCCGACGCCAGCCGGCGGCCATCGCATCCCGCGCCCAACGAAACGTGACGATGCGCATCGCCCCTCCAAAGGAGCACGGGGTGAGTCGGCTTATAATGGAAATCAGAATTCGTGTAAAGCGAAATATTTGATATGAAATGACCCACCCTCAGGTTCGCGGAGAGATCGACTGCATCGTCAGCCTTCCGACTGAACTGCACACTCTGCCGAGATGGTTGGTTTAGTCGAAGCAGAGGCAATGGCATTTACTCTTGGCACAAGGGCATCCGTGTATTCCGCTAATCAAGAGAGGCCGCCTCAGCGGGCGGCCTCTTTGCTTCGCAGGATGCTGCGACGACTGCCAATCATCCACCAACCATGCCCAAAATGAGAGAAGCCGGCGACAATTGACGCACGACTACCGCTGTCGGCCGGGCATAAGGCGCATCACCTCTCGAACGTTAGCACGGATTGCCGCCTTCTGGGCGCGCCCGCCGTTGATCGCTTTGGTGAAGATACGACGGACGGTCGCACCCTTTCGCTCTGCGAACCGCTCCACCTCTTGAAATGTCTCCCCGTGGGATCGGCTCACGACAACCACCGCCATGAGGCCATCATAGCAATCCAGGAATTCCAGACCGTCTTTGACAACTTTACGGTTGTCCCCGTAGCCATTTACGCCGACCGCATAATTGCGTTGCGACATTGGAAAGACACCCAAAACATCGCCCTTGGCCTTCTCGTATTTCAGGTGGTCGGCGGTGAACGTGCGGATAGTATCACTCTTTCCAGTGTTCGGTGGGCCGGTAACGCAGATGACGATCAGAGCCATTAATTTCAAGTCCGAATAGATAAGGTAGACTAGGTCAAGGTAACAAAACCTGCGGTCGGTACAAGGAACCAGCCCGGTACCCCTATGCGCGTTCGCAATCGCCGAAAATACCTCAGTAGTAATCATCACGCTTGTACGTACCGGGCATACCTAACACTTCAACGTCCCAAGCATGATTCGTATGGACGAAGTTACTGCCACCCTCTTTGTCCGTAAGCTTCGCATATACCAGAAAGTGCGTTCCGAGCGGATGAGCGAACCGCAGCTGTTTGGGAAAGCGGACTCGCAGACTTCGGGGAAGTTGCTCTCCCGCAATCGGGCGCACGTGCCGGTCCCCGTGTAACCCACTCCCGCGCTCAATATAGGTCTCGACGACCACTCGGATATAAGGCTCTTCCGGCTTTCCCATCGCTGCGTCCCGGCGACCCAAAGAGACCGGCGCCCTCTACGCTTGAGTACGAATAGAGAACATACATAATCGAAGTCAACGGTCCGATAGACGATACCGCAGCAATGTAGGATTGTATCGCTCCTTTTTCGGAGCATTGGCGTGGCCGAAGAACAGAACCGCGAGCGCTTCCAAGTCGCCTATATCGGAGATGATGACAATGACCACAGTATGGACGTTGAAGCCCTAGCGCCTGCCCTACTCGCCTTCGGAAAATTGATCCGATCAGCCAACGCTGAGCTTAATAAAGACCGCGCGAAAATTAAGGTGTTCGTTGATTCTGAGTTCGAGCACAAATGCTTCCTGATTAATTTCGAGACGCTTCAGATCGTTCTCGACACGGTCAAAGATTTTCTAAACGACGAAGGCGTGAAGCACGCCACCGACGTGCTGCAGAAAGTCGGTGTTACGGCAGGCACCGCGGCAGCCGGTTTGTTTGGCTATTTGAAGTGGCGCAACGGCAAGAAGGTCGAGTCCGCCGTGGAGGTGAAAAACTCACCGGGCGCTCTCATTATCAAACTTGAAGGAGAGGGGCACACCCTTCAGATCGATAAAGGCATCTTTCAACTTTCGCAAAATCCAGATGTTCTGGAAGCAGTTGAGGGCGTGCTTTCGCCGATCAACGACCACAAAGAAGCAAAAGCAATTGAATTCCGTAAGGACAACAAGCCTCTTGCTACTTACCGAAACGAAGATGTCAAGGCTATCACGGCGTCGTGCGAAGATCCCGGCGGCGTAGAACTCGTCGAGGAAGATGAAGAGGAGCCGAAGGTCGTCGTTGCCGTGCTGTACTCACATGGCCCGGTATTCGATGTGAAGGCTCCCAATTGGCGTTTTCTATACCGTAAGAAATCCATTTATGCCGACATTCGAGACACCAATATCGCGAAAGACGCGGTGAGGCGCGGCGGCTCGTTTATGAACGATCGCTACAAGGTCAGAATGGAAGTAAGACCGCCGAATGAGGAACACCCCGAAACGCACTACAAGATCGTCGAGGTTCTGGAGTTCACTCCCGCCGAACGACAAATCAATATGAAGCTGGGTTCGGCTCGGAAGAAGCCGACAAAGAGGCGGACGAAGAACTGAGAAAGCGTCCATATTCGGACTCGGCCTATCGCTACAAGCATACGGAGGTAAATTCGGAGGCCGTGGCGTCACGAGAATTTGCGTCGCTGCGACGCGAGAATTCCTTCCCCTCGACTGCCAATCCGGCCGGGGTGCGGCAACTTCCTGAATTACTGCTTCGCCCCATCGGCAGCGGCGGCGGCCATGTATTTCGTGCGGAATTCAGCAACACGTGCGCGCCACATTCCGACGAAGGCCTCGGATGTCACGTTGTCCACCGACTTCCACGCCTTCTTGAGGACGGGGAGCGTGTTGCCCCAGATCGCGCGCCTGCACCACTTTTCGCCTTTCTCCCGGCCTTCGCTGGTGGCGCACATGGATTTCCACGCGGTGCGATCGGGCCGGCTGATGTGTTCGGCGGCGCCTTCCCAGCCCTGCTGATGGATCAGATAGAGATCACTGAGGTCGGGCTTGCGGTGCGTCACCCACTCGAACAGGATGCCTTCGGTGATAACCTTGTAGGCGGCCGCGACGGCGTTGTCGCGCGGATTGCGAATTTGCCCTGCGCCGAACTTGCCGAACTCGTATTCGCTGAGCTGGAACAGGCCGATATACGACCCGGTGCGCTGGTTGGGATCGAAATTGGACTCGATCTTGGCAACCGCCTTCATGAAATTGAAATCGAGACCGAAGGCGTCGGAAGCGCGCTTGATCTCCTCGACCGGCGTTCCGACCGGAATGTCCTTCATTGAATTCAGGACGGTCTGCGCCGGCTTCTCGGCGGGCGGCACTTCGGACCAGACGTAATAGATGAGATGCCGGAAATCCTGCGTCGCGGGCGCCGGGCTGGCGGCATCCCTGGCAACGCCGCTGGACGGATCAAGCGATGCCAGCACCGGACGGGCGGCATCGTGGGGGCCCGCCACCGATTTCGGCGGAAGAGAATAGAAGGCGATCTCGGCGCGGGCCGCCAACGTCCCGGAAATCGACCCGGTCACGAGGCCAGGCCCCGCCAGCGCCGTTTCAGCGCCGGCGAACGCCGCCTGCGGCACAGCGGCAGAGAGCAGCGGCAACACGGCCTTCACGGGCGCCTCGGGCGGCGCCTCCTGCACGGTTGCGGCCGGCCTGTTTCCGGCAGCCAGATAAATCCCCGTGGATGCGATGGCACCCACGATGCAAACGACCTGCCAGGCTTTCATCGCCCCCAACCCCGCGGCATGGTTCCCGAAACGACGCTACACGCCTATTCGCCGTCATCCAAGGTAAGTCCGAGACGTTAACTATTCTCTCGGATTGGCAACGGATTGAGGCGGGACGAAGGAGCGACGGTTCCACACGGAAGCAGGCAGCCGACATCAGCTTCACCTCTCCCTTCGGGAGAGGTCGATTTGCGCAGCAAATCGGGTGAGGGACACCGCTTTCTCGTGGGACCTGAGACCCTCACCCGGCGCTACGCGCCGACCTCTCCCGAAGGGAGAGGTGACTCCCGATGCCGATCCAATCGATCCTGGTTCACGCGCTAGTCGCGCGGGAACCGCGTCGGCCTTCCGCTGGAATAGCCGGGGTTCACGTAGCGGCCGTAGGCGCCGTCGGAATAGCCGCCATAGACGCCGTAAAAACTGGCAGGGAAGCCGGGGGCAACATAGGCGGCATAGTAGTTGTCGATGTCATAGCCGCAGCCGACGCCATAGCTGCAGTAGTAGTTGCCGGGGCGATAGCCGCCGGTGTAGCGCGGGACCAGCGCAGGCCTTCCGGTGACGTGGCTGCGGCTGACATCCTTGCGAGCGGTCCTCGCCTGGGCGGTCTCGACTGCCAGCGAAACGCCGTCCTGTCCGGACCAGTCGAACGAGAGCAGCGCGGCGCAGGCGAGCGTCGAAGCCGCGAGGGCCGATTTCATCGCCAACTTCATGATGTCCTCCATCGCTTCGCGTCAGAAGGTACGATGGCCGGCCATCCGCCTCAACCCTTGTGCCCTGCCCGCACCAGGCGCCCCGGCATCGCGCCGGTGTGCTCGCCGCGCTCGAAGATCGGAATGCCGGCCGCAATCGTCGCCTCATAGCCATCGACCCGCTGCACGAAACGCCGGCCGCCGGCCGGCATGTCGTGCACGAGCTCCGGCTTGTGCAGCCGCAGGCGGTCGAAGTCGATGAGGTTGACGTCGGCGCGCAGGCCCGGCGCGAGCCGGCCGCGGTCCGACAGGCCAAAGAAGTCGGCGGTCTCGCTGGTCTGCCGCTTCACCAGATGCTCGAGCGGCAGCCGCGGCCCGCGGCTGCGGTCGCGGCCCCAATGGGCGAGCATGAAGCTCGGCAGGCCGGAATCCACGATCGAGGTGCAGTGCGCGCCGCCGTCGCTGAGGCCCAGCAGGCAAGCGGGGTCGTTGAGCATCTGCCGGATCGGCTCGTGGTCGCCCTCGACGTAATTCACCACCGGGAAGAACAGATACTGGTTCTGCTCGACCATGTAGTCGTAGGCGATCTCATCGGGCGTATGGTTGGTGCGCGCGGCGATCGCGGCCACGCTCTTTTCCGGACCCGGCTCGTAATCCGGCGGGTCGTCCATGGTGAAGAACTTGTCCCAGCGGCTGGTGACGAGCTGGCGGAACTGCGAGAGTTTTGCGACCTCGGCCTCCGACGGCGCTTCGGCGAGAATTTGCCGCCGCAGTTCGGGATCGAGCAGGCGCCTGCGCTGCTCCTCGATGGGGAGATGCTCGATGGCCTTGTAGGTCGGCCGCACCGTGAACGGATTGAGCGCGGTACCGATGCCCATCATCACGCCGATCGGGCGGCCGGCGATCTGCGCGGTGAGCGACAGCCCCTCGGCGCGCGCGCCGTGCACCGCCTTCATCAGGCGCCGCCAGCGCTGCGGATCCTCGAAGCGATCGGTGAGCAGGAACCAGACCGGGCGGCCGGTTTCCCTCGCCTGCCTGCGCATCCATCGCAGCTCGTAGTCCTCGTCATCGAAGTCGCTGTTCATGCCGAAAGTGCCGGCGCCGACCTCGCCGAGCGCCGAGCCGATCCCGAGCAGCTCCAGATCGTCCGCATCGCGCGACGGCACCAGCTCGCCGGTGGGCGTCTTGTGCGAATCGGTGCGGGAGGTGGTGAAGCCGAACGCGCCGGCGCGCAACGCCTCCACCGTGATCCGCCGCATCTCGGCAATATCATCCGCGGTGGCTTTCTCCCGCCGGATGGCGCGATCGCCCATCACATAGACGCGCATCGGCAGATGCGCGGCCTGCGCGGCGATGTCGATGACGCGCTCGCGGCGCTCCAGCGCATCCATGAAATCGGGAAAGGTCTCCCACTCCCAGTTAAGGCCCGCGGCCAGCACGGGATTGGGGATTTCCTCCACCCCTTCCATCAGGTCCATCAGGGCCTGGCGATGATGCTTCTTCACCGGCGCGAAACCGACGCCGCAGTTTCCGAACATCACGGTGGTCACGCCATGCCAGCTCGACGGCGTCAGCAGCGGATCCCACATCGCCTGGCCGTCGTAATGGGTGTGCACGTCGACCCAGCCGGGCGTCACCATCAAGCCGGAGGCATCGATCTCGCGCCGGGCCGGCCCCTGCTTGCCGCCCACGCCTGCGATCCTGCCGCCGGCAATGGCGACGTCGCCGCTGAAGGCGGGCTTGCCGGTGCCGTCGATGACCGTGCCGCCGCGAATGACGATGTCGTGCATGGCAGTCTCCCCTGTAGCGTCACGCCGCAATGGCCGCGCGGACCTGTTATTGTTCGGCGAATAGTGCCCGATGGTGCAGCGGGAAACCAGAGCGCGCGGATGCAGCCCTCCCCTGCATCGGCACAATGCCGGTTCGGATGCGCAATCCGATCGCTCCCAAGCAGAATTAAACGTAATGAGCGAACTCGGCCTTCATGGTTCGAGACGCGCCGCAAGCGGCGCTCCTCACCATGAGGGTCGGGGATTTCTACTCGCGAAAGGACCCCTCTTCACCGCGAAAAGACCCTCATCCTGAGGAGCCCGCCAAAGGCGGGCGTCTCGAAGGATGGGCCGCAATCACGCGCCGTTCATCATGTCATAGGCGAGCAGTTCCGCGCCGGCCTCGGCCGCGTCGATGATGCGCTTGCCGATCAGGTCGCGCAGCGTCTCGGTGGTGCCGCCGCCGAGCGTGCCGTAGCGGGCGCCGCGATAGAGGCGCGATACCGCGTATTCGTCGGTGAAGCCGAAGCCGCCATGCAGCTGGATCGCCTCCGACGTGACGCGGTTGGACATCTCGTTGCAGGTGATCTTGGCCACCGCCGCCATCAGCGGATCGGGGAACGGATTGGCGGTGATGCAGGCGCGGTAGAGGATGCTGCGGGCGGTCTCGATCTCGCGGTACATCTCCGCGAGCTTCCAGCGCGCGCCCTGGTAGCCGGCGATCGGCTTGCCGAACACCGTGCGATCCCGGACATAATTGCGCGCTTCCTCGAAGGCGCCTTCGGCGAGCCCCAGCGAGATGCTCGGATTGAGGCAGCGCTGCGTGTTGAAAGCATTCAGCAGCTTGCGAAAGCCGTCCTCGCGGATCACGAGGTTCTCCAGCGGCAGCTCGCAATCGCTGAACTGGATCTCGTGCAGGTTTTCGCCGCCCATGGTGTGGTAGGTGCCGGTCACCTCGAAGCCCGGCGTGTCCGGCTCCAGCAGGACGCAGCCGATGCCCTCGCGGCCGGGCCTGGAATCGATGCGGGTGAAGATCACGAACATGCCGGCCTCGCGGGCGCGGCTGATCAGGGTCTTGGTGCCGTTGAGAATGACGCGGTCGCCCTTGACGACGGCGTTGGTGCGGTAGTTCGCGACATCGGTGCCGGCGTGCGGCTCGGTCATGCAGACCGCCAGCATGCAATCGCCGGAGATCACTCTTGGAAGAATTTTCGCGCGGATGGATTCGGGGGCGTATTTCGCGATGACGCGGGTCTGCACGCCGGCCTCGCCAAGCGTCGCCATCGCGGTGACGTAGCAGGTTTTTGCGATCTCCTCGAGCACCAGCGCGGTGTCGAACACCGGCAGGCCCAGCCCGCCATATTCCTCCGGCACCGACATGCCGAGCACGCCGATCGAGGCGAGCTTCTTCATGTTGTCCCAGGGGAAGGTGCCGTCCATGTATTTCGGCGCATTCGCCTTGAACTCGCCCTGCGCGAGGTCGCGCACCGCCGATATCATCCGCCGCTGCTGTTCGGTGAGCTGGAAGTCCATTGCTTGTCCTTGGGGGCTTGTCCTTGAGGCGGAAACGGCGGTGCGGATCGAAAATATCGGTCGCGGGCGGCGCGATTATAGGTCATTTTTGCCTGCGCGCGCCCCGGATAACAGGGGCCGCCGGGAGACGCCTGTCATGATCCGGGCTCGAGCATTTCTTGGAGCTTTTCTTGGAGCATTGCTAGCCGCATTGCTTTTCCTGGCAGGCCCACCGGCGCGCGCCGAATCCTATCCGTCCCGGCAAATCACCCTGATCATTCCGTTCGCGCCCGGCGGCTCCAACGACCTGGTCGGCCGCGCCATCGGCAAGCGGCTTTCCGAGGTGTGGGGACAGCCGGTGGTGATCGAGAACCGCGGCGGCGGCGGCACGCTGATCGGCACCGCTGCGGTGGCGAAAGCGCCGCCGGATGGCTACACGCTGCTCTTGGTGTCGCCGACCTTCACCATCAACGCGGCGGTCAAGAAGACGATGCCGTTCGATACGGTCAAGGATTTCACGCCGGTTGCCTTCATCGGCCGTGCGCCGCTCCTGGTCGCGACATCGAACAGGCTGCCGGCCGCATCCGCCAGGGAGCTGTTCGCGCTCGCCAGGAGCAAACCCGGCCAGATCACCTACGCCTCGGCGGGGCTCGGCAGCATCAACCAGATTTCGACCGAGCTGATCGCGCTGCTGGCGGGCGTCAAGCTCACCCATATCCCCTACAAGGGCGGCGCGCCGGCGCTCAACGATCTCGCGGGCGGCCATGTCGATATCTATGTCTCGAGCATTCCGCAGGCGCTGCAGCTCGTCCGCAGCGGCCAGATCAAGACCCTGGCGGTGACGAGCCGCAAGCGGCTGGCGATACTGCCCGACGTGCCGACCCTGGAGGAATCAGGGACGCCGGGCGCCGAGCTCGGGACGTGGTGGGGCATCGTGGGACCTGCCGGGATGCAGGCCGACGTCGTCGCGGTGCTCAACGCCGAGATCAACAACGCCCTCAATGCGCCCGAAATCGGCGCCTTCCTTGCCCATGAGGGCGCGGAAGCCGAAGCCATGACCCCGCGGCAGTTCGGCGACATGATGCGCCGGGAGACCGAGCGCTGGACCAAGGTCGCGCACGACACCAACATGTCGATCGATTAATTCAGATCACGCCGCTCTCGCGCAGCGCCGCAATCTCCGCCGCGCCATAGCCCAGTTCCGCGAGCACGGCGTCGGTATGCTCACCGAGCGTCGGCGGACGCGCCGCGATCTCGCCCGGCGTTTCCGACAGCCTCACCGCGGCGCGGGCAACCGGCGCCGGTTTCGGCAGGCCGGGATAATCGACCTCCTGCAGGAAGCCGCTGGCGCGGATGTGCGGATGATCGAGCGCCTGCTGCGGACTCAGCACGGGGCCAGCCGGAATCATCGCCTTGCCCAGCGTGTCGACGGCCTCCTGGGTCGTGCGCTCGGCACACCAGCGCGCCATCCGTGCGCTGATGATGGAGCCGTTGTCGCCGCGCTTGATGTCGTCGGCAAAGCGCGGATCCGAAAGCCACTCGCTCTCCTCGCCCATCAATCTCGCCCAGCGGATGAACAGCGGATGTCCGGTCACCTGGCACAGCACCCAGCCGTCTTTGGTGCGGTAGATGTCGGCGGGCGCGGCGGTCTGGCCGAGATTGCCGGTCGGGACGCGGTTGGCGGCAATGACGGCCTGCTCGATCAGGGTGGCGTTGGTGAAGGACAAGGCGGTCGCCAGCAGCGCGCCCTCGACGATCTGCCCGCGCCCGCTCTTGCCGCGCTCGATCAGGGCGGCGAGCGTGCCGAACGCGCAATGCAGCGCGGTGCCGAAATCGACCCAGTTCACCGCGGCGCGATACGGCGGATCCCCAGCGCCGGTCATGTACACCGCGCCCGACATGACCTGGCCGACGCCGTCGAAGCCGACGCGGTCGGACCAGGGCCCCGGCCCGCCGAAGGCCGTGGCCGTGGTGAGGATGATGTCGGGCTTGATCGCCTTCAGCTGTTCGTAGTCGAGCTTCATCGCCCGCAGCGTCTGCGGCGGCAGGTTGGCGACGACGACGTCGGCGGTCGCAACCAGCCGGCGCATCACCTCCTGTCCCTCGGCCTTCATCGGATCGAGGGTGATGCACTTCTTGTTGCGGTTGATCTGCAGGAACAGCGCGCCTTCGCCGCCGCTGCCGACCGGCGCCACGAAGCGGTCCTCACTGCCGTCGCGCTTTTCGACGCGAATGACCTCGGCGCCGAACTCGGCCAGCAAGGTCGCGCAATAGGGGCCCGCGATATAGCGCCCGAAATCGAGCACGCGCACGTCCCGCAGAACTCCCCCCATCACTTTTTTCCCCTTTGTTTCCTTGAGATTACAGGGGCGGACCGCCGGCGCAAGGCGGCAACCGATGACGGATTTCGAAGAGGCGGCGCTTGCCTGCGCGGATTAACGATGACCCGATTCCAGCGGCTCCCCGCGCGCTGGCACGGCGATGGGCGCTTCCGCTTCCAACTGTATTCCGGTAGTCTATGCTGGGCGAGGAAGCTTGAGGGCGCTGGATGCGCGATGTCATGTTGAGAGTTAGGCCGTGGTCGCCGTCGGCGTTCCTTGCGGCCCTGGTCGCGATCGTGCTAGCGGCGACGATCCAGGAAATGTTCATCGTATTCGGAGCGAAGCTCTACTTCGCCGCCTTCTTTCCTGCGATCCTCCTCGCGAGCCTGCTCGCAGGCGCGCCGGCCGGCATCTTCGCCACGCTCCTGACCGTCCCGATCGTGTGGTGGGCATTCATACCGCCCCATTTCCAGTTCCAGCCGCTCACCATGGACGAATACCACCGCTTTGCCATGTTCGCGCTCGGCAGCGCGCTGATGATCTCCTTTGCCAATCTCTGCCGCGAAGCGCTCGTGCTGTTCCGGAAGTGACCGCCGATGTCGCGGCAAAATATCCTGATCTGGATCATGGCCGGCATCGGCGGGGCGGTCGGCCTGTTCGCCCCGGTCGGCGTCGTCAAATGGCTGCTGCAGTCCGAGCCCGAGGATGCCGGCATCCTCACCTTCTTCTTCATTCCGGTCTGGTGCCTGCTGGTGGTGGTCGGGCTTTTGGTCGGCCGGCGCCTCGGCGTCGCGATGGCCGGATCGCGGCGCGCGGTGCAGCGCTGATTATTTTGCGGCCGGCCGCACCGCCAGCGCCGGCTTGGTGACGCCGTCGAGGCCGACAAGCATCAGCACCGTCAGCAATGCGTTCTGCGGGCCCATCCAGGCGTCCGTGTGCCTGTACCATTCGTTGCGCGAATGCCAGTTTCCGCCCTCGCCGCCGCCGCCGATGGTGACGGCGGGAATGCCGAGCGACATTGCGATGTTGGAATCAGTGGAAGAGCCGGCGAAGGTAACGCGCGGGCCGCGCGCGATGGTGGAGACCGCACGCTGCGTCGCCTGCACGATCGGCGAATCCATCGATACGATGCCGGCGGGCCGGTCGCCGATCAGCTTGATCTCCACCGTCATCTTGTCGGTGTTCCAGCGCGCGTTTTCCTCGACGACGGCCTGCTTGACAAGGGCCAGCAGCTTTTCCTCGAGCTTGAGCAGTTCGTCGGTCGAGTTCGAGCGCATATCGACCGCCATCCGCGCCTCGGCAGCGATCGCGTTGACCGAGGTGCCGCCGCGCACCGTGCCGACGGTGAACGTGGTTCGGGGCTCGGCCGGCGTCTGCAGATCGGCGATCTTGGCAATCGCCCGCCCCATGGCGTGGATGGCGCTGGGCAGCCCGAACTCCTGGAACGAGTGCCCGCCCGGTCCCTTGAAGATCATCTCGTAGCGGTGGCTGCCGGTCGACTGGTTGACGACGCGGCTGATGCCGAGACCGTCGATGGAGATGAAGCCGTCGATGTCGCCGTGATCGCGGAACAGCGCCTTGACGCCACGGAGATTGCCGAGTTCCTCTTCGCCGACGGTGCCGACGACAAGGAGATCGCCGACGGTGCCGATTCCGTTCTCGTTCATGGCCTTGACCAGCGACAGGAGCGCCGCAAGCCCGCGCGAGTCGTCGCCGATACCCGGCGCATTGATGACGCCGTCCTTCTCCTTCACGGTGACATCGACCTCTTCGGGAAACACCGTGTCGAGATGCGCGGAGACCACGAGCTTCGGCCGGCCGCCGCCCGTACCCCTGCGCAGCGCAATCACGTTGCCTTCACCGTCGATGGCGGCGTCCTTGAAGCCGAGCTCCTGCAGCCGCTTCAGATAATATCCGGCGCGAACCTTTTCCTTGAAGGGCGGCGCCGGAATTTCGGTGATGCGCTTCTGCTCATCCAGGGCGCGCGCATCGTCCGCCTTGATGTCGTCGAGCGTCATGACGACCTTGGGATGGGCAAGCAGCGCCTGCAGGGTGGCGTCCATGGGCGGCGCTTGCGCAAAGGCCGGCGCAACGAACAATAATGTCGCGGCGATCGACAGCTTGATATCCATGTGAACCTCCTGCGTTGCTCCCGATCCGAGCATATTCGGGTCCGGACCTATCGTCGAATGTCTCGCGGCATGATCTTCTCCCCGTTGGCCTCGATGAAAAATTTCGATCCATTCTCCGAGAAATGGCTCTGGTCGAAAATGACGAGATCGACGGGGCTTTCGCTCAACCGCGTCAGGCAGCCGTCCGTGTTGCACAGCGTATCCCAGGTCGAGACATACTCCGCCCCAAGTCCGTTCGCGAAGGCACGCATCTCGGCATCGTTCCAGGAACGATGGACGCCGCCAAAATGACGTGCCGGAATCGCTTCATGGTGCTTGATGAAATAGTTCAAGGCCTCGTTGGCCAGCGAACGCTTCCAGATCGGCGGCGGCCCCAGCAGAATGACGCGGGAAATTCCCAGCTCGCGCAGCGCGCGGATGGTCGGCCCGAGGCCTTCTCTCTCGTCTGGCAGATACGTGCCCCGGCTTTGCAACAGCACGACATCCGGACGAACCCGTTTGACGGTCTGCAATACTGCCTGGTTGATCTCGCGGCATCGCGGTGAACCCGGAATCTCCACCGCAAACACCGGCGGACATCCGGCCGGCGTCAATTGCGCCAGCCCGAAAGCCCGGTCCAGCTGCATCTTGCGCAGGCCCGGCATCAGGGCCGCCGCAATCGAGTCTCCCCACACCAAAACCAGGGGCCGCTGGTCCTCCAGACATTCGGCGGCAAATTTTGTCTGCTTTACGGGTTCGATCAGGCACTCATCGAGGCGCCACTCGCGCGGATGCGGACGTGGCTCTGCGAGCGCCACGATCTCGGCCGGGAAGCGCGCCGCAAAGCCACCGGCGGCGACGACGATGGCACCCGCGCAAGCGGCTGTTGCCATTCCGGCACCAAGCAGCACAAGCCTTGCTCGATCGATCGCGCCGGTGCGAAACCTGCGTTCGACAAGGGCGTAGGTCAGCCAGGCCAACGGGAAGCTCACGGCCAGCGCCAGAACGATTTCCAGGGATGTCAACGGCGCGAGCTTGAAAGCGACCGCAAACACCAGCACGGGCCAATGCCAGAGATAGAGCGGGTAGCTGATGCGGCCCACAAATGTCAGAACCGGCAACGACAGGAAGCGCGATCCGATGCTGCTGCCGGCGCCGCCCCACACGACCAGCGCGGAGCCAAGGACCGGGATGCAGGCGAACCAGCCCGGATAACGAAAGCGGGCGTCCAGCAGCAGGCCGGCGGCACAGATCGCTGCCAGGCCAAGAAGCGTCGCCACATCAGCGGCACGCCCGGCCGGCGGCCGGTACGCCCGCGCGTGCAGCCAGGCCACCAGCGCTCCGGCCATCAGTTCCCACGCACGTGTCAGGGGCGAATAGAAGTCCGCGGCGTGGTCGTTGATCAGCACGATGTTCAGCAGGAACGACGAGCCGCCTACCGCGATCAGGGCAGGCAGTGTCCAGCCCGGCCTGTTCCTGATGGCCAGGAGGATGAGCGGCCAGACGATGTAGAATTGCTCCTCCACGCCCAGCGACCACAGGTGCAGGAGCGGAAGCGTTTGAGCGTCCGGGCTGAAATATCCGGACTGGAGCCAGAAATAGAAATTGGCAACAAAACCCGCGCTCGAGGCCGCCTGCGCGCCGAGACGCAGCATTTCGGCCGGCATCAGCAACCACCATCCCGCCACCAGGCTTGCGATCAGCACGACTACCAGCGCAGGAAAAATGCGGCGGACGCGTCGGGCATAGAACGTGCGCAAGCTGAAGCTGCCGTCCTGCATTTCATCAAAAATGATTCCGGAGATCAGGAAGCCGGAAATGACGAAAAATACGTCGACGCCGACAAAGCCGCCTGGCATCAGTCCCGGAAAACCATGAAATGCGAGAACCGCCAGCACTGACAGGGCACGCAGGCCATCAATGTCCGGTCTATATCCCTGAGCAAGACGAACCACGTTCCCCTATCCCGTCACAACCCTTCACGCGTCGTCAAAGCCAGCTTCGTCAACCTTCCGCAATACTCATATCGGCCGGCCTTCTCAACCCGCTCCCAGACCGGTTTCCCGCAGCCGTCCGGCGAACCAGTCGGTGAGGTCGCGGTCGATGGCACCGCCGAGATAGATGTCGGACGCCCTCACCTTCCCCTTTCCAAGCACCAGCATGACGCCGATGCGGTAGGCGAACCACAGATGCGGGTCGGTCAGTCCCCGCAGCTTGTGGTGATCGTGCTCGATCGGCTGATGGTTGGTCGCCTTTCTCACCTCCACCGCCAGCAGGTTCTCCGGGACCGCGCGGCGATGCACGACGATGTCGGGAAAGATCGACTTGCCGAGTTCGTCGTCGGTCGAGACGATGGTGCCGTGCGGAAGCTTCAGGAGCCGCTCGCCGAGGCGGTTGTAGTCGCAATCGACCTCCCAGCCGTCGAACTGCCGCTCGATATGCACCGCCATGCGGTGCGTCAGCGTGCGCTCGCCGAGGTCCTTGCTGAACAGCAGACCCTCGCAGGCGTAGAACGCTTCAATCGCCTTGACGACCCTCTCAAGCTCCGCCCGCATCACCTTCCCCGGTCAGCGCGGGCGACCGGCGCCGGCGCTACATCTGGACCTCGATCAGCCGCGGGCCGGGTTCGGCGATGGCTTCATCCAGCGCCTTGTTGAACTCGTCCGCCGTCGTCACCGCGCGTCCGGGCACGCCCATGCCCCTGGCGAGCGCCACGAAATCGATGGTCGGCCGGTCGAGCTTGAGCATGTCGAGCGCTCGTTTTCCCGGCTCGCCGGCGCCTACTCCGTCGAACTCGCCGCGCAGGATCTGATAGATGCGATTTGCGAACACAATCGTGACAACGTTGAGGCCTTCGCGCGCCTGCGTCCACAAAGCCTGGATCGTGTACATCGAGGAACCGTCGCCGACCATGCAGATGACCTTGCGGTCGGGACATGCAATCGCCGCACCCGTTGCCACCGGCGGGGAGAAGCCGATCGAGCCGCCCATGTTCTGCAGCCAGTCATGTGGCTTCGCCGCCGCCGTCGGCGGGAAGAATTGCCGGCCCGTGGTGATGGACTCGTCGACGACGATGGCGTTCTCCGGGATCGCCATGGCGATCGCCTGGGCGATATTGGCGTGGTTCAGGGGACCGGTGGGCTTTGCGATGTCCATCGGCTTCTGCGCCACGATATCGGCGGGCCTGGCACCGAGCGCGCCGGCCAGCGCCTCCAGCGCAGCCACGGAATTCTCGCCGCCGCCGGTGATCCGATGCACCTCGCAGCCTTCCGGCTTGAGGAGGCTCGGCTTGTTCGGATAGGCGAAGAAGGCGACGGGGTCGTTGGCCTCGACCAGCATGATATTCTTGAAGTCCTTCAGGATCGGCAGCGCCTGCTCGATCACGTAAGGGATGCGATCAATCGCAAAACGCCCGCGGCCGCGGGCCATCCGCGGATTGTAGGTCTGGCCCATTACCTTGCAGCCGGTTCGGCCTGCGATCTGCTGCGCCAGCGCCAGCCCCTTTTCGGTGAGCGCACTGCCGGTGAGCAGCAAGAGGTTCTGCGAACCGCCGCTGCGCAATACCTTGGCGGCATGATCGACCGCCTGCGAGGAGTAATTGGCGCGCTGGGTCTCACCATTGACCTTCGCGATGCCGTCGGCCTCGTTCCAGGCGGTGTCGGCGGGCAGGATGAGGGTCGCGATCTGTGGCGGCGAGCTTTTGGCGGCGGCAATGGCGGCGGCGCCGTCGGCGGCAACGGATTTGGCATCCGGCGAGGTACGCACCCAGGCCGACATCGGCCGCGCCAGGCCTTCGATGTCCGAGGTTAGCGGCGCGTTGTAGCCGATGTGATAGGTGGCGTGCTGGCCGACGATGTTGACGATGCCGGAATTGGCCTTTTTCGCGTTGTGAAGATTGGCAAGGCCGTTGGCGAGGCCGGGGCCGAGATGCAGCAGCGTCGAGGCCGGCGTGCCCTTCATGCGGAAATAGCCGTCGGCCGCACCCGTCACCACGCCCTCGAACAGGCCGAGCACGCAGCGCATGCCCTCGACGCGATCGAGGGCTGCAACGAAATGCATCTCCGAGGTGCCGGGGTTGGTGAAGCAGACGTCGACGCCGCCTGCGACCAATGTCCGCACCAGACTTTCCGCACCATTCATCGATCCGCCCCCGTCGCCTTCGTTTCTTGGGTTCCAGCCAGATCAACCATTGTTCAGCCGTTTCGTCAAAGGTTTAGCCAGGCATTGCTGCTATCGCCGACCGCGTGTTGTGTTTTCTTAACCGGGCGGTTCGAAAATGCCGCACTCACGGGCTCGTTGCTTGCACGGGCGTTCCTGTTATGGCCTGTCTCACCGTGACGGACGAAATTCGATTTGCGAGGAACAAGAATGACCCGGGTTCTCGGCTTTCTGTGTGCGGCGGTGATCGTGCTGGCGGCAGGCCACGCGCAGGCTCAGGAACTCGACATGCGCGACATCCTCGGCGGCGGACCGAATTTCCGCGGCGGCGGCTACAGCGGCGTCAGCCCTATCCCGCGCAGCACGGTGATGCTCCAGACCAATTATTCGCCCGGCACCATCCTGATCAATACCGGCGAGCGCCGGCTTTACCTGGTGCTGCCGAACGGCCAGGCGCTGCGCTACGGCATCGGCGTCGGCCGCGACGGTTTTCGCTGGAGCGGAACCCACCGCATTACCGCAAAGAAGGAGTGGCCGGCCTGGACGCCGCCCGCACAGATGCTGCGCCGCCGTCCGGACCTGCCGCGCCACATGCCGGGTGGCATTGAAAATCCGCTCGGGGCGCGCGCGATGTATCTGGGCTCGACGCTCTACCGCATCCACGGTTCCAACGAGCCGGAGACGATCGGCCAGGCCGTATCGTCCGGCTGTTTCCGCATGACCAATGAAGACGTCACCGATCTCTACGGTCGCGTCGGCGTCGGTACCACGGTGATAGTGAAGAACTGATTCCGCGACGGCGGAACCTGTTGGGTCGACCCGTGCGGTTCTTGCGCGGACCTTCTTCTTGCTTCAGCGTCGTGACCATGAACAGACCTCGCCGGCACATTCTTTTCATCGCAACGGCGCTGGCGGCGTTGACCATCCCGCTCGCCTTGCCGGCGTCTGCAGCAGCCGAACTTGCCGCCATCGCCACGCGCCAGCGCACCGAGAAGAAGCATTTCACCGACAGCGAGATCGTCGAAGGCTTTTTCAAGACGGCGTTCGGCGCCGAATACCATCTTGCCGGCCGCGTCGACCGCATCCGCAAATACGAGGTGCCGGTGCGTGTGTTCGCCGACGGCCGCGCCGACCGCAAGGTGCAGATCGGAAAGATCGTCGCCGACATTGCCGCGCGTGTGAAACATCTCGATATTGCCATGGTGGACGACAACGACCGTGCCAACGTGCTGGTGAAAATGGTGCGCGACCGCGACCTGTTCAGCACCATCTCGACCTTCTACGGCGGCGAGCGGGCAAAGGAGATCAAGACCACGCTCGACCCGCAGTGCCTCTCCGGCTTTCGCAAGAATGAAAAATTCGAAATCGAGCATTCCGACGTGATCCTCACGGTCGACAATGGCGACTTCGTCTTCCTCGACTGTGCCTATGAGGAGCTGCTGCAGTCGCTAGGCCCGATCAACGACACCGCGACCGTGCCGTGGACCATGTTCAACGACAGCGTCTCGATGGGCTATTTCGACGTCTACGACCAGTATCTGCTGAACCTGCTCTACGATCCCCGCATCAAGGCCGGCATGACCGTGCAGGAAGTAAAGGACGTGATGCCCGCGGTGCTCGCAGATGTGCGGACCTGGGTGAAGCAGGTGAACAATCTGGCGGATTGAGTTCCTCGCCGTCGCCCGATTGGCTCATCGTCTGAATCTGCACCACTTCGACTTCGCAGTTCCGGGCCGAGACGAGCGCCGCCGGTCAACCGGCGCGTGCTCAGGTCTTGCGCCAGGCCGGGGAGCGAAACACTGTAACCGGTTCGCCGCGGGACAGCATGGTGCGCTCACGCGTGAAGTTGAACTTCTCCAGGACGCGACAGGATGCCTCGTTGCCCGTGGCGACCAGACCGACGAGGGACGCTATTCCGAGTTCCGATCGCGCCATCGCCGTCAAGGCTGTCACAATCTCGCTCGCAAGCCCCCTGCCCCAGAGCTCGCGCCTGAACGTGTAGAGAATTTCGAATTCGTCGGCGCCTCCAATCGCGGCACGCCGGATGCCGGCTCGTCCGGCGAATTCGCCGGCACCGGTTCGCAGCGCCCAAAGTCCAAAGCCGTGCCGGTCCCAATGCGCCATGGCCGCGGCCAGATAGGCGGCGGTCGCCTCGGGCGAGCGGACGCCGCCGAGATAGCGTGACACGACGGGATCGAGGTGCAGAGCGACGAGATCCGCCAGATGGTCCTGGCGGAGCCTTTCGGCGGTCAGACGTTCGGTGGCGAAGCGTTCCATGCGACCGAAGCCAGCATCCTACACTTTCCCCTTGCCGCAAATGCCCTTCAACGCCTGCCACTCCGCGTCGGTGAGCAGCGGCGGGCCCTTTGGGGTCTGGTCCTCCCTGCTCATGCGGGCGAGCCGGTCCTCGGTCAGGGGATGGGTCGAGATGATGGTGAGGCCCTTGCCGCCTTCCTTGCCGGTGACGCGCAGCATCAATTCGCCCATCGCCTTCGGCGGACGGCCGAGCTTCTGCATGATCTCGATCGAGAACGTATCGGCCGCGGTCTCGGCCTCGCGCGAGTGGGAGGCCGTGACCAGCGTGCGCGAGGCGAAGATCACGGCGCTGGAGCCGGTGATGTCGCCGAACAACAGGCCGATCAGGAACGAGGTGCCGCCGTTGTAGATCATGCCGCGCATGTTGTCGCGATGCGCGAGATGGCCGAGCTCGTGGGCGATGACGCCGGCGATCTCGTCGGGATTGTCGGCCTTGGCAATCAGGCTGTCGAGCATGATGACCTTGCCGCCCGGCAGCGCCAGCGCATTGGGGATTGCGCTGGACAGCACAATGGATTGCACCGTGGTGTCGAAGCCGGCGGCATCGCGCAGTTTGGTGACGAGCTTTTCAAAGGCGGCCTGCCCTGCGCGGCTGTCACAGACCTTGTCGCCAAACACGAGCTTGACCTGCTTTTCGGCGACGTCGCCGAAGCGGCGCTCGAAGGCCTCCGGCACCAGCGGCGCAAGCCGGTCGGCGGCGAGCGGCACGCCGTAGAGTACGACCAGCACGATCGAGACGGCGGCGGCGAGCGACCAGCCGACGATCTTGGCAATGCCGCGGCGGCCGAGATGATGCTCGTCGAGATTGGCGGCACGGGAGGTCAACTCGGCCGCAACCTTGGGGTCGCGGATCTCCAGTCGCGCCAGCGCCGGGGCGCTCTGGCAGGACACACGCAGCGTTCCGGGCGCGCTGTCGGCGCGGCGGATGTCGGCAAAAGGCCATTTCGCCTTGATCTCGCCGTCGACCATGATTGCGAGCACATCGGCGAAGGCGAGCGTCGCAGCATGGCGTCGGCTCGATGTGCCGTCGAAATAAACGATGTCGTTGGCGGGGGCCATGGTCAGAACCCGGCCACGTCGAGGCCGTCGGCAATACCTTCGCCCACGGCGGTGGCAAGATCACCCTTCGCCTTGACGTTGGCGGCGGCGGCAAGATCGGTGACGACGGTCGTCGACAGCACGTGCGCCCAGAGGTCGCGCGAGAGGTAAAGCCGGGTAACGACGCTGAAGCTCAGCGCCAATCCGAGATATCCGATCACGGTGACGACCATGACCGGAATGCTGGTGGCGAACGACTCTGCGTCGAAAGTCCCTGAAACAGCCTTGGTGATACCGACGGCCGCCGTGCCCAGTGCACCGATAGCAGCGCCGAATCCGATCGACAGCAGCATCGACCATCCGATGACCTTCCAGTAGAACCCCTGCAGCGCATTCGACTCCAGCTTCGAGTCCACGCCGACCGCGCCGAAGCGGATGCCCGACAGCCACCAGCGCCATTCAACCGCCCGGTAATAGGCGTAGAAGAACGGGATCGTGACGATCAGGATGGCAAGCGGTGCCGCCAGCCAGAGCCACCAGATCCGCTTGAAGAGATCCCAGCCGCTGCCCTCGAAGCTGCCTTGCAGGTCGCCGTACCAGGAATGCTGCAGCTTGTAGCGCTCTAGCGCGGCAGCGCGCCACGGCAGGGCGATGCCGAGCGTGAAAGCGGCGAGCACGGCCCATAGCGTGGCCCGAAACGCATAGGCCCAGCCCGAGCCGTCCATCCAGAATCGCACGCCGCGCCAGACCGTGCGGGTCAGCCGATAGCGGCGCGCGCGATAGATCGCGAACTGCCCGAACACGTAGAAGGCGGAGAACAAGGGAATCGAGGCCAGCGCCTGCAGATGCTCGGCTTCGATGCTGATCAGGAAATAGGCGAGGTAGATCGGCACCAGGATCGCCATCGCGATCAGGAAGCCGATCAGGAGCTCGCGGCCGCGGCCGGTATATTCGGCGGCATCGCCGTCGATCACCGTGTTGGACCAGAGGTGACGGCGCATGTCGGTGACGAGCCAGAACCGGTAGAAGCCGAGCGTGACCAGCTCCAGCCCGGCGCCGCGCGCGACCAGATGCAGGAACGACTCGCGATCGCCTGTGAAATCGAGCCTGGCCGGCAGCGGTGGCGGCACCGGCGCGGGAAGCACGGGCTGCGCCGGCGGAGGCACGATCGGGGTCGAGCTGAACTGATTCACGGGTTGGCTCCGGGCGGCATCACGGGCAGATCACAGCACGGATTAGTCGCCGGAAGTGTGAAGGAGGTTTCACACAGGGTCGAGGTGGAATCGTGTGTCTCGGCGTCGCCCCGGCGAAGGCCGGGGCCCATAACCACCGACTTGAGTGGTTTGCGGCTGCTGCGGCCACGCGGTATTCGACACCGCGCATTTGTGGCCATGGGTCCCGGCCTACGCCGGGACGACTTTTTTACGCTGTCTTGTCGAACAGCTCGCGGCCGATCAGCATGCGGCGGATTTCGGATGTGCCGGCGCCGATCTCATAGAGCTTTGCATCACGCAACAGACGGCCGGTGGGATATTCGTTGATGTAGCCGTTGCCGCCGAGCAGCTGGAGCGCATCGAGCGCACATTGCGTGGCTTTCTCCGCCGCATAGAGGATGGCGCCGGCGGCGTCCTCTCGCGTGGTCTCGCCGCGGTCGCAGGCCTTCGCCACCGCATATACATAGGCGCGCGAGGCGTTCATCGTCGTGTACATGTCGGCGAGCTTGCCCTGCACCAGCTGAAACGTGCCGATCGGCTGGCCGAACTGCTTGCGATCGTGAACGTAAGGCAGCACCACGTCCATGCAGGCCTGCATGATGCCGATCGGGCCCGCCGCCAGCACCGCGCGCTCATAGTCGAGACCGCTCATCAAGACATTGACGCCCCTGCCGACCTCGCCAAGGACGTTCTCCGCCGGCACCTCGCAGTCCTCGAACACCAGTTCGCAGGTGTCGGAGCCGCGCATGCCGAGCTTGTCGAGCTTCTGCGCGGTGGAAAATCCCTTCATGCCCCGTTCGATGATGAAGGCGGTGATGCCGCGAGGACCCGCGTTCGGATCGGTCTTGGCGTAGACCACCAGCGTGTCGGCGACGGGGCCGTTGGTGATCCACATCTTGTTGCCGTTGAGCACGAAGCGGTCGCCTTTTTTGTCAGCGCGGGTCTTCATCGACACCACGTCGGAGCCGGCGCCGGGCTCGGACATCGCAAGCGAGCCGACATGGTCGCCGGAGATCAGCTTCGGCAGATATTTGCGCTTCTGCGCCTCGTTGCCGTTGCGGCGGATCTGGTTGACGCAAAGGTTGGAATGGGCGCCGTAGGAAAGACCGACCGCGGCAGAAGCGCGCGACATCTCTTCCACGGCGAGGCAATGCTCGAGATAGCCAAGGCCAGCGCCGCCATATTCCTCCTCCACGGTGATGCCGTGCAGTCCGAGCGCGCCGATCTTCGGCCAGAGATCGCGCGGAAACTCGTTGCTCTTGTCGATTTCGGCGGCGCGCGGGGCGATCTCGTTGGAGGAGAACTCGAAAACCGTCTCGCGGATCGCATCGGCCGTCTCGCCAAGGTCGAAATTGAACATTTTGTGCGCGTTGGGGATCATCGGCGGCCTCCGCGAGAGTTGCTTTGTTGCCCAAGCCTTTAGCCCGCGGCCGCGTCGTTGTCACGGGGAAATGATACGGTACCGTATCGAAATCGCCGTAGCATTGGTACAATTCCGCCCTTGCGGCAGGCGGCGGCACGGGGTGTAATAGGGTAAAACATTGTCGCGTCGGCGGTGTACCGGCGCGGCCTGCTTACGGGAGAAGCCGCATGCACGGGACCATCGAAAACGCAGGCGAGACTCAACTGCGCGAGGCGCGCGAAAAAGCCAATTCGATGCGGCTGGAGGACTTCAATCCCGGCGATCCCGAGCTGTTCCAGACCGATACGCACTGGCCGTATTTCGACCGGCTGCGCAAGGAAGACCCGGTTCACTACTGCAAGGATTCGATATTCGGTCCGTACTGGTCGGTGACCAAGTACAACGACATCATGGCGGTGGACACCAATCACGGCGCGTTCTCTTCCGCCGCGGCGCTCGGCGGCATCACGATCCGCGACGTGCCGCCGGACCTGCGCCGCGAAAGCTTCATTGCCATGGACCAGCCGCGCCATTCCGCGCAGCGCAAGACCGTGGCGCCGATGTTCACGCCGGACAATCTCGACGAGCTTGCGGTCAATATCCGAAAGCGCTCGGCGAGCTGCCTCGACAACCTGCCGGTCAACGAAGTCTTCGATTTCGTCGACACCGTCTCGATCGAGCTGACGACGCAGATGCTGGCGGTGCTGTTCGACTTCCCCTGGGAAGACCGCCGCAAGCTGACGCGCTGGTCCGATGTCGCCACTACCCTGCCCGGCCCGGGCGGGCTGGTCGCAACCGAAGACGAGCGGCAGGCCGTCCTGATGGAATGCGCGACCTATTTCGCAAGCCTGTGGAAGGATCGGCTCAACGGGCCGCCGCGCAACGACCTGCTGTCGCTGATGGCGCACAATGAGGCCACTCGCAACATGGACCCGAAGAACTTCCTCGGCAATCTGGTCCTCCTGATCGTCGGCGGCAACGACACCACCCGCAACACCATGTCCGGCAGCCTCTACGCGCTGCACAGGCATCCCGACCAGTACAAGAAGCTGCGCGAGAACCCGGCGCTGCTCGATTCGTTCGTTCCCGAAGTGATCCGCTGGCAGACCCCGCTGGCGCATATGCGCCGCACCGCACTCGCAGACACCGAGATCGGCGGCAAGAAGATCAAGAAGGGCGACAAGGTGGTGATGTGGTATGTCTCGGGCAACCGCGACGATGAAGTGATCGAGAAGCCGTACGACTTCATCATCGACCGCGCGCGGCCGCGCACGCACATTTCGTTCGGCTTCGGCATCCATCGCTGCATCGGCATGCGGCTGGCCGAGCTGCAGCTCAAGATCATCTGGGAAGAGATATTCAAGCGTTTCGACAGGATCGAGGTGGTCGGCGAGCCGAAGCGGGTCTATTCCAGCTTCATCAAGGGCTACGAGACCCTGCCGGTACGCATTGCCGCATAGCCAATAAAGCCAAGACGCCTGCCGGCGTTGCGCGTAAAATGCCGGCAAATCAGCCATCATTCCGGGAACGAGCACGATGAACGTTCACACCGCCGTCCGCCCCGACAAGGCCGAACGCCTGGCCCGCGCCCGCGAGGAGGCCTATGCGACACCGCTGAAGGATTTCCATCCCGGCGCGCCAAGACTGTTCCAGGACGACACGCTGTGGCCGTGGTTCGAGCGGCTGCGCAAGGAAGAGCCGGTGCATTACTGCACCAACGCGCCGATCGAGCCGTACTGGTCGGTCACCAAATACAACGACATCATGCATGTCGACACCAACCACGGCATCTTCTCTTCCGACTCCACGCTTGGCGGCATCTCGATCCGCGACGTGCCGCCGGGCTATGACTGGCCGAGCTTCATTGCCATGGACCAGCCCAGGCATTCGGAGCAGCGCAAGACGGTGTCGCCGATGTTCACGCCGACGCATCTGGACGAATTGGCCAAGCTGATCCGCCAGCGCACCATCAAGGTGCTCGAGGGCCTGCCACGCAACGAGACCTTCAACTGGGTCGATCGCGTCTCGATCGAGCTGACGACGCAGATGCTGGCGACGCTGTTCGATTTTCCGTTCGAGGAGCGGCGCAAGCTGACGCGCTGGTCCGACGTCTCCACCGCGCTGCCCAAGGGTGGGGTCGTCTCCTCGCCGGAGGAGCGCCGGCGCGAGATGGACGAGTGCTACGCCTATATGTCGAAGCTGTGGAACGAGCGCGTCAATGCGCCGCCGAAGAACGACCTGCTGTCGATGATGGCGCACAGCCCCGCCACCCGCCACATGGACCCCGACAACCTGATGGGCAATCTCATCCTGCTCATCGTCGGCGGCAACGATACCACGCGTAACACCATGAGCGGCTCGGTGCTGGCGCTGAACGAGAACCCGGATCAATACAGGAAGCTGCGGGAAAATCCCGCGCTGATCGAATCCATGGTGCCGGAGGTGATCCGCTGGCAGACGCCGCTGGCGCATATGCGCCGCACGGCGCTGGCCGACACCGAGCTCGGCGGCAAGAAGATCAGGAAGGGCGACCGCGTCGTGATGTGGTACATCTCCGGTAACCGCGACGAGGAAGCGATCGACAACCCGAACGAATTCATCATCGACCGCGCCCGGCCGCGCACGCATCTTTCCTTCGGCTTCGGCATCCACCGCTGCGTCGGCATGCGGCTTGCCGAGCTGCAGCTGCGCATCGTCTGGCAGGAGATCCTCAAGCGCTTCGAGAAGATCGAGGTGGTCGGCGAGCCGAAGCGGGTCTATTCGAGCTTCGTGCGCGGCATCGAGCAGTTGCCGGTGCGGATTCCGGGTTAGGCCGCCGGTCGCATGAGCGGCGCGGACCGCATCAAGGCGCTCGCGGGCGTCATGGACCTGCCGGGCTTTCCGAAATCGGCAGGGATCCGGCTGGTATCGGCCGAGCCCGGCAAGGTGACGATGGCACTCGCCAGGCGACCGGACCTGATGCAGTTCTTCGGTCACTTCCATGGCGGCGTCATCACGGCGCTCGCCGACCATGCCGCCGGCGCGTGCGCCACCACGTCGATGCCCGAAGGCAAGATCGCGGTGACGGTGGAGATCAAGATCAACTTCCTCGCGCCCGCGGACGGCGAGGAAATCGTCGCCCGGGCCGAAACCATCCAGGGCGGCTCGACGATCGGCGTCGTCAAGGTCGAGGTTGCCTCTCAGAAGGCGGGCGCCGAGCGCATCTGCGCCTTCGCCACCGCCACCATGCGCGCGATGGATCTGCCGGCCGGATTCCGCTGAGCCCTTTGCCGCAGCGGCGGTCGGCACAGAACTCATGGCCGGGGCGGAAGCCATGCAGGCCCGCGGCATCAAAGGCGTTGCAAAGGCCGGGGCGATCTCCCAAGAGAGGGGCGCGGAACGTGCTTTTTTCACGTTCGCCACCGCAATACCAGCGGTCTATCCTGCCCGATCCCGACCACCTGACCAGCCGAGCCCGATGACCCAGCCCGAAGCCGAACAGGACTATTCCGACATCCGCAACGCCGTTGCAAAACTCTGCGCCCAGTTCCCCGGCGAATACTGGCGCAAGCTCGACCGCGAGATGGCCTACCCTTCCGAGTTCGTCAACGCGCTGACGGAGGCCGGCTACCTCTCGGTGCTCATCCCCGAAGAATATGGCGGCGCGGGCCTGAAGCTTTCGGCGGCGACGGCGATCCTGGAAGAGATCCATCGCGCCGGCTGCAATGCCGGGGCCTGTCACGCCCAGATGTACACCATGGGCACGGTGCTGCGGCACGGCAGCAAGGAGCAGAAGGAAAAATGGCTGCCGCAGATCGCGAGCGGCAAATTGCGCCTGCAGGCGTTCGGCGTCACCGAGCCCACCAGCGGCACGGATACATCGTCGCTGAAGACGGTGGCACGCAAGGAAGGCAACGACAGCTACATCGTCAACGGCCAGAAGATCTGGACCAGCCGCGCCGAATATTCCGACCTGATGGTGCTCCTGGCGCGCACCACGCCGAAGGAACAGGCCAAGAAGCGCACCGACGGTCTTTCGGTGTTCCTGGTCGACATGCGCGAGGCGCGCAAGGCGGGGCTCACCATCCGGCCGATCCGCACCATGATGAACCACTCCACCACGGAAGTGTTCTTCACCGACATGAAGGTGCCTGCGGAGAATCTCGTCGGCGACGAGGGCAAGGGCTTTCGTTACATCCTCTCCGGCATGAACGCCGAGCGCATCCTGATCGCGTCGGAATGCATCGGCGATGCGAAATGGTTCATCGAGAAGGCCACCAACTACGCCAAGGAACGCGCGGTGTTCGGGCGGCCGATCGGCCAGAATCAGGGCATCCAGTTCCCCATCGCCAAGGCCTATGCCTCGATGCGCGCGGCCGAGCTGATGGTGAAGGAAGCCACCCGCAAATACGAGGCCGGCCTCGATTGCGGCGCCGAGGCCAACATGTCGAAAATGCTGGCGGCGGACGCATCCTGGGAGGCGGCCAATGCCGCGATCCAGACCCATGGCGGCTTCGGCTTCGCCGAGGAATACGACGTCGAACGCAAATTCAGGGAGACGCGGCTCTACCAGGTGGCCCCGATCTCGACCAATCTGGTGCTATCCTTCGTTGCCGAGCATGTGCTCGGCATGCCCCGCTCCTATTGAGAGGCAACCATGCTGCCACTGGAAGGTATCGTCGTCGTTGCGGTGGAGCAGGCCGTCGCCGCGCCGTTCTGCTCGTCGCGGCTGGCGGATGCCGGCGCGCATGTCATCAAGGTGGAACGGCCCGAAGGCGATTTCGCCCGCGGCTATGACGCCGCCGCCAAGGGACAGAGCAGCTATTTCGTCTGGCTCAATCGCGGCAAGGATTCCGTGGTCATCGATCTCGCCAGCAAGGAAGGCCGCCAGTCGCTGGAAGAGTTGATCGCCGGCGCCGACGTGCTGCTGCAGAACCTGAAGCCGGGCTCGATGGACAAGCTCGGCTTCTCGCTGGAGCGGCTGCGCAAGGACTATCCCTCGCTGATCACCTGCACGATCACGGGTTACGGCGACGAAGGGCCCTATGCGCATCGCAAGGCCTATGATCTGCTGATCCAGGCCGAAAGCGGGCTCGCCTCGATCACCGGCGGGCCGGAGGGCCCTTCGCGGGTCGGCATTTCCCTCGTCGATATCTCGACCGGCGCGACCGCACATGCTTCCATCCTCGAAGCGCTGATCGCGAGGGGACGCAGCGGCAAAGGTTCCGATATCCGGATTTCGATGTTCGACGTGATGGCCGACTGGATGTCCGTGCCGCTGATCAACGCGGAAGCCGGCAATCCGCCGAAACGGATGGCGCTGGCCCATCCCTCAATCGCGCCCTACGGCGTGTTCCATTCCAGGGACGGCAAGGGAATCCTGATCTCGATCCAGAGCGAACGCGAGTGGAAGAAACTCTGCGCCGACGTGCTCGGTCAGGCCGATCTGCCCAACGATCCGCGATTTGCCAACATGGTCGAGCGCGTGAAGAACCGTTCGCTCACCGACAAGACCGTCGGCGACAGCTTTGGCAAGCTGAACCGCGACGAACTCCTCAAGAAGCTGGCCGATGCCGACATTGCATTCGCCGAAGTGAACACGATGGACGATCTTTCCAGGCACCCGCATCTGCGCCGCATCGAGGTCGATACGCCGAACGGCAAGGTGAGTTACGCCGCGCCGGCTGCGATCTTCGTGGACCAGCCCCGCAAGTACGGCGCGGTGCCCGCGATCGGCGAGCATCACGAATTGCCCAGGAAAGTTTCGAAGGCTCAACCCGTCAGGAAGTCGTCATGAGCGCCCCGGCCATCGCGGGCGAAAAGCCCGACATCGATCATCTGCGGCAATGGATCGGCCGCACCGAGGAAGCGACCGACATCGTCACCGCGCAACTCGTGAAGGGCCTGCGCGCGACGCTGTTCCAGGAGATCGGCACGCCGAAAGCCGGCGACGCCGCGCCTTTCACCACCCATTGGTGCCTGGCGCCGCCGGTCTTTCCGATGTCGCAACTGAGCCAGGACGGCCATCCGACCCGCGGCGGCTTCCTGCCGCCGGTCCCGCTGCCGCGCCGCATGTGGGCAGGCGGCGAACTGGAATTCATCGAGCCGCTGCGCGTCGGCGACGAGGTGAAGCGCTCGTCCCGCATCTCGGACGTGACCCTGAAGAGCGGGTCCACCGGAACGCTGTGCTTCGTCGCGGTCCATCACGAAATAACGACGTCCCGCGGCACGGCGATCAAGGAGCGACACGACATCGTCTATCGCGAAGCCACCAGCGGCCCGCAGGTGGCACCGAAGGCCCCGCCCCCGCCACCGCCGGCAAAACATCGCGAGACGCATGTTTCCGATCCAGTGCTGCTGTTCCGCTATTCGGCGCTGACGTTCAACGGCCATCGCATCCACTACGACCGCGACTACGTGACCAAGGTCGAGGGCTATCCGGGGCTGGTGTTCCACGGCCCGCTTCAGGCGGCGTTCATCGTCGAATTTGCGGCGAAGCTGCACGGCGGCAAGGCGCCGACAAAATTCGTCTATCGCGGCGTCCAGCCGCTGTTCGAGGGCAGCGAGTTCTCGATCAATGCCAATGACAATGGCGCCGGCGGCCTGGAGATATGGACCGCGAATGCCGAGGGACAGCCGACCATGAAGGGGGTGGCGACGTGGTGATGCCTTGCCCCACCAGTTCTACGTCATGGCCGGGCTCGTCCCGGCCATCCACGTCTCTCTTTCCGCTGCGCCACTAAGGTCGTGGATGCCCGGGACAAGCCCGGGCATGACGAACTATTTTCCTTCGAGCCGAACTGCTGAGGAATTCCAGGTGTCGTCCCGCAAGCCAGCCAGCAAATCCATCACCGTCAAGGATGCCACCTTCGATCTGCTGCGCGCGTTCGGCATCAAGAAGGTGTTCGGCAATCCCGGCTCGACCGAATTGCCGTTCCTCGCCGACTGGCCGGACGACATCGACTATGTGCTGGGCCTGCAGGAAGCCTCCTGTGTCGGCATGGCCGACGGCTACGCGCAGGCCACGCGCAATGCGGGTTTCGTCAATCTGCATTCGGGAGCCGGCGTCGGCAACGCGCTCGGCAACATCTACACCGCGCATCGCAACCAGACGCCGCTGGTCATCACGGCCGGGCAGCAGGCGCGCTCGATCCTGCCGTTGCAGGCCTTTCTCTACGCCGAACGCGCCTCGGAATTTCCGCGGCCTTACGTGAAATACAGCGTCGAGCCGGCTCGGCCGGAAGATGTGCCCGCCGCCATCGCGCGCGCCTATTACACGGCGATGCAGCCGCCCTGCGGGCCGACCTTCGTCTCCATCCCGATCGACGACTGGATGCATGCAACCTCGCCGCTCGAGGCGCGCCAGGTCAGCCGCGAGTTCGGCCCCGATCCGGCGGCAATGAAGGCGCTGGCGGCGGCGATCTCCGGAAGCAAGCGCCCGGCCCTGGTCGTCGGACCCGGCGTCGATCGCGCGCAGGCCGTCGATCTCATGGTCAAGCTGGCGGAGAAGACAAAGGCTTCAGTCTGGGTCAGTCCGTTCTCGGCGCGCTGCTCCTTCCCGGAGCGGCATCCGCAATTTGCCGGCTTCCTGCATGCCTCGCCGGGTCAGCTGTCCGAGGCATTGCGCGAGCACGACCTCGTCGTTGTGATCGGCGCGCCGGTCTTCACCTTCCATGTGGAAGGCCATGCCTCGATCTTCGACGGCGCCACGGCGATTTTCCAGATCACCGACGATCCGACCGCCGCGGCGGTCACCCCGCGCGGCACCAGCATCGTCGCCACCATCAAGCCGGCACTTTCGATGCTGCTGGAGTTGTTGCCCGAGACCAGGCGCGCCGCGCCCGCGGGACGGACGCTGCCGCCGGCGCCGAAGGCCGGCGATCCCCTTCCGGTCGAGTATCTGCTGCACGCACTGTCGAACGCGATGCCGGATGGCGCCGTGCTGGTGGAGGAAGCGCCCTCGCACCGTCCGGCCATGCAGAAATTCATGCCGATGCGCGGGCAGGACAGTTTTTACACCATGGCGAGCGGCGGCCTCGGCTGGAGCCTTCCTGCCGCCGTCGGCATGGCACTGGGTCGCGGCAACGTTCGCACCGTCTGCCTGATCGGCGACGGCTCGGCGATGTATTCGATCCAGTCGCTGTGGACCGCGGCGCAACGCAAGCTGCCGCTCACGGTCGTCGTCATCAACAATTCAGGCTACGGCGCGATGCGCTCGTTCAGCCAGGTGATGCAGGTACGCAACGTGCCCGGCATCGACATTCCCGGCCTCGACTTCGTCAAGCTGGCGCAAGGCCATGGCTGCGAGGCGGTGCGGGTGACGAAATCGCCGGAACTGGCGGGCGCGCTGAAACATGCACTTTCCCACAGCGGCACGAGCCTCGTCGAGGTGGTGGTGGATTCCGCCGTGCCTCTGCTCTATGCGCAGAAGAGTTAGGTCTCAGGCGGCCCGTATCAGGCTGCGCGCTTTGTCGTACGACGTGAAGGTGCTTTCCCAAATTCCAAAATCCGGAAATACAATTCACCGCCGCGTGGCGTGCGCGCTGGCAATCTCCGTGGCCATCCGGCCGTAATCCGACCAGACCAGGTTGAGCAGCAGCGGCGGCTCCTCGCCGGCCTGCAGCATCTCGGCGTAGCGCTGCTTGGCGTCGTCGGCGGCCCACCATTTCTGCGCCGTGGAAGCGACGCGCCGGAAATTGCGCAGAGTGCCGTAGAACTGGTTGGGATTGGCGCCGGCTAGCACCGCGCAATGCACCAGCCAGTTGAAGCCGGCGATGATAGCGATGGCAAGATCCGCGTTGGTGACGCCGGTGAATTCGATCACCGTGTCCTCATGCGGCAGCTGGCGCAGATAGCCGTCGATGATTTCCGCCTGCGAGTCGGGCTCGGCAAGCAGCGTAAATTCGCGGCGCGGGATGGCCAGCAGGTAGCGGAAAGCCTCAAGCCGCGTGTGTTCGGCAACGGCAGCCTGGTCGCGACCCTCATCCGACGCCGCGCGCTTGCAAGCGGGCATGATGAGCCGGCCGTTGTCGACGTCGTCGAGATACCGTTTGCCGCGCTTCTCGATATCAGCGAGCAGCGCGTGAGGGACATCCAGCGTTGCGCTCTCGCCCTTCCCGAACGGCCACCAGTTCATGGGTCGCTCCCAAGCATCGCGAGGCCATTAGGCAGCATTCGCCTGAAAGTGGCAAGAACCGGGCGCGCCTTCTTCGGTGGCAGATGGGCGGCAGACGGCCGCGAGCGACGTCGGGGTATATGGTGAGACGCCTGCTTCGCAGGCTTCTTGCCATCAGGGATAAGTCACTTCCCGTAGGTCTCGCGCATCTTGGCCTGGATTTTCGCCATGCCGGAGATCCAGCGGTCGTAATTCTCGGTCTTCTTGCGCATGTAGCCGAGCACCTGCGGGTGCGGCAGGATCACGAAGGTCTCCTGCTCGAGACCTGCGAGCACGTCGCTCGCCACCTGTTCGGGAGAGAGGTCGCCGTCACCGGATTGCGGGCCTTTCGGGATCGAGCGCAGCATGTTGGTGTCCACGCCCTGCGGGCAGAGGATGGAAACCCGGATATTGTCGGCCTTGTGCGAGATCGCGAGGTTTTCAGCAAAGCCGACCGCGGCATGCTTGGTCGTGGAATAAGCGGGGCTGCCGACCTGCGACAACAGGCCCGCCGCAGAAATCGTGTTGAGGAAATAGCCGCCGCCGCGTCCCCTGTAGCGGGGGACCAGATGCCGCGCGGCATAGACATGGGCCATGACATGGATGGCCCAGCTGCGCTGCCATGGTTCGTCGGAATCGCCGCCGGCGTTCAGGGAGAGCGGATCGAAACCGCCGCCGATGCCGGCGTTGGAGCAGAACAATTCGATCGGGCCGAACTGGCGCTCGGTCTCCTCGATGACGTGGAGGATATCCTTTTCCTTGCCGACGTCGCACTTGAAGGCGGCACCGTTGAGGCTGCCTGCTACAGCGCGCGCGGCGTTGGGATCGATGTCTGCGACGACGACCTTGGCGGCGCCCGCGCGATGGAAAGCCTCGCACAACGCCTTCCCGATGCCGTTACCACCGCCCGTGACGACCACTACCTTGCCGGTCACCTGCATGGCACCCTCCCCGCGACTATTGTCGTTATTCTTAGCGCCTACTTCAGGACGATGTCGAGCACCGCCGTGTAGTGACAGGCGGCTCCTCCCAACACAAAGCTGTGCCAGATCGCGTTCTGGAAGCGCAACCGCTGCCAGGCGTGGAAGATCACACCGAGGGTGTAGAAGGCACCTCCCGCCACGACGAAGTACAGCGCCAGCGTCGGCAACGTCACGACCACGGAATCATAGAGCATCATGCCGCTCCAGCCCATGGCAAGATAAAGCCCGACCGAGAGCCGATCGAAGCGGCCGGGGTATTTCAGCTTCAGCATGACACCGGCGATTGCGGCGCACCACACGCCGATCAGCAGCACGATGGCCAGCACGCTCTCTTTCACCTCCATGATGAAGGGCGTGTAGGTCGCCGCGATCAGCACATAGATCGCCGAATGGTCGAGGCGGCGGAGCACCCATTTGGCGCGCGACACCGGCCAGAGATTGTAGGTGGCGGACAGGCCGAGCATGGCGAGGAGGCCCGCGACATAGACCGCGGACACCACGATATCGAGCGCCGTGGCGTAGACCGAAGCGAGCACGATCAGGACGGTGGCGGCGATGAGGCCGAAGCACAGGCCGATAATGTGCACCACGCCGTCGGCGATCAGCTCGGCGCGGTCGAAATTCCAGTGCACGGCGCCAGCCGCCGCGTGGATCGACGACGAGGCCAGCTGCTTCAGTCGAAAAACGGTCATGTCGGCCCGGGTCCGGATGGCTTTGGGAAGCGAATTAGATCATGTGGCATTTTAGGTCAACGAAGGGTTCACACCACGGTCAATCGCGTCGAAAACGTGACGCTTGATTTCGCAATCCTAATCGCCACCTTCTATGGCAGTCATCTTGCCTAATTGCCCCTCACGCCAAGTTTAACCGCCGCCGCATGCCTCCCAGTTTCCAGGACATTCTCGAGGAGGCGCGGCTGTCGGCGCAGGCGCTGTGGGATTACGGCGAAGGCCTGTTCAATCCCACGGTACGGCTCGGCGTCACCGGCCTGTCGCGCGCCGGCAAGACGGTGTTCATCACGGCGCTGATCCATGGGCTGACACGCGGCGGACGCTTTCCGGTGTTCGAGGCCTATGCCGGCGGCCGGATCGGGCGTGCGCATCTGGAGCCGCAGCCGGACGATGCCGTGCCGCGCTTCGACTACGAGAACCATGTCCGCACGCTCGTCACCGACCGCCGCTGGCCGAGTTCGACCACCGACATCAGCGAACTCCGCCTCGTCATCGATTACCAGCGGCAGAACGGCGCCGACCGCAGCCTCACCCTCGATATCGTCGATTATCCCGGCGAGTGGCTGCTGGACCTGCCGCTGCTCGGCAAGAATTTCGAGCAATGGGCCGCGGAGAGCCTGACCCTGTCGCGGGAAGGGCCGCGCCGGAAACTCGCGGCACCCTGGCATGAATACCTGGCGACGCTGTCGGCCGAAGACCGCGCCGACGAACAGTCGGCGCTGACGTCGGCGAGACTGTTCACGGATTACCTGCGCGCCTGCCGCGAGGAGCGCTTTGCCATGAGCCTGCTGCCGCCCGGCCGTTTCCTGATGCCGGGCAATCTCGCCAATTCGCCAGCGCTGACCTTTGCGCCGCTCGATGTGCCGATCGACGGCAGCGCGCCGGAGGGATCGCTGTGGGCGATGATGGTGCGGCGCTACGAGGCTTACAAGGATGCCGTGGTGCGGCCGTTCTTTCGCGATCATTTTTCCCGGCTCGACCGCCAGATCGTGCTGGTCGATGCGCTTGCCGCGTTCAACTCCGGACCCGAGGCGCTGCACGACCTCGAGGCGGCGCTCGCCGGCATCCTCGACTGCTTCCGCATCGGGCGCTCCACCTTCTTCTCCAGCCTGTTCCGGCCACGCATCGATCGCATCCTGTTCGCGGCGACCAAGGCCGATCATCTGCATCACTCCAGCCACGACCGGCTGGAGGCGATCCTGCACCGCATCGTCGCGCGGGCGGCCATGCGCGCCGAACACGAAGAGGCCACCATCGATGTGGTGGCGCTTGCCGCGGTGCGCGCGACACGCGAGGCGATGGTACAGCGTGGCCGTGACAAGCTTCCCTCGCTGCTCGGCACCCCGGCGGCGGGCGAAAGCGCCAACGGCGAATTCTTCGATGGCGAGACGGAAGTGGCGACCTTTCCGGGCGATTTGCCGTCCGATCCGGAAGCATTGTTCAAGGGCGACGGCTTCCGCGGGCTTGCCAGCGCACCGTCGGAGAAGGCGGATTTCCGCTTCCTGCGCTTCCGTCCGCCGCAGCTCGCGCGCGAGGGCGATGCCGAGCCCGCGCTGCCTCACATCCGCCTCGACCGCGCGCTCCAGTTCCTGATCGGAGACCGACTGCAATGAGCGAGAAAACGCGCAAGCCCGCGACCTTCAAGCTCGACGACGCCAATGTGGTCGTGGTGGATGCCGACGAGCCCGGCCGCGCCGCCCCCGGCACGGTGCGTATCACCCCGGAAGCGGAGCCGGCTCAACTTCCGGTGCCGCTTGAGGCGCGCCCCGTGGCGACGCAGCGCCGCTTCGGCTGGGGCACGCTATTCTGGATCGCCACCGGGGGCCTGGTGCTGCTCGGCTCCGGTCTTGCGATCGTCAAGCTGATCGAGGACCTGTTCGCGCGCAGCGAGAGTTTCGGCTGGCTTGGCCTCGGCTTTGCCGCCGCCGCGGGGCTTGCGCTCGCGGTCGTGACGGGGCGCGAGATGTTCGGGCTGATGCGGCTGGCGGCGATCGAAAAGCTGCATGCGCGCGCCACCGCAGTGCTCGCAAGCGACGACCGTGCCGAAAGCCGCGCCATCGTCGGCGATCTCCTGAAACTGGCGCATCAAAATCCGCATCTGGCGCGCGCCCGCGCTGCGCTGACTGAACATTCCGGCGACATCATCGACGGCGCCGACATGATCCGGCTTGCAGAGCGCGAACTGATGACGCCGCTCGACCAGGAAGCCCGCCGCATCGTCTCTTCGGCCGCGCAGCGCGTCTCCATCGTCACCGCGGTCAGTCCGCGCGCGCTGTTCGACGTGCTGTTCGTGTTCGTCGCCGCGCTGCGCATGATCCGCCTCCTGGCGCGACTCTATGGCGGACGGCCCGGCGCGCTCGGTATGGTCAGTCTCTTGCGTCACGTGATCGCGCATCTCGCCATCACCGGCGGCATGGCCGCTGGCGACAGCCTGGTGCAGCAGGTGCTCGGCCACGGCATTGCGGCCAAGCTGTCGCAGCGGCTCGGTGAAGGCGTGCTGAACGGGCTATTGACCGCAAGGCTCGGCCTTGCCGCAATCGACGTCACCCGTCCGCTGCCCTTCACCGCGCTGCCGCGACCGGCGCTGACCGATCTGGCCGCGGATCTGATCCGCAAGCGCGAGGACGGAGAAGGCTAGGCCAGCACGCGCCAGCGGAACAGAATGGAGTCCGGCGGCGGCGACAGCTCGGGAGCGTAACGCTCGAGCTTTTCCAGCGCGTAGCTGTCCATCACGATGCCGCGCCAGCTGCGCTCCACGCGCTCCAGCGGGGTGCGCACGGCCGGGATCTCGTTCCACAGCAACAACCTGTTGTCGGGTTCACGCGCGACATAGAGGCCGACATGGCCCCTCACCCACTCCATGCCGGGATCGCGAAAATCCTGATAGCGGCCGCGCTCGTTGATCTGGATGACCGGCACCTTGTCATTGAAATGCCAGCGCAGCATGGAGTAGGTGCGATAATCCGTGGTGGCGATCCAGGTCGCGCCGGTCTTCTTCAGTTGGTTGCGCGCGCGGGCGACGACCTGTTCATAGCCGGCCTCGCCGCCGACCGGATCGGTACGGCCGATGAAGTTCCAGGGAGCGGCGACGTAATAGAGAAAGACGCCGACCACCAACGCGATCCCGGCGACGATGGCGGTGCGAATCCAGCCGATGGTCGATTTCACCATCCATTCCGGGAATTTTTCGCGCGGCAGCATGGTGGCGTTGATGGCGGTGGCGGCAAAGCCGGCCGGCCACAAGAACATCGGCCAGGTGTCGCCGACCCGCAGCGTCATCGACTTCCAGAAGAAATAGCCGAAGGGAACGATGACTGCGGTGGAAAGGAGGATCGCCACCGGCTCGCGGTTCGAATAGCCGCGCCATGCGGTCAATGCCACGCCCGAGATCACCACCGGCAGCAGCACGAAGCCGACGAGGCCGAACTGCAGGCCCAGAAATTCGCCGACGGTGCGCAACGACAGCGGATGGGTGGCCACGGCACGCACGAACTGGAAGCGGAACGAAGCCCAGTCGTGCTGATAGTTCCAGATCAGCACCGGGGAGAAGACGACAACGGCGATGAATGCCGCCGCCCACGGATACGGGCTGCGCAGCCAGCGCGTGCGCCAGTCCGGCACCAGCACAAAGGCGGCGACCGCCGGCAACAGCATGACGGCCGTTAACTTTGAAAGCAGCGCGAGCCCCGCAAACAGCCCTGCGGCAAGCCACCAGCGCCCGTCGCCGCTTTCCCTGAGCCGCACCAGCGACCACAGCATCGCCACCGCAAACGGGATCAGCGCCGTATCCGGCGCGACCTTGGCCATCAGCAGCCCGTAGTAAAGGGCGGCTTCCGGCATCAGCAGCGCAAAGACAATGGCGCGAAAATCATGGGTGACGCGGCGGACGATGTCGGCGAGCAGAAGCTGCGTGACCAGCATCGCCAATATGCCGGCAAATCGCACGCCGAGCGTGGTGTCGCCGAAGATCGCGGTGCCGAAACGAATGAACCAGGCGATCATGGGCGGATGATCGAGGAAGGACAGCGCGCTCTCCTTCGACCAGGTCCAGTAATAGGCTTCATCCGTGCGCAGATCGAGCGCGCCGGCATAGACGATGCGCATTGCCGTCATCGCGGCAATGATGAGCGCAACGCCGAACCAGGGCCGCCAACAAGGGCTCGGCGCATGCGTATCGGATGGTTCGGGCGGGGTCGTCGTCACGGCGCTTTCTCGTCGACTCCCAGGGGGGTGTCAAGGCATCGCACCGATGCCGAAGCCGTGAAGCGGGACTTCAATATCAGCGGAATAATCCCTAAGATTTGCGATATGAATGACATGACGGCATCTTCAACGGAGCAGCTCAGGACGCTCGCGCGCGGCATCGGACTGCGGCAGGTTCGCCTCGTCAGCGGCAGCATCCTGTTCGCCTATCTGGTCAGCCATTTCCTCAATCATGCGCTCGGCAATATCTCGCTGGAGGCGATGGCCAGCGGGGTAGTGTGGCACACCGCATTCTGGCAATTTCTCCCGGTGTCGGTGGTGTTCTACATCGCCGGCATCTTGCATACGGGCCTTGGCCTCTGGGCGCTGTACGAGCGCCGTCAATTCCGCTGGAAGACCTTGGAGCTGTTGCAGCTCACGCTTGGCCTGACCATTCCGGTGCTGATCATTACCCACGTGCTCGGCGTGCGGCTGGCCTACACGCTGCACGGAAGCGAGATCCTCTATCCGCAAGTACTGTTCTCCTATTTCATCGCCTTTCCGGCATGGCGGATATGGAGCATGGTCGCCGCCCTTCTGGCCTCCTGGATCCACGGCTGCATCGGGCTGCACATGTGGCTGCGGATGAAGCCGTTCTACAAGCGCGCCGCACCGTTCCTGTTTGCCATGGCCGTCCTGCTGCCCGCGCTCGCCTTGCTCGGCATCTACCAGGGCGGCCGGACCGTCGTCGACAACGACAGCATCGAATGGCGGGCCGAAAACATGTCGCAGGAAAAGATCGGCACCCCGCAACAGAAGGATACGATCGAGCGGGCAGTCGACTACTCGCTGATCGCCTATCTCGTCCTGATCGCGCTGGCGCTGACCGCGCGCGGCGCCCGCGCGATGCATGAGCGGCGCGGCGGCATGATCAACCTTTCCTACGGCAATGGCCGCGCCGTCCGGGTGCCAAAGGGATTGACCGTGCTGGAAGCGAGCCTGCGCAACGGTGTGCCGCATGCGTCGGTCTGCGGAGGCCGCGCGCGCTGCTCGACCTGCCGCATCCGCATCATCGGCGATTGCAGCACCCTGCCGGCGCCGTCGCAGCGCGAGGCCTTCGTGCTGCATCGCGTCGGCACCGACGATCCCTCGATACGGCTCGCCTGCCAGCTGAAACCCGACGCCGATCTCTCGTTCTTCCAGCTGTTCCTGCCGCACACGGTGTCGGCGGACGGACACGCCTCCAATCCGACGCGGATCGGCCAGGAGCGTTACCTCGTCAGCATGTTCGTGGACATGCGCGGCTCGACCAGGATGGCGGAAAAGCGCCTGCCGTTCGATACCGTCTTCATCGTCAACCGCTTCCTTGGCGCGGTGGCGCAGGCGGTGCTGGAAAGCGGCGGCCAGCCCAACCAGTTCGTCGGTGACGGCATGCTGGCGCTGTTCGGGCTCACCGTGAGCCGGCACGAGGCCTGCCGGCAGGCGCTGCGCGCCGCGGCAATGGTCGCGACCAATGTCGAGGAGCTCAACAGCTTTCTCAGCCACGATCTGCGCGAGCCGATCCGCTTCGGCATCGGCATCCATGGCGGCGAGGTCATCGTCGGCGACATCGGCTATCGCGATCACATGGTGTTCACGGCGCTTGGCGATCCCGTCAATGTCGCAGCAAGGCTGCAGGACATGACCAAGGCCCTTGCAAGCGAGGTCGTCATATCCGACGAGGTTCGAGCCACCGCGGGCGTGGCGGAGGACGCGCTGGCGCAGCAGGAAATGACTATCCGCGGCCGCAACGAGCCGATGATCGTGCGCAGCGTCGCGGATGCGAAGACCTTGTCGGCATTGCTCGATCGCGTCGAGACCACCCCGGCGTAACGTCGACTCCACCGAACAGGGTAACGCCGCAACCTGCGGATCAAACCCGTGCTCTCCTCCCGCCGATAGGCGCAGGATGCTGCCGATTCGCCAAAAGTTGGAACTCAAATTGCCGCAAATGTCGCCAAAACTCGACTTTGTACGGCAATAAGGGGCGATTTTGTCGAAAAACGCGACATTGTTTGCGCTACCAACCCGGCAATATCCCGCGTATCCTGTACCTTACGAGCCTGCCGGTGAGTGCGGGGACCGGGGGTTCGTTTTATTTTGTCGATTCCGCGGAGACGACGTGAATGCCTAAAGGTACGGTCAAGTGGTTCAATCCAACCAAGGGGTATGGATTCATCCAGCCCAGCACGGGCGGCAAGGACATTTTTGTTCACATTTCGGCGGTTCAAAAGGCCGGCCTGACGACCCTCAACGAAGGGCAGTCGGTGGAATATGAAGAGGTCGCCAATCGCGGCAAGACCTCGGCCGAGAACCTGAAAGTCTAAGCGGATCCACGAGACACGGCGAGCCTTGAGGCTTGCCGTTTCCAGCCCAGCCTATTGCCAATTAAGAGAGCGCGACCGGAGAATTGCCGTTTCCGGCCGCTAGTCTTCCGTGACCCACTTAGCGACGGTCATGACGTCGGGCGGCTGCAGGTAGCCGCGCGGCCATAAATCCACCACCCATTCCACCTTGGTCGCCCGCTCAAGCAGCACGGCGGTGTTGTGCGGCGTCTGCAGCACCAGCGCATTGCCGCGATATTTTGGATCGCCCACGCTGTGGAATTTGAACAACCCCCATTGCTGCATCACCAGCAAAAGGCTCGTGGTGTTCCGCGTGGTATCCCAGCAATCGTAATTGTGTGAATCGTCGCGAAAGCGGAAATCCGCCTTCGCCACCCGCTTGTTGGTGCCGATGACCGGCCCCATGCGACGATCGAACCAGACCACGGCCCGTTGCACCGCCGCGCGCTCGGCGGCGGCGCTGCCGCGGCCGCCATTCATGATCGCCGTCAGCGCGGCGCGGTCGCCGGCTCCAAAGTCCAGGATATAACGCCGGCGGCAGACAAAGCCGTAGCAGACCGTCATCCGGGTGGCCGAGGGCGGATAGATCGAGACGCTGGTGTAGAGGTCGGCAACCGCCCGGCTGATCTCGACCGGCTCGGCGAGGCCGGGCACCGCGGACCCACTCGCCAGCACGGCCAGTGTCGCCGACAGCAGCCGGCGCGCGCGCTTCGATCGCGTGGCATCTCGCGTGGCATCTCTCATGGCCCGGCACCGCCCCCGTGAGAACCCGCCGCTGGATTAGCGCAACCATCCGCCACTGCCAACGCGGAACCGCTCGACGCGAGGATTTTTCCGCCATGGCGTTTTTTGGATCACACGGGACCGCGCGTATCAGTGGCCGGGCTGCATCGGGCCTGAACCCATCTGTCCGGGCTGCATCATCGCCATCATGCCCATATGCGGTGCAAGGAGCTCGTCGGCCGCCTTCCTCTGATCGTCGGACAAGACGGCGACGAGATTCGCCAGCGCCGACATGATCGTGCGCGTGCCCTCAAGACGGGCGGCCAGCCACTTCTCCTGCAGAGCGAAGCGTTCGACCAAACCTTGCTGCGCCGCGCCGGACATGATCGCTGCCCGCACTTCGCCGAGGTTTTTGGCATTCGTACGCAACGCATCGGCAAATGCGTTCCACGCAGCGCTCTGGGCATCCGTGATCTTGAGTTCAGTACGCAGGAACGCGATTCGGCCCTCGACACGGTCGATGGTGGCCATGCCCATGCCGCCACCTGCCGCTCCCTGCCGCATCATTCCCATCTTCTGCATCATGTCCATCATGGGCATCTTGCCGCCCGTGCCGTTCATCATGCCGCCTCCCATCATCCCCATTTTGGGCGCACCGCCGGGCTGCCCTGAAGGCGCCGTCGGTTGCTGGGTCGCGGGCGCTTCCCTTGGCGCCTGACGATGGTCATGATCGGCCGATTGCGCGAATGATGGAGAGCTCGCAGTTGCAAGCAGGAACACTGCGAATGTCAGGCACTTCATGGATGCCTCCTCAATCGAGACTGCGTTAGATTGCCGGACTGGCTTCGAAAGTGCTTGAGGCAAATCAACTATATATTGCGGACACGCAGGCGGTATCAGGACAGCCATACGAGGAAACGCCATGCCGCCCGATTCATCCCCGCTTCCGCCTTTCAGCGCGCCCTATGGCCCCGACGACGCCGCGATCGCGGAAAGGCTGCTCATCACGGCGAGACTCAGCGTGGCGCAGGAAGCGCAGATCGGCCTGACGGCGCGGCAGCTGATCGAGGCGATCCGCGCCAATGACGATCCGCTCGGCGGCGTCGAGGACATGCTGCGCGAATTCGCGCTATCCACGAAGGAAGGCCTGGCGCTGATGGTGCTGGCCGAAGCCCTGCTCCGCGTTCCGGATGCGCGCACCGCCGACCAGTTCATCGAGGACAAGCTGGCGCAGGGCGACTTCGTCCATCATGAGACGAAGTCCACGGCCTTTCTGGTCAACGCCTCGGCCTGGGCGCTCGGCGTCTCCGCGCGGGTGATCCAGCCCGGCGAGACACCGCAGGGCACGATCGGCCGGCTGACCAAACGCCTGGGCGCGCCCGCGGTGCGCGCGGCAACGCGGCAGGCGATGCGGCTGATGGGCAGCCATTTCGTGCTTGGCGAGACCATCGAGGCGGCACTGGAGCGGGTGAAGCCGCATGCCGAGCACCCCTCGCGTTACTCCTTCGACATGCTCGGCGAGGGCGCACGCACGGCGGAGGACGCCAGGCGCTATTTCGATGCCTATGCCTGCGCGATCGAGGCTATCGGCCGCGCCGCCGGCGCCAATCCCCTGCCCGACCGGCCCGGCATTTCCGTCAAACTTTCGGCGCTGCATCCGCGCTTCGAGGCGGTGTCGCGGGCGCGGGTGACGACCGAGCTGGTGCCGCGCCTTGTCGATCTCGCCCGCCGCGCCCAGGCGTTCGATCTCAACTTTACCGTCGATGCCGAGGAGGCAGACCGGCTGGAACTGTCACTCGACGTGATCGCCGCCGCCTTTGCCGAGCCCGCGCTGACCGGCTGGAACGGCTTCGGGCTTGCGATCCAGGCCTATCAGAAGCGCGCGACTGAGGTGATCGACTATGTCAACGAGCTCGCGCACCGGCGCGACCGGCGCCTGATGCTGCGGCTGGTCAAGGGCGCCTATTGGGACACCGAGATCAAGCGCGCGCAGGAGCGCGGGCTCGACGGCTATCCGGTGTTCACCCGCAAGGCGATGACGGACCTGAACTACGTCGCCTGCGCGCGCAAGCTGCTCGCTCTGCGCCCGCGCATCTTCCCGCAATTTGCCACCCACAACGCGCTGACGGTCGCAACCATTCTGGAACTGGCCGGCAACAGCGGTGGCTACGAATTCCAGCGCCTGCACGGCATGGGCGAAGCGCTGTACGCACAGCTGAGCGCGGACCATCCCGACATCGCCTGTCGCACCTATGCGCCGGTCGGCAGCCACCGCGATCTGCTGGCCTATCTGGTGCGGCGGCTGCTGGAGAACGGCGCGAATTCTTCCTTCGTGGCGCTGGCGGCCGACGACACGGTGCCGGTCGATCGGCTGTTGCAGCGACCGGCCGACATCATCGGCGCGGCGAAGCATGCCTGTCATGCCGACATTCCGCTGCCGGCGGAGCTCTATCAGCCGTTCCGCAAGAATTCGTCCGGCATCGAGTTCGGCGAACGTGCAGCGCTGTGCAGGCTCGTCGCCGATATCGCGGCCCAGCACACGCCGGCGAGCGGCTCCGCTGTCATGGCAAGCCCCGCGCAGGCCGCGGCCGCGATTGCTGCGGCCGGCGCGGGATTTCACGGCTGGAGCGCTACGCCTGCCGGGCAACGCGCCGAACTGCTCGAACGCGCTGCCGACGTCCTCGAACAGCGCAAGGCGCATTTCATCGCGCTGCTGCAGCGGGAAGGCGGCAAGACGCTTGATGATTCCGTTTCCGAGGTGCGGGAGGCCGTCGACTTCTGCCGCTACTACGCCATGCAGGGGCGCAAGCTGTTCGGCGACGGCGAACGGATGCCGGGCCCTACCGGAGAGAGCAACCTGCTGCGCCTGCGCGGCCGCGGCGTCTTCGTGGCCATCTCGCCGTGGAATTTTCCGCTGGCGATTTTTCTCGGCCAGGTGACGGCGGCACTGATGGCGGGCAATGCAGTGGTGGCGAAGCCCGCCGAACAGACGCCGCTGGTTGCGGCCGAAGCGGTGAGATTGCTGCATGAGGCGGGCCTGCCCGCCTCCGCGCTGCATCTGGTGTTGGGCGACGGCAAGACCGGCGCCGCATTGGTGGCGCATCCCGCCATCGCCGGGGTCGTCTTCACCGGTTCAACCGAGGTCGCGCGCAGCATCAACCGGTCGCTCGCCGCCAAGGACGGGCCGATCGTGCCGCTGATCGCCGAAACCGGCGGCATCAATGCGATGATCGTCGATGCCACCGCGCTGCCGGAACAGGTGGCCGACGATGTGATCACCTCGGCTTTCCGCTCCGCCGGCCAGCGCTGCTCGGCGCTGCGGCTGCTGTTCCTTCAGGACGACGTCGCCGACCGCATGATCGAGATGATCGTGGGCGCCGCTCGTGAACTGAAGCTCGGCGATCCCGCCGATCCCTCGACCCATGTCGGACCGGTGATCGACGCGGAAGCGAAGCAGAAGCTGGAGGCGCATGTCGGCCGAATGAAGAACGAGGCGCGCGTGCATCTTGCGGGTGAGGCGCCGCCGGGCAATTTCGTCGCGCCGCATATCTTCGAACTGCGCGAGGCGGGCCAACTCAAGGAAGAGGTGTTCGGCCCGATCCTGCATGTGGTGCGCTATCCAGCCAGGGCGCTGGAGGACGTGCTGCGCTCGATCGAGCGTACCGGCTACGGGCTCACGCTCGGCATCCATTCGCGCATCGACGATACCGTCGATGAGATCGTCGCGCGGCTCAAGATCGGCAACATCTACGTCAACCGCAACATGATCGGCGCTGTGGTCGGCGTGCAGCCGTTCGGCGGCTTCGGCCTGTCCGGCACCGGGCCGAAGGCCGGCGGCCCGCACTACCTGGCCCGCTTCGCTTCCGAACAGACGGTGACTGTCAATACCGCCGCGGCCGGCGGCAATGCCGCATTGCTCGCCGGCGAGGAGTAGCCACGCTAACGCATCGCCCCATGCCGCAGCCGGCGTTGCATCGGCTCCCCAACATGGTTCAAATGGCTCCTGAAACACGGTTGCGGCGGCAACTCCGCCAGCAAGACCACGCGCCACGGGAGCGACGCCATCATGGAAGAAAAGGGCATATTCGAGGGGCTGAAGGTACTGGATTGCGCGAGCTTCATCGCAGCCCCCGCGGCCGCCACCGTGCTGTCGGATTTCGGCGCCGACGTGATCAAGATCGAGCCGCCGGGCGCAGGCGACCCCTATCGCAACCTGCCCAACCTGCCCGGCTATCCGCACAGCGAGCACAATTTCGCGTGGTTGCTGGAAGCCCGCAACAAGAAGAGCATCGCGCTCGACCTCTCCAAGCCCGAGGGGCAGGCGGTGCTGCACAAGCTCGCCGCCGAAGCCGACGTCTTTATTACCAATATGCCTCCGCAGGTGCGCGAGCGGCTCGGCATCACCTATGAACACCTGGCGCCGACCAACGACCGGCTGATCTACGCCTCCTTCACCGGCTATGGCGAGAAGGGGGAGGAAGCCAACAAGCCCGGCTTCGACAGCAATGCCTATTGGGCACGCTCCGGCCTGATGGACCTCGTGCGTGCCGACGAGCATACGACGCCGGCGCGCTCGGTGGCCGGCATGGGCGACCATCCCTGCGCCATGGCGTTTTACGGCGCGATCGTCACCGCGCTCTACAAGCGCGAGCGGACCGGCAAGGGCTCGCACGTTTCGTCTAACCTGATGGCGAACGGCGTATGGGCGGCATCCGTGCTGGCGCAGGCCAAGCTCGTCGGCGCAAAGTTCCTGCCGCGGCGGACGCGGGAGAATGCGCTCAACGCCGTGACCAATCACTATCAGTGCCAGGACGAGCGCTGGCTGATCCTGTCGCTGCTCAGCGAGGACCGGCAGTGGCCGACACTGGCAAAGTGTCTCGGCCGCGAGGACCTGATCGCCGATCCGCGCTTTGCGACACGCAAGGATCGCCATGCCAACTCGTTGCAGCTGGTCAAGATCTTCGACGAGGTGTTCGCGACCAAACCGCTCGCCGAGTGGCGCAAGATTCTCGACGGCAATGGGCTGGTGTTCGGCGTGGTCGGCATCCTCGACGAGATCCCGCACGACAAGCAGATGATCGACAACGAGGTGCTGGTGCCGTTCGAGAACGACACCATGCTGACCATCAGCAGCCCGATCTGGGTCGACGGCAGCAAGAAGGTCCGGCCGCGCAAGCCGCCCGGCCTCGGCGAACACAGCGACGAGATCTTGCGCAACGCCGGCTATGACGAGGCCGCGATCAGGAAGCTGCGAGCGTCGGGCGCGGTGGCCTGACACCGATGCCAAGATACCGCCTGCATTACTTCCCGGAGTCCGGGAATAGCTACAAGCTCGCGCTGATGCTTACGTTGTGCGGCGAGAGCTTCGAGGGCGTCTGGACCGACTTTGCCGGCGGCGCCACACGCACGGCTGAATGGCGGCGCGACGTCAATCCGATGGGCGAAATCCCGGTCCTGGAGATCGACGGCAAGCGCTTCACCCAGACCGCGCCGATCCTCCTCAAATTCGCCGAACAGTTCGGCCGCTTCGGCGGCGCCACCGAGGACGAAAAATTCGAGCTGCTGCGCTGGCTGTTCTGGGACAACCACAAGCTCACCGGCTACATGGCGACCTACCGCTTCATGCGCACCTTCACGCCCTCGCCCGACGAGCACGTGCTGAAGCATTTTCGCAGGCGGCTGGACGATTTCCTGTCCATTCTCGAGCAGCATCTGAAGACGAATGCGTTCGCGATCGGCCCGCGGCCGACGGTGGCCGACATTTCCATGATGGCCTATCTGCACTACCCCGCCGACGAGACCGGCTACGATCTGGCGGCGAGCCATCCCGCCATCCATGCCTGGCTCGGCCGCATGGCGCAGCTACCCGGATGGAAGCCGGCCTACGAGCTTCTGCCGGGCAAGCGGATGACGCATTACGCGAAGTAGTTGCCGTCAGCGGCGCGTCCACGCCCAGATGATACCGATGACGATCATGGCGACAAACAGCGCAATGAAGACGGCCCACCCGGAGACGCGGACGGCACTGGCGGCCTTGCGATGCTGCTCGTTCTGGGCGATCGCGCGGTTACGGGCCTTCTCCTCGTCATCGAGCGTGCTCATCGGATGCCCCTGTCGACGGTTGCCGACGCCAGCTTAGCATCAAATGGTGCCACCGGGCACTGCCCCGTTACGGCGCCTTCACGAAGCACATGCCCATGCGCGAGGCACCGGCGGTCTGGCAGGCGAGCCCCGTGGCGCAGGTCCAGTTGCGAAAACTCGCATCATTGGCGTCGCGGACGCGCATGAGCCGATAGCAATGCGCGCCCCAGCCGTCGCTGTATTCGGTGCCGGCAAGTTCCCGCGCGCCGCGCAATTGCGGCCGGCTGGCAAAGCCCTTCGAATAGTCCGGCGCCCTGCCGTCGCGCAGCGCGATCAGGATATCGCGGCGGCGCGCCTGATCGCCGAAGAAATGCGGCGAGGCCGGCACGACAGTGGAATTCGACGGCTTCGCCGCCATCCAGTCGACGCCGGGAAAATGAAAGCCGCCGATGCCTCGGGTCTGGTGACAACCGGCGCAGGTGATGTCGTTGAGCCGGCGCTGGAAGCCGCCGAAGGAACGGATGTTCTGCAGACCCGCGCCATTGGCTGCCGCCTTCTTCAGGGCGGCCACGACGTCGCTTTCGCCGAACAGCGGATCGTCTCCCTCGCCTTGGCTGAGGCCGAACTCTGGCTGAAGCTTCGACGGCGCAAAGCCCACCGGCGTTGGCGCGATCGCAGCCTTGGCCAGGAATTTTTCCGGAATCAGGACGGTGCCGCGGTCGAACTCGGCAAAGTGCACGGGATCGAGCAGCCATGCCTTGAACTCGCGCGCGAGGTTGCCGTCGGCGAGCAGACGCTCGCGGTCGATCTGGTTTTCCAGTGTCGCCTCGACGAAAGTGCGCGTCGGCGCATCGTAGCGGAACAGCTTCAGAAGATAGTCGGTGCGGAAATCGCGCGTGGCGGATTTCGACGCATGCGCAATCTGCAGGTTGGTTTCGATGCGGTCGATATTCTCGGATATGACGAGATCGAGCGGGCCGCCTTTGGCCTGCAATTTCGCGGCGAGGTCGCGGCCGGTAACCGCGAGGTCGGCCGTCGCGAGCCAGCGCCCGGCAATGACAGCGCAGGTAATCGGCGTGCCGTCGCGATCCACGGCGGGCTCCCCCCTGGCGCGCAGCACGACGTTCAGCGTCATCGGCAGCCGCGGCGAGGTCTCACCGGCGACCGCGCCGGTGCGGACCAGGCGATAGATCAGCCGGATCTCGCCGCAGCCAGGGCCGGCCGCGAAGCTGCGATCCATGCGGTTGACAATACCGGCCAGCACGAAGCGCGCCTCGCCGGAGACGAGCTGCGCACGGTCGAACAGCTGAAAGGCGAATGCCTCGCCGACGCCGATGGTCTCGCCGGGCAGTCCAGCCCTGTGCCGAGCAATGTAACGCTCGAACTCGGCATCGATCGCGGCCTTGACGGGTGCCATCACGGGCATGGCAAACAGCTGCGCGTTGTCGAGCGGCGTATCGGAGGCGCGCGCGGGCTGCAGGATGCGGCCGAGGCCGAACCGGCCGCGATCGAGCTCACGCAACGCCAGCGGATCGACGATGGCAGTTCCCCGCTCCAGCGCCCGGTCCGGCGCAGCGCGGGCCGGCACAACGCACAGCAGGCAAAGCAGGCCCGCGACTGTCCGCAACGGAAAACCCATCGCTCCACTAACACCGCGCACGGAGGCCTATTCAAGCAAAAGGCGCTTCACTTCGCGGTGAAGCGCCTCAGCTCCGGCGAGATCGCTCGTCAGCGCGAGACGATCAGGCCCCTGCTGGTGACCACCACCCAGCGGCCATCCTGCTTGCGGATGGCATCGACGCGGCCGACGCCGGGAATGGAATCGCCGGCATAGATTTCGAAGACGCCGCGGCGGCTCTCGATCAACGCGCCGCCATGACCGACGTCGCGCAACACCCAGCCTTCAACCGTCGGCAGCCGGGCGATCTCCGGCTTGGCAGGCGTGCCGGGCGATGCCTGTGGCGATACGGCGGTTGCAGGCGGCGCCACCGAACCCGTGACGTCCTTTGGCACGGTGGTCGTCGCGGGCGCAGCGGCCGCCAGTTGCGCCGGTGCGGCGGCCTGCGTGGCGCGGAGCTTGCTCACTTCGTCGGAAAGCCTGGCGAGCCTTGCGGCGGGTTCAGTCTGCGACTTCTCGACTTTGTCGAGGCGGTCGCTGGTCTTGTTGAACTGGGTCGTGCCGAGCCTGGCGTTCTGCTCGACGCTGGCCTTCAGCGCGAGGATATCAGCATCGATGCGGGCGATCGCGGCTTCGAGGCCGGCATTGCCGCCTGCGGCCGCTTCAGCGGATTTGCCGCTGCGGATATCCGACGTGGCGAGTGCCCCGCCGACCGCGCCTGCGACGGCCGCAAAGCCGATCACCGCGACCATCGCGGCGACCCGGCGCATCGATGCCGGCGGCCTCGACACCCTGGCGTCCTCGCCGCTCCAGCTGCGCGCGCCCGGCGCCATGATCATCACATTGCTGGGCGCACGCGTCGCTTCCGTCTTCGTGCCGGCCTTCGCTTCGACCTTCGGCGCTTCCACCCTGGGCGCGTCTGCCTTTGGCTCGGCCTTGGCCGCATCCGTCTTCGGCGACGTCAGTTCCTGATCGGGCGCGATGGCCGGCGACTCCGTCAGGACCGGCTCGGTATTGATATTGGCTGCGGCATTCACAGAACCGGTTTCAGCGCTGGTCGGCTCGCTCTGTTGTTCGCTCACGGCAAAGTCTCCAGAATTCGTTGACCATTTGGTAACTTTCATTCCTTGCCAATTCCTTACCTGCCCTCGGCCGTTACCGAAATTTAAGGAACTCATCGGGGTCGGATTCGCGCCGGAAAGGCGGACGGACGATGGCAAAGCGGTGGGGCCGCCCATGCTGCTATGCGGCATAACCCTTCCCTGCGTCATTTGCCCGCGGGCGTTTCCCGACTAACATGCCGCCTCGGGACGAGTGGCCAGACTTGCGAGGGGCGGCATGGCGATCGAAAAATGCATCAACGAATATGACGTCGGGCAGGTCATCTTCGAAGAGGGCTCCACGGGCCGCGAACTCTACGTCGTGCTCGACGGCCAGGTCGAGATCGCCAAGATGAACGGCGCCAGCAAGACCGTGATCGTCACCCTCGGCAAGGGCGAGTTCTTCGGCGAGATGGCCGTGATCGACGGCTCGTCGCGCTCGGCCACCGCAATCGCTGCCGCACCGAAGACGCGCGCAATGCGGATCAACCATGCCCGCTTCGTCTATCTCGTCAGCCAGCAGCCGGCCTTTGCCCTGATGATCATGGACGCGCTGTCGAAGCGGCTGCGCGTCTCCAACGATCGCAATTTTCGCGCGGCGGCGAACTCATGAGCGACCGCCGACCCTCCCCGTTCAAGACGCTGCTCGACGGCGAGGCCGCAACGCTGATCCAGGCGGCGGAGGACGTCTACCAGATCCGTTTCAAGAACCGTGCGGCAAATGCGTATCTGGTGCGCGGATCCAGGCGCACCGTCATGATCGACGTCGGACTGTCGACCAATTATCCGCATCTCGTCGCCTGCCTTGCTCATGTCGGCGTGACACCGGACGACATCGACATGGTGGTGCTGAGCCACGAGCATCTCGACCATATCGGGGCGGCGTACTACTTCCACGACCGCAGCTACATCGCTGCGCACCGGCTTGCCGCCAACAAGATCATGCTGCGCGACGATTTCTCGATGCTGCGAAAGATGTTCGCCGAGCCGAACGTGCCGATCGACATCGACATCTGGCTCGAGGAAGGCAACCTGATCGACCTCGGCAATTTCCGCCTCAACGTCATGTACACGCCCGGCCATACCTCGGCCTGCATCACGCTGTTCGAGCCTGACAAGGGCCTGTTGTTTGCCGCCGACACGCTGATGCCGGGCGGCGTCATGGGCGGCGTGTTCGGCTCGGGCTCGATTGCCGACTACATCCAGTCGCTGGAGCGGATCAAGGGATTGAACTCGAAGATCCTGCTGTCCGGCCATGGCCGGCTGTCCGATACGCCGCAGGACGATGTGAGGACCGCCATCCAGCGCTCGCATGGCCTGCTGGAAGACACCGCGCAACTTTTCGATGCGCTGGACGCACGCCAGAATTTCGATCCGATCATGCAATCGGTGCGCGACCTCAACAAGCTCGACGACTGATCCTTTCCCGATTTGACAAATACGGCTGCGGCCTGTTCAAAGGCGGCACAAAAGCCTGCGACAAAAACGGGGAGAGAAGATGAAGCTGTACGACTCGATCGGGCCCAATCCGCACATCGTCCGCATGTTCATGGCGGAGAAGGGCATCGACATACCGAAGCAGACGGTGGACCTGCGCAAGGGCGAGAACCGCGAGGCCGAGCACCTCAAGCGCAATCCGCATGGCCAGATGCCGACGCTGGAGCTCGACGACGGCAGCTATCTCTCCGAGATCACCGCGATCTGCGAATATCTGGAAGAGAAAAAGCCCTCGCCGGCGCTGATCGGGTCGACGCCGGAAGAGCGCGCCGAGTGCCGGATGTGGACGCGCCGCGTCGACCTCAACATTTGCGAGCCGCTCGCCAACGGCTACCGCTACGGCGAGGCGCTGAAATTTTTCGAGAAGCGGATTCCGGTGGCGCCGGAGGCTTCACCCGGCCTGAAGATGGTGGCGCAGAACCGGCTGAAGTGGCTGGACGGCCAGATGGCCGACGGCCGCGAATATCTCTGCGGCAAGCGCTTTACCCTCGCCGATATCCTGCTCTACGGCTGGCTGAACTTCGGCAACCAGATCGGCCAGCCGCTCGATCGCGGCAATACGCATGTCGCCGCATGGTTCGACCGCATGGCGCAGCGGCCGTCGGCGAAGGCGTAGCATTGCTACCGTCATTCCGGGGCGGCTCAAAGAGCCGAACCCGGAATGACCAAATCAACTGCCCCGCTTCTTCCCCTTCGCAAACTGCCTGGTCAGGAATTCCGCCAGCACCTCGACGCGGGCGGGACGCGGACCGCCGGGAGGCGACACCAGATGGACGGCGCCTTCCGGCTGCTTCCATCCCTTCAGGATGACCTCGACCTCGCCGGAGCGTATCGCCTCACCGACGATGAACTCCGGCAGGTCCGCGATCCCGAGGCCCGCCAGCAGCGCCGGCATAACGGCCTCGCCATTGTTGACGCGCAACTGCCCAGCAGGACGCACGCTCGCCTGCTCGCCGGCGGCATTGGTGAAGTGCCAGACGCCGGGCGTGGAGAGATAGGCGTAACCAAAGCATTTGTGGTCGGCGAGATGCATCGGATGCGTCGGCCGGCCGTGGCGCTTGAGGTAGGACGGCGCGGCCACCGTGTGACGCGGCATGGCGCAGAGGCGCCGCGCGATCAGCGAGGAATCCGGCAGCCGCGCAATGCGCAGGCCGGCGTCGAAGCCTTCGCCGATCAGGTCGACGATGGCGTCGCTCAAGTGAAGATCGATCGACACTTCCGGATAGGCTTCCAGGAATTCCGGCAGCAGCGGCGCCAGCATCTTGATGCCAAAGCCCATGGGTGCGGCGAGCCGAACCAGGCCGCGCGGCGTCGCCGATTGCGCCAGCGCCTCGCTTTCCGCCGCCTCGCCGTCGGCGAGCAGGCGCGCGGCACGTTCGGCGAGCTTTTGCCCGGCATCGGTCAAGGCCAGCCGCCGCGACGTGCGGTTGAACAGGCGGGCGCCAAGCCGCTCCTCCAGCCGGCTCACCGCCTTCGACACCGTCGCCTTGGACAAGGCCAGTTCGCCCGAGGCCGCCGCGAAGGAGCGCAATTCCACGACCTTGGCGAAGATCGCCAGCGCCTCGAAGTCCGGAAGCCTCGCCATTCGGGGTGCCTTTCAGTTTTGGAAACAATGAGTTTCAGTAGTTTCTATTTTTATACCATGCCGGAAGGCATATCAAAGAGCCATGCAAACGCCGGGCACAGACCCGGTTTCACAATGAGGGTAAGGAATATCCAATGATCGAACTGAAACCCTTTGCAAAGCTCGGCGGCGCCGATCACGGCTGGCTGAAGGCGAAGCATCACTTCTCGTTCGCGAGTTACTACGATCCCGCCAATATGGGCCACGGCGCGTTACGGGTGTGGAACGACGACGAGATCGCGCCCAACACCGGCTTCCCCGCCCATCCCCATGCCAACATGGAGATCATCACCTATGTGCGCGAAGGCGCGATCACGCATCAGGACAGCCTTGGCAACAAGGGCCGCACCGAAGCGGGCGACGTGCAGGTGATGAGCGCGGGCAGCGGCATCCGCCATTCCGAATACAATCTCGAACCGACCAAAACGAGGATCTTCCAGATCTGGATCGAGCCCAACACGCACGGCGGCCAGCCGACCTGGGGCGCAAAACCGTTCCCGAAGGCAAACCGCGCCAACGGCAAGCTCGTCACCATCGCGAGCGGGTTTGCCACCGACAAGGACGCCCTGCCGATTCGGGCCGATGCGCGGGTACTCGCCACCACGCTGAAGGCCGGCGAGAGCGCGGAATATGCCCCGGAGCAGGCACGGCATCTCTATCTCGTGCCGGCGGTCGGCAGCGTCGAGGTGAACGGCGTGCGGGTCAATGCCCGTGACGGTGCCGCGATCAGCGACGAGGCGAGGCTGAAGATCACCGCCCTGGAAGACAGCGAACTGGTGCTGGTCGACGCGGCCTAGGCCTGCGCTCCATCCGTCATGGCCGGGATCCCGGCCATGACGGAGGCTGCGAAGAACTCATGCAGCCTGCAGGAGTGCCCGCTCCTTCAGCCGGTCATGGGCGATCTGGATGGGATCGCGTATGTCGACGAAACGCGAGGCTGCCAGGCGGATCAGCCCGCCCAACTCATCGAGGCCGCCGTCATAGGAGTGGATCGGCGCAAGCGGCGACATGATCCGATGCTCGCCGTGTTGCCGCTGATATTCGCCGATATTGTCCCATCCGACCACTCCGCCGGCATACAGAAAGGATTCGACCGGCAGGCCGCTGGCATAGATCACTTCATGCGTTTCAAGCTCGACGTGGAAGTATTCGAGCGCCTCGGAGGCGAGCGAGGATTCGTCGAACCGGATCGACTGCCCATTGACGAGGTGCCTTGCGGGGATCAGCACGCCATCGACAAACAGCGAATGATCCTGCGAAAGGAAGACATCGCGGCTCGGCGTGCCTTCGTCGATCGCGCCGCGCGAGATACAGACGGGCAATGCGCACGGATGCCAACCCGCCGATGGATTCCGCCTGAGCGTCTGCCGGCCGATCCATTTGACCGGCTTCGGGCCGTTTGCGGTGACAATTTCGGAGCCGATCGCCAGATGCTCTACGGCGACCTCTCCGTTTGTCGTCAGAATCGGCGTTCCGCGCGCGAAGCAGCGAATACCCGCAGAAACCGCCGGCGATCCCGGCAGCGATCCCGATCCATATCCCGAGCCTGATCCGGAATCGGAGAATCCCGTTCCAAATCCCGAGCCCGAACCGGAGCCGGCGGAGCCTGGTCCCGATCCCGTTCCGGAGCCAGACCCGGATTTGCCGGAGCCTGAGCCGTACAGAGATCCCGACCCGTTGCCTGGCGATCCCGATCCACCCGCGGAAGCCGACCCGGAGCCCCCCGACCCGCTCCCGGAGCCGGATCGATGGGCGGAGTTCCTGCCCTGCCCGGAAGCCGCGCCTGATCCCTGTCCTAGTCCTGATCCGCTGTTGCGCCCGTATCCGATGTCGCCGAACTCACGATGCCGGTCGGACTGAAAAGGCCAGTGATGATGATGCTCGCGTATGTCGGCTGCTGCATCCCGCGTGCCGAGCAGCGACAGCGCGGTCGAGCCGACTGAAATCATCGAGAGCTTTCTGGCGGCGGCGGCGGCGATGCCGATGAAATGCCGGCGAGACGGACTCGAAGGGGGAATTGCGCTCATGAGCAGATCTCCGTTCGCGGCACCGTAACCAATCGGTAAAACCGAGAAAACGCGCAATGAACGGCATGGTTAATCCAGGTAGTTCCGCCCGGCAGCAGCTATCCCGACGTGCGCTGCGCAGGCCGGAAATTACCGGATTGGTCGAGGTGCAATCATCGCGATCCTGTTTCGTCGAACGCTTAACGCTTTCAATTAACGTCTATGTCAAAGATGTCGGCGAAAACGGCGCGCGAATTGTCACCACGATTGAAACATGATCCGGTTCCGCGATACTGACGGCGCAGTCGCGAATATCTTTGCAGCTGGAAGGCGCTGACATCGTGAACGGCAAGGTTCTGCTATTGTCGCAGCGTCGGATATCCGACCTGGTGGCGTTCTGCCTGGCCTATGAGTTCGAGGACACGCTGCAGGCGGTCACCGATGCCGAGCGTATCGATGCAACCGACTTTGCCTCTCTCGAATTCTCCCGCCGCGCCTACAAGCTCGTGCGTCTGCTGTCCGGATCTCAGCGACTCGCGGCGCAGCTTGCGCCTGTGCCGCGCGGCGCGACGATGTTGAGCGGCGATTACGACCTGTTCTTCCCGGTCTTCAGCAACGCTTTCGAGCTCTACTCTCTCGCAACGATTCCGGACTGGCGCCGGCGCTGCGGCAAGGCAGCCTGCTTCATCACAGAGGTGTGGACCGACGAGTTGCCGGAATACCTGCTCGAGTTGCTGTCGCAATTCGACCACGTCTTCACCGGGCTTCAGCACTGCGTCGATGACCTGGCGCGCATCACCGGCCGCCCCTGCAGCTACCTTCCGCTTGCGGTCGACGTGCTGCGTTTCGCTCCCGCCGTGCCCGACCAGCCGAGACCGATCGACGTCTGCAATATCGGCCGCCGCTCCCAGATCACGCATCGCGCACTGCTGGAGGATGCGGCACGGCGGAACAGCTTCTATTACTACGATACGGTCGCCGCGAGCGGCAGCGACAAGAAGCAGCGCACGTTCCGCGTCGACAACGCGCAGGAGCATCGCGTGATGCTGGCAACGATCCTCAAGCACAGCCGTTACTTCATCGCCAATCGCAGCCACGTCAACAATCCTGAATTCACCGCCGGGCGGGACGAAATCTCCGCCCGCTTCTATGAGGGCATGGCGGCAGGCTCGATCATGATCGGCGAGGCGCCGCGCACGGCGGAATTCGCGCGGCAGTTTGACTGGCCGGACGCCGTGATCCACCTGCCGTTCGATTCTCCCGACGTCGGCAGCATCCTGGCCGAGCTGGACACCAACCAGGAACGGCTCGCGACGGTCCGCTCTAGGAATGTCAGGGAGGCCGCGCGCAGGCACGACTGGCTCTATCGCATCAGAGCCGTGTTCGATGTCCTCGGTCTGGCGCCGACCGAAAAAATGCAGCAGCGCGCCGACCAGCTCGCGCGGATCGCCTCTTAAGTCCGACGCAAAATTGTCATTTCCTGTTCTATCGACTGCCGACAATTCAGCGCGCTGCAAGGCCTCGGCTGTCCGGTGTCCAAATGGTTAACGAACTGCCGAAACATATGGTTAATGAATTCGTGAAATTGTAGGAGCGCGGACACCCGGCCACTTAGCTGACAGCCTCGACATTGCGATGGGCACAGCCTCGACGTCCAAGTGCTTCGGATGTCCCGACGGCGAGTTCATGGCGCCAGAGTTCTTGAGGCGCAGACTCGAAGTGATGTCGACAGCGGGCTGAGGTGTATCGTGAAGCGAAGTTTGTGGGGTAGCCGTCAGCACCGGTCCGATTCCGAGTTCGTTCCCGCGCGGCCCGGTCCGTCCATGACGGCCCCGGCACGAACCTGGTCTGCTCTGCAACAACGCGGACCTCTTGCGGTCAACGACGAACACCTCACCCCAGCAGCCTACGGTCCGGCCGATCAATTCAATGGTACGGGCGCTCCTTTCGGGATCGATCAGGACGTTGGCGGCAACGCATCCGCCGCGACGCTCGCCTTGCCCGAGGCGGAAGCAGAACTGCACCGGCAATCCGAGATCACCCGCATCCGCAACGAGATCATGGACATTGCGCGCGAGGTGGCGGAACTGCGTCGCCGCGATCACGCCGACCCTGCGCCGGCCGCTATGAAGAACGGCAGTCGTCCGCCTTACCCGCAGAGTACCGCCGTGGTCGAACCGCAGAAGAATCCGGCACCGGTGTCTGCCGGAGCGGAATCGCGCTCCCGGCTGCAGGAGCCGCGGCCTCAGGCGTCAAACAGCCGGCGAGCCCTGCCGGTGGAGCGGGCGCACCGGAATTCACGCGCCGGCAAGACGGAGACTGCAGCCAACACCGTACCCCCGCGAGTCAAGCAACCGCCGCTGATCATCTGCGAGTACATCGCGCCGGCAATGCCAAAGCATCCCGCCATGCGCGACGGTGCCGGGCAGCTGGGGATAATGGCCAGGACTGCGCTGCTGACCGGAGTGATGCTGGCGGTGCTATCGGGTGCCAGCCTGGTCACGCTGGGACTTCTGGACAGGCTGCCATTGCCGGGCGAGGAGCGACAGAGCCCGCTGCTCGCCGAGACAACTGCGTCCGTGCCAACGGTACGGCCGTCACAAGCGAGCGTGACCTCCTTGGCCGAAAGGGCGCCGGCCACCTATCCGTTCGAGATTCCCGACAACTATGGCGTATATGCCGTGAACGACGGGCATTTGACGCCGCTCGATCCGCTGCCGGTTCGCCTCCCCGACGCCAGGGTCTCGATTTCCAGCCCGATATCGAAACCGGCTCCGGCGCCGCTCGCGAACGGAAACCTGCAATTCGTCGTCTATCACCGTGAACTGGCCACCAACGTTCCGGAGAGCGCTTCGGTGCGCATCGTCGCCAAAGTGATGCAGGCAACAACGTTTGCCGGCGGCAAGCCGAAGGCGGCACCGGTCGAGGACACCTGGGCCGTGCGCGGCGGCTTGATCGATTTCCGCATCGCTCCAGTTGCCGCGAACAAGGAGATGATCTTCATTCGACCGGCCGATCCGCGCCTCACGCTGACACCGGGGCGATATGTCCTGATGTTCAGGAACCAGGCCTACGATTTCAGCGTCGCAGGGGAAGTCAGCGACACCGCGCATTGCCTGGAGCGATCCGATCTGGAGGATCGGTCGGTCTATTCGGAATGCCGCCAGCTTCCGGCTTCGACGACGAAGTCCTAGGCCCGATCAGGCGATTGCGACGCCGGGCTTGTTCCGCTGCCAAAGCAATCGCCCGGCGGCCCCGCCGATCAGGCAAATTGCGGTCAGAACCTGCTCACCGACTCCCAGGCCGCCTGCAGTGATGGCAAAGGCCAGCATGCCGAGCCCCATCCAAAACAGCTTCTGCCACTGGTAGCTGTCGTGCAGCTTTGCGATCTGCCGACGCTGGAACCAGATGCCTTTGGTCCCGGCCGAGAACGGCAGCACGGCGCGCAACAGCGCGGGACCCACGCGCAAAGCAATCAGCAAGCCGATGAACAGCGCGAGTGCGATCCAGATCTGGTCGCGACCGCCCGACAACAGGCGGAAGACGGGCGGAATGCAGAAGCCGAGCGCCATCCGGGTAACGGCGTTCCAGGGCGCGCTATCAAGCCGGAGAAGAAGCTGTTCGAGAAATTTCATCGGCATCCTCGCCATCAGGACCGGGAACCGGCCGGCATTCGAACTGCGCGAAGGTCGCGCAGCGCGGAGAAAACAAGATGCAGCGGAGCGGTGACCCTGAAGACGCCCACTACGACAACGAGATAGGTTGCAAGGCACACCATTCCGGAAAGGAACATCCGCACCAGGTGAGAGGAACCAGCCAAGAATGCCTGCTCCACCATGAAGCCGGCGGCGACGGCAACAAGACCGGCAATCATTTGCGGACCGACGGCCTGCAGGACATCCCTGGTCCGAATGCCGATCGGGCTCCCCGAATGAACCAGGGCCGGGACGCACAGGCCGAACGTCACGAGAGCGTAAGCCGCGGCAACGCCGTTCACACCGAAGGGCAGCCCGACCAGCAGCGCCATCAGTTGGACGAACGCGCTGTAAACGCCCCACCGCATCCAGCGATCGGCACGTCCGGCCGCAACATGAAGCCAGCCCATCGTGCGTTCGATGCTGTGAGCGATGCCCCTTACGGCAAAGATGCACAGCAGGGGTCCGGCCGGCGCCCACTTCTGCCCAAGCAGCAGCACCACAAAATCCTGTCCGATCACCGCGAGAATCGCAAAGGCCGGCGCGGCGAAGAAGCTCAGGGTCGACAGCGCGGTCGCCCAGGCCCGCTTCAGCGCGTCAACGTCAGACCTCAATTTGCTCAGGCTCGACGCCGCGATGTTATGAAGCGGCTCGGTGAGAATGCTGAGAACATTGCTGTAGATCGTAAACGCATTCTGGAAATAGCCGAGCGGACCCGGTCCCTGAAAATAGCCGATTGCGAGCCTGTCGGCCGACTTCACGAGGTAGTCCGTCATGGTGAAGCCGGTCACACCCAGCCCGAAGCCGAGCAGTTCCTTGGCGTCCGGCGAAATCCGCGGTCGTCCGGGTACCCAGCGGCAGCTGATCCAGACGGCGACGGCGGTCCAGCCCGCGGTCACGATCGGCTTGACGACGAGCGACCAGTAGCCCCAACCCGCCAGCGCCAGCGCGACGCTGACGATGCTGCCGACCAGATTCGCGGAGATGTCGATCATCGCAATGCGCTGAAACTGCATCGCCCTGCGCATCAGCGCCGAATGCTGCGTCGACATCGCCGTCAGCACGAAGGTAATCGACAGGGCAAGTGCGATGCCGGTCAGCGAAGGTTCGCCGAAGAAGCGCGCGATCGCATCGCTGCTCCAGATGAGCAGCAACGTCAGGCCGAGGCTGATCGCAACATTCAGCCAGAACAGTGTGCTGACTTCCGCTTCGGTGATGTGCGTCTTCTGCGCGGATGCTTCGCTCGTCCCGAGATCTATCAGCATCGGCGCGAAGCCGACCAGCGCCAAAACCATGGCAACGAGACCGAAATCGTGCGGGGAAAGAATGCGAGCGAGCAGAATAGTCGACGCCAGCTGGACAAAGATATTGGCGCCACGCGCGGCAATGAAGATCATGCCGCTATGCAGCGATGCGCGGCCAAGACCTGCATAGGCCTTGTTCTCCCCAAAATAGCCAGAGCCACGCTTTGCCGACAAGGCCGTCGTCCTTACTTACTTGTGTCCGTGCCTGCACTTGCCGCCAGCCTGGCCGGCGGGGACACGCTCCAGCCAGATCTCGCGCCAATAGGGATAGATCGCGCGCGGACAGAAGCGGCGGCAGTTCGCGTAGCGCGCCTCGCAGACGACGTCCTTGAGGACGATGGCGTCAGTCTTGAAGCGGATCATCTTGCCGGACGCTTCATCGATGATCTGCTTCTGCCGCCGCTCGACCTCGTATTCGCGCTCGGTAAACGGCACCATCTCCGCATCGAAATACAGTCCGCGGTTCCGATAGTTGGAATCCAGGGTCTTGAGAATCTCGTTATACGGCTTGACCCGGACGGTCTCACCGGGCTGCAGATCGAGTTGCTCTCTCGGCACCGGCGTTCCCTTCGGCACGCCGTAGGGCCTGATCGGATACGGCACGCCGCCGGCGGCGCGCTGGTACCGGTCGTAAATCCAGCGCATGGCAAAGCCGACGCCGATCCCAGCCTCGGCTACCGTGCGCCAGGCCGAGTACAACAGGCCTTTTGCCAACTCCGACAGCTTCACATTGCCGGAAGTGTAGTCCTCGACGAACTGCCGCAGATCCCACCACGGCAGCGGCTGGGTGGCGAATTTGACCTGTGTGTTCTGGCAGACATATCTCGGCTCGGTCTCGCCGGCAGCCGGCGGGATCCTGATGCTCGAGTGAAGGATATCTTCGGTGCAGCCAGTCCGGCTGAAGACCGCGGCCTGCGCAGGCTTTCCGTTGCCCGTTGCCGGTTCGATCCGCTTGAGCCAGGCCTCTTTCCAGAAGATCAGGCAGCCTGCTTCGCAGCCGTCATGCGCGGAGCCGTTGCAGCGGATGTTGGACAGGTGCACGGTGTTGGCCATCTTGCGGCCGCCGATCCCGAGCGCCGGATCGCAGGTCTTGTGCGCCCGCTTCCCGACCATCATGCGGGCGCCGCAATATTTCAGCATCTCCGGCATGAACGGCATCTCGTCGAGCCGTCCGTTGGCATCGAGGGTGGCAAGAATCTCCTCGCGTGAACGGACCTGCACCCATTCATCCGCCTTCAGGCCCAATGCCTGCCGGCTTCTCGCGTCAGACCGCTTCCGGAAAAAATCCAGCAAGGAGCCGGTTGCCGGCGCCCTCGAGAAGATCCACGCTGCAATCATATCAATGCCACCTTGCGCGCAAAAAACGCCTCCGCGTAACGTTCGGGCGCCCGGCATTCCATGCCCCGGATCCGCGCCAGCCCGCGAAACGTCTCGTCATCGAACCACTGCTTGGAACGCTGGCTGCCGAAATGAGCCATCAACAGCTCGATCTTGCGCGCGAGCGCCGCGGCGGATACCGGCACGTAGACATTCGGCTGCCCGATATCGCCATCCCACTTCGGTATCTCGTACTCCAGGATCTGGTGGTCGCGGAACGTGTTCCAGGTCAGCCGGCAGACCAGATGGTGATCCTGGTGCGCGTCGTCGCGCCGATGGGTCAGGATGAGATCGGGGTCGACCCGTCCCTTCAGCGTTTCGAACCACTGCTTGATCGCCTCGCCCTGCTCGGGAAAGAAGCCGTCGCGAAACGGCATGATCTCGATCCTGGCGCAGGCCGCCTTGGCAAGAAAGTCGGCCGCCGATTTCCTCGCCTCGTCGTCGCGGACGCCGGCCCCGCTCAGCACGCACCAGTGTACGTCCAGCTGGACACCACGCTCCATCAAGCCAAGCAGCATGGCGCCGGCGCCGATCTCGATGTCGTCTGAATGCGCTCCCAGACAAAGGAGCGACAACCGATCGCCCGGCCTGGCAAGCTGCAGCGCCCGCATCAGGCAGCCTTGACGATGGGTGGCGCCTGAACGCGCCAAGGCGTCTCGCCGCGTTCCACCATGTCTTCGAGCACCTGCCGGTCGCGCAACGTATCCATGGCGCGCCAGAAACCTTCATATTTGTAGGCCATCAGATGGCCGCCCTCGATCAGGCGGTTGAACGGTTCGAGCACGAGCTCCTCGCCTTCCTTGATGAAGTCGAAGATCTCCTTGCGGAAGATGAAGAACCCGCCGTTAATCCAGATATCGGATTCCTGGCTGGATCGAATGCGCTGAACCGACCCCGCCTCGTCGAATTGCGCGAGGTGGAAGCTGATCGGCGGATGGATGGCAATGAAACAGGCGATCTTGCCGCTTTCCTTGAATCGCTGGATCATCTCCGGCAGAGGCGCGTCCGTCAGCCCGTCGCTGTAATTGGCAAGGAACATCTCCTCGTCCTTGACGAGATGCTTGACCGCCATCAGCCGCTCGCCGATGTTCCGCCACGTTCCGGTATCCACCAGCGAAACGCGCCAGTCCGGCGGGCGGTCGCCGAGAATCTCGACCTTCTTGCCAAACTCGGAAACGACGCAATCGCTGTTGGCCGTCTGCCGATAGTTCAGAAAGTAATCCTTGATGACGTTGGCCTTGTAGCCGAGGCAGAGGATGAAATCGTCGTGGCCGTACTGGCTGTAATACTGCATGACGTGGCACAGGATCGGCTGATGGCCGACTGGCACCATCGGCTTCGGAATGCTTTCCGAGTATTCACGGATTCGGGTACCAAGCCCGCCGCAAAACAGAACGACCTTCATTGTGTCAGCTCCCGCGGATCGATGATCTGTACGCCCGGAATCGGCACCACGAACTTGCAGCCCCACTCGCCGACATGCCGCATCTGCGCGACAATCTCTTTCCTGAGATTCCAGGGCAGGATCAGCAGGTAGTCCGGCTTGTACTCGTCGATGGCTTCGACCGGCAGAATCGGAATGTGCATGCCCGGCGTGTAGCGGCCGTGCTTGTAAGGATTGCGGTCTACGGTGAAGTCGAGAAAATCGGTGCCGATCGCGCAATAGTTCAGCAGCGTATTGCCCTTGCCCGGCGCGCCATAACCGCAAATCCGGGCGCCCTTTTCCTTGCACTCGATCAGGAAGTCCATGAGATGGCGCTTGGTCTGGTGCACACGCGCAGCAAACCGCGCATAGGTCGCGATATCCTCGAAGCCGATCTGGCGTTCGTGGGCCAACAGCCCGGTAACGTTAGACGACACCGCATAGGCGGCATCGTCGCGACAGAGATAGACCCGCAGCGACCCGCCATGGGTGGCGATCTCCTCGACGTCGAATACCTTGAGCCCGTGACGCGCCGCCAGGCGATCGATCGTCACCAGCGAGAAGTACGAGAAATGCTCGTGATAGATGGTGTCGAACTGGTTCTCTTTGATGAGCTTCTCGAGATGGGGGAATTCGAGGGTGATGACACCCTGCGGCGCCAGCAGGTGCGCCATGCCTGCCACGAAGTCGTTGAGGTCGGGCACCTGCGCCAGCACATTGTTGCCGATGATGAGATCGGCGCGCTTGCCTTCCGACGCCAGGCGCTTCGCCAGTTCGAGCCCGAAGAATTCGACCAGGGTCGGGATGTTCTTCTTGCGTGCGACTTCCGCCACGTTGGCGGCCGGCTCGATGCCTGTTACCGGCACCCCGAGCGGCAGGAAGTGCTGAAGCAGATATCCGTCGTTGCTGGCGATCTCGTATACGCGGCTCTGGGCACCGAGTTCCAGGCGGGCCTTGATCATCTCGCAGTATTTGCGGGCGTGCTCGACCCAGGAGGTCGAGTAAGACGAGAAGTAGGCGTATTCGGTAAAGATGTGCTCGGGCTTGACGTATTCCTTGAGCTGGACGAGGAAGCAGTCGTCGCAGACCAGCGCATGCAGCGGGTAGTACGGCTCCATCGCGTCGATCTGATCTGCTGTCAGGAAGCTCTCGCAGAGCGGAGACATTCCGAGATCTACGAAGCTCGTGCGGAGCGACTTGTCGCAGAGCCGGCAACGGCCATGGGTGGATTTCAGCGCGGTCGATTTGGGATAAGAATGCGCGTTCATTGGCCCGTGCTTCGCAATGTTGACTCTGATGACGGAACGACCGTGACGTCGCGTTGGAATCATCTATTGCATATGCACAGGCAATTCATAGCGTTGTAGCGCATTATGGTAAAACTTGAAGCATTGCCGAGACGAAGATCGCGAGCCGCTGGTGTGCTGATGCAGACAAGTTTAATCAATCGGTGGAGCAACGATTAATCATGCGCTTCGAAGCAATCGACCTTGATGGTGCGTGGCTCATTCATCCGGAACCGGCGCGCGACGAGCGCGGCTACTTCGTGCGCACCTTCTGCGTCAACGAATTCGGCGATCATTGTCTCGAAACGGAATTTCCCCAGCACAGCGTGTCCCACTCGTCTCGCAAGGGAACAGTTCGCGGCATGCACTTCCAGAAATCGCCTCACGGGGAGGTGAAACTCGTTCGCTGTCTCACCGGATCGATCTTCGACGTGATCGTCGACCTGCGACCGGAATCGCCGACGTTCCGGCAATGGAGGGGCTTTGAGCTGTCCGGCGACAACGGACTGCAGCTCTACATCCCGAAAGGCTTTGCTCACGGCTTCCAGACGCTCGCCGATGACACGCGGGTTAACTATCTCATCTCGGAATTCCATGAGCCGGCGGCCGCCAGCGGCGTTCGTCACAATGATCCGGCTTTCGGCATCAGGTGGCCGCTGCCGGTAACGACGATTTCGGAAAAGGACCTGGGCTGGCCGGACTTTACGGCCTGAGCGGAGCCGCACTCACGCCGTCGACGGGCGTGAGCAGATCATCGCGTGCGAGCAAGTCGGCCGTCCGCTTGATGACCGCAAACGGCAAATTTGACCGCTCCGCGATGTCGAGCAATGAATGCTCGCCGTCTGACAGATTGAGGATCCAGAGCATCGCCATGTTCGCGGCCGCCGTATCCTTGTCGCCGCCGATCGCGCCATAGAGCCCGCGCCTGCCGAGCTGCGGTTCGCCTTTCGACACGGTGTTGCGGAAGATGCCGTTGCCTTCGATCACGGCGATGGCATCGCTGATCAGCCGGTATGATTCGCCGAGCTGCTCGGCAGAGATGAAATCGAGATTGTCCGCCGAGGTATGGTACTCGGGGATCGTGCCGTACTTGCTGCGCTGAAGCAGGCCGACGGGAAGGTTGAAGCCCGGCGAGCAGTACTGGCGCTCGTCGTAGCCATAGGGCGAAAATTCCTCGATCGTCGGCACCAGGCCCGAATGATTCAGCGCGTGGATCATTGCACGGTCGATTTCGGCATTGCCCTGCCGGCTCTTCTTGAAGGTCGGGCCGCCCCGGTCGCCGAGCATCGAGACGACAAGGCCGTGCTTGATACGGTGGACGCTGTCTTCGTTGCGGGCAAGCCAGGTGATGGCCCCGATGGTGCCCGGCGCAAACAGGAAGCGATAGCTGTAGCGGGTGCGCAGGCCCGACATGCGTTTTGCCAGCTGGGTCAGCAGCGCGATGCCCGAGCAATTGTCATTCGCGAGCGAGGGATGGCAGACGTGCGCGGAGAGCAGGAATTCATCCTGCGTCTCTCCCCGGTGCAGATATTCGCCATAGGTGAGATGGCCGTCCGCCAGGCTGGAGTCGATCGATACCTCGTAGGTCTCGTCGCGCAGTGCCTCGAACTGGCGGTGCGGCATGCAGAATGCCCAGTTCTCCGCATAGTACGAGGTCCGATAGGGGATGAGGTCGGGTTGATCGGGCAGCGTGTGGACGTGCGGCTTCAATTCGGCGAGCGACATCTTCCGATGCACCGGCACGCTGTAGCTCATGACGTGCAGGTTGGACCGATTGAAATCGACGATTTTCTCGCCGCGCGCGTTCTTGATCCAGGCATCGCGGATGTTCCACTCGCGCGGAACGGTCCAGTCGAGAACGGGCGTTCCCGTGGGAACCTCATGGATGTCGAGCGGGATGTGCGCGGCGACCTCGCGCAAGGTCTGCCTTACGCCGTTGCCGGTGATGCTCCGGCAGATCGGATAAATCTTGGCGGCCAGCGCGAGGATCTCCGCGCCCGCATCGTCGACGAAAAGTCTGTCCAGGAACATCCCGCACCTTTCGAGAGGGCAGTCGGCCCCGTGTCTCCCCGCGTCAGGAGTCCGCTAGTTGCGGCGCCGACGCGGCCGCGTTCCAGCTTCCGATCGGGCGGTGCCGCAAGTCGGCATCGAGGATCCCCTCAGCGAGAAGCTTGTTGATGTGGCCGATGCGCTGGTAGCGCGGACCCTCGAACTCTTCCAACGTGACGCCGGACGCAAGGTAGGCATTGTAGAGCTGCTCGGCACCTCTCTTTGCATCCCATAGCGGCTTGAAATTCGGCAGACGGCTTTTGATCTTTTCGAAACTGACGCGATACGAACGGGTATCCGGGGCGGCACCTTCGGCGAACTCGACCTCACAGCCGGGCACGACCTCGGCGACGATCCTGGCGAGATCGCGGATCTGGTAGTTGTGCGCCGTCTGGCCCACGTTGAACGCTTCGTTGAAGACCGCCTCGGTCGGGGCCTCGAGCGCCGCAATGAAGGCCCGCGAAATATCCTCGATATGAACGATCGGGCGCCACGGAGTGCCGTCGGACTTCAGATGGATCTTCCCGGTCGTGACCGCCCAGGCGACGAGATTGTTCAGGACGATGTCGAACCGCAATCGCGGGGACACGCCATAGGCGGTGGCCGGCCGCAGATAGACCGGGCAGAAGCCGTCGCCGGCGATCCGCGCGATGCTGCGTTCGGAATTGACTTTCGACTCGCCATACGCCGTCACCGGGTTGAGCGCGCCGGTCTCGTCGATCATGCCCTCGCCCGCCTTGCCGTAGTTGCTGCAGGACGATGCGAAGAGGAAGCGGCGGACGCCGGCCTTCTTGGCGAGTTCCGCCATGCGAACGCTGGCGCGATGATTGATATCGTCGGTGAGGCCGGCGCGCAGGTCGCCAAGCGGATCGTTCGAGAGCGCGGCCAGATGGATGACGGCGTCAAAGCCCTTGAGATCGGAAAGCTCGACATCGCGCGTATCCTTGAGGACCGTCGGCACGTCGACGATGGCGCCGCCGTGCCCGAACGTGCAGCGCTCATA